>LQBH01000009.1 GCA_002030015.1 delta proteobacterium MLS_D
TCAACGTGTACAGCGAGCCGGGCCGGGGGACGACCTTTTCGTTGTACCTGCCGGCATCGGAGAAGGCGGTTGCCGACGAATCGGATGATCCGTCGGCGGCGGTGATTCACCGGGGCGACGGGACGATCCTCCTGGTCGACGATGAGGCGATGGTGCTGGAAGTAAGCCGTGAACTGCTCGAATCGCTGGGGTACCGGGTGCATACCGCCTCCGGCGGCCGCGAGGCGGTGGCACTCTACGAAGAAAAGGGTCGCGAGATCGACCTGGTGATTCTGGACATGATCATGCCCGGTCTCTCGGGAAGCGAGACCTTCGACCGGCTGCGGGCGATCGATTCCCGGGTCCGGATCATCCTGTCCAGCGGCTACAGTCTCAACGGGGAGGCCAAAACAATCATGGACCGGGGCTGCGCCGGCTTCCTGCAGAAACCTTTCCAGCTGGCGCAACTGTCGCAGAAAGTCCGGGACGTGATGCAGAAAGCGAAACGGGAAGGTTAAGCGTCGGGGTAGCACCATGACGGAGATTCTGGACGAACGATGGATTTAGAGAAATACAATGATAGAAAATGGACCAGCGGGCAGGGCCTGATTCTATCTTAGAACTGTAATAAAACAGGATGGGAAGAAAGAAAAAGGATGGCGGCATGATAGTTGTTTGTTCACAATGCGGGCACCCGAACAAAGTGAAAAAAACTTTATTCCGGGAACCGATCCTTGAAATCCTGTGCGAAAAATGCGGTTCGAGAACGAGCATAGAGACCGGAACGACGGGAGTCCACGGGGCAGAAAGAATTCACGCGAAACATGAAGGCAACCTGTTTCATCGGGACATGGAGCCATCGAAGGCGGTGCCTGTTCTGGAGAATTATCCCTTCGAAGAGGATGAGACGGCGGGATATGAGGAAGCTCCAGAGGTGCTGCCGCCGGCGTCGAAGAAGTTTACGATATTCGTGGCGATCCTCATGCTGGTGATCACGATCACCGTGGTCGTTTCTCTGTTTATGAGCATGTATGGTCGTGTCAAGACGGCGGATGCGGTAAAAGCGGCAAGAACCGCCATCGTCGAAAATGACGTGATTGCCTCAGTGACGGGGAGTGACCTCTCGGTCGAGGTAGTCCATATACAGTTCGCAAAGAAATCGGGAAGAGAAGAACTGGCGAGAATAGAAATGAACCTGGCGGGAACCGCAGGTTCCGCCAGGGTTGCCGTGTATATGAAACGAAGCGGTGATGACTGGGTCGTTGTCTCCATTCAATACGTGGAAGCTGCAACGGGCAGGGAGCGTCCCCTGTCCAGGCTCTAGGGATATCCTTCCTTTCGCTTGATTCGGAGCGTGATAAAAGTCCTCATGGTTAAAGATACACGAGAATGTGTTTTGAAATAATTTCGAAATTCCGTTTTACTGCTTCTTTACCCTGAATGATATTGAGATGACCGGGCAACAGATAGTCGATATCCAGCCGGGACAGGCGCTGAATACTATCTTTCAGGAGTTGCGTGTTGCCGCCGGGAAAGTCGGTGCGTCCGACGTTCTGGTTAAAAACGACATCTCCGCAGAAAAGGGCCTTTTTCGCGGGCCAGTAAAGGGCCAGTGAGCCAGGAGAGTGACCCGGGACATGAATGATCTCGAAGGGCTCGCCGCCGAATTCGACGGGACCGGCTTCCAGAACGTGATGGATGGGGACGTCGGGAGCCGGGAATCCGAACAGGTCGAACATTTCCCTGCCCATTTCGTTGTAAAAATCGATTTCTTCCCGCAGCATGCAGACGGCGGACCTTCCCTCCGAGGCAAATATTTCGGAAGCTTCGAAATGATCGGGATGGGAATGGGTGTTGATGACATACTCGATGTCGTCCCGGGTGACGCCGTCCCCCTCCAGGCGCACCAGCAGATCGGGAAGGAAATCAGACAAACCGGGGTCTATGAGGGCGTTCACGCCGCCCGCAATGTAATAACTGTTGCAGTTGTTTTCGAAGGGGTTGTTCCATTCGTACACATAGAGGTCGTCAATAAGTTTCATGTTCAATTCCTTCCCGGCGGATCACTGCCGAACAATCGGCTGTTTTTCGCCTGTCACCGTTTCGGCAGGTATTTTAAAGGGTCAACCGGACGATTGTTTCGTCTCATTTCAAAATACAACGTGTAGTTTCCCTTTTCTTCATTTTTGCCTGGAATGCCGATGATTTCACCCCGGGAGACCCGTTGACCCGTGGTAATATCCCTGTTCTCCAACTGGGAGTATATCGTCATGTAGTCGGCGCCGTGCCTGATGATTATCGTTTCACCGTAAAATTTTATGGGAGCGGAGTGAAGGACGGTTCCCTCCTCCACAGCCGTGACCGGGTCGGGGTTCTTCGATTCAAAGGTGATGCCGTTCATCCGAATACCGTCCGGCCTGGCGCCGAACCGCGACGTGACGGTGCCGGAAAAGGGCCACTGGAAACGCGGGGGAGTGTCGACGTGATTCGGTTGTCTCTTCAGTTCCGTACTCGCCTTTTTTTCAGCGTGAACGTCTCGGTCCCGAGGAGGAGAAGCTTCACGCTTCAATGAAGGGGCGAGGTTTTGTTCCTGTACCGCAGCCGGCGCCGCCGACTGTTTCTTCACGGCCTCCGTTCTTTCCAGCCTTCGCGGTGCAGCGGCGTCGGGAATGAACAACACACTGTCTTTTTTAACAAGGTGAACGTCGTGAATATTGTTTGCCCGGGCTATGTTTTCCGGCGTCGTGTCGTAAAGGCGGGCGATTTCAGACAGCGTCTCATTCGGCTGGACCCGGTGATAGACGCCCTTGACGCGTTCAGTCGTGGCACAGCCCGCGGCCGCCGTCAACACCGCTAAAAAAATTGCGGCAAGTACATGAATTCGCGTAATTCTTCGCATCACCACTTATAATAAACGTGAAAGGACCAAAAATCCACCGATAAGCAGCACCGTGAACAGAATGGTCATAAGGTTGAAGTATCGTTCGATAAACCTGCGAATACCTTCACCGTATCGATAAATAAGCGCCCCGACGAGGAAAAATCTGGCCGCCCGACCGACGGCGGAGGCGGCCATAAATATTGCGAAGTCTATTTTAAAAGCGCCACCGGCGATCGTGAATACTTTATACGGTATGGGCGTGAATCCCGCCACGATAACGGCCCAGGCGTTGTGCCGGTTATAAAGGTCGGCGATTTGGTCATACCTGGCGCCGAGTCCATAGAACGTAATGATTTTTAGTCCAATCGTTTCCATGAACTCGTACCCGATGGCGTATCCCGCGGCGCCGCCGACCACCGATCCCGCGAGACATATCAGGGCGTACCTGAAGGCCCGCGCGGGTATGGACAAAGCAAGCGCGATGAGAAGAACATCGGGGGGAACCGGGAAAAAACTTGATTCCGCGAAGGCGAGAAAAAAAAGCGCCCACGAACCGTAGGGTGTTTCGGCCCAGTGGAGCACCCAGTCGTAGAGCCTTCTGATCATGGATCGATTCAGCCTTTCCATCCATATTCGCCGATCAGATTGACGAAACGACATCCTCCCAGGTCTTCGTATTCCAGGTCGTCAGACACTGTGCCTCGTAAAACCCTTACAAGTTTCTGCCCGTGCGCGTCGCCGACGGGTATTACGAGCCGCCCCCCCCGTGCAAGCTGTTCGATGTAGGTGCGCGGAATGTCCGGGGCCCCTGCTGTGACGATGATTGCGTCATAAGGAGCTTCGTCTTTCCAGCCAAAGCTGCCGTCGCTGACCGCGATAAGGACGTTGAAACATTTGAGACTTTCGAGTATTTTCCGCGCTTTCTCGGCCAGCGAAGATATTCTTTCCACCGAGATCACACGGTCGGCGAGGCGTGACAGGACGGCTGTCTGATAGCCCGACCCCGTCCCGATCTCAAGCACTTTTTCGGAACCGGTCAGTTCGAGTGCCTCCGTCATAAGGGCGACGATATAGGGCTGCGATATGGTCTGCCGCTCGCCGATGGGAAGTGGATTGTCGTTGTAGGCCTGGTCGAGTAAGGCCTCGTCCACAAAAAAATGGCGGGGGATTTCTTCCATGACCTTCAAAACCCGTTCATCGGAAATCCCGCGGGCGCGAATTTGCCGTTCAAGCATCCGTGCCCGCTGTTTTTTATATTTGTCCATCGAACGTGGTTTCCTCCGCCTTCACCGCGACAGCGACATCAAGGGGCTTTCTGCACGGCGGTACCCGGTACAGTTTTTCAACCCAGGTATGTTTCCGCAGACCCAGAGCCTCCCTTGTCACAATGAGGTAATAATATCTTAATTGCGCCTGTTTCCTGACAGTGTTGTAGCGCTGTATTTCCCTGTTTATTGTATCGACCTGATCGGCTGTAAGGCCCGGTTCCCCGGTTGACTGGAGAATGTCGAGCTTGTCGTTGATGGATCGTTCCAGCACATCCATTTTCTCCAGGACATCCGAAACCGCCCTGCCGGCGTTGCTGAGTACGTCGGCCCGTTCTTTGAGAATTTCTTCCCGTGTCTTCTCGTATCCGTCGACGATCATTGTCCTGACGCCGGGCAAGATGATGCTCTTGCCGCCCGACGGTTTCGATGTTTTCTGTTTCCCGGCGGTCGAGCTCGACCGTTGCAGCGCACGAACCATCCGTCGACGTCTATCGTGCTCCGGCCGCCCCGTAAATATCGGGGATTACGTAACAGCGACTATCACGTATGGTGTCTCTTTTCAACACGAAAAGGCGTGGCGGCCTGGTCGGCGTCAACAGGAGATTCTTTGAAATAAACCGGTAAAATCTGTATAGTCAGGCAACAGCAGAAGGTTGAACACTGCCCGGCTGTCGTCTTTCGCAGAACCGTCGGACCGGTCGTCACGGCGAAGAGACAGGGCAGGGTTATGTAACAAATCCGGAACAGGAGGAACGATAAATGGAATTGAGTGTGAATGATTCAAGGATCGTCCTGGTCCAGGGAGACATAACGAATGAAAGCACGGATGCCATCGTCAACGCGGCAAATTCCGGGTTGCGGGGAGGCGGCGGTGTCGACGGGGCCATTCACCGGGCAGGCGGAAGCGCCATCATGGAGGAGTGTCGTGCGATCGGGCATTGTCCCACAGGCCAGGCAGTCATAACAACCGGCGGAAAATTGAAGGCACGCCGGGTTATTCACACGGTCGGGCCTGTTTACCGTGGAGGAGGAAAAGGAGAGGCGGAACTTCTGAAACGTGCTTACCGCGCGAGTCTCACTCTCGCACTGGAAGAAAATTTGAAGAGCGTCGCATTCCCGGCTATAAGCGCCGGAATCTACGGGTATCCGCTTGGTGAGGCTGCTTCCATCGCGCTGGGAACAGTAAAAAATTTTCTGGAAGTACATTCGGGGATCGAGGAAGTGCGTTTCGTGCTCTATGACGATACAACGTTTGACGTATTTGTCGAGGAATTGAAGAAACTGTCATGACCCTTCGCCCGACCCGGATCGCTGTTCCCGTATTCCTCCTGTTTGTCCTGATGGTGGGGATTTGGACGGGGGTCCATGTACGCGCCGCGTTGACGTCCGAAAGGCTGGCCTCGTTCCTTGAAGGGCGGCTCGAACGGCGATTCGACAGCGAGTTTTCAATAGCTGAGGTGTCCCTTTCTCTGCGCGGCGGGCCGGAAGTAACAATGACAGAGCTGTTGGTGAAGAATCCCGCTGTCGGCAGCATGATAAGCGACAAGGCAGTTATCGGCCTGTCTCTTTTTTCCCTGTTGCGGGGGGAAATTGTACCTGTATATATCGAACTTGAGCGTCCCGTGGTCGAGGTTCGCGCCCCGGTATCCATTCCGGGCGCCGCTGGTGGTGACACGTTGCCCGGGCTTCATATCCGTGAAGGAACGCTTGTTTTTGGTCCTGAATCAAATCACGTCGTCGTGGAGCGCGTCGAGGCGATATTCGATAATGATACCCGCCGGCTGACGGCTGATCTGCTCGGGGGAAAGGCCTCCATTGACCTTGAAAAACGGGACGGCGCCTGGCGGGGCGGCGGGGCCCTGATCAACGTCGGAATCGGTGAAATCCTGACGGGTTTCGGGAAAAGTTCACTGATAAACCTCACCGCCGAAATAAACAGGGATGGAAGAAGTATATCCTGTGAGACAAGCATCGAAGATGTTTTTCTTTCCTGGTGGACGGAGGAGATTGGACGGGTGGACCTGTCATTCACGGCGGGTTTCGATCATGATCGCCTTCACATCGACGATCTTGCGATCAGCACGCCGCTTATCAACCTTCTCGGTGAAGCGATTCTGGAAAAACCGGAAGGGACCGTTGCACTGCCGGAAATTCTGCTGCGGGTGAGTATGGAAACCGGTTCCTTTGATTATGAACGTTTCGTAAGTAAACTGCCCACACGGCATTTTCCCGAATGGTTGTCGCACCTGTTATGCGATCAGATACGCGGGGGAACGGTAACCATAACGAATCTGCGCTATCAGGGAACCTTGGGCGGGCTGGCTTCCGGAAAAGATGTCACCAGGGGTCTTGTTGTCGAAGGAGTATTGTCGGGCCAGCGTTTTTGCGCCGGTCACGACGACAGCATCGTTGAGGATGTCTCGGGCAGTGTCGAATTTTCGGAAGGCACACTTGCCTTTCGAGATCTCGCCGCACGGGCGGGATCGTCGATCATCGACAGCCTTGACCTGGTGTTTCACGATATAACGAATGACGATATGCGCCTGTCGCTGTCGTTGCTTATCGACGATATGAAACTCGCAGATTTCGTAACGGCCTGGCAGGCCTCCATGGTGCCCGATGAACTGTACTCTCTCTTCGATTCCTTTTCGAGCCCGGAACAAGGGCGCATCGGCGGCCGCGTGGAAACGGAAACGGATACGTCGCTTCCGGAACCCACGAAGATCAGGGGAGAAGTGCGCCTGAAGGAAAGTTCATTCAGGTGGCGGGATCAGCGTTTTACATCGGTGTCCGGGGTGGCGGTGAAAAAAGACTACGATACACCGCTGAGGGTAACGGCTGATGGCCATGCGGGCGGCTTTTTAGTGGAGTCGCTGAAACTGGACATTCCCGATCCACTTGGCGATGGGACGTACGACATTTCCTTTTCGCTGCCCGACCTTTCGGTCCCCGGCGACGTCGTGGAAACAGAAGGCGCGAGGGCATTTTTCTGCGGAACAGGCAGGAAAGGCGCAATCGAGGGGACGGTCACCCTGAAAGCTGACAAACTGGGAGTGAACGGCGAAGTCTTCGGACCGAGAGATGATATAATGGAGGGGTCAGGATTCATGCGCCTGATCGCCGGACCCGACCCCGGCATTGAACTGGAGCGCGTCCGTTTTGTTACGGCAGCCGGGACGGTGATTGCCGGGGGGACGTTCAGCAACGAGGGAGGTCGTGTCATTTTCTCCGGTGAACTCGATTTGTCCGAGGTGGAAAGCGGTTCCGATAACAGGATTCATCTTCTTGAAGGAACAGTTGCGGGGCAGGCCGTCATAGCCGTTGAAACGGAAAAGGCCGGCGGGTTCCGGCTATTGAACGGACGGTTGACCTGTGGAAACGCTCACCTTCTTTTCGGGGACGAGGCGCTTGTTCTGGACGGAACAGTAACGGCGGATGAAGAAATCTGCGAAACGACCCGATTTTCGATAAACCGGAACGGTACGACCACGGAAGCAACGGGACGTCTTACGATATCGGCGCCCCGTCATTTTTTAGGATCACTGGTGATCGACGGTGCCTCGATCGGCGATGTGTTGAGACCATCGTTCGCATTACCGGGCGGATTTGGAATGGATGCTGATATTATCGCAACGAACGTGACCATACGAGGAATTCCCGTGAATACTATCAATGCGGGGGCGATGCTTGATGAAAAAACGTTTCGCCTTGATAAAATGGAATGTCTGACGGATTCGGGATCCGTAAAAGGGATGGTAGAAATCGGTCGGGATGGAAGCGGCAGCCTAGATCTGGTCGTTGACCTGAAGAACCACGATGCGGCCGGGATTTTGAGGGCGTTATCGCCGACGGGAAAGAGCGGCCTGGGCGGCGCTTTGTCCCTGGAAGGCCATCTTAACGGGGAACTGAACGCTCTCAATGGCGATCTGTCCGTCAAAGTAACGGAAGGCCGGTTGCGGCAATACGCCGTCATATCGAAAATATTTACCGTTACCAATATTTATCGGCTTTTAACCAGCGACCGGGTGGGATTCGGCGATGAAGGTTTCACTTTTACCTCAATTACCGCCCAAGTGGCCATTCGAGACGGAGTGGCCTCATTCGATGATTTTCGATTGGAAAGCCCTTCGATCCAGATGTCGGCAGTTGGTCACTACCGACTGAACGAAGCGGTGATAGACGCGGTCGTCGTAATTCAACCTCTCGAAACCGTAGACAGGATCATAAACCTCATACCTGTCGTGAACTGGATTCTCCTGGGCGAAGAAAAACGGCTTGTCGTGATCGGCGCCGAGGTAAAGGGCGACATAAGCGATCCCTCGGTCAGGATTACGCCGCTGGACACCATTTCAAAACCTGTTACCGGTATCCTCCTGAGGACTCTCAGGTTGCCTGTGGATGTCATTCTCACCCCCGAAAAAATAATACCCGGAACGAAATGACCGGCGGTAAACGGTATAACCCCCGGGCCGCAGTTGTTGAGATTGCAGTTGATGCATGCAGTTGATGCAACTTGACAGTCCTTACGAATATGTGTAGTATTCCGCACTTCCGAAAAAAGTTAAATAAAAGAGTAATCAATGGGAAAAAGTAAAAAAATAGAAAAGATACTTGTCGCGAACCGGGGCGAAATAGCCCTTCGCATCATACGAACCGTGAAAGAACTGGGCATGACGGCGGTCAGCGTTTACGAGAAGCCCGATTCCAACGCCCTGTTCATCCGTTTTGCCGACCAGGCGATTTTAATTGGTGACGGACCCCGTAAAGATTATCTGGATATCGATCGTATTCTCTGGGCGGCGAGGGTCAGCGGAGCCGACGCGATTCACCCGGGTTACGGTTTTCTTTCCGAAAATCCCAATTTTTCAGAGGCATGCGAGAAGGCGGGGGTCAATTTTATCGGTCCCCCGCCCGACGTTATGTGCAATCTGAGTGACAAGGTCGTGGCCCGCGGCATCATGGAAAAAGCGGGAATTCCGTTTATACCCGGGACGTCGGATCTGTCGCATGGTGATGAAGGTGTCCGGGAGGCCCTGGAGTTCGCTGAAAAACACCGCTATCCTCTCATGCTGAAAGCATCGGCCGGAGGCGGTGGGCGGGGCATTCGAAAAATAACGAACCGGGAAGAACTGGTCGCCCAGATTCCCGCCGCAATGGCGGAAGCCAAATCCGCTTTCAACGATGATCGTGTCTACGTGGAAAAATGCATTATTGAACCGCGACACGTGGAAGTGCAGATTCTTGCCGATGATCACGGAACGGTGCTGCACCTGGGGACCCGCGATTGTTCGATTCAACGACGTCACCAGAAACTTCTCGAGGTGGCGCCCGCCGAACTCCCGGTTGATGTGGCCGAGAGGATCTGCGAGACAGCCGTGGAGGCGGCCAGGAATGCCGGTTATCGGAGTGCCGGAACAGTCGAATTTCTTGTTGATTCCTCTACCAACGAGTTCTGGTTTATGGAAATGAACACCCGCCTTCAGGTGGAACATACCGTAACGGAAGTTCTCACCGGCGTCGATATCGTCAGGGAGCAGATAGAAATAGCCAACGGCAAACAGCTGAATTTGACGGAAGTTCCCTCTGAGATGCTGGGCAAGGCAATACAGGTCCGCATCAATGCCGAAGATCCGAAAAATAATTTTATGCCTGAAGGCGGCAAACAGGTGGCTGTCTACCAGTCACCCGGCGGGCCCGGCATACGGCTCGATGGTATCGCCTACCAGGGTTACAAGGTACCGACGGAATACGACTCGTTGCTCGTAAAAATGACTGTCCGCGGGTATAACTGGGAACAGACGGTGCAGCGGTTGCGGCGCGCCCTGAACGACTTCCTGATCGTGGGACCGAAAACGACGATTCCTTTCTACCTGTCGATTTGTGACGAGCCGGATTTCATGCAGGGAGTGTTCGATACATCCTATCTGGAAAAACACCCGGAAATTTTCGATTACCCGGACAGGGAACGGGAAGTGGCGAAACTGTCGCGTTTAATCGCGGAAATTCACGCAAAGAAAATAAATCCCTATGCTTATTAACGGCAGGGAACGATACCTACAGGATTGTACATGAGCGATAATAATAATTTCAGTATAGAAGAACGAATTACTCCGAAAGAGCTTGAAGAAAAGGGCGTTGCCGCCGTTCTCGATAAAGTCCGGCGGACGGAGGGATATTATGTCACCAACACGGAGCGGGATCTCTCACAGTCAGACTTTAAAAACCGCATCATGCCTCACACGCAGATAATGGTGTCGTGGGAACGCAACGAAGCGGGGTTTTTTTCGCTCGAAATAACGGGGGGCGCCTCCGTTCACGTGGACATGCTCCGCAAACAGATGAATCCACTTGAAAAACTGGAGATCCTGAGCAGCGTCATGCCGGATTTGATGTTCCAGACACTCTGCAGGGGGATCAACCTTTTTGGATACCGCCCCTATCCCGACAACGTGGTCAGGATGACGGTGGAGAGCTTTGCCCGGTATGTTCATGTCTGGCGCGTATTCGATTTCCTCAACTATATTCCCAACATGAAAGCTGTGTTCGAAGAGGTGAAAAAGGCAAACCGCGTTCTCGAGCCGTCTATCTGTTTTTCGACGGGTCCGGAACATACCGATAAATATTATGTTGAAAAAGTAAAAGAAATAATTGACGTAACGGGTAAGGATATAATCCTTTGTATTAAGAACCACGGCGGGCTCGGAACACCCCGAAGAATCGGGGAACTGGTAAGGTCCATTGTCGACGTATTTCCGGATCTGGTTATTCACTATCATGGCCACAATACTGACGGTAACGACATCGGCAGAATTATCGAGGCCGTCATAAACGGCGCAAAAATTATCGATGCTTCCGATCACGCGCTAACCGGTTTCTACGGTCCGCCGCCGCTGCTCTCCGTGGTTGACACGCTTAACGATTACGGATATCGAGCAGCCGGTCTGGACAGGCAGAAGCTGATCGATGCTTCAAACCGTCTGCGGCCCGAGCGGAAATATTACAGTGATTTCGAATCGCAGTTTTTCGGCTTCGATCCGACGGCGCAGACGCACAAGCTGCCCGGCGGCGCGACGGGTTCAAGTTTCGAGCAGGCGACGAAGGGCGGGTTTCTCGAACAAATGCCGGAAATTCTTCAGCATGAACTTCCTCAAGTACAGCGGGAACTTGGCAACTGGTGGAGCGTGACGCCGGGATCGCAGATACTGTGGACAACCGCAGTCAATAATGTCCTCGAGGGAAAACGTTATGTGAACGCAAACGACGACTTGAAAAATCTCATGCTGGGCCGATACGGCGATCTTCCCTTCTACTGGCCGTCGGACGAGATATACGAAGCGGTTTTCGGTTCCGACTGGAAGACAATCGTTGATGAAGAAAAGGGCTACCAGCAGATTACCGATATCGATATCGACATTGAGCGGCGGGTTCTTGAAAAACGGCTCGGCCGCCCTGCAACGGATGACGAGCTGGTGCTTTACCTGCAGCATCCGAACGATGCCGTCGCATTTTTTAAATTCGAAGAGCAGTTCGGAAAAACATGGGTGCTGCCACCGAAGATATGGTTCAGAAGAGGCGGGTTCAATCTGGGAGATGTCTTTGAATTCACGGATTATTTCGGAAAAAACCACATTATTGAAATCGGTCCCATGCGCAGGACCAAGGCGGGCGATGCCGTAACCTACCTGATCGTGGATCACCACCCTGAACCGATCCTCACGGAAATGGAACAGGAAGGGGAGACGGGTGAGCGGAAACGCACATTGACGGCGAAAGAAATCAATGAACTGGCACAATCCGGGGATGTACGATCACCTCTCAAGGGAGTCGTAAACGCTGTTCCCGCCAATGAAGGTGAAGATATCGCGGCCGGACAGGTACTTATTGTTCTTGAAGCCATGAAAATGCTGAATAACGTTGAATCGAAAATTAGTGGCAAAGTAACGGAAATTTTGGTATCTCCCGGTGACGATGTTGATGTGGGCGATCCTCTCGTAATGGTTGAACAGAGGAAGTAGCGGCCACAAGCTCTTTTCCGTACTATAAAATGGATGACGTACCATGTGCCGGGTGTAGCGGGCGGGTTTTTGTTTACTCCCTCGAATCACCTGAGAGAGTCGTTCAGCGCGGTTCAAGTATTCTGCAGAGGTGAACAGTCGTCGCGACGTCCGGCATGTGTAAAGGAAGGAAGATGAAAAGAGGACGAATCACCTTTCTGATTATTCCGCAGGGTCAGGGCACTGTCCGCGAAGTTAAAATATCGACCGTACTCATCCGGGGAGTTATCTGTCTCTTTATAGCTGCTCTCGCCGCCACCGCCTACCTGGCAAGCGAGTATGTTGAAAACCGAAAAAACCTCGCGCTTATCGACGAACTTCAGGAAGCTAACCAGAAGCAGGGCGATAGTCTTCGGGTGCTGATGAGAAAGGTGGACTGCTTTGAAAAGCGGATCGCCCAACTCAATGATTTCGATCGAAAAATCAGGATCATGTCGAACCTTGAAGTGCCAGAGGAAGAGGAGGAGGGACTCTTCGGCGTTGGTGGTTCGATCCCCGACGAGGAAACGCCCGAATCCAGAATATCGTCCATGGAGTCTGATCTGATTGATGAAATTCAGCGGGACATCGATCAGCTGCTCGAAGAAACATCGGAACGCGAGCGAAGTTTTCGGGAGCTTGTTGAGTATCTGAAAACGCAGCAATCGATACTGGCCCGCACGCCGTCGATATGGCCGGTCGTCGGATGGGTAACCTCTGAATTCGGTTATCGAAAATCTCCTTTTACCGGTCGACGGGAATTTCATAACGGCATCGACATAGCGACCCGTCACGGCAAGGAGATAGTCGCTCCTGCTGACGGGATAGTGAGTAAAGCGGGCAGCAACCGGTATATTGGCAATTATGTATGGATCGATCACGGCGACGGGACTGTGACAATTTATGGTCATCTTTGCGACCAGATCATGGAAGCCGAGCAGATCGTGAAACGGGGGGATGTCATTGGTCACGTGGGAAACAGCGGGCGCAGCACCGGGCCCCATCTCCACTACGGTGTCATGGTCGACGGAGAGTACGTGAATCCGCGACGCTATCTCTTCTAACGTTTCTTCGGAAGGGAAAAGAGCGGTCCGCGGTTTTGAGCGTGATCCGTCCCGGCGTGTATTGACGCCGGGCTTTTTTATGAGGGGTATATGTTCAATTATTTGATGAAGAAAATTGTCGGCAGCAAAAACGACCGGGAATTAAAGAGGTTGTGGCTGTACGTGAATGAAGTCAACGAGCTGGAGCCGTCTATACAGGCGCTTTCCGATGACGAGTTGAAGGGGGCCACGGCACGCTTCAAGGAAAAACTCGACCAGGGGGCGGACCTGGAGGATATTTTGGTGGAAGCATTCGCCGTGGTCCGCGAGACAGCGTACCGAACCCTGGGTATGCGGCCGTTCGATGTGCAGGTACTGGGCGGCCTTGTCCTGCATGAAGGAAAGATCGCGGAAATGAAAACGGGCGAAGGGAAAACCCTTGCCGCAACGATGCCCGTGTATCTCAACGCCTTGACCGGGCGGGGAGTGCACGTGGTCACCGTCAACGATTACCTGGCACGACGCGACGCAGAATGGATGGGACCGATCTACACCTTTCTCGGTCTTTCCGTGGGAAATATCGTTCACGGCATGGACGACGTCGCCAGAAGAAACGCCTACCAAAGTGACATAACTTACGGGACTAACAACGAGTTCGGATTCGACTATCTTCGCGATAATATGAAGTTTTCCATTGACGATTACGTGCAGCGCGATTTTTACTACGCAATTGTCGACGAGGTGGACAGCATTCTGATCGACGAGGCCCGAACGCCGCTTATCATATCCGGTCCATCCGAAGAATCCACCGACAAGTACGTTCGAATCAACAGGGTTATTCCGAGTCTGCAGAAAGAAACCGATTATTCCATCGACGAGAAGAGTCGAACGGTCGTGCTGACCGAGGAAGGCGTTGCGAAGGTTGAAGGACTGCTGAAAGTTCAGAATCTCTACGATCCCCGTAACATCGAGATTTTGCACCACGTCAACCAGGCCCTGAAAGCCCATACGCTGTTCAAGCGGGACGTGGATTATCTCGTGAAAGACAACCAGGTCGTTATCGTCGATGAATTCACCGGTCGTGTTATGCCGGGTCGCCGCTACAGCGACGGCCTGCACCAGGCGCTGGAGGCGAAGGAACACGTCAAGGTTGAACAGGAGAATCAGACCTACGCCTCGATAACTTTCCAGAATTATTTCAGAATGTACGAGAAACTGGCAGGCATGACGGGGACCGCCGACACGGAAGCAACTGAATTCAAAAAGATATACAACCTCGAGGTCGTGGTGGTTCCCACGAATATGCCCATGATCCGCGTCGATCATGCCGATGTGATCTACAAGACGGAAAAAGAAAAGTTCGATGCCATTGTGGAGGAAATCCACGAACTGCATAACATCGGAAGGCCCGTTCTGGTGGGAACCATTTCCATCGAAAAATCAGAACTTTTGAGCAAACACTTAAAGAAGGTCGGCATCAAGCACAATATTTTGAACGCGAAAAACCACGAAAAAGAAGCTGAAGTCATAGCCGAGGCCGGCCAGTGGGGTGCCGTGACCATATCGACCAACATGGCGGGACGCGGGACCGACATCAAGCTCGGAGACGGAGTGGCGGACATAGGAGGCCTTCATATCCTCGGTACGGAACGCCACGAGAGCCGTCGCATTGACAACCAGCTGCGGGGCCGGTCGGGAAGGCAGGGCGACAAGGGGTCTTCACGCTTTTACCTTTCCCTCGAGGACGACTTGCTCCGGATATTTGGCGCAGAACGGATAAGCTCACTCATGGACCGCATCGGTGTCGAAGAAGGCGAACCCATTGAGCACGGCCTCATTTCGAAGGCGATCGAAAATGCTCAGAGGCGCGTGGAAGGGCAGAACTTCGACATACGGAAGCACCTGCTGGAATACGATGACGTCATGAACCGCCAGCGGGAGGTCATTTACAAGCAGCGTCGCGATATTCTCGCGGGGACCGACCTGTGGAGTACTGTCTACGAAATCACGGAAGAGCTTGTCGAAGACCTGGTCGATGCATTTATGGGCGAAAAGCAGCATTCCGACGAGTGGAACCTGAAGGGTCTCGACGATCTCGTGTTAAAGCAGTTTTCTCTGCGCCCTGGTTTTGCAGAACGTGACAGGGGCGGCCTGACCCGTGAGGGAGTGGCCGACGAGATCATGGGTGCGGTGCGGAAACTTTTCGAGAAAAAGGAGCAGGATTTCGGAAAACCTATAATGGACCAGATCGCCAGGCTGATAATGCTTCAGTCGCTTGACAGTCACTGGAAAGATCACCTGCTGTCCATGGATCATCTCAAGGAGGGAATCGGACTCAGAGGATACGCCCAGAAAGATCCCATAAGGGAATACCAGCGGGAAGGCTACGACATGTTCATGGACATGGTGGCGGCCGTTAAATCGAGCTCTATTGAAAAGCTGTGCCTCGTGCAGGTGCGTCGCGAGGATGACCTGACGGAAATGGAACAGAAGAGAGAACGGGAATACGTGATGAGCCGCGGAGATCACGACGCCCGTTCCACGACCGTCCGCCGCAAGGGGAAAAAGGTGGGAAGAAACGATCCCTGCCCATGCGGCAGCGGAAAGAAATACAAACACTGCTGTGGAGCAGGGTTGTAAAAAATAATCCGGCGTCGTCCGGAAGGACGGCGGCGTGCGCAGGAGCATACATGACAACGAAAAATCCCCTGTCACCGTTGAAAGTACCTGGATTCCGGGCGGGCGGTGTCGTCTGCGGCATAAAGGGCAACGGTAAAAAAGATCTGGCGCTTATTGTTTCCGAGGAACCGGCAGCGGCAGCCGCCGTGTTTACGACAAACCGTTTTAAAGCGGCGCCGGTCGTGCACGACATGAAAAAAATCGCCTCGGGTAAGGCACAGGCTGTATTCATAAACAGCGGCAGCGCCAACGCAGCGACAGGTGAGCAGGGAGAAGCGGACGCAGACGCAATGGCGGATATAGCAGCAAACTGCCTGGGCATCGATGAATCACTCGTTCTGGTGGCGTCCACGGGCAGTATCGGCAGCCGGTTGCCGATGAAAAAAATAGAAAAAGGCGCGCCGATACTGGTTGAGTGCTTGAGCGGCGGCGCAGACGGAGTCATGGAAGCCGCCGAAGCCATAAGTACCACCGACCGCTTCGTGAAAACAGCAGGCCGCCGGTTCACGCTGGATGGAAAAGATGTTTCACTCTGCGGTATAGCCAAGGGTGCCGGCATGATAGAACCGGACATGGCGACGATGCTTGCTTTCTTCATAACCGATGCTGCGATTGACGAATCTGTCCTCCGTCGGATGTTCAAAAAAGCGATGGACCAGAGCTTCAACACCATTACGGTGGACGGCTGCATGTCCACCAATGACACGGCCCTGATACTCGCCAACGGTAAAGCGGGGAATCGGCCCCTGCAGACACGTTCCGCCGACGGACGGATATTCCAGGAGGCGTTGCTCGAAACGGCGATCGAACTGGCGGCGATGATAGTACGCGACGGTGAGGGAGCGACCAAGCTCATCGATATAATCGTCGAGGGTGCCCGCAACAGGGCCGAGGCTCGCCGCATAGCCTACGCGGTTGGCCGGTCGAACCTGGTAAAAACGGCGTTCTTCGGTGGTGATGCAAACTGGGGCCGGATCATATCCGCGGCCGGGTCGGCGGGCGTTCCCATCGATCCCCGAAGAGTCACACTGTATTTCGAGGACTGCCTGATTTTCACCGACGGAACAGGCGTCGGCGGAAATGAAAAGAAACTTCAGGAAATAATGAAACGGAATACCATCAGCATTCGTCTCAGGCTTGCCGAAGGGTCGGGAACATTCCGTGTATTTGCCTCCGACCTGACTCACGACTACGTCGACATAAACGCGCTGTACCACACGTGAAGGAGATCCCGGACCTCCGACGGCTTACGAGGGGCATTGTTTAATCCTCATTTTTTAAATGTTTTTTCAGAGCAGGTCGGAAAACGGGACTAAGCCGAACCATTCACCCCGCAGCCGTTCGGAATAATGATTTATCTTGATTATTTCCGTTCCCTGTGGTAGTTCCTTCGACCTCAAAAACTAAAATACACACACTTTCCGATGGTTCCGGGGGTGCCCGCTTTTACGGGTTCCGGTTCCAGGCGACGAAAGTGGCGGGTAAACAACGAAAGGAGAATGAACGTGCCCCAAGTATCGATGAAAATGCTGCTCGAATCCGGTGTCCATTTCGGACACCAGACCAACCGCTGGAACCCGAAGATGAAACAGTATATCTTCGGCGCCCGCAACGGAATTTACATCGTCGACCTGCAACAGACGGTACAGCTTTTTGAGGTCGCCTACAAGTTTATCGTCGACACCGCGGCTGCCGGTGAAAGTGTGCTCTTTGTGGGAACAAAACGGCAGGCGCAGGAATCGGTCAAGACGGAAGCGGAGCGATGCGGGATGCCCTATGTCAATCAGCGGTGGCTGGGAGGCATGCTGACCAACTTCACCACCATCAAAAAGAGCATCGACCGCCTGACGAAAATCGACGAGATGTTCGAGGATGAATCTATTAACTCTTTTCCAAAAAAGGAAATCATGAAACGTCAGAAGGAGCGCGAGAAGCTCCAGAAGGTACTCGGCGGCATCAGACACATGGCGAGGCTGCCGGGAGCTCTTTTCGTCATTGACCCGAAACGGGAAACCATCGCCGTCAAAGAGGGCCGCCGGTTGGGAATTCCCATCGTGGCAATCACCGACACAAACTGTGATCCCGACGATATTGATTATGTGATTCCCGGGAATGACGACGCGATTCGGGCCATTAAGCTCTTTTCCTCGAAAATCGCCGACGCCGTGGAAGAGGGGAAGCGGCGGCTCGAAGAGCGCATTCAGGCGGAAAGCGACAAAGAGGAAGAGGACGTCGGTTCCGAAAATGATGTGCCTGAAAGTGTCGAGTCGAAGGGAACCGAAACGGCTGAAGGCGGCGAGGAATCCGCGGGCGAATCAGGCGAAGGAGAAACCATCGAGGAGGTAACAGTACATTGAGTATTTCAGCATCACAGGT
This sequence comes from delta proteobacterium MLS_D, assembly GCA_002030015.1. Classification (GTDB taxonomy): domain Bacteria; phylum Desulfobacterota; class Syntrophia; order Syntrophales; family UBA2210; genus MLS-D. Next base: position 18,260 of record LQBH01000009.1, read on the forward strand.
AAAGGAACTGAGGGACAAGACGAATTCCGGCATGATGGATTGCAAGGAAGCGCTGCAGGCTTCCGATGGAGATTTCGGCAAGGCTATAGAATACTTGAGAAAAAAAGGATTGTCGGCGGCGACTAAACGATCGTCCCGTGCGGCCAAGGAAGGAACCGTCGCGTCGTACGTTCATATGGAGGGAAGTATCGGGGTTCTCGTGGAGGTAAATTGTGAAACGGACTTCGTCGCGAAGACCGACGATTTTAAAACCATGGCGAGAGACCTTGCAATGCAGATCGCCGCGACAAACCCGAAATACGTGAATGCCGAGGAAATACCGGAAAGCGAAATGGCCGGCGAGAAAGAAATATATCGCAGCCAGGCGCTGGCCGAGGGTAAGCCCGAAAAGGTAGTCGACAGGATTATCGAAGGAAAACTGACAAAATATTACGAAGAGGTCTGTCTCCTTGACCAGAAGTTCATCAAGGATACGGATATTACCGTTCGGGATATGGTGAACAATATGATCGCTAACTCGGGCGAAAATATCATCGTCAGGCGTTTCGCACGGTTTCAGCTCGGCGAGGATCTGTAATAATTGCTCGTCCGGCGCTGCGGTGACCGGAACAGAGCGGTGGGAAACAAGGCCGCCATGAATACGCCGCATTACAAACGTGTTCTTCTGAAACTGAGCGGCGAGGCCCTCCTGGGGGAGTCGTCCTTCGGTATCGATTCAAAGGTTCTCGACTATATCGCCGGAGAAATAGCAGTGCTGCGTGGATTGTCCGTCGAGACGGCCGTTGTTATCGGCGGGGGCAACATTTACCGCGGTGTCGAAATGGTGTCGCGAGGCATCGACAGGGCGGCGGCGGACTATATGGGCATGCTCGCCACGGTCATGAACGGCATCGCCCTTCAGAACGCTTTTGAACGGCACGACATTCCGTCGAGACTCCAGTCGTCCATAGAAATGCCGCGGGTAGCCGAGCCCTTCATTCGGGAACGGGCGCTCAAGCATCTCGAGTCGGGGCGGGTGGTCATATTTGCGGGAGGCACGGGGAATCCCTACTTTACTACCGACACGGCGGCCGCCCTGCGGGCGCTTGAAATCAAGGCCGATGTACTGCTTAAGGCAACGAAAGTCGACGGCGTCTACGACAAAGATCCTGTTGGCCACTCGGACGCCGTCATGTTCGACACGTTGACCTACACAGAGGCACTCGCGCGGAATCTTCGTGTTATGGATGCCGCAGCCCTGTCGCTGTGCCGGGAGAACAACCTGCCCATCGTAGTCTTCAACCTGGGGAAGCGGGGTAACATCGGGGGGGCGGTGTGTAATCACAAGATTGGAACGCTCGTGAGAGGTGATACGGCATGACGGAACTGGTTTTTGAAGAATTGCATGAAAAAATGAACAACACGATCGCCTTTTTTGAGAAGTCGCTGAGCAGAGTAAGGACAGGCCGGGCGTCATTGTCGCTTCTTGACGGTATCAGGGTTGATTACTACGGTACGCCCACGCCGCTCAATCAGATGGCGACGCTTTCCATTCCGGACAGCCAGTCGATCCTTATATCACCCTGGGATAAAACGGCGCTGGGCGCAGTGGAAAAAGCGATACAGAAATCAGAACTGGGGCTGGTTCCTTCAAACGACGGCAAGGTGATACGGATTACTATACCCCCGCTCACGGAAGAACGGCGGAAGGAGCTTGTCAAGGTCGTCAAAAAAATGGCCGAGGACTGCCGCATACAGATTCGCAACGCCCGCCGTGACGCCAATACCGAGCTCAAGAAGATGAAAAACGACGGGGATATATCGGAGGACGATTCCCACGCGAAGCAGGACGAAGTGCAGAAAATAACCGACGAGTATATCGAGAAAGCAGACACCATCCTTGCCGCGAAGGAATCGGAGATAATGGAAATATAACGCGGGTGGTACGAAACCCGGCATACAAGAAGGGAACGAAGGTTCCCTTTTTTTGTGATAACCCGGGCATACCGCCGATTAGACGGAAAGATTCATTGAAAATGGGTCTTGCCTGTGATACACAAAAATTATTAATTATTTTATTACTCTACGAGTCATATGCAGGAAATCGACATCAACCGTCTGCCCAGGCACGTTGCCGTCATCATGGATGGAAACGGCCGGTGGGCCAAGCGGAACGCGCTGAACAGGCTGACGGGGCACAAGCGGGGAGCCGGCGCCGTCAGAACCATTGTCAGAACGGCGCGCGAGATCGGTATTCAATACCTGACGCTGTACGCCTTTTCCGTGGAAAACTGGTCCAGGCCGAGCGAAGAAATCAAGGCGCTCATGCGGCTGCTCGAGGAATATCTGCGCGGCGAACTCAATGAAATGCTTGGCAACGGCATCAGGCTTTCGGCAATTGGTAAAATCGACGCACTGCCGGATGAACCACGTCGCACTCTTCTGGAGATCATCGAGAAAACAGCGGCCAACAGCGACATGGTTCTCACACTCGCGCTCAGCTACGGCGGCCGCGACGAACTGGTTGAAGTAACAAGAGAAATTGCTGCTGAGTGCGCAGCGGGTAAACTCGATCCGACCGATATTACGAAAGAACATATCGCACAGCATCTCTTTACGGCGGGCATGCCTGATCCCGACCTTCTCATTCGTACCAGCGGCGAATACCGAATAAGCAATTTCCTGCTCTGGCAACTCGCCTACACGGAACTCTATTTCGCCGATATTCTCTGGCCTGATTTTTCTCGCGAATCTTTTATCGAGGCGGTTGTGGATTACCAGAGGCGTGAACGACGTTTCGGGTTGACCAGCGACCAGCTGGCAAGGATGTGACGCAGTCATGAACGCTCACTTCAAACGCTGGCTTACGGCGTTCATAGCTGTCCCGCTGCTCATTCTTATCATAGGATACGGTTCGGAATTAATCTTTGCGCTGTTTATCGCGGCTGTCATCACCGCAGGCATTATTGAATACAACACAATGGTGTTCGAGAAAGACCGGCGAACGGAGAGATGTCTTACCGTGGTCATCGCCCTGCTAATCGCGGCCTCCGCGTTCACCGGCGACCGTTCTTTCATGATGGCGACTGTCACCCTGTCCATTCCGGCCGTTCTGGCGATGCGACTGCTGCGAACCGACAGTGGCGGCTCATCGCTGAAAAACACGGCAAATATTTTTTTTGGCGTGCTTTTTATCGGCGTTACGATGTCGCATTTTATTCTTATCAGGATGGACGGATGTGGGATCACCTGGATATTTTTTCTCATTGTCATGGCCTTTTCAAGTGATGTGGCGGCCTATTATGTCGGACGTTTCATGGGGAGGCGGAAGCTGCTGCCCTCGGTAAGCGCGGGGAAAACCGTGGAAGGGGCGGCGGCCGGAATTATCGGATGCATGATGGCCTGCGTTATCTTCGAAGCACTTTTTCTGCCGGGGATGGGAGCAGGGCACGCTGCCGCAATGGGGTTTCTGGGAAGTATATTCGGACAACTGGGCGACCTGTCGGAGTCAGCCGTTAAAAGAACGTTTAATGTCAAGGATTCGGGCTTCCTGATTCCAGGACACGGCGGTATACTTGATCGGCTTGATTCGTTCATATTCATGGCTCCCTTCGTATACTATTACAAGCAATTCTTTCTGATAATATGAAAACACTCTCTATTCTCGGTTCGACCGGGTCAATTGGAACCAACGCGCTTGACGTAATCGCCCGTGATGAGACGGGGTTCTCCGTCATCGGGCTTGCGGGCCACAACAATATCGAGCTTCTTCGGAACCAGATCGAGCGATTCCGGCCGAAGGCGGCGGTAGTGGCCGACGAAGAGAAGGCGGCCGCTCTCATCGACATACTGGGTGCTTCGTCAAAAACGTCGGTTCTCTTCGGTCTGGAGGGATACCGGGAGCTGGCCGTAATGAAAGATGCGGACATGGTCATCTCGGCAATGTCCGGGGCGGCGGGCCTGCTGCCCACGATGGACGCCGTCGAGGCGGGCAGAGATATCGCCCTGGCGAACAAGGAAACGATGGTTATGGCGGGTGAACTGGTGCTGGAAAAAGCCAGGTCCCGCGGTGTCCGTATTCTTCCGGTCGACAGTGAGCACAGCGCGATTTTCCAGTGTCTGGAAGGCCATCCGAAGCGTGGAGTGAGAAAGCTGGTTCTTACCGCGTCGGGCGGGCCGTTTTTCCAGCGCGACGCAGTGGATCTGGAGACGGTGACGCCTCGTGAGGCCCTGCGACACCCGAACTGGCGTATGGGCTCAAAAATAACAATTGATTCGGCGACCATGATGAACAAGGGACTGGAAATAATTGAGGCCATGCACCTCTTTGCCATGGACGTGAATCTGATCGAAGTGGTTATACACCCCCAAAGCATTGTGCATTCCATGGTGGTCTATCGCGACGGGTCCGTGCTGGCCCAGATGGGAATCCCCGACATGAGGATACCCATCGCCTACGCAATCGCCTATCCTGAACGCATGGACCTGGCACTGCCTGAACTTGATTTGACAGCGGCAGGCACGCTCACGTTTATTCAGCCTGACTGTAAAAAATTTCCCTGCATGAGAATCGCCGGAGAAGCGGCGCGTAAAGGTGGTACGGCGCCTGCAGTCCTCAACGCCGCCAACGAGATCGCGGTTGATGCTTTTCTGGCGGAACGGCTGCGGTTTACCGATATTCCAGTGATAGCGGAGGAAACGCTAAGGGCGCATGACGGAAGCGGTACGTTTTCCTTGGAAGCAGTACTTGCGGCTGACCAGTGGGCCCGAGACCACGCAACGAAGTGTGTCGATACCATGCAAAACGCAGGATCACCGCGCATGAAGGAGGGCGGTTCTGCGACCGCCCGGGAATACGGCAGCAACGATGATTCCGGGAGGAAAGTGTAATAATCTGTACAGACGCTGAAAAGGCGGGTATCATAATAAAAAGACCTGTTGTAGCGAAAGGAAGCTCGTGATTGGCATCAATATACTATCAGTAATCATTGTCCTGGGAATCTTGATTTTCGTTCACGAACTCGGCCATTTTCTCGTGGCCAAGTTGAGTGGCGTGGGTGTGCTTAAATTTTCTCTCGGTTTCGGTCCGAAAATAGTGGGAAAAAAGTACGGCGAAACGGAATACGTCATATCGGCGATACCACTGGGCGGTTATGTAAAGCTTCTGGGTGAAACGGACGGGGAGGAGCTTTCGGAAGAAGACAAGAAACGTTCCTTTGCGGAGCAAACGGTCTACAAGAGAATAGCCATCGTCGCCGCGGGTCCGGCGTTTAATTTTCTTTTCGCCGCCGTCGCCTTTGCGGTTATATTCGCGTTAGGCGTTCCCGTAACCACCGCTAGAGTGGGCGCGGTACAGGCGGAAAGTCCCGCCGCCGTCGCAGGAATTCAGGAAGGAGACCTCGTTCGGGAAATAAGCGGGCGGGCCGTTTCAAACTGGGAAGAAATGGCGGAGACGATACGTTCCAGTGGTGGTAAAACATTGACCGTCGTTGTAGAACGAAATGGTGATGAAAAGAAGCTGGAGGTTACGCCGAAGCAATCGGAAAGACCGAACATTTTCGGCGAACCGGAAACAACCTACGTAATCGGCATCGGTATGTCGAACGAGACATTCCTTCAGCGGAAGGGCCCGTTCGGCGCGGTGCTGGCCGGCATCGGCGAAACCTGGTGGTTCACGAAGCTTACCTATCTGAGCATCGTCAAGATTATTCAGCGCGTCGTTTCGCCGAAGGAACTGGGGGGACCCATCTTTATTGCGAAAATGTCGGGTGACGTGGCCCGGCAGGGCTTCGTGCCGTTCCTCTTTTTTATGGCCATTCTCAGCGTAAACCTGGGTGTTCTCAACCTGCTCCCGATCCCGGTGCTCGACGGGGGGCACCTCATGTTTTTCGCCATCGAACTGGTGACGAAAAGGGAGGTAAACGTCAAGTGGCGCGAGGCCGCACAAACGGCCGGATTTTTTCTCCTGATTCTTCTCATGTTCTGGGTTACCTACAATGATATTGTTAAGATATGGGGGGATTAGCAGGTAGTGCTTACACTTGCCCTGGATACGACCTCCCGGACGGTGAGTGTCGCCCTTTTGCATGATGACAGGCTCGTGGTTGAACTGTTCGCCGATACGGGTAAACAGCACGCGGAAACGCTACTGCCGGCCGTCGGGCACGTGCTTGACGAAGCGGGATACGTTACGAGGGACATCGATCTTTTTGCCTGTACGACAGGACCCGGTTCTTTCACGGGGGTTCGGGTGGGTCTCAGTACAGTAAAAGGACTCGCCCGCGCCTTCGAATGTTCCCTTGTGGGTGTTTCTTCACTGGAAGCACTCGCCATGAACGGTATCCTGTCGCGCTGCCTGATCTGTCCAATGCTGGATGCCCGCCGCAGTGAAGTTTACACGGCCCTCTACCGACCGGGTCCGGACGGATTCCTCGAACTCGTCGCCGAAGAACGGGCCGTCAAACCAGTCGAATTCCTTGAAACTCTCGAGGGCGACATTCTTTTCATGGGAGACGGCGCGGAAGTGTACGGGGCGACGATACGGGATGTACTGAAAGGACGGGCGCATTTCGCGGGGGCGCTGTCGAATCGTGTGCGTGCGTCGGCGGTCGGTCGTATTGGATTGAAAAAAAGCCGCGGTGGTGATACCCTCACACCCCTCGAAGTGATGCCCCGCTACCTTCGGGCGTCCTACGCGGCCCGGGAAAAACCACGGATGACCTCGGGGCGGTGAGAGTGAGACGGAATAATGAAACGAGGACCGTATTGATGAAAAACCATGCCTGCCCGATCATGCCGGAAGGCTTCCTCTTCTGTATTCCATTCGCTTTTTTGGCTTGCCTTTTCGCCGTTTTTTCATGGAGTATCGCCGCGACACTCTCCGGGTTGCTTGCGGTTTTTGTGATCTGGTTCTTTCGGAATCCGGAAAGAGACATTCCCGACGAGGAGAAGGGAATCGTCTCGCCCGCCGACGGTCGCATACTGAAGATTGAAGAAGGACAGGGGATGGACGGATTCCCCGAAGGATTCACGAAGGTGAGCATTTTTATGAGTTTGTTCAATGTGCACGTAAACAGGGTGCCCTGTTCGGGACAGGTGAATAACATCAGTTATCACACTGGCAAGTTTTTCGCGGCCAACCTGGACAAGGCCTCGACGGAAAACGAAAGTAACGCTGTGACTATAACCACCGACAACAGCGGTGAGATAAGGGTTGTGCAGATTGCCGGCCTTGTGGCGAGGCGGATTGTCTGCTGGCTGGAAGAAGGAATGCGGGTTACGAGGGGTGAGCGATTCGGCATGATACGGTTCGGCTCTCGACTCGAGGTGTTTGCACCCCGCGGTACGAGGATTATTGTGTCGCCGGGCGATAAAGTGAAGGCCGGTGCTACAGTGATAGGATTTCTGCAATGAGGCGAAACAAAACAAAAGAACGGGACGCTATGAAGAAGGGGATTTACATTCTGCCGAATCTCTTTACGACGGGGAATATTTTTTTCGGCTTTTTCTCCATTATCTCCGCCTTAAACGGGCAGTACGCATGGGCTGCGGTCCTGATCATGATCGCCTGCGTGCTCGACGGGCTGGACGGAAAAATAGCGCGTTTTACGAGGACCACGAGCCGTTTCGGTATTGAATACGACTCCCTCTCGGATCTTGTTTCATTCGGCATGGCGCCGGCGCTGCTGGCCTATCTCTGGGCGCTTTCGCCCTACGGACGGGCGGGATGGATTATGTCCTTTTTCTTCGTCGTGTGCGGCGCGCTTCGCCTGGCCCGGTTCAATGTGCAGTCGCCTGCCATGGACGGGAAAACGTTCGTGGGGTTGCCCATACCGGCGGCGGCCATGATGGTGGCGTCCACCGTTGTTTTTCGGGAATTTATGGGAGGAACGGGCATGTTCACGCACCCCGTTATACCCTTCGCCATGATTGCCCTGTCTCTGCTGATGGTAAGCAACATACGCTATTACAGTTTCAAGGATCTTGACTTTTTCGCCCGTAAACCATTCATGACGTTTGTCTCGATTGTTCTTATATTTGTCGTTATCGTCATGCACCCGCAGGTAATGCTCTTTGCCTTTGCCCTCGCATACATGCTTTCAGGACCATCCTGGACTGTTTTCCGAGCCGTCGGCGGCAGGAAAGAGGAACCGGTGCCCGAACCACGGGAGAAACACGGGTTCTGAAGGCAGCAGGGCGGCGCCGCAGTGACGAACCGTAGCGACATTATGAAAAATTATTGAAGAAGGTGTTGAACTGATGAAAAAATTCAACGTGGCGGTTGTCGGCGCCACCGGCGCCGTTGGTAACAGGATGATTCAAATTCTCGAAGAACGCGATTTTCCCGTAGGGGAGATTCACCTGCTCGCATCCGAGCGTTCACGCGGGAAGGAGTTAAATTTCAGGGGTACGCCCCGCCCCATCGAGGTATTGACAGAAGAATCATTCAAGGGTATCGATATCGGCCTTTTTTCGCCGGGCGGTGAAGTCAGTAAGCGTTTCGCGCCGGCGGCGGCCCGCGCCGGATGCGTCGTCATCGACAATACGAGCGCCTTTCGCATGGAGCCCGACATTCCCCTGGTTGTTCCGGAAGTCAATCCGGAAGACATCGCTTTGTACCGTAACAAGGGCATTATCGCCAATCCGAACTGTTCTACCATCCAGATGATGGTCGCCCTGAAACCAATCCAGGATGCAGCTGGCATCAAGCGGATCGTGGTATCAACCTACCAGGCAGTGTCCGGGTCGGGAAAGAAAGCCATCGACGAGCTGGAGGAACAGTCGCGTAACATGCTTGACGGCGGCGAGCCGGAACCGTCCGTGTATCCCCACGCCATCGCCTTCAACTGTCTTCCTCACATCGACGTGTTTCTCGATAACGGTTATACCAAGGAAGAAATGAAGATGGTGAATGAAACCAGGAAGATTCTTCACGATCAATCCATTGCCGTGACGGCGACCGCCGTGCGGGTTCCTGTTTTTTACGGCCACTCGGAATCCGTCAACGTGGAAACAATAAAAAAGATTTCAGTCGACGAGGCCCGAAGGGTACTTTCAAACATGCCGGGCGTGAAAGTCGTCGACAATCCCTCGAAGGCGGAGTATCCGCTGGCTCTCGACGCGGCCGGCAGGAATGAAACGTTTGTGGGGCGCATCAGGGAAGACGAATCAATAGAGAACGGCATCAATATGTGGATCGTTTCGGATAATATCAGAAAGGGTGCGGCGCTCAACGCCGTGCAGATCGCTGAGTTACTGGCCGAGCGCTATCTTTCCTGAAACATGAAAATATCAACCGGTGAGGCCCGGGGGAGAAAATTAACGGTCCCGCGGGGCGGTCGAATCAGGATCACCTCGGACCGTGTGAAGGAAGCTCTTTTTAATATTTTAGGGTCGGTTGAAGGTGCGCGCTTTCTCGATATGTTTGCAGGAACCGGCAACGTGGGGATCGAAGCACTCAGCAGGGGGGCGGCCGCCGCGGTGTTCATAGAGATACGTTCATCTCATGCGGCGGTAATACGCACGAACGTTGAACGGTGCGGTTTCGGTGATCATTTCGAGATAATCAGGGCGTCTTTCGACCGGGGAGCAGCGCTGCTGCGGGAGCGGAAGGAGCGATTCGACGTGATATTCGCCGATCCGCCATATGAACGGGGGCTGGCGGAACGCGCGGTGAACGTGCTGTGCGAAGCATCTCTTCTCGCGCCGGGCGGCGTCGTCGTTGTTGAACACTCGGCAAGAGAACAATTCGACGGCACAGGCGGCCTTGTGCTGAAGGACCGGAGAAGCTACGGGGACACGGTTCTTTCATTTTTCGTCGGTGTCGATCAAGGAGATAAGGATGGGTAAGACAGCGGTATATCCCGGTTCGTTCGATCCCATAACGAACGGCCACATCGACATTATCAACAGGGGACTCAGAATATTCGACAAGATTATCATCGCCGTGGGGACCAATCCGACGAAATCGGCGCTCTTTACCGTGGAAGAGCGCATAGAAATGATCAGGGAGATTATCGTCGATAATAAACGGCTTGAAGTTGCCACCTACTCGGGCCTGCTGGTGGATTTTCTGGCCGAAGTCGATGCCTGTGTCATTCTCAGGGGCCTGCGGGCCATGTCGGATTTTGAATACGAGTTTCAGCTGGCCCTCATGAACCGGCGACTCGACCGGCAGATCGAGACGGTGTTCCTGATGACGGGGTCGAAGTGGTTCTATTGTAATTCGCGAATCATCAAGGAGGCTGCCGCTTTCGGCGGGTCCGTGCGGGGCATGGTGCCGGACGACGTACTCAGGAGGCTGAAAGAAAAATTTCCACTCATGAGGGAAAACAACGGGCGGAAAAGGAACAAGGTCTGAGAACCGTCGGTCCGGATGGTACGGCTTTTTAGACTGATGATAAACAATACGACACGCAAGGAGCCTTGTATTTCCATGAAACTAGCCGAACGGGCGGACAGGATCAAGCCATCGCCGACGTTGGCGATAACCGCAAAAGCCAATGCCATGCGGGCCGAAGGAATCGATGTGATCAGCTTCGGCGCGGGGGAACCGGATTTCGACACGCCGGATCACATCAAGGAGGCGGCGGTAGCCGCCATTCACGAGGGATTCACGAAATACACGCCCGCATCCGGCACGGACGAACTCAAACAGGCAGTCGTTGAGAAACTTATGACCGACAACGGGCTTTCCTATGAAAAGGCTGACATCTGCGTATCCTGCGGAGCGAAGCATTCACTGTACAACCTGGCACAGGTCCTGTTCGAAGGGGGGGACGAGGTGATTGTTCCCGCTCCCTACTGGGTATCCTATCCCGCCATCGTGCTGCTCGCCGACGCGGTACCGGTGATCGTCGACACGAAAGAGGCAAACGGATTCAAAATGACTCCCGCAGAACTCGAAGCGGCGGTAACCGACAGAACACGAGGCGTCATCATCAACAGTCCTTCGAATCCCACCGGAACCGCCTACACGCGTGACGATCTGCGCGAATTAGGTGAGATAGTCAAGAAACACGAACTTGCCGTCATAAGTGACGATATTTACGAAAAAATAATGTACGACGGCGCCTCGTTCGTTACCATGGCGGAGATTGATGAAGAGTTGAAAGCGTGTTCATTCGTTGTGAATGGCGTTTCGAAAGCATATTCCATGACGGGCTGGCGCATAGGATACGCCGCGGGACCGAGACAGGTCATAGCCGCGGCGTCGAAACTCCAGAGCCAGAACACGTCGAACCCGGTCTCGATTTCACAGAAAGCCGCCCTGGCGGCCCTGCAGGGTGACCAGGCGCCGACGGGAATCATGGTCGAGGAATTTCGCAAGCGTCGCGATGTCATCGTAGATGCGCTGAACGGAATGCCGGGAGTGAGTTGTCTCAAACCGCAGGGCGCTTTCTACGTATTTCCCAACGTATCCGGCCTGTACGGCATGGTCGGCGGGAAACACCGGGTGAGCGACTCCGCGTCACTCACGTCCTACCTGCTGGATGTAGCCCGAGTCGCCGTCATCCCCGGCGATGATTTCGGCAATGACAACCACATCAGGTTGTCCTACGCCACTTCGATGGAAAACATCGAGCAGGGGCTTCAGAGGATCAAGGAAGCCCTTGGCGCGCTCAGACCGGCTTGAGGGTATGCAGTAAACGCCTGCCGACGCCGGAAACCGAGGTTATTCTTTCCCGCCTTTTTTCCGGAGGACAAGCCTGACGGGTACCTGGTCAAAACCGAAGGTTTCCCGAATACGGTTGGAAAGGTACCGCCGGTACGAAAAATGAACGGCCGACGGTTCCCGGGCAAAGAGAACGAATGTCGGCGGCCTGACCGATGTCTGGGCTCCGTAGGGTATGCTGTTCGGTTTCCCGCGATGGCGTGAGAGGGGTTTCCGGGAGGTGAATTCTGCAAGGGCCTTGTTAAAATCTGCCGTGGAAACGCGCCGCGTGTATTGCTCGTAAACGCCGTCGATGATTCCGAAGATTTTTGGAACCCGCTGTTTAGTGAGCGCCGACGTGGTTATGATGGGCGCAAAGCCCAGGAATTTTAAATTTTCACGAACGTGCTTCACATATACGCCGAGCGTTGAGTTGTCCTTTTCGACGAGATCCCACTTGTTGATGATAATGACAGTCGCCACGCCTCGTTCATAGGCGAGACCGGCGATTTTAGCGTCCTGATCCGTAACGCCGGATTCAGCGTCGATAAGAACCAGTGCCACGTCACACCGTTCAAGCGTTTTCAGAACTCCCACCACGGAGTATCGTTCAAGTTTCATGCTGACGCGGCTTTTTTTCCTGATGCCCGCCGTGTCGATCAGCGTGTAACGCCTGTTTCCAACATCAAAGGGAGTATCGATGGGATCTCTCGTTGTTCCGGGCTCGATGTTGACGATGGTCCGTTCGTATCCGAGCAGGGCGTTCACCAGTGATGACTTTCCCACGTTCGGCCGGCCCGTAACGGCGATGCGAATCCGGTCCCCGTGATCCTCTTCCTCTTCCGAGCCGGGCAGGACTGCCACCACGTCGTCCATAAGATCACCCACGCCGAGGCCGTGCTGCGATGATACCGTGTGAATCCGTTCGATGCCGAGGCGGTAAAAATCGAGCGCAGCCGCTTCCTGCCTGGGACCGTCGATCTTGTTCACCACGTAAAAGACGGGTTTATTCGTTCTACGCAGGAGATCGGCGATTTCCTCGTCCGAGGGCGTTATGCCGGTCGTCCCGTCCATGAGAAAGATTATCGCCTGGGCCTCCTCGATGGCGAGAGTGGCCTGGTTTCTCATCTGTTCCAGTATCGTTTCCTTTGACAACAGTTCAAATCCGCCCGTGTCAACGATTCGGAAATACTGTCCATTCCAGGACGACTCGCCGTAGTTTCGGTCACGGGTCGCGCCGGGCTGGTCGATGACGATGGCCTTCGTGGTATCCGAGAGCCTGTTGAACAGGGTGGATTTCCCGACGTTTGGTTTGCCCACTATCGCGACAAGTGGTTTCACGTCAGCGGTACCCCAGCTCGCGCAAAGCGCCGTTGTCTTCTTGCCAGTCCTTCCTGACTTTTACGAAAAGTTCCAGGAAGACGCGGGTCCCGAAAAACCGTTCCATGGCGAGGCGGGCACCCGTTCCGATCTGCTTGAGCATCGCACCGTTCTTTCCAATTATAATTCCCTTCTGGGATTTTTTCGATACCAGGATGGTCGCGCCGATTCGCAGGAGGCGCCGTTCCTCGTCTTCCTTAAAATAGTCGATTGAAACGGCCGTGGTGTAAGGAAGCTCCTGGTGAGTGCGAAGTGTGATCAGTTCCCTGATCATTTCCGAAGCCATAAACCGTTCTGACTGGTCGGTAATCAAGTCGTCGGGGAAAAAGGGGGGTCCCTCGGGCAGCAGTTTCCACAGTTCCTTCAGCAGGACATCCACATTGAATGCGCTCAGGGCGGATAGAGGAACCACGGCCCGGAATGGCAGGAGGTTTTTCACGCGGTCGATGTAGGGCAGCAGATCGCCTTTTTTTACCTGGTCAATCTTATTGATCACCAGAATGACGGGAGAGGACTGTTTTGCCAGCGATTCCGTCACCAGCCGGTCGTCGTCCGTAGGCCCTCGGCCTGCCTCGATAAGAAACAGGACCACGTCCGCCTCCGACAGAGCGGTCACGGCTGTCGACACCATGGAACGTCCCAGCCTGGTTTTTGGACGGTGAATGCCGGGCGTGTCGATGAACACGCACTGGCCCTCGGGGGTGTTCAATATGCCCGTTATTCTGTTCCTGGTGGTCTGGGCCTTGTGGGTCGCGATGGCGATTTTTTCACCGATGATGCAGTTGAGCAGCGTCGATTTCCCCACGTTCGGCCTGCCGACGATGCCGGCGAAACCTGATTTCGACATAGGTTCCCTGTTTCTGCGGCCGAAATTACACGGGCCGGTTGTGTAAAAATTATTTATAATAATCCGTTAACATTTCTTCAATAATGGCTTTCAGTGAGGTAGCTCTCTAGCAGATTCTGCATTATTTGGCACGAAGAATTTCTGAAAGACCACATACCTGCTCATGCCGGCCGCCTTCAACGGTGATTTTCACTGTGTCGCGGGGCAGCAGGGGATCAACGCCGGCGTTGATCCGGAGACCGGGGCGGGTTTTCGCAAGCTTCTCCATGTTGCGTTTGCGCGTGCCTTTAAAAAGCGACAGGTCCCGGGGTGCCGTAAAAAATTGAACCTCCGCAGCGTCGGCTGGTATTTTCTTCAACAATCTCAGGGATGCGTCCAGAAACAGTTTTTCCTCGACAAGTGAACGAAAAGCCGGGTGAAGGGGACCGGCGACAACGTTCGATGATTGCCTCATTTCATCGGTAATGTGAAGTCCCAGCCTGATGACGGGAATACCCGCCGTCTTGAAGCGAAGCAGTGCGGCGGCGCAGAGATCGACCGCCTCGTCGAGCGTGAGCGGGCGATAGCGCCCCTCACTGTACCAGTTTTCGAGAATTGTTCCCCGCAGCACAATCGTGGGGTGAATACGAACGGTGTCGGGGGCGAGGCCGATAATTTCGTCGACACCGGCAAGAAACCGTTCCTCATTGTCTCCTGGAAGCCCTGCCATGAGGTGGATTCCCGTTTCGAAGCCTTCCTGTTTCAGCAGATGCGAAGCCTGGCGTACCGCATTGGCGTCGTGCCCACGACCTGAAAGCTTCAGAACGCTGTCATTCATTGACTGCGCCCCGATTTCAATGGTCCTGACGCCGCGCGTCTTGAGAAAACGAAGGCCCTGCTCGTCGATGTGATCGGGTCGGGTAGACAGCCGGATGGAATCGACCTCTTCACGTTCCAGGTACGGCTGAACGAGATCAAGCAGCTCCTGCTGGTCGCAGCGGTCGAGGCCCGTGAAATTGCCGCCGTAAAAGGCTACCTGGACCCGGTCGAAACGTCCGCGTCCCCCCGCCAAATGACGATCAACCGTGTGCCTGAAAACCGGCGCCTCGACGGCGGCATCGAAATCGCCGGCTGTAATGCGTTCATTGCAGAATACGCAACGATTCGGACAGCCCCGATTCATAATGAATAATGGAATGATCAGATGCTTCACGGCGTTTCTCCGCCATCCGGCTGGTCAAGATATTCTAATGCTCGCCCGGCAGCCAGTTGTTCAGCCTCCTTCTTGCTTTTTCCTGAACCGGTTGTTTTCAGCTCGGCACCGACACGAACTTCCACCAGGTAGATCCTGTCATGATCCGGTCCGGAAGTTTCGACAACGCGGTATTGCGGGGCAGACTGGAACAGGCGATGAGAGATTTCCTGCAGGTGCGACTTGAAATCGTTATAGCCCGGGCCCGTCGTCACGGCGTCGAGGACGGGGGCGATAATGTCCTCCACAGCGACCAGCATTTCTTCGTAACCATGGTCGAGAAAAAAGGCCGCAATGACAGCCTCGAAGGCGTCTGCCAAAATCGAATCCTTGTTCCTGCCCCCCGACAGATTTTCACCACGCCCCAGAAGCAGGTAATTTCCCAGATCATAGTGTCGGGCCAGGCGCGCCAGGGATTGCTCGGTCACGAGGGAAGCGCGGATCCTGGAGAGATCGCCCTCGGACGAATCAGGGAAACGGCGGTATAGTAGTTCGCTGACCGAGAGCTGGAGGACAGCGTCGCCGAGGAACTCCAGGCGTTCGTTGTCGCTGAGATCTGACCGGCGGTTTTCGTTCACGAAGGAGCGGTGGGTCAGGGCCGTGTCGAGCAGCGACCGGTCCTGGAAAGGGCGGCACCCAAGGGCCCGTTCAAGCCGTTGAAGAGTTTCTCTTCGGGACTCATCCATTCGCTTTCACCTTTCCAAGAATTTTATTTGCCTTGATGGATTCGGCATTTACCGTAACGATACGGTTGAGCAGTGAGCTGTCTCCGTTTTTAAGGCAGACAGGAATGTAGGTATCGGAAAATCCCCTGAAGAGCCCCGTTGCCCTGTCTCGCTTACGTTCAACGAGAACGGAGAGGTCCGATCCCAGTGACCGGTTCAGGAATGCCGTCCTTTTTTCAGCTCCCAATTCTCGCAGGATACGGGCGCGTTCACGCTTGATGTGTTCGTCGATCTGATTTTCCATGACAGCCGCCCTTGTCCCGGGACGGCTGGAATAGGGGAAAACATGAAAGTAAGCCAGTGGCAGCGATTCCACAAAAATGGCCGTGTTTTCGAATTCCCGTTGTCCTTCTCCCGGAAAGCCGACCATGATATCGACTCCGATGGCCGTTTCGGGAGTGTGATCGAGAATACGGTACACCAGTTCCCGAAAGTGCGCTGTCGAATAGTCCCTGCCCATAAGGCGTAGAATGCCGTCGTCTCCGCTCTGGAGCGCCAGGTGCAGGTGGCGGCACAGGCGGCGCGACGAACCGATAGTCTCCAGCAGGTCGTTGGTGATATCCATTGGTTCGAGAGAGCTTACGCGTATTCGTTCAAGCGAAGTATCGGCCTCGATCCGGCTGAGCAGTGATGCCAGGCCAGGAGACTGCGGCAGGTCCCTGCCGTAGTGACCCAGGTGTATCCCCGTAAGAACAATTTCGCGGTATCCCGAACCAATAAGGCCCTGAACGGCCTCGACGACGTCGTCGGCGGGAAGGCTTCTGCTCCGCCCGCGGGCGTACGGAATGATGCAGTAGGAGCAGAAGGTGTCGCATCCGTCCTGGATCTTGAGATAGGCTCGCGTCTGGTCCTCCATGACCGTGACGGGGAGCGAGGAAAAAGGACGTCTGTGGTTTGTGTTACCGACGATGATCCGTCCGGAACGGTGCTCATCACGTTCGATGAAACGCGGGATGAGTTCCTTTGCCTCGTCGCCCGCGACGAGTGTAACCCCGTCGAGTACAGCCAGTCGTTCAGGGTCAATCTGGGCGTAGCATCCCGTAACCACGATAGGCGCTTCCGGGTTTCGCCGGTGGGCCCGCCGGACGAGCTGTCTCGACTGGTAATCCGTCTTAGAAGTAACGGTGCAGGTATTGACAATGTAGATGTCGGCCGACTCACGGAAATCGACGATATCGTGGTTCGACCGGCGAAGCGCCTCGATGATTCCGGCAGATTCGTAGTGGTTGACCTTGCAGCCCAGCGTGGCGATGGCGATTTTACTCACAGGGGATTCCCCTATCTATGATTCCACCCCCCAGCACCCGGTCATCGTCATAAAAAACAGCTGACTGACCCGGGGCGACAGCCTTCTGCGGGTGAAGAAAAATGACTTCCGCGATGTCGCCGTTCACGCCGGGCGAGACGGTGAGGGTGGATTCCACGCCGCTGTGACGGTAGCGGATGCGCGTTACGGCTTTAAAGGGGCCGGAGGGATCGAAATGCGGGTCGATCCATGAGAGCTCACGAACAGTAACTCCGGCGGCATACTGGTCCTCGTCGCGTCCCACCACGACAGTGTTTGTATCCCGATCGATAGCGATGACGTAAAAGGGGCGTTCCGAGGCTATGCCCAGGCCGCGACGCTGGCCTATCGTAACAGAATGAATGCCCCGGTGCCGGCCCACGCTGGCACCGTCTTTCGTGACGATATTACCCGGCCTGAAACAATCACTGAAGCTGCTTGATTCGATAAACGAACGGTAATCGTCGCCGGGAACGAAACATATTTCCTGGCTTTCACGCATCGACGCCACGGTAAGCCCCCGTTTTTCAGCCCATCTCCTGACCGCAGCCTTAGTGCTGTGTCCGTTCGGCAGAAGCAGTCGTGACAGGACCGTCCGGTCGAGACTGTAGAGAAAGTAGGATTGGTCCTTGTCGTTGTCCACGCCGCGCAGGAGAGAAAAACAGCCGTCACCGTTCTGATCGACGCGGGCATAATGCCCGGTGGCGATGAATTCGATGTTCCCGGCATCGGCCTCGCGAAGGAGATAAGCAAACTTGATCGCCCTGTTGCAGACCACGCAGGGATTCGGGGTGCGTCCCCCGGCGTACTCACGCAGAAAATACTCAACCACGGCTTCGCGGAACCTTTCCGAAACGTCTCGGCGACAAAAATCGATGCCCATCGTTTCTGCAAGAGCTGCCGAACGGCCTGCGTTGTCGCTCTCGAACCCGACGTCGAGAAAAAGGCCTGTCA
The DNA here is from genome assembly GCA_002030015.1 of delta proteobacterium MLS_D. Lineage (GTDB taxonomy): Bacteria > Desulfobacterota > Syntrophia > Syntrophales > UBA2210 > MLS-D. The sequence goes on from LQBH01000009.1 coordinate 36,314, forward strand.
CGTGATATCCCTGGTCCTTAAGGTACTGAGCGGCATAGGCGCTGTCGAGGCCGCCGCTGAAACCCACCAGCACTCCCGGGGTTTTCATAGTGCGCTATATCCCTGCAATTGTTTCAAGTCTCTATCCTGTATCAATCGCTGTGTCGAAGCAATGCATGGTTTCCGCTCGGGCGGAAGCTGCCATTGCATAATATATTCAAATATATGGACGTTTAACTAACCCCGGGATGAGGGTTTGTCAATAAAAATGACATTTCACAGTAGAAGCGGCTTCCCCGGTCGGCCGGTCATTTATACATTTTGACATCATCGCGGGAATCTGTTTTACTTCGACAGGCGCGAGGTTGGTTGAAGCCCCGAATTCCGTTATAGATTTTTTACGTTTTGATGATCCGGTCCGCCCGGGCCGGGCGACTAACTTTCCCGGAGGTATGCCATGAAAAAAGTACTCATTACATCTATGATTGCTGGTCTTTTCATGTTCCTGGTTCTCTGCGCGGTCGGCGACGCCGGGGCGGTGGACTCTGTCGAAGGATTCTGGACAAGTATCGATGAAGAAACAAACGAACCCACCGCTTTCTGGGAACTGACCGTTCGTAACGGGGAACTGACCGGAACAATCGTCAAGCTGCCCGAGGGCAAGGATCCCGAGGCGGTCTGTGAGGAATGCAGTGATGAATACAAGGACAAGCCCATCATCGGCACAACGTGGCTTCACTTGAAAAAGCGGAACGACGACGGTGTCTGGGAGGATGGCTTCATCATTGACTCGGGGAAGGGGAAACAATATAAAGCGAAAGTATGGGCAGAAGATGGTGATCTGAAAGTTCGCGGATACATTGGTTTTCTCTATCGGACCCAGACGTGGAAACGAGTTGACGATCCCCGGTAAAAAAAGTTCCCGGTGACATGAAACGAATCAGACCCGACCGGTATAAGGTTTTTGATTGCCCGCCCCGACACCTCCATTCTGACCCGCCCCCTTCAAGGCGGGGGAAGAGGTAAAAGCTTTGTTTCTAGCAGCGATGCGTTTCCTGAGAAGGCTCGGCCTCTCTTCAAGGGGAGGAGAATACGTAAAAGCGCAGTTCCCCCTCCCCTGGAGGGAGGGGACCAGGGAGCGGGGGATAAGAAACCGGATGTTTCAGAAAGGCAAATTAAGCATATATATAAAACGTCGAAAGGCCGGGTTATTTCACATCACTGCAATTGGTTTTTCCTTACCCAATTTCGGTTTTTATCCTGCACGAAGTGGTTGTCGTTGGCGAGCCGGTACTGGCGGATGCGATTCTGGACCGCTACTTCCGTGACGGGTGTCCCTGTTTCTTTCGCGATAATCTGGAACAGCGTCCGACGATCGTTGTTCTCCGTGTTCACAAGGGACTTCACCCGGGCAGGCGCGTCGGGTTTCACCACGTCCACAAGGCCCGTCCAGGCTTCGCCGACGAGACCGTTATTTTTCGCTTCCAGCAGGGCGGGATAGCGCTGTTTCATGGAATCGACAACCGCGTTGCGGTCCTGGGAAACGGCCGCTCCGGCCCACAGGAGAAGCAGCGGAAGTATAAACGTTACAACGAAAATCATTTTTTTCTTCATGGCACAGGCACCTTTCACAATGGTTATAATAACGGCGTCTTATTATTTCTCCAGCATTTTTAGTTCATCTTCGGTGAACACATCCTCGATGCTGCCCTGGAAACTCAGGGCGTCGTCGAGAGCCCGCTGAACCTTGAGATTAATGTCCACCGTCACGTGAATGGGCGCGATTTCGACGCGATGTGTGGTATCCGCTGTAATGGTGTGCTGAGTACAGGCGGCGAGCGCCAGGACCGCCACGGAAACCGCCGGCCAAAGAAAATGTTTCATAACTCTCTCCTTTGTTCGGGGTCGCGCGGTTGAACGACCCGTATTCCCCTTATTATTGACCGCTCAGGTCATTGAAAGTCAAGTAAATCTTCCAGTGTCCGGTCGATTGATTCACCGCTGGTCATGACAAAACCAAGCGCCCTGTTGACCACTTCTTCCAGGTCGTTGATGTTAAAAACCAGGCTGCCGATTTCCTGGGGCGGATCGCCTCGGGCTCCCTTGCCGCGCAATTCAATCCGCGCACTGGTCTCACCGTTTATGCGTTTCAGGTCGACCGTCAGGTAGTCATATATAAAATCCCGCAGAGCTTCTTCAATGCGGTCCGCCACAATCTCGAGGTAGGCATGACCCGCCATGGCCTCGTTTATATAGTGCATAAGGGTGTCCATCCACTCTTCGTCGCGGATTCCCAGCCGGCCCGTACCTGGCAGGGCATGGATGTAGCCGTTGTCCAGCATGACCCGTCCACTTTCGTAAGATACGGGAATGCGTCCGTTGACACAACCGCTGCCGTCTATTTTGCCGTCGGTCATGCGGGACAGGAGCGCGACGAAGTCGACGTTTTCCAGGTACAAATCGAGACGGGTGCTTTTCTCTGTCAGGTCGAATCGTGTCCCCCGCAGGGTAAACATGCCGTCCTCGGGCAGGTGCCATTGCATCATTTCCAGGAACAACCGATCCCGATCTTCCAGGCGGAAGGCCAGCCGTCCTTTCTGAGCTTCGAATTTCCCGGAGCGGAAACGTTCCGCGGTAATAACCTGGTTGCCCGGCGTGGCAAGGGGATGCAGTGAATTAATAACAACTTTTCCGGCGATGCCGGTCACGTCCAGGTCCTTCTCCCTGCTGGAGACAGCCCCCTTCCGAAGCGAGATCTCGACGCGCGGCGTTATCACCGGTCCGGCAAAGGTCACCGCAGCAACGGCACGCGTTTCCCCGCTGATTCTTACGTCTCCCAGACCGGGAGCGAGCCGTATCAGTTCGTCATGCCCTGGCAGAGGTGACCAGTCCTGGACGAGCCGTGTTTTCCCCCGGGGGACGCCGTTTTCGAACGCCAGGTTTGCTTCAAAAGACAGGGAAGATGCTTCGAGAAGCTGCCAGATGCCTTCAATCCGCGCGCGTTTATCGTGAAAAGAAAGGCGTCCCGCGGGTCCCTGCCGTTCGATGCCGCCGCAGGCCACAGTTTCTACGGCGAAGCTTCCCTCTTCGGTTGTTCCGGTTCCCGCTGATGTGGGTAACGACAGTGTAATACCCTCGATGCGGACCGCTGGTTTGGAAAGAAGCAGAGATCCCCTGTCAAGATTGACGAGCGCCGACCAACCCCGAAAGCCTGATTTGTCGAAAAGCACTTCGGCCCGTGAGGCGAATGAACCGGTACGGAACAGCATGTCGTTCATCCGTATGTGAAGGGGGTTTCGAATAACCATGTCAGCAACTGCCCGGCCGTCTCCGCCGGTGTCGGAAACGAAAGAAAGCAGAGGCATGCCCCGCCTGGCAGCAAGTTCGATTTCCTCGATGACGACGGGGAGTCTCGCGTCGTTCCGTGTGATACGACTCACGGACACCAGGCTGTTTCCGTCGAGATCGAACTTCAGTCCGGCCGGGTCGGCGAAGATCGTTCCTGTTCCCCTGAACAGGGCGTCTTCCAGCCGCATGGCGTCACCCGGTGTCGATACAGTGAGGGGGCCGGCGATGACTTCCGCTGTCTTTGCATCCAGGCTCCAGTCTCCCTTGCTCTTGAAATAAGCTGACAGGGTGCCCGAACCTTTGAAGGGAAGAGGATCGTCCGCGGAGCCGCGTCCGGCGGACAGCCGGGAGATCATTTTTTGGGGAACCTCGCCTTGAACGGCCCATTGAAAAAGTCCCTCTGCCGGAGCGGTGTTTTTTATCATCTCCGGCAGGGAAGGGTGGTTTCCGGCAATCGACACTACTGCCCGCAGGGGTTCGACGATTCGCGCCGAAAGGGTGGATGCGCCCCCGCCGTCGTCGATTGTCAGATTGGCGTGATCCAGAACATAATCACCGTATTGAAGACCAGACAGCCGCAACCCGCCTTCCAGGGTGCCGGAAGCGTCTTCGAGACGGGTTCGCGCGAAAAGAGATCCCTCTTCCAGATGTGCCTCGATGCCGGCAACGTCGACGACCACGGTTTTTATTTCCCCGGACAGGTCGAGAAGTCCCCATCCTTCATCGTGTTCTCCGCGACGCCACGAGGCTGAAAGATCAAATGTACACGCAAGGGGAGATTCGCCGCTCTCGCGCGATACTCGCAACAGGCGGGCTTGTGCCGATCCCGTACGGGCCGTCGCATCGCCTTCGGCGACAATGGAAACAGGAAGTCCCAAAGGATCAACACGCCCCGCCAGGGTGAGCCGCCGGCCTTCGGCGACGTCGAGACGAAACGAAAAGGGTATCGTGATGTTGATGCCCTCGTAATCCACGATAATCGAAGAGGAGGAAACCTGGAGCGTTTCAAGGGGAAGAGGGGGCGGCGTTGCAGAGGAAGAGGCCGTCGCGTTTTCGATCTCGGGGAGACCCGTATCGACAACCCCGTCCCTGACGGTAATCCGCCAGGTAAGCCCGCTCACCGCCGCCCGGTCGATATGCCCACGCAGAAGACCGGTGAAAGAATAATAGATCGAAAGGGAATCAACACACAAGCGGCCCTGCTGCACCGTGAGGCCGGTTGCGTAAATTCCTCTCGGTGTGACCGACTCCACGCGAATTTCCGGAGAATCGATTCCGGCACGTTCCATGTAGTCCGTGATCGCCCGTTCAAACAGCGGAGGGGCGAGCAGGACGACTGCCAGTGACAGTATCGCAAGCAATGCGACTACTATCATCAATACCCGGCTTA
>LQBH01000010.1 GCA_002030015.1 delta proteobacterium MLS_D
TGATCATTGAGTAATTGCCACAACGGTGACTCACGAGGCTTTCTGCCACGATAGACCTCCGCCTTGCCGTTTGGGTCCATTGCAGTCCCTTTGTGCTAATGACAAAGGCTGCAATTTACCCGGCAATACTGATATTTTTCTTAACGGTGAACTCTTTTGGCCATCCCCTGGATCTCCGACCAACCCATTCCGAATTATCCAGAGGAAGAGATGTGTTCTGGCAGTCTCAACCATTTAAGCAAAGTTGCAGGTTAAGACTATTCCTGATATGCGTAACACCTGAACAGTAGTAAGGTATTGATTCAAAAACAAAAGAAATTAGAGATGTTTGAGTTGGCTATCTCAACTCTTGGCATAATCAGCTGCACAATGACCATGTCAACCTTCCAGGACCCCGCGAAGTTTCCTCCCCAGGTCTTTCATCGAGAACGGTTTCTGGATGAAGTGCACCTCTTCGTCCAGCACACCGTGGAGGCCGATGACGTTGGTGGCGTAGCTGGACATGAACAGACGCTTTAAATCCGAGTAGTGGGAGAGGAGGTTTACGGCTAACTGCCGGCCATCCATCTCTGGCATCACCAGGTCGGCCATCACCAGGTCGATCCGTCCCCGATGTATATGAGCCTGACGGATCGCCTCGCCGGCGGTGGTGGGCGGCCTGGGCAAGTTCGGTAGGTGTCAATAGGTGATGCAGGCTGGCGTAAAAATTTTACCTCCAACCTTCCGGTTCAAAACCGATAGACCACCGCCCTTGTAGGTAAAAGCACCTAACCAATAATAGGTAATTATCCCAGCTTGGCAGTACTGCAAAAATGGGCTATGCTCAAATGCAGTTTTCCGTCTATAAAAGTAATTACAGGGGAAAATCATGGAGTTACTCATAAACTGTATAAGAACCAGGGAATGTGATGTACGCCGCTACCGTGACAATTCTGGGGCGATTGTCGGCAGCAAGGAAACCGGCAGATTATTATGAGAAAATATTCAATCTGTAACCAAACCGTAAGATGCTCTCTGATACCATACCGACAGACGGGGGCCTCTCTCCCCGCAACTCAGGGTCAGTCTGGGCACTGGTTCGGGTAACAATTAGCCAAAACGTTCTCTTTAGTGGGGGCTACCATGGAATATTCTCAGCTGTACGTTTTCGTGCTCTTCATCCCGGTGGTACTACAGATTCTCCTTCCCCTGGCAATTTTGGCCGGATTTTGCCTGCTGCACCTCAGTTCTCTGCTGTTCAACCAGATATCCCGGAAGGAGGAGCAGTTGACAGGGGCAACGGCAGCGGTAGCGCAGTAGCAGTAACAGCTGGCGGTGCAATGCCGCCATGCCGGTGACGAAAATCAACCCAGTGCTGAATAGGCTGCATGGACGGGTGAAGTTCACCCGGGAAATCGGACAACCGTTGGAAAACGCCAGCAATGGAGGACAAGGTGAAAGAACCACAACCGGACAATGCGGAAAAAATCTGGCAACGATGGGAAATCTATCCTGAAGTGCAGAAGCAGTCGATCCTCCACGAGTTTCGCCGCAGGCAGCCGGAGAGCTATTATAACAGGGAACAGCTGCTTGCCTTCCTCCAGGAAAAATTTGCTGGCGGTGACAGCCTGACGAGGTGATTTTTTCCTACTGCGAAGAGAAGACTGCGTTGTTCCCGGCCTCTTTTTTGCCAGACGCACCAGCCGATGACCGTTGCCGGGCAATACCAGGACGGTTTAGATCGGTGAGGTGATGGGGTGATAAGTCTCTACTTTTTGCGGCACCCCTAAAAAACTTGCTCTCTGACCGGGGCCGTTCCAATTTTAACTTTCAGCGTAGCTTTCTCACTCCAATCTTGCAAGATTTGTCCTGGTAAGCCTCCGTCTGTGAACATACCTCACGGTTGACCTTGTTCCTGATATGCGTAACAACTGAACAGTAGCAATCTCTCCTCTGGTCACGATCGTCTATATGTGAGATTTCAAATGGTAATCTTAATGCCATGATGATCGATAAGGAAATTGTTATCTTGCATTATTGTAGCTTGAAACAGAACAACTTTGTACGGATTATTAGCGGTTATCTCTGCAGTTTGTGTTGACTCAAAAACAGTGTCTGCAAAATAGGCCGACCTTGTCTGATACTGTCCGGTATTTCCGGTTATTGGGCCACTGATCTGGCTCATCGATACTCCTGTTATGTTGTGATTATTTTTCTTTGTGCTCTATCAGTTTTCACCGACGTAAGACCGAGATCATCGAGAATCGAATAGAACGACGGTACAACAATCAGCACGAGTACTGTAGAGGCCATCATCCCAAAAACAATGCTAACAGCCAGGGGGATGAGAACCTGAGCCTGTGGACTCTTCTCTGACAACAGGGGGAGCAGGCCGGCAATAGTCGTAAGCGAGGTCAAGAGCACCGCACGAAAGCGTTCCCGGCTGGCCCGGCAAGCCGCTTCAGCAACACTCACACCTTTTCCAACATGGAGCTTAATGAACTCTACCAGCAGAATAGAATCGTTGACCACGATTCCTGCCAAAGAGGCGGCCCCGAGCAGCCCCGGCATGGAAAGGTTCAACCCCATAAAGATGTGGCCCCAGATAACCCCGATAAGGGCTAATGGAATGGCAACCATGACCACCACCGGCTCTATGTAGCTGCGGAACTGAAAACTGAGAAGAATAAAAATCCCCACGAGGCCGATAAGAAAACCACGGGCCATGGATAAACCGGTTTCAGCAGACTCCTTGGTCTCACCTTCCACACTGATGAAGATCCGAGGATATTTCTTCTGAAATTCCGGCATAAACGACCGATGAAACGCCTTTATTATCTGACTGGTATTGGTAATGCGTGGATCAACATCACCTTGGACGGTTACCGTACGCATCCCGTCGACTGTGGCAATGCGCCCATATCCTCTGTTATCGGTCAACTCTGCCACAGCTTCGAGAGGGGCCTGTTTGCCATCAGGCAGGGTGACGTGAAAATACCTAAGGTCCGCCAAAGAGTTGCGGTCTTCATCCCGCATGCGCACATCGATTTCATACGACTCTCGGCCAACCTGGATTTCGCTGGCCGTACGACCGTAAAAGGCGCTGCGCAGCTGAGAGGCCAGGCTCTCAGCATCCAGCCCCAATCCCTTTGCGCCTTCACGCATTCGGGCGTTGATTTCCAACTTCCCAGGCCGCAGATCGTCCGATAAGTCAAATACCCCTTCGAACTGTGCCAGCCAATCCTGCAGTTCCAATGAGGCCGCTTTCAACTGCTGCAGATCCTTGCCACTCAAACGAATGTCTATGGGGCGACCGGCAGGGCCCAAACTGTACTCCCCGAATTTCAATGAGATAACGTCAGGTAGCTCACCCGTCAACTGCCGCCAGCGGTTGATTACATCGTCAATCCGAGCGTTGCGGATTTCGGCGGAAAGCAGATCGACAGACACTGTGGCCACATGGGCGCCGGACTCCGATGCCTCCGTGTTGACATTGAACTGGGTGGATACGTTTTTCACCAGGTCCTGCCCGCCTGGTTGCCGTGGTGCAAACTCAGAATTGACATCATCGATAGCCTCGGTCAGTCGACTGACCAGCTCTTCGGTTCGTTCCAGTGGCGTCCCTTGGGGAAGCAGGACGTGAGCCACGACAACATCGCCATCGATGTCGGGAAAGGCTTTATACTTCAGGTAGCCGGCAGCAAACATACCCACCGAAATGATAATCGTCGCAACACTGATGCCCACGGTGAGATATCGCCAGCGGACAGCAAGGTCGACCACAGGGCCAAGCACATTTTCGCGCAGGCTGTCGATGACACCATCGAAACGGTGACGGAACTGCCTTTTTTTACCAGGATCGTAATGGGCAAGAGAATGGGCAAGATGGTTGGGCAGGATCAGAAAAGCCTCAATCAGACTTACGACAAGAACCACAATCAACACTACCGGCATCACTTTGAGCACCTTGCCCATGTTGCCTTCCAGAAAGGCCAGAGGCCCGAATACGCAAATGGTGGTGATAAAAGAGGCGAATACACCGTTTTTCACTTCGCCCACGCCTTCGATAACTGCACTCAGGGCGGATTTTCCCCGGGACAGATGACTGGCCACATTCTCGGACAAAACGATGGCATCATCCATCAACAACCCCAGGGCAATGAGCAGCCCCACCATCGTTATCATGTTTACGGAGTACCCGATCAGGGACATAAAGAAAAAGGTCCCGAAAAAAGAGACCGGCAGTCCAGCAGTCACCCAGAATGAAAGCCTCAAATTGAAAAAGAGCCACAAGGTAAGAAATACCAGCAATAGCCCCTGCAAGCCGTTTTTCACCAGTAGCTGTAATCGGTCCCGTATGATTGAGGAAGTGTCTTTGGTCATGGTAAGTTGCACTCCCGCAGGGGCGATCTCCTGCTCGTATTTCACAAACTCCGCAACCTTATCATACACCGTGAGTGTATCCTCAACTTTGGTTTTGCTGATTGCGAGCAACCCACCGCGCTGGCCGTTAAACATGAACTTATCCTCGGCCAGTTCAAACTGATCCCTTATTCTGGCAATATCGCCGAGGTAAATTTCGGCGCCGTTTTCACTGGCGTAGACCACAAGGTCTTCAAAGGCCATGGGGGTTTTGCGCTCGTCGGTGAAGCGTAGCAGGATTTCCTGGTCCTTGGTTTCGATTGAGCCGGCAGGCAGATTCACACTCTGGCGGGAGATAATAGTGGCAATGTCGTCCAGCGATATGCCGTATTGCATGAGGATGGCGGCTGGAATCTCGATGCGAATCTGACGCTCGGAAAATCCGTTCACCGTCACCAGGGATACGCCGGCCAGATACTTGAGGCGATCTTTGAGATCTTCACAGTAGTTTTTCAAGTCGGTCACATCCATGGGACCAGTGACGGCAATTGACACTACACCATCGGTCCGGTTGAGCTCTGTAACCACAGGGGCCTCGACCTTATCCGGAAAATCGGCAATGGAGTCAACCACCGTCTTGATGTCCATCATAAAACTGGCCATGTCGCCGCCGGGCTGCATCTCGACGGTTACGGATCCCACCCCTTCCTTGGCTTCGGAGTTGACCTCCCTGACATAACTGACCCCGTCCACGGCATCCTCAATACGCCGACATATGGCGTCCTCCACATCCTCGGCTGTGGCGCCGGGATAGACAACTGTGATCTGAACCTTGTCGGCAGAAAAGTCGGGAAAAGTCTCTCGTTGCAGGGTAGGAAGGGTGACCGCGCCAAGCACCAGGAAAAAAATCATCAAAAGATTTGCAGCAGTGGAGTGTTCGGCAAAAAAACGAATCATAACCGGTTCTCCTCAGCGCACATCGGTGAGTCCCAGGGCCTGGGACATAAGCCGCTTCTTCATTGCGGCATCCTCCTGTGGAGTCAGCAACATGCCTTCCACTGCCGACATCAGATCGGACACCACCACCTGTTCACCGACGGCCAAACCTGTACGAACGACAGCGAAGTCGGATTGGGTGAATGACACCTCTACCGATCGCCGTCTCAACCGGTTCTCCCTATCCACGACAAAGACCCTGCCATCATGCAGGGCGGAACGGGGTATGACGACCTGTTCGACAATGGGACGACCGCTGACTTCGACTTCACAGAACATGTTGCGCATTAAGGGCGGACGTTGACCGACAATGATGAGATCATATGGATTATCAACAGCAATAATGACACCTAAGGTACGAGTCTGAGCGTCAAGAGTTGCGTCCGTACGTGTGAAGTCTGCATCCCAGACGGCCTTTTGGTGACCATTTACCTGACGAACTTTTACCTTTAAACCATAAAGATCGCGGATTTTATCCATCCGGATGCGATCCATGGTTGCAGTCGTAGCGGTAACCGGTTCGTTGCCGACTTCCGCAATAAGCTTCTGTACTGATTCCAGGGGCAGTTGGGCGTTGATTTCGGCACGGTTTGTACCATCAGCACTGGCGATCGAGGATCCTTGTTGAACATATTGGCCGATCTCTGCACTTGTTTCGGTGATCCGACAGTTGAACGGAACCACGATTTCAGTTCGTTTCAGATCGACCTGAGCCTCTTCCAATTGAACCTGAGTGGCTTTGATCTCGGCTTTAAGAGCATTTCGTGAGGAAGGAATCAGGGCGATAGAATTTTTAATCTCCTGAACCTGGGCCAGTTGGTTTTGGTAATCCATCAACGACTTATCCAAGGTACTGCTGGAAATAGAACGCGTTTTCATGGCTTGTTGATTGCGTTCCCACTCTTTCTGCTTGAGATTCAGCAGATTTTGCTGAATCTCAAGGGATAGACGATAGTTCTTTTCCTGGCTGTCCAATTCATCCATTTGGGCCTTGAGACTTTCGATATTGGCCGCCATCCGACTAGCTGCCAGTTGATAGTCAGTAGGGTCGATGCGGACCAGAACCTCTCCGCCAGAAACAAAACTGCCCTTTTTGAATGCAGGACTCACCGCAACAATTCTACCGCTTACCTCGGGAATTACTTGCCATACCTGACCGGGTTCCACATACCCATAACCAATGGCGCGGGGCACAACATCCACAGATTCCAGAGAAATTGTGCGGACCTTTCGGGGTACCTCCGTGGCCTCCTTTTTTTCGAGTCCTTTCTGGTTGTTCACCATCATGATCACGGCAGCAACGGCAATGATCACCGGGACTACCGGCAACAATCGTTTCACCATTTCTTTATGCTTTATATTTGATTTCATTTCTGATCGTTACTTCGTTTGACCGAATGCTGATTCCGTTGGAGGCATGACTTCCCACCCCCCTCCCAGCGCTTTATATAGCCTGACGAGGTTGGAGGTGACAGTCCCGTCACTCACGGCCAGTTGATCCTGAAAGGCGAGCAGGGAGCGCTGACTGTCCAGGACATCCTGAAAATCTGTCAATCCCGCTTGATAGAGGTTGCGGGCCTGCTCTACCGCCCGATCGGCGGCTGCCGATGCCTCAACCAGAGTGTCCCTGCGAATTTGTTCATCTGCATAGGCCACCAGAGAATTTTCTACATCTTCAAGCGCTTTCAAGATAGCGGCTTCGTATTGAATTAAGGCCTGCTCCTGCCGTGCGCTCTCAACCGCTATTTGCTGGCGGACTCGACCTGCATCGAAAATACGCCAGGAAAAAGTCGGGCCAATGTTCATGGTTCTGTTGCCGAAGTTGAAAAGATTGCTGGTGGACAATGACTCGAGACCAATAGAGCCCGACAGGCTGAACTTGGGATACAGTTCGGCTGTTGCCACACCAATCCGGGCAGTCTGCGCCGCCAACTCCCATTCTGCCCGACGCACATCCGGCCGGCGACGCAGGGTCTCTGCCGGCACGCCCACCGCTATCTCCAGTGGAGCCACCGGAATGGGACGCTGCTGGAGCACCTCTTGAGGCAAATTGCCAGGTTGTCGCCCAATAAGCAGAGCCAAACGATTTTGCGCCTGTTCCAGTCCTGTGTTCAGAGAAGGTACTTCCGACCGGGTGGACTCCAGATTATAGCGGGCCTGATCGACTTCCAGTTGTGCAGCCAGACCAGCGTTGTAACGGTTTTGCACCAGCTTGAAGGTTTCCTCCTGGGCATCCCGGTTGGCTCGTGCGATGGCAAGACGGGTCTGGAAAGAACGCACTTCAATGTAGTTCAGTGCGATTTCAGCCGACATGCTCACCAGCACGTCGTACAGATCTTCCTGGCTTGCCGCTAGGTTCGCATCGGCTTCCTCAAGCGAACGCCGGACACCCCCAAAAATATCAGCTTCCCAGCTAGCGTCAAAACCGATGCTGTAAAGGTCACGCTCTGCGCCGGTGCCGGTTGACTCGCTGGAGCGGGTTTTCATCGCTGAGCCGCCACTATTGAACGTTGGAAAACGGTCGGCAGCACTGATGCCACGTTTGGCGCGCGCCTCTCGCAGACGTGCCTCAGCGCCGCGAACATCCAGGTTATCAGTGACTGCTTGCTCGATCAGCGAGGTCAATAGTGGATCATTGAGTGTCTGCCACCAGCTCGCCAAGGTCTCCGGAACCGTAGACTGGGAGTGCAGTCCCTGGCGCAATTCACCATGCCAACTATCCGGAAGTACCGTCTTCGGCCTCACATAATCCGGCCCGACGGTTGCACAACCGGACAACATCCACATCAATGAGAATACGATGGCAGCACCAGCCCTCATATTGCCACTATGCCTGCTTGAAAAGAGTTGCATAAGTTTACTTCTGATTTAAGTTTCTTAATTTTTCAAGCTGATCAGAGGTTAGAATTGCAGACAATTTCTCAAAAGTTACTTTCTGATTATGTTTCAATGCCTTGAGGACTTTCAATTTTTCTCTCGGTCTCAATTCTTTTCCTGCGTTTTCAGAAGCGATTTCAAGGAATTGAGAAAGGTTGTAGCTGAAAACAGGAATTAATTTTTCGAGTTGTTCATCAGTAAAGCCGACTCTTGGCTGCAGGTCGATCAGTTGGATCTCTGCAACATCAGTACAAATCTCCTTCATCATCCTTTCCTGGATTGCCAGGAACTGTTCAAACTGCGCAGGTGTTACTGTTTTTTTAACTGTGTCATAATAATCTACCCGAGCTTTTTGAACCCCCCGGAGCATTTTTTTCGGGTCTCTGGTGTTTTTGTCTTTGTCATTCTCTTTTTTGAGTTGATTCAGAGTGTTGGTAAATTGATCTAGTCCGGAAGCCAGTTGCTGAGCCTGATCTGAGGTGAGATTCAGTTCTGCAGTGAGCATTTCAAGAATATCCGACTGGTCCTTCTCAGCAGTCTGCGCCAATACTGACACACTGAAAACAAGACTAATGCACAGCGTTACGGCACAGGCGATTGACCTGGTGATCGTTGATTTGTCCTTTTTCACATCTTTCTCCTGTTAAATGGTTTTTATTTTTTTTGGAGTTCTCAATTGATTTCGCATCGTATCAAAGCAATATCAATTTTGATCGATGCAGCAACTATAGAAGGGGTCTTGGGGGAGGTAAAGACGGATGCCGGTGAATTGAACAAATTGACTGGTGAATTGAACACATTCGGGAGAAAGGCTTGATAACTGTCTGCTTAAACAGGGTTTTCAAGCCAATTCATGAAGGGCGTCACCTTTAATCGGCTCACGATTATTTCCTTCTGAATTGGTATTGTTGCGTGAACAGATACTTTTCGATTGAAATGTGGTTCGACAAACTTTACCGCATCACGATTGATGATCATTTGACGATTTATCCGAAAAAAGCGTTTGTCGTCAACCATCTCTTCTATTTCATTCATGGTCTTGAATAACACGTATACTTTCTGATCAACAGAATAGATGTTAATCGTCTCGTTCTCCAGATGAAACAAGAGTATATCCTTTACTTCAATGGGGCACATCTTCCCCCTGGCTTCAGCAATTATTGTCTTTTGAAAAGTTTTACTCCCCTGGAAAATGGACTGTATGTTCTCATAGCTATCCATGGCGTTCTTCAAAAAGGAGCTCTGTATTCTTTTCACTTTTTCAATTGCTTTTAGTACCTCATTATCGTCAAAAGGTTTTAGTATATAATCAATACCGTTACTTTTAAATGCCTGCATAATATATTCGTCATGCGCCGTACAAAATACAATCGGGACACTCACTTCAACATGATTGAATATCTCAAAACATTGTCCGTCAGCAAGCTGTATATCCATGAAAATCAAATTGATTCCATCTTGAGCATTATTCAAGTAGTCAATCGTACTTTCGATACTGTCCTGAATGCTTACAACAGAAAAATTCGATTGATTTTCTATCAAATCTTTCAATAATTCTGCTGCATGAGCTTCGTCTTCCACTATGAGAATATTCATCGATAAAATAATTTTATAGTTACTTTATAATTATCTTTTGTTTTAACAATCTTAACCCCATCATCAACACCCATCAACCTGTAGCGTTCTAATAGATTGCTTAGACCAACACCAGTAGACTGCATGGGCTGCTGTTTTGGTTGATACGTGTTTGACACAGTTACACTCAGCTCATCTTCTTGATATATATGGATAAATAAAGGTTTTCTTGCCGAGACAACATTGTGCTTAATACAATTTTCGACCAGCAGTTGAAGGGCATATATAGGAATTGAGCAATGATAACTCTCTCTATTCATATCAGTAGTAACATGGAGCGCATCCCTGTGTCGTATTTTCATTAAGTAAATATAGGCATCCAGAAGTTCATATTCTCTTTCCAGGGCCACGTAATCGCTACTGTGCGCGTGCAACACCTGTCTGTACAAAGATGATAATTTTATTAAAAATTGCTCTGAATTCGGGTCTTCACTCCTTATCATCATTCTCAAGGAAGAAAGAGAATTAAATAAAAAATGAGGGTTAACCTGTTTCCTGAGTTGATCGAGCTCTGCCTTATACTTCTCTATTTTCAATGATAGGATTTCCGATTTCAGTTTTTCGACCATCTTTGCCGATCTGAGACTCTGTTGAATAACAATAAAAACCGCAGAAACCAATAAAACCCTGAGCCCAACTACCCACGAAGAAATGCTTATATTCTTTGGAAATATATATAAAGTGAACAGTATAAAAAGAAATACCAAAGAAATATTCAATACAACTACTATCAAATAATAAATCGGTACCTTTTTATTATACAGCCATTCATTAACGTACCAAATAATAAGTAAAAAAATGAAACTCGAGACCCAAGTGTTTGCTATTTCAAACAGCGTATGTTGTTTGAGGAAGAATTCATTATTGAGAAAGCTCAAACCAGGTAACAGGAATGCAAGGAGAAGCGGAAGTACTATTTCAATTTTGACTGTTTTTTTTATGTTCAAAGTGAGCTAAGTCCTAATAAATCTATGTTTCAGTTGAGCCTAAAAATGCGGCCACTGCTCCAAAACCGCTCCATCGGTAGCAATGACTTTACAGAATAGTTCCAGATAGTACAATGTTTTTGTAGGGAGAGGCTCTTGCACTGCTAGGCACACGATCTATAGCATTTTCTTCTCGATTTCAGGTAAAATCTTTCCTCTTGTTGACCCTGTGTATTCAAGAGTATCCGGCCACCCATCATCGTGGGTGGCTTTTTTCTTAACAGCTTAACTCGTTAGGTCACAGGGCATAAGTTGGCAAGACAAGACTATCTATAAGAGAATGAATATTCGTCCTGTGAGAAAATCGCCTCTCTCCCTCAATAATTTCCGATTTATGCGATCAAAGATGTGAGAGGATAAGGTTAACTGCTGTTGTATACACTGGCTTAAGATGTTTCCTGACTCGTCAGTCCCTCCTATAAGCCTTTCTGTAGCATGTTAACCTTGGCGGTTGAGTCCCGTCGTAACCGCCTCCGTTTCCCTCTGATTCGTGGAACTATTCCGAAGTGTATTGGACCTCGGCGATGACGGATTTTTGTTGGTGGTAGTAGGATTCCGAGAGCAACAGTAGCTGGTTTTAAGAACTCATCGCGCTCCTCTTTGGAGCCCTCTGCCCAATTAACTAAACAGCCGTAGAGCTATAAATCGCACGAGTATGCCCCTTTCCTTCCCGACCTGTGCATAGTCAGCACGTCGAACCATTCCAGCTTTGCTCACTTGGCATATAGATGCCCAACCCTTTGGCTTCCGAGTTGTGCTCGATTTATCGGCCCATTCAATACATCTCTAAGTTCAGACCTCAATTGAAGCAAAATTACAGTTGGACAGGGCAACTGCCTCCTTCGCCTAATTGCCGTCCCGGTAATGACAGGCCAGGTCGATGCAGGCGTCGGAAACGGAACTTTCACGTATTCCTGATGGTGACAAAATATCGTCCCGGTATCTTTTTCGCTCAATAGCGCGTCTCTGGTTGGCGCGTCGATGATCAACGTATCTCAAAAGTAGAAATTGGAGGAATTCTAGAATGTTACTGAAAATGATTTATCGTTACCTGACGGTCGCTTTGGTGGTACTTGGACTCGCGGCTTCCGAAAGCCGGGCAGCAGAACACCTCAATTTCGTCGTCACCGATCTGGAAGGTCTTGAGGAGGTGCAACGCGAATTCGGGCCATTCAAAGAGCTGCTGGAGCAGAAAACTGGGCTAACCATCAAGTTCTTCCCGGTGACCAACCGCACCGCCGCCGCCGAAGCGCTCAAGGCCAAAAAGGCCGACTTTGTTCTCACCGGCCCGGCCGAGTACGTGGTCCTGCGCCAACTCACCAACTGTACCCCAATCGTCGGCTTTTCCCGGCCAGATTATTTTGCCGCCTGGGTGGTAAAGGCCGACAGCGGCATCAACAGGGTGGCCGATCTCAAGGGCAAAAAAGTGGCGATGAGCGATATCGGCTCCACCTCCGGCCATCTTGGGCCCGCCCAGGCAATGAAAGACGCCGGCCTCGACCCGCTCAAAGATATTCAAGCAATCCATACCAGCAAGGAGATCGCCTGGGAGTCACTGAAAAAGGGCGATGTCGCCGCCTGGGGGTATAACGCCACCTCGTTCATGCGTTTTCGGGACAGCGACAAATCTGTCAATCCCGGGGCCTTTAAAACCATCGCTCGCGGCCCGGATCTGCCAAGCGATGTGCTTGTCGCCGGCACTCATGTCGACAAAAAGATTTCCGACAGCATTATCAAAGCAATCACCGAGAATTCGGCACAGCTAGTCGCCGAGATCCTCAAAGGGGAGGACAACAAAAAATATTCCGGCATGCAGTTCCTGGCGAGCATCAAAGACGAAGATTACAACTACGTCCGCGATATGTACCGGACCATTGGCCAGCCCAAGTTCGCCGAGTTCGTCGGAGAATAATATGAACTCTGGAGCTGTTGTCACCTTCGACCGGGCAGCAGGTGAGAGTCTGCCGGTTCGGGTTGCCTCCCCTTCCCGAGTTCTCGCCGAATCTACCGATATCAACATCACCGGTCTCTGTAAGACGTTCGACGGTC
Source organism: delta proteobacterium MLS_D (assembly GCA_002030015.1). GTDB lineage: Bacteria > Desulfobacterota > Syntrophia > Syntrophales > UBA2210 > MLS-D. Next base: position 12,885 of record LQBH01000010.1, read on the forward strand.
AGCGGCAGGTTTTGCGGGACATCCATTTTTCGATCCCGAGGGGGCAGGCGGTAGCACTAATCGGTCACAACGGTTCCGGCAAATCTACCCTGCTGCGCTGCTGCCTGCGCCTGGTCCAACCGTGCAGCGGTGCAGTTAGCCTACTCGGCAGCGACATCACCACCCTGGGTGCCCGCCAGCTGCGCGGAATGCGCGCCAAGGTGGGTTTTGTCTTCCAACGCCACAACCTGGTGGCGCGGTTGTCGGCGTTGACTAACGTCCTGCACGGGGTGCAGGCAAGAAAAAAGGGGCCGCGAACCTGGTTTCACAGTATTGCTCCCCAGAAGGATCGCGAGGAGGCTATGGCCCAACTGCACAGCGTCGGCCTGGCAAACCTCGCCGAGCGGCGGGTTGACGGGCTTTCCGGCGGAGAATCGCAACGGGTGGCGATTGCCCGGGCACTGATGCAACGACCGAAAATCGTCATGGCCGATGAACCGGTAGCCAGTCTAGACCCCTTGGCCGGTGACGAGGTAATGGGTCTGTTCCTCCATCGCATCAAAGATGAAGGGCTGACCCTGCTTTTCGTTTCCCACAACCTCGATCACGCCCTGCGCTATGCTGACCGGATTATCGGTCTGCGCGACGGTCGGGTAGAACTCGATACCCCTTCGAAGACGGAGAACCTCGCCACCTTGCGCGAACTCTATGGATAACCAGCAGACCCTGGGAAAACCCCGGTCGGGAACAGCCGCCAGCGAACTTCGCCGAATACGGACAATAATTGCATGCCCCGAACCGCCACCTCGCTTTCGTCGACCAAATTGGCTGCAGGTGACCGCCGCCATGGGCCTTGTGGTCTTTACGGCCCACGCCCTGCATGGCACCGAGCTCAGTTCGCTGTCGCTGATGGACATTGCCGCGATTCCGGCCAACATCCTGCGGCTGATCGGTGAGATGTTGCCACCGGGCCAGGTGGAGTTGGCCAGAATCGTCCCGGCCATCCTCGAAACCCTGCAGATGGCCCTGGTTGGGACGGTGCTCGGGGTTCTGGTCAGCCTGCCGCTTGGAATTCTTGCCGCCAAGTCGCTCAGCCCCAATCGCCTCCTCTATTTTTCCGCCCGCGGTGTCGTCTCTTTCTGCCGTACCGTGCCGGATCTGGTCTGGGCAATATTTTTCGTGATCATCGTCGGCCTTGGTCCGCTCGCCGGCATGCTGACTCTGCTGGTCGACACGATCGGTTTTGCCGGACGCTTTTTCGCCGAGGCATTCGAGGAAGTTGACAGCGGCCCCCGTGAGGCGTTTTCGGCTATCGGCGCCAGTGGCGGAGGGACGTTTTTTTCCGCCATCCTGCCCGCTGCTGCGCCATCCTGCATTAACACTTCGATGTACTGTCTGGAGCGTGCGGTACAGTCCTCGGTGATCCTTGGCCTGGTAGGCGCAGGTGGCATCGGCATGCTGCTCGAAGAGCCAATGGTCTGGCACAACTACCCCGAAGCAACCACCGTCGTCCTGACTATCTTCGCCATGCTGGTAGTGGTGGAACAGCTGAGCGGCCGCATCCGCTATCATATTCTCGCGAATTAGCAATCCAGGACCACGAACACCATGGCGAAAACAACTATCACCGAGCCAGGCCAGGGTGGGCTTATCCCTCCACCCCGTCTGGTTCATCCACCGTTGTGGCAATATCTGCTGGGCTTTGCCCTTTTCGCCTTTTTTCTGGTCTCTCTGGAGGGTAGCGGTCTGGCCAGACTGACTTTCGCTGATGTACTGGCCATTCCCAGCAAGATCCTCTATGTCCTGAACCAAATGTTCCCACCAAGCCTGGAACGCTTGGGTGCCGTCAGCCAGGCCATGCTCCAAACGCTTGAAATGGCGCTGATCGGCAACTTGCTGGGGATCCCGATAGGCCTCGCCCTGGCCATACTCTCCGCCCGTAACCTTACCCCGCACCCGCTGGTCTACGCCATCAGCCGGCTGATCGTTACTTTTCTTCGGACAACCCCGAGCATTGTCTGGGCAATCTTTCTCATCGTTGCCGTAGGACTCGGACCACGGGCAGGAACAGTCACTTTGGTACTTGCGACTATCGGCTTCTGCGGTCGATTCTTTGCAGAGGCCATGGAGGAGGTCGATCCCGGGCCTCGTGAGGCTCTGGCCGCCATGGGGGCAAGCACCACCGGCGGCATCATCTGCGCAGTGATACCAGCGGCCATGCCAAATTTTATCAACACCGCATTGTTTAATCTGGAATATACCACCCGCTCATCGGCGGTACTCGGGATCGTCGGTGCCGGAGGCATTGGTATCGAACTGATGGTGTCAATCAAGACCTTTCACTACGATGAAGCGGCCACCATCATCTTCATGGTCTTCGTCGTGGTCATGGGGGTGGAGCAGCTTTGCGCCAGCATCCGCCGCCGGGTGATGCAGGAAGGATAGCAAGACTGGAATAGCTCTCCCTGCTCACCCTCCAGTAATTCCGGGGATCGACAGATTCAAAGAGGACGATACTTTCAAATACTTTTAAAAGGACCATCCATGCAGATCATTACCGAAACTACCAATGAGACCACACCGACCAATACCGCCCATATTGACTGGGATGTGCGCTGGCAGAGTGAAGAGGGCCGGGCCGACTGGGTCCAACCGGAGGATTTTGTCACCGAAACCATTCCCTTATTGAAAAGTTCCGGGGTACGCACTGTGCTTGACCTCGGCTGTGGGGTGGGCCGTCACGCCCTGTTGCTTGCCCGCGAGGGGTTTGCCGTCCATGCCGTCGATGCCAGTCCGACGGCAATAGACCATGTCGCCCGGCAGGCGCAGGTGGAAGGACTCGACATCCACCTTCAACTGTCTGAAATGACAGAGATCCCCCATGCCAGCGAGACCTTCGACTATGTGCTCGCCTGGAATGTCATCTATCATGGTGATCTGCCGGTGGTACTGCGCTCGCTCTCGGAGATTTTGCGGGTATTAAAGCCGAAAGGACTTTTCCAGGGAACCATGCTCTCCAAGCGCAATGGAGAAATTACCAGTGGTCGGCGTATCGCCAAGGACACGTATGTCAACGGAGACTGTTTTGAAAAACGCCACCCCCATTTCTACTGCAGTGCAGCAGATTTGATCGCCCTGCTCAGCGGTTTCGAACCGCTGACTATAATGGACTGCGAACATCGCCGCAAAGGTTCCTACCATTGGCATATCCTAGCCGAAAAAATATGAGGGATGACGATGACCAGCCCGGTAACTTTCAGGCGAAACAATGACTCACTCAGCATCGTCAACTGTCGGGCGGTGCTCCCGGGAGGCATCCTCGAACCCGCCCGGATCCGCATCGAGGGAGGGCTGATCACCGACATCGGGCGGAGCAGCTCTTCCAGTGGCCCGCATCGCACCGAGGATTGTATCGATGCCCGCGGTTGCCTGGTGCTGCCCGGCTTTGTCGACATCCATGCCGACTCGCTGGAGGCAGCTATCGCCCCGCGGCCATCAGCGCCTTTTCTTCCCGAGACGGTCCTGCCGACCTACGAGGCAAGTCTGGTCATGCACGGTATCACCACGGTGTTCCACTGTGTCGGTCTCGCCGATCTCGGCGATGTCACCAAGCCGCTGCGCACCCGTGACAAAGCCAGAGAGATCGTTGGCGCGATCAGAAACCATCAGTCCGGGTCGCCACTGCGGGTCCGTATCCACCTCCGCTATGAAATCACCGATACCGATTCCCTGCCACTCCTCGATTCCTTGGTGGAGGACGGGGAGGTGGATATGATGAGTTTGATGGATCATACCCCGGGCTTTGGCGTGTTCAAAGATATCGACGCCTATCGTGAATACCATCGCCGCTCGGGCCAGAGTTTGGCAGCCGCCGACGAAAAAGTCGCTGCGCTGATGGAAAGACGCGACCAACTAGATGAGGGAGCCCTCGCCGAACTGGTGGACGCCTGCCACCGCCGCGGTCTGACGGTAGTCTCCCACGACGACCATACCGTTGAAAAACTGGAATGGGCCCTCAGTCTCGGGGTCTCGGTAGCCGAATTTCCGGTGACCGTTGAGGCACTGGACTTTGCTCGAGGTCAAGGCATGCAGGCGGTCTACGGCACCCCCAATCTGATTCGTGGGGTATCCCATGCCGGCAATCTGCGGGTCGCCGACATGTTGACCACCGGCCGTGTCGACATTTTCTGTCTCGACTACTCGCCGATGTGTTCTTTGCTAGCCCTGTTTACGGCGGTTGAACTGACCGGTTCTCCACTCGCCGAAGTGTCCCGGCTCTTCAGTCTCAACCCGGCCCGGGCCGTGGGGCTTGACACGGTGACCGGTTCGATTGAAATCGGCAAGGCCGCCGACCTCATTCTGGTCGATCAGCGCGGATCACGTCCTCGTCTGCTCGCGACCATCGCCAACGGACGGCCCGTTTACCGTGCCGAGGTGGTCGCGGCCAAGACAGAGCAGGGCAAAAGCGGTCATTCGCCAGTGACCTCCGTAGAGAAGAGTGGTCATGACAATGCACGGGGCAAAGGCAAGCTGTGATGAGAAAGGCTGAAGGCGCTTTACGCATAGTGACCATCAACACCTGCAAGGGAGACGGTTATTATCACCGGCGGATGCAGATGATGGCCAGCGAGCTCTCCATGCTGGTGCCGGATATTATCTGTCTGCAGGAGTCGGTGCAGAGCGTCGACTTTCAGGTCGATACCGCCAGCTATCTCGCCGATGTCCTGAAGATGGATATGATCTATGCCCCGGCACGTCTAAAGAACCGTGCCGTCGACAAGGCCGGTTTTCTTTGTCACTCAGGTCTTGCCATCCTTTCGGTCAACTCCCTTGATGATCATTGGCTTACCACTGTCCCGACCAGTGCGGAGGATCCCGATCGGCTGGCACTCAGTGCCCAGCTTTATCATGGCAATCAACTGATTACCATCACCAATTTCCACCTCACCCATCTCTCAGGAATGGATACATTGCGCTATGAGCAACTTGCAACAATTATTGAAAAAAACGCTGATATCGCCGAGGATTCCTGCTGGTTCTGCTGCGGGGATTGTAATTTCGACATAGACCATGCCACCTTTGCTCGCCTTGGCAGGAGGACCGGCCTGCAGATAATTGACTGTTATCTTGCCGGTGGAGGGCAGTTACCCGGCGGAACATTGGTCCAAACCAACATGCCGCCAAATGAAAGCCGGATTGATCATATTTTTTGCCTGCTGAGCGAGGGGGAACAGTTTCCGGAACTCCTGAATGGCCGGATTATCCTGGATACTCCCGATCTTGAGGGCTGTTTCCCCTCGGATCATTTCGGGGTCTGTGTCGATATTTTCATGGAAAGAAAATGGAAACCATATATACCAACGCAACGATTATAACCAGAGACGAGACCGTGCACGGCACCCTCGTTGTTGAGGGCGAGGTGATCAAAGATGTCGACAGCTCAATTTTCCGTGGCTGCGGGGCGGTTGACCTGGAGGGCGAGATGCTCCTGCCAGGTCTTATCGAAATCCATACCGACAATCTCGAAAAAAACATTCAGCCGCGACCGGGAGTAATCTGGCCCTCCATTATGTCAGCGGCCATGGCTCATGATGCCCAGGTCGCTGGTGCCGGCATAACCACGGTGTTCGATGCCCTTGCCGTGGGCGGGTTGCGCCAGTCGAGTCTGCGCTCGCGTATCTTCAAGGATTCCATAGAAGCTCTCAGCAAAGGCAAAGAGCATGGTGTTTTCAAGGCGGATCACTTTCTCCATCTTCGCTGTGAAGTGGCTGACGAATCAATGGAGGAGATGCTTTTGCCCCAGAGTGCGAATCCGGCCATACGCCTTATTTCCATTATGGACCACACTCCGGGGCAACGGCAATGGTCCAACTTGGAGAAATGGCGGCTCTATCACCGGGACAAGGGCTGGACTGAGAAGGAAGCCCTGTCGATGATCAGGGAACTGCAAGCCATGCAGAAGATGTGTGCCGGAAAACACCGGCGACTTGCGGTCGCTCTGGCTCATGAGAAATACATTCCCCTCGCCAGCCACGATGATACGACCGTCGAAGATGTTGCTACGGCGGTTGCTGAAGGAATTGCAATCGCCGAATTTCCAACCACTCTGGCAGCAGCGGAGAAGGCCAAAGAGTATCAAATGGCGACCATTATTGGCGCACCAAATGCTGTTCGCGGCGGTTCTCACTCCGGCAACATTTCGGCTCTGGAACTGGTTGAAAATGATCTTCTCGATGGCCTGTCTTCCGATTATGTGCCTTCAAGCCTGCTGCACGCCGCCTTCTATCTGGCAGAGCAACGCCAAAAGCCCTTGCCCCAGACGGTGGGGTTGGTCAGCTGCAATATTGCCGATATCGTGGGACTTGCCGACCGGGGTGAACTTGCTGCCGGAAAGCGGGCGGACATGCTCCAGGTAAGGATGTTTGACGGTCTGCCCGTCTTGAAAAAAGTGTGGAGGCAGGGACGACAGATTGGTTGACCGAGCAGGGCCATGGTACCATCCCGCCACATCAACTATTTCCAAACGTTTCTTTGGAGGTGTTGTTTGTATCTCAGCAGAAATAGATTTGTCATGGCAATCCTCGCTTTCTTACCACATCGGAAAGTTGAGATGTTTCCTGAGAGGGTCGGATCGGCTAATAGCATTGAATTGTTCAGAAATTGAGCAAATGCAAAGAAGAGCTTACCAAAGAACACCTCTCAAAAGTGCAACAGAACCTCAGCGAGATGTGTCTTCAGAAGCTTTCCCATGAGGAGGGCGAGGTGCTGATGAAGGAGGGGAGGGAGATGGTCATTGCTTTTTCTGATTTCACCGGCCGGCTGTGTGAGCGGATCTGTTTCCGCTACTACCCGCCCCGGGAGATTGAGGAGTATCTCCAGGCCATTGCACCGCCGGATGGTGAGGCCAAATGAACGGGGTGCGGCAAGCTTGAATGTCCTTTTGCATTGTGCTGCGCTGGTTCACCTGCAGCAAATGTGAGGCGAGACGAGGAACCGTTCTTGGTTGCTATTTTCCGTCTATGCCGAAATGACTCGCTCGGGTCGCTGTCGCCCCTATTACCACTAACCAACAGATCGTATTGAAATCGAGAAGGTCAGTTTTCTTGCCGTAACGAATGGGCGTCCCACTGAATACTCGACATTGGTTTAACAGCTGACAGAATAGCAGGACTTAGGATAATATATGGCTATGGGAAAAGTTGACGCCGAGAGTGAGAAGCAAGAACCGCTTGGTAATAGTAACCCCCTGGTGTCCGCATGCACGAGCTTGCTGGCTCTACACTGGTTCACAGGTGGTTTTGCTGGTATTGGCCTTGTCAGACGGCCTGCAGTAGGGATTTCGCCATCCAGTCGCCGTGTCACTCACGAGGGTACTGATGTACTGGCCCTGCAACAGCGATGGTGGGCGCTTTCCAACAGTTTCGAGGACTTCGTCAAGTTATACTGATGACTGTCCTTTTGATGTGCCGTACTGCTTTTTGTAACGGGTAGGCCTGCGGGTAAAAAATATTTTTAATAAAGAATAAAACCTTTTATTACAGTAGGTTGTTAGTTAAATTAGATTCCGACCTCCGGCACCATTTTAAAATCAAGGGGTTGTGGCTTTATGCGCTGCAACCCTTTTTCTTTCAAACAACTAACCCGGGGACACTGTCAATTATTTACGAGTCTCCCCGGGAAATTTATGGTATTTTGCCAACTTTGCTGTTTGAGACGTGAAAGGACGAGTCATGAAAAAATTGTTGACAGGAATCGTGATATTCTTCGTGCTCACGGGGATTGTCCACGCCGGAGATGGACCGGCCGTGGTTTCGCAGGAACTCGCGAAAGTAACGACCAGCTGGAATGGCGCGGAACTTCCGGCATACCCGGCGGGCACACCGGAAATTACTATTCTAAGAATTGAGATTCCCGCCGGGACGGTACTGCCCAGACACAAGCATCCTGTAATAAACGCGGGGGTTCTTCTGCAGGGAGAACTGACCGTGGTCACGGACGAGGGAGACCGGCTGCACCTGAAAGCCGGCGAGTCCATCGTTGAAGTGGTTGACACCTGGCACTACGGCATGAACGAGGGCGCCGACACGGCGGTCATCATTGTGTTCTACGCCGGTGTCGCGGGCGTGCCCGTAACGGTGCGTTGACCACAGCCTGACTTGAAATTTATTCATCGGAAAACAATATTTTTCTTTGTAACCATTTGCTACAATCTGCTCGGACTTGCTCATCGGCATTGAACCATGACACTGGAAAACCGGCGGCGGCATGCGGCAGATTTCTTTTTCCCGTCGATGATGATGGTTTTTCCGCCCGGTTGACGACCGGATCTGATTTCCGTGAAGGAGCATGTGTAATGTCTGCAGAATCTATGTCGGGTCTTGAAATGATGAAGGCGATGGTCGAGGGGAAAATCCCTCCCGCTTCGATAGCCGAAACCATACCGATGAGGGGCATCAAGGCGGAATATGGCCTGGTGGTTTTCGAGGCGACGGCTGATGATCGACACATAAATCCTCTTGGTGGTGTTCATGGAGGTTTCGCGGCGACGGTCATGGACTCGGTGACGGGTTGCGCCGTTCATACTGTTCTCGAACCGGGGGTCGGATACGGCACAATCGATCTCAATGTAAAATTCCTCAAGGCCGTTCCAAAAAACAAGACGCTCAGGGCCGAGGGCAAAGTAATCAATTTTTCAAAATTTCTGGGCATTTCAGAAGGCGTGTTGAGCGATGAAAACGGCACGATTTACGCTCATGCCACGGCAACGTGCATGATCTTCCGTTGAATCCCCGATTAGCAACGACGTTAACGGCGACGAAAATGCCGTTCCGCCGTATGCCGATTATTATACGGGAACAATAAAATGCTGAAAAACGGCATAGAGGTTATCAATAAAAACGGCCTGCATTATATTGTCGGAGAAGGCGGCACGCCCGTCACATTCAAGCCGTGGCTCGGAGACACCTTTTCGTTTCTCTATGACTTTATAATGGAAAAATCCGTCTTCCCCGGGAAATTTGGCGGCGACATCATTCTCGGCACGGGGACCCCCACTGTCACGCAGGAAGATTTCGTTCTCCATCCGCGGCTGAAGCGGCATTATCCCCGCCGTATCACCATTTATCATTCAGACGGAGACAGCGAGGTCGCTTTGACGATCACCCTCAGAAACCTTGCCGAGGAAGTGGATCTCCTCGAGGACTCGGGCATGAATCCTTTCTCGCAATGGATAACGAGAACATTTGTCGCGCGGCCCTCCTATTTCCGCGTCAGTGCCGATTTTGAGGGATTCGTGCGCCGGGGCAACGTAAAAGACCGCCTCTCCGGCGAATGCCTTTACGAAGTCATGATTTTCGAATAACATATTAAAGGAGAGACAGGTGCCATCCGAGAAAACCGGGACAGGGCCGCATTATTTTCGCATGGAAGACTGGATTTCATGCGCCCCCTTTGAAAAGCTGCTGAACATCACCATAGAAGAAGCATCCGACGGCCGGGCGACACTGACCATGCCCTTTCTCGTCGACTACGCCCAGGGGGCCGGGCTGATGCACGGCGGCGCCCTCGTCAGTCTGGCGGATACCGCCGTGGTAATGGCAATCAAAAGCCTGTTGCCGCCGGAAACGCATTTCGCGACCATCGCTCTCGAAGCGAAATACCTTCGCGCGGTGAAACAGGGTATCATCACGGCGCGGGCGAAAATGACGGAAAGAAAGGATCGAACGTTCAAGGGAGAGGCCGTCCTCTTCGATGAAGAAAACCGTCCGGTGATGGAATTCACGTCAACTTTTAAAATCGCCAGGGACGCCGGGATTAAAAATGTGACCTTCGGCACGTGATATACGGAATTATCAAACGCGGAACGACGGGAACTTCACGTTGCCGGAAATCACCTCACGGCCGCGGCTGATGCCTGTTCATCCGCCGCAGGCACTATAATAATAAAAATTACATTCCGGAAAGGGGGAAACATTATGCAGGTTCGCTCGATCGATCACATAAGCTACGCCGTGACGGATATCGAAGCGACTGTCGAGGCCTGGTCGCGGCTCTATGGTATGGGACCGTGGACGTACCAGGAAAACGGCGGCACGGACGCGAAAGGTCGCCCCTGGAAAATCAGAATGGCCTTCACCAGCGTGGGAACCACGGAAGTCGAGCTGGTACAGTGCCTTGAAGGCAGGATTTTCCAGTCAAAATTTATCGACAAGTGGGGTGAAGGTCTTCATCATATCGGCTTCTTCGTGGATGACGTGGACGCCGAAGTGGAACGACTGGTCGCTGACGGGGCCGGTCTTATCATCCACGATCCGGGCAGGTTCGCCTATCTCGACGCGGGCGGTCCCGGCGGCGCGATCTTTGAATTAATGAAGAAGCGCTCCTGAGCGAAAGTCACCGACCGGCGGATGTCGCTCCCGCCTCGCCTGCGGCGTCGGGCCGGTTGGCTTTCCCTGCTGCAACTGGCGCATCGAAAAGGAGGGATCCCAATGTACAATTTCGAATTGTCGGAAGAAAGAAAACAATACCAGGAACTGGCGAAACGGTTCGCCGAAAACGAGGTCAGGCCCCTGAACGGCAAGTTCGACGATGACTGGGAAACACACCGGTACATGTCGGAGGTGCTGGAAAAAGCCGCCGCGCTCGGGTTCATGGGTCTTCCCGTAGATCCGAAATACGGAGGGTCGGGGGCCGACGGCATGACAGTCATGGCGGTTCTCGAGGAACTCGCCGCGGTGAACGGCGGCGTCGCCTGCGTCATCGGCGACACGTGGTTCGCCCAGACGCCCATCGTCATCGCCGCGAACGACGAGCAGCGAGAACGGTTCCTGCGTCCCCTCAGCTCACGGGAGACGCCCAATCTCGGTTGTATCTGCATGACGGAACCCGCGTCGGGTGCCGACATTGAGGATCCGAGGATGAAACTGAAAACGGTCAGGACCGTCGTCCGGGAAGACAACGACGAATATGTCATCAACGGCGTCAAGATCTGGCCGAGCAATGCCGGCATTGCCTCGCACTACGTGGTTGTCGCGACCACGAACCCCGAAAAGGAAGAGGAAGGTTCGTGCATTCTCGTCGTCGAGGCAGGAACGCCGGGACTTTCCTTCGGAAAAATCGAGCGCAAGATGGGTATGCCGGAAGATCAGAACCGCGAGGTGATCTTCGACAATGTGCGCGTGCCGAAAGCCAACCTCCTGGGGAAAATCGGCGACGGCCATCGCATCCTGCAGACAACCGTGACTTACAACCGCCTGGGAGCGGGCATGATCTCCGTCGGCATCGCCCGCGGCGCCTTTGAATACGCGCTCGAATACTGCAAATCCAGGGTGGTCGGAGGAAAACCGCTTGTGGCGCACAGCCTTGTCTCGGCCATGTTCGCCGACATGGCAATGGAAATAGACGCGGCGCGGCTCATGGTATACCGGGCATCCTGGGCACTCAAGAAACGCCATCCGCGAAGGGCGGTCTACTCGGACATGGCGAAAGTGTATGGCACGAACGCCGCCATGCGGGTGACGACGGACTGCGTGCAGGTCATGGGGTCCTACGGTTATTCGCGGGAATATCCCGTCGAGAAATACATGCGTGACGCGAAGATAGTCCAGATTTATCTCGGACCGAACGAAATGGTGAGGCAGGTTATAGGAGAAAATCTCTGACGGATAGAGGGAAGAACCTTCATTCACCATGCGGAGCGTTTGCACTCGAACATTTCCGTGTTTTCCGAATGCTGCGCGTGGTTACCCTCTTTCGGAAGGTCCTCGCCCTGCCGTGCCTATTCTTCGCAGCGGCGGGGACTATTCTATACCGCGGCTGAATGTCTTCTTATTGCCTGAACCGGTTCAGGCTTCGCCGGGCTGCCGGCGCAGGTCGATGAGATCATGCACCTTGCTGTCCAGGTCCTGAAGGCGGAATGGTTTGAGGATGTAATCGTCGGCGCCCGACAACATCGCGGTCCTTATAACGGACTCGTCGATGACGGCGGTTATTATAACGACTATTGTTTGTGGAACTTTATTTTTTATTTCCTTTAACACGTCAATACCCCCGCGGCCGGGCATGATTATATCGAGAAGCACCGCGTGAGGGTGAAAAGAGTTGAATTTCTCGAGCGCCTCGTCGCCGGTTTTTGCGGTGCAGGTCTCGTAGCCGTACAACTCGAAATATTCCTGCAGGATTCTCAGGATTTCCGGCTCATCGTCAACGAGAAGGATTTTCTCCCGTCTTTTTTCCACGCCCGTCATCTCCGTTTTATCCTTCCGCCCTTTTTTCGACCGGCAGATTTACGAAAAACGACGCTCCGCCCCGTTCGTTGTTTTCGGCCCGTATTGTACCGCCATGACGCTGAATGATTTCATGTGTTATGAACAGGCCGACTCCCGTCCCTTTTCCCTGCTCCCTGGTAGTATAGAACGGCTCGAATATTCGCTGAAGATCCTTGTTCCTGATGCCCGTACCGTTGTCGGCGATCGTGATTCTTACGGCTGGGGCATCGTCCGACTCGACTGTATCCGTTTTAATGGTAAGAATTTTGTGTTCTTTCCCTTCCATGGCCGCCAGCGCATTCGAAACGATGTTGATGATCACCTGCTCTATTTTTTGTCGGTTTACCGGTATGACAGGCAGCTTTTCGCCGAGATTGATTTCCGTCGTCACATCTTCTATCTGAAATTGCGACGAGTACATCCTGAGCACCTGTCCAATAATGTCATTGATGTCGTCGGGCACCATTTCCTCGTCGGGCATACGGGTTAACTGCCTGAGATCGTTGGTGATGGAAACGATTCGCTCCACCTGCTTCGCGCAGACGTCAAGTTCTTCCCGTGCCGCTTCCGGCATGTCGTGCATGGTATGCAGGAGTTGCAGTTCCAGTGAAATAATACCGACGGGGTTCAGAATCTCATGGGCCACGCCCGCCGATATTCGGCCCAGGGACACCATCTTCTCCGATTGCTGAAGCTGCCGCTCCAGATTCCTTCGTTCCGTCTCGTCACGTATCGTCTCGACGGCTCCTATAACGTTGCCCGCGGCGTCATGAAGCGTCGCGGCCGCCGCGGTTAAATACAGATCACCGCTTTGCCCGGCCGGTTTCATGGCCTCCGTGTAGAGAACATTACCGAAGCTCATGATACGGCTGTGGCCTGTTTGATCTTTCAGCTCCGGATGAAGCGCGACATCGATCAGCATGGGGCGGCGGTCATCGTACAGGGCGACGGCGTACTCGTGATCGCCGCGGCCCAGAATGTCATCGGCGGCAACCCCGGTAAGATCCTCCATGGCCTTGTTCCACTCGAGCACCCTGCCTTCATTGTCGATAACCACCGTGGCCTCGGGAAGAAACTCGATGATGCTTCTCAGGGTGGCCTGGGAACGGGAGAGCTGCCGGAGCGTTTGTTCTCGTTCCATTTCAACCCGTTTTCGGTCTGTGATGTCTCGACTGGTACCGGAAAATCCGACCACCGCACCGGTATCGTCCTTAATCACCCTCGCGCTTATTTCCAGCCATTTCGTGCCGCCGTTCTTATGAAAATGCTCGGCCTCGACGGTCACGCGGTCGTCTTCGCATTCACCCCGCACAAGTTTTGCAAAGGCCGCGGTTACATCCTTACGGCTTTCCGGCGGAAAGCTGTCTTTCATCGTTTTGGTCGTTGCTTCTTTGACGGTAAATCCCAGTAATCGTTCAACAGAAGGAGACACAAACGTGTAGGCCATGGAATCGAGATCAAAAATCCAGACGATATCATTGGCGTTCTCGACGACCATCCGGTAGTGCATTTCGCTTCGGCGGAGTTCCTCAACCGCCTTTTCCCGTTCGGTCTCCGCGCGCCTGGATTGCGTAATATCCATGTTGAATCCATGCCAGAGAATGCTTCCGTCATCCAACCTCTCCGGCGTCGACCGGCCCAGAAGCCACCTGACCGGACGGTCGGACACCTTCACCCGGTATTCGCAGTGCCACGCGGTCATGTTTCGCGCCGATGATTCTATAGAGTTTATGAATTCTTCCAGGTCCAGAGGCAGAATTACCTCGATAATGGGCGAAAAATCACTGACCACGTCTTCGGGCGCGCAACCGTAAAAATCCCTGATCACATCCGTGGCGAAGGGAATCCTGTAGGTTCCATCAGGTTCTCTAAGGAACTGGTATATCAGTCCGGGAACAGTAGACGCCAGCTTTTCAAACCGCCTGTCCCGCTCCCTGACGGCTTCCTCAAACCGTTTTCGCTCGGCAATGTCACGAATGATCATGCTTGTTTTCTGCAGGCCGTTCTCATCCGTGAATAGTGCCGACGTGACTTCCGCGGGAAATTTTTCGCCGTTCGCGCGCAGCATGGGGATCTCGGCTTGCGACCGCTCTTTACGTTCTCGCTCGATCAATGCGCTTTGCACCCGAGGATCCGTTACATCGACCACACCGCTTCGCCCCACGTGCCTTATCTCTTCGAGAGAACGGCCGAACATCTCGCACGCCGCCGGGTTGGCGTCAAGAATGCCGCCGTCAGGTGTGGTCAAAAGAATCGCGTCTGTCGAATACGTAAATATTGAATGATACTTCTGTTCACTGGCCCTGAGAATGTCTTCGGTCCGCTTCCGTTCCGTGATGTCCCGCGATACGCCGTGAATCGCCATGAGCCTGCCGCTGTCGTCCCGGATGCCCCCTACCACGTTCTCAAACCATCGCGTGGAACCGTCCTTATGATAGTACTCCACCTCGATGGTCAGCGTTCTATCGGAATCGGCGCCGCCTTTCTCTTCCAGTTCCAGCTCCCGGGCCAGCACCTCCCTGATACGGGCGAGCGATGAAGGTGTTACCTGTTCGCTGACATCCTGGACCTTGCGTTCCTCGGGAGTGAACCCCAGCAATTTTTCAACGGAAGGACTGACGTAGGTGGTTCGTAAATCGAGGTCCTGGGTCCAGATAATATCGTTCATCCTGTCAGCAAGGAGACGATAACGGGCCTCGTTTTCCCGCAAGGCCCTGATCTCGGCATCGTGGCAGGACGAAGAGGCTTCTCTTTTCCGCACTCCGATGCGTTCCGGTTTACCGCGTTTATTTTCGGATTTTTTGTCCTTCGAATTCGATCGGCTCACTTGTCGATTCCTGTTCTCGGCACTCTGTTATCGGCAATTATCGGTCGTCATTCCCGGTATCGAATGTGTCCGATGCAATCCCGGAATTCATCAGAATCCGGAAAGATCTTAACTTATATATGCTACGCCGTGAAGTTCGTGTCAACGTCTTAAAATTCGGACGTTTTTCACCCGCGACATGCTGTTGATGCCTGCCCGGAGCAGGCGGCACACGCGCGCCTTCGCGTCGTTTTCCAGAGATAACAGAGTGTTGCGAGGAAAAAGAACACGGCGTCGGCGACTTCTCCCGGACGAAAAGACGTAAGGATCACCGAAAATCCCCGTCCCGGCTGTGACGGGATTCACATATGAAATTTTTCACACGTGATGCCGCCCGCACCGATAAACATGTGTCTTCCGGGCACGGCTTCGTCGATCCCGCGTCACCGGCACATGCATCCACCGGGAATCACGACGCGAACGGCGGCCGATTCAGGAAGTGTACGCGGGTATTTTTTCTGCGGCGATCGATTTGTCTGTGGAGTTTCCGGCGCGCGGTTTATTTTTTTATAAAATCGAGGTTTCTTTTCAAGCCATTAAATGTGGCCCGTTTGACGGCGGAATTTCTAAACATTTCGCGATAGCGTGTCTCATCCATAGTGAACCAGTCATGACGGGTCATTGCAAGTAATGCCGAATCGGGTTCGAAGTTTTTCTCTCGACACGCCGCCACTTTTCGATTCCAGGGGCAGACATCCTGGCAGATATCACAACCGAATACACGGTCGGCGAAGAGGCCCTTGAACTCCTCGCTGATCCCGCCTTTGTTCTCGATCGTCAAGTAGGAAACACAGCGCCCGGCGTCGAGCACCCGCGGGGCGATGATGGCCTTCGTGGGACAGGCGTCGATGCAGCGTGTGCACGTGCCGCAGAAATCGGACATCGGCCTGTCGTAATGCAGGGAAATATCGACAATGAGCGTCCCGATGAAACAGAAAGAGCCTGTTTTGGGGGAAATCAAACAGGTGTTTTTGCCGATCCAGCCCAAACCGGCGCGGACGGCCCACGCTTTTTCAAGTATCGGGGCGGTATCAACAAACGCCCGCCCGCGAGCGCCTGGAATATTGGCAGAAATATAGTGCAAAAGGCGTTCAAGTTTTTCCCTGACGACCCCGTGATAATCCTTTCCATACGCGTATTTTGAAAGGACGGGCGCCTCCGGATCGGACTGGGTCTTTGCCGGATAATAATTTAAAACAACGGAGATGACCGACCGGGCGCCCTCGACCAGCCGTGTCGGATCGGTTCGTTTCTCGGCATGGCGGGCCATGTAACGCATGTCGGCGTGATAATGATGGTCAAGCCAGTCCCGCAAATGAACGGCATCTTCAACCAGTTCCTCGGCACGGGCGATCCCGCAGTCGTCAAATCCAAGCCTGCGGGCTTCCTTCTTTATCATGGCGGATTGCTCGAGCCGACTCGTTTCGGCATCATTTTCGGCTCTGACGTGAGATCCCGGTGGCTTCATTTATTTTTTATCACCGTCCCGTTACAATCACTGTTATTGTTTATAGCCTTATCCGTCTCTGCTTCAAACGTACTAATTATAATAAGAAAAAACACTCCGCGGGGTCAAGTTTATCACCGGCCTGTGTTTGTAACACGGCACGAATAAAGATTTGACTCCTCACACCCGCGTCTTTACAATTACTTGAATAGCAGGCATTTTTAAAACGCCGCGCGGGCAGCAACGTTGAGACGCTTCGTCGGCGCCGAACATCCCTGCGGGCAGGTTTGAAAAATTCTACTATAACACAGGCAGTCCGGGGTATGCTTGCCGGACAGGTCAAACGAAGTCTTCGACAACCGGAGCAGTTCGATTTCTAATCCACAAGGAGTAACAGATGAACGATCGACCTGTAGTCTCGCCGTTTGAGTCGGAGGCGAGTGATTTCGATGACTGGTTTTTCCACAACCGGAACGTGTTTGAATCGGAACTAAAGGCAACCGCCTGCTTTGTAACTGATCCCGAGCGGACGCTGAGTGTGGGAGCCGGCAGCGGCATTTTTGACGAGCGTCTGGGAATTCGTCACGGGGTGGAACCCGCGGCGGGAATGGCCGAGCTGGCCCGGCAACGCGGCATCGACGTAAAAATCGGATGTGCGGAAAAACTTCCTTACCCGGATGGCAGTTTCAGGGGGGTGCTGCTGAACACGGTGCTCAGTTACGTGTCTGATCGACCGCGCGCCGTGGCCGAGGCTGCGAGGGTCCTGAAGCCGGAGGGACACATCATCGTTTCCTATATTCCCCGGGAGGGTTCCTACGCGCTGCTTTATGAGCTTGCTCTGGCGAGAGGCAAACATGATTCCGAGGCCTCCCCTCCCGTGCCCTACCCGCTCAAGTTTATACAAGGCACTCACTGGTGTTCCACCGATGAGATTATTTCCC
Organism: delta proteobacterium MLS_D; assembly: GCA_002030015.1. Classification (GTDB taxonomy): domain Bacteria; phylum Desulfobacterota; class Syntrophia; order Syntrophales; family UBA2210; genus MLS-D. The sequence goes on from LQBH01000010.1 coordinate 30,384, forward strand.
TGTTGAGTGGCGCCGGTTTTGAAAATCTTGATTTCGTTCAGACTCTGACCCGTCATCCAAAATATTCCGTGCTGGAGGTGGAAGAACCCGTTCCCGGTTATGACAGGGGCGATTATGTTGTTGTACGGGGGATAAAAAAATGAGAATTACCGGAGAACTCCGTAACAGGACCGATGATATCTGGCGGACTATACTGAACCATCCCTTTCCTGCCTCCCTGTGCCGCGGAGACCTGCCCGTCGAAAAATTCACGCGATACCTGCTCCAGGATTACGGGTATCTCCTCGGAGCCTTGCAGAATTTCTGTCTCCTTGCCTCACGGACCGACAACGAGAACATTTTACTTGACCTGGTCGCACTGATCGGCGAGGAAGCTGAGGGAGAAATATCAGATTACCAAAACTTTATCGCGCAATTAGGCTTTACCCTTGACGACGCCCGAACTGTGGAACCTTTCGCCACCCGCAGGAAATATCTTGATTTTTTGCTGACCGTCAGTGCCGAACGTCCCTTCGCTGAAGGATTAACCGCGACTCTGCCCTGCTTCTGGAGTTACCTGGAGATCGCCGAGTACTACCGGGAAGAACTGATGAAAGCGCCTGACTCACCGTTCCGCCGGTGGATGGAAGCATATCTCGGCGAGGAATACCACGCTCTCGTCGACAGGTTGCGACGTCTGGTCGAAATAGCGTCGGATGGTCATCCGTTCGAACCGCTGCTCGAGGTCTTCCGCGAAGCCTCCCTCTGGGAACTGCGATACTGGGACGAAGCATGGGAAGAAACCCGATAAGGAAACAGTATGAGAGTTTTGAAAAATTCCCTTTGGCTTCAATGCCGTCATGCCGGACCCGATCCGGCATCCAGTGTTTTTAAATATTTCTGGATTCCGGCCTCCGCCTGTTTTAATGCCCGAGGGGTGCTATAGTGCCCGTAATGGTGAATAGCGGGAAGGGGCATTATTCAAAGGTCTCAGTATAATTACGGTGTGACAATCCCGCCTGCTGCTGATACTCCCGTTGACACATCGCCGTGCAATCCCTATGTTCACCGACCAGGAGGAATGTCATGAACAACAAACGCCTGACCATTCCCGTGACAGAAACTGAATCCGTATCAGCCGTGCTGACACTCCCTTCGAAAGAAAACGCCATGAAAAAGACGGGGGTGATAACGGCCCACGGCGCGGGCAATGACATGGACAACCCTCTCATCGTCGCTTTTACTGACGGTCTGGCGGCTCGGGGCTACATGGCCCTGCGTTTTAATTTTCCTTACCGCGAAAAGGGACGAAGGGCGCCGGACGGCGCAACAAAACTCGAGCATACCTGGGCGGCGGTATACCGGTATTTTACGGAACACCTTTCCCCTGATCTGGAACAGGTGATAGCCGCCGGCAAATCGATGGGAGGGCGGGTGGCGTCTCAGATGACGGCCCGGCAGGAACTGCCGGTCGACGGCATTATTTTTCTGGGATATCCGTTACACCCGGCGGGCGATCACTCACGGGTCAGGGACACGCACTTATATCAGATCACAACGCCCATGCTGTTTTTCGCCGGCACGCGTGACAGGCTGTGCGATCCCGACATTCTGAAGACAGTGCTCTCGAAGCTGTCCGCGCCGTGGAAACTGGACATGATCGAAGGCGGCGATCATTCCTTTCACGTTCCAAAGTCCGCGGGTACAGGAGAAACGGAGATTTTCGCAAGGATCGTCACGACAGCGGCCGAATGGATAGAAATGACCTTCCCGGCGTGATCAGGCACCGCGGCACGGCGATTGGCGTCGATCCGGTCCCTGCTCGTAAAAATAAATAGGATCGTTGTACATGGTGGCGGAGGGACGGACCGTCTTTACCGCCGTCCACCCCGGAAGAGGAAAATTGAAGGAAACGACGCGGCAGCCCGGCCGCAACTCGTCCCGGAGTTTCTCGGCAAGTCGCGGCATGACATCGGGAAAAAGATAACAGCACACGACGTCCGCCTTACCCAGATCCTCCCGCCAGAAGTTCCGCCATTGAACGCTGACTCCCGGCCGCCCCAGGCTCAATGCCCAGGCGATCATAAAGGGCAGCGGGTTGATTTCATACCCTCGGCAGCGGGCCCCGTACCGCCTCGCCGCGGCGCGAATTACCCGCCCGTCACCGCATCCCGGATCGACAAGATACTGATCCCGCTTCATGGGAAGATGATCAAGAGCGGTCTTCACTCTGATCCGGGCCGATGGATGAAACATGGCGCCTCGGGTGACAGGCGCGACTATGACAACGGAAAAAGCGACAACCAGAACAGCGGCGATAGCCACCGAAACAATCGAAAATAATATAATTATAAAAGTATACATGACGACCGACCGTCCCGGCGAAAGCAATTTCAGGTCGCCATCCTATCCGCAGTTTCGAATCTTGTCCACGACAATGCGCACGAGCTGCTCCGGCCCGCCGGAGTCCGACGTCGATGTTGCCGCCGGGTGATACCGCAGCGGCTCGTTTAGTGAGCGCTGGAAGAAATCATACGGACGATCTTTTCGACAAGGGTTTCCGATATGCGATCCTCTTCCACGGGCCGCCTGTCGACCATCAATCCCTCCACTGAGATAATCGGGCCGTCCCGTTCCGAATAGTCTTCCTCGAGACAGGCGTGCTCGCACCCGTTGATAAGCAGCAGGAGATCGACCGCCCTGCTCCTGTCGGTGGTAATGTCGACAGCTGTTTCCAGTTTCGCGATGCCTTCCCGAAAGTCTTTCACCACCCGGGTTCTGTCTATCTGGGGATTGCATCCGCCACAATATCTCAGTCCGATTGTGTACATGTAATCAATATATCTCCGTCTTCCGTTCCCGCAGTTTTTTCTTCACCTCGTTCCAGTGCGTCGTCTCATCTTTGCCGATGATACGTTCAAAATAGTCGTCCCGGTTTATGCCGGCGACGGTTTTGGCAAGTTCCATCTTTTTCTCGATTCCGCTCCTGCGCGCGATCATGATCTTCTGCGCCGCGGGGGACCCGGCTCCGTGCATCGCCTCGGGAAGCCCCGCTCCCACGGACATGTTCTCGATCAACCGCAGCATCCTGATGATATCCAGGGGAGAAAATCCCTGCTTGCCGGCGAAACACTCAAAAAGAGTTTCCCTGATTTCCGGATTTTCAAGGTCTTTCTCGGAAGGCAGCGTTATGATCTTGCCTCCCGCTATGTCCTGGGCAAGCCTCATCCATTCATACACCATTCGGGTGATATTCAGCTTCGTCACGTTGGCAAGGAGCGGATGTATGTTATACGCGCCGGAGGGTGTCTTGTGGCCCTCGTAGGAACAGGCGAGCGTGCAGGACCAGCAGGTCTCCGCCATGGCGATCATATCGGTCAGTTTGTCCACGATGTGAGAAGATCTCTCCACCCCGTGCGCCCCGGCTATCCAGTTGGACCCGCCGATTACCACGTCCGCGAGACCAACCTTGCACCCGCCGTAATTACTTCTGTGGTAGCCGGCGAAGGTCTCCACCAGTTCGGTGGTGAAGTCGTACTCGCCCGCCATGAAGACCCGTTCCCAGGGAACGAAGACATCCTTGAAAACGATGACCGCCTCGCCGCCCACGATTCCGTATTTCGGGTTCCCTCCGTCGAGTACGCCGTCGAGACGTCTTGTGTCGTTGGTCTGCCTGCTGAATATATAGGAAACCCCTTCCGTGTCGGCGGGAACTGCAAAGGAAAGGGCGAAATCAGCGTCCTCTTCGCTCATGGTCCTGGTCGGCATGACAAGAATCTCATGACTGTTGACGGCGCCGGTAATGTGCGCCTTCATCCCTGAAACGATGATGCCGTCATCGAGCCGTTCCTTTATGTGAAGATAGGCATCGGGATGCTGCTGCCTGGAAGGACGGAGACTCCTGTCGCCCCGCGCGTCCGTCATGGCGCCGGAAGGCATCCAGTCGTTTTCCTGTACCTGGAGCAGGTAGTCCCTGAATCTTTCGTGGTAATCGGTACCGTATTTCTGGTCAATGTCGCAGGTCGTCACATACACCGCGTTGAGCCCGTCAAGCCCCACGCACCGCTGAAAGCAGGTACCGGTTTTCTGGCCGAGCAATCTCATCATGCGTACTTTTTTTACCAGGTCATCGATACTGTGGTGGATATGAGTAAAGCGATTGATCCTTTCTCCCGTCACGTGAGAGACCGCCGTCATAATCTCCTGGTACTCGGGATCATGGGCCAGCTCATAGGTCATGGCCGCCGTATGAATATGGGGCTGGAACATCGGTTCATCGACGACGTTCTTGATCTTCCGGCCCAGAAAATAGACCTCCCGATTCAATCCCCTGAGGGACTCGATATATTCCTTTCCGTTCATCATGGCTTCCACCCCTTTCAATCGTAAAAACGAGAGATCGCCGCCCGAATACCTTTTCACGCGCGGATCGATCCGGCAGTGATCGGGCGGGCGGTATATTATTAATGTTTTTTTATAATACATTTTTTGTTCCTCCACAAACCGCCCGGAACCGACGTCCGCGAACCCACCGGCACGTGGATATTCATGTCTTGTAAAACCCCGTTGATTCAGGTAGATATCGGGCACACACAAAAGAACACGAGCGCGCAGGCCACAGCGGGGCACACCGGGCGGTGCCTTCGCGGAAAGAGGAACGCCCATGATGGAACTTGACATTCCCGGTTACGGAAACCTCCGATTGTCCTTTCTTGTTCTCGATTACAACGGAACCCTCGCTTACGACGGCCGTCTCATTCCCGGCGTGGAAGACCGACTGGCGGCACTGTCAAAAAGTTTCGATGTTCATATTCTCACGGCGGACACCTTCGGTAACGTGACGCGGGAAACGAGCAGTCTCCAGTGCAACGTCGCGACTATCGGAAAGGAACACCAGGCACGGGCCAAAGTTGATTACGTCAGGCAACTGGACGAACGAGAAACCGTCGCCCTGGGAAACGGCAGGAACGACGCCATGATGCTTCAGGAAGCGGCACTGGGAATCGCCGTCATTCAGGAGGAAGGCTGCGCCGTTGAAGCACTCCTCGCGGCGGATATTGTAACGACGAGCGTCGTGGACGCCCTCGATCTCCTGCTCCATCCCCTTCGACTGACGGCGACCCTCCGTTCGTAACGCGAAAACAACCGTTTGGAGATTTCCGAATAACCGCGAAAACGGCGTCGCGCGTATTGTGTCGCCCGCCGCAGAACGTCCTGACCGGCCGATCCATTGACGCCCGACAATGATATGAATCAGGGGGGAAAAGTCGAAAGGAGCGAACAGCATGGATGTCTTTCACAGTCTCGTAAACGCGATCCTGGTTATTGTGTGCATTTACGCCCTGGCCGTGTACCTGAAACGGAAGGGCACGCTGACAGAAGACCATTCGCTGATTCTCGCGCGTATCGTTACCGATTTGTGCCTGCCGGCCGTCATTTTCGTGAACCTGGCGCAGCAGACCGTCCGGCTGGATCAACTGGAACCGGCGTTTGTCATGTTGTTCCTCGAACTCTTCTGTATCGGGACGGCCTGGCTGATAAGCCTGTGGCTGAAATTCGACAGGGCCAGGCAGGGTGCGATCGTTTTCTGCTCGGCCTTCGGTTCTTCGACGTTTCTGGGATACGCCATCATCATGCAAATGTTCCCTGATTCCCATGAGGCGTTGACCGAAGCCGTCCTGATTTCGGAAATCGGCGTGGGGTATCCCATATTCATCCTGGGGCCGATCCTGGCCGCCTATTTCGGTTCGGAAACCTCCGCCACGGAATCGCCGTGGAAGGCATCACTGGTCTTTTTCAGGTCGCCGGTCTTTTTCGCGCTTATTCTCGGCCTCGGCTGGGGCATACTTCATCTGCCCGGTGAAGAAAACACCTTCCTGGCCCCGCTCTTTCAATTGTGTCATGTCCTGGCGTCTGCCCTTACACCGATCGCCATTTTATCGGTCGGCCTGATGTTCAAGATGCCGCGGCTGCGTCAGATTATGACCGCCCTGCTCATCGTGGTCTTCATCAAACTGCTCTTCAAGCCTCTGGCCGCGGGTTCGCTCTCCGTCCTCTTCGGGTTTCCCGATCTCTGGAAAGATGTGCTGGTTCTGCTGGCCGCGATGCCCCCGGCTGTGCTCGGCGCGGTTTTTCTGAGACGGTACGGCGGTGATTCTTCACTGGCGTCAGCCCTGCTCCTGTCGGCGAGCCTGGTAAGTGTCGCAACTTTGGTGGGTGTTTTCTGGCTGATCGGATAATGATTCCGCAGGGAAAAACAGCGAGACAGGTTGCCGTGACCGCAAGTAATTCCTCCACATTCGGAGAGCATCAGGAAAAAGATAAAACCTCGTCGGCACGGTTCAGCGTTATGCTGGGAGGTACGTTTATGGTGGCCGGCACCGCCATCGGGGCGGGCATGCTCGGGTTGCCCGTCCGGACGGCGGCGGGCGGTTTTTTCCCGAGTGTCGCTTTGTTAATCCTCGTGTGGGCGGTGATGACTTTCACCGCGCTGGCCATGCTCGAAGTCGCCCTGTCCTGCCCCGGCGAAACGAACCTGATCACCATGGCGACGCGTTATCTCGGTCCCTGGGGAGGACGAATCGTCTGGTTATGCTACCTCTTCTTTCTCTATTCCGTCATGGCCGCCTACACGGCCGGCGGCACGACAATGGTGGCGGATCTGTGCGCGATCCCGCTTCACCGGCATCCCGTCCCGCTGCCCGCGGCGATGGCCGCGTTCGCTCTTCCCTTCGCATTACTGGTGTATCGCGGCGCCCGCTGGGTCGATATCGCCAACCGGTGCCTGGTCATTCTGTTTGCGGCGGCCTTCGGAATGATTATTTATTTTGTGAGCGACGGCGGTACGGGAGCGATCCCGGCGGACGGGAATCCGAAATACCTGCCGGCGGCGTTTCCGCTCCTGGTGACATCGTTCGGCTTTCACCTGCTGATTCCCACGCTGAAAACCTACATGAAAGAAAATGTCGCACGGTTGCGCGCGGCCGTCATCGCGGGCAGCCTCGTCCCCCTGCTGGCTTATCTGGTGTGGCAGTATATCGTTATGACATCAATACCCGCGGGCGGACCCGGCGGACTCGTCAGCATGCTTTTAAGCGATGCGAATCCAGGAGAACTCGTAATGGAAGCAATGGGCCGCGGCCGTGGCATGAAATTCTCGGTCGCCCTGTTTTCGATCATGGCGTTGTCCAGTTCATTCGCGGGTGTTTCCCTCGGCATCTTTGATTTTTTCGCCGACGGTTTATCTATCAGGAAAAACAGCCGCGGCAGAATCACCCTGTGTGTCTTCACATTTCTGCCCCCGCTTCTATACGCCCTTATCGCGCCGGGCGGATTCATGGCGGCGCTGAACTACGCCGGCATTTTCGCCTCTGTTCTGCTGATCGTTTACCCGGTATTGATGGCGTGGCGCCGCCGGTACGTGGAACAGGCAGCCGGCGGCTATCAGGTCGCCGGAGGCAGGACGGGCCTGGCAATCGCTTTCCTGTTCGGCGTCGGCGTTATCCTGCTCGACATCGCCTGCCAGGTGCATCTACTGCCCGTACCGCACCTATGAACGCTTTCTGCGAGGCACATACACGATTGATAATAAATGTTCCTTCGGATATAAAATCAGTAAGTTCGAACCGCGAACGTGGCGGCCGGAGCGCCGCAAGAAAAAACGCACGGAATCCACGCTCACCGAGGTAAAAAACACATCACCAAGCAAACAGGGGGGAGACGCGATGGAAAAAACAGGGACCGTGAAACGGGGCGGAGTGTATCTGTTTCAACTGCTGGTTATTGTCATTCTTGTCACCGGTCTGGTCGCCGGGTGCGGCGGAAAAACGACCGTCAAGAAGGAACACCGGCAGATTTCACCCGGAGACAAAATCCAGGCATCGCTGGACAGGCTGTACAACGCCCTGCAGCTCAACCCGGACGGGACCCTGTCATTCGACGAACGGGGCACGGGGTTCCAGGCTCTGACAGAGACAGACAGGGCTTTCGGAAACGCCCTGCTGGCATCCTGCAACCAGCGAGTAACGGCGGGCATGCTCAAGATAAACAGCGATTACTCGGTCCAGTGGCAGGGTGATGCGGCCTCGAAGAAATCACTGAAGGGCGGCTCATGTGAAACACACTGGTGGGGCGAAAAATGTAAAGTCAGCTCTTCCACCACAAAAAAGATCTGCACGGGTCTCGAGGCGGGCGAGGGAGCGCTTCTGATCTGCAGCCTGATTCCCGTCGTGGACGCAGCCTGCGAAATCATCGAACTCATCGGATCCATTCCGCTGGAGGCGGAAATTTGTCCGTGCGCTTCAAAAGGAACAAGCTCAACGTTCAACGTTACCTGGGTCGGCGCCTGCTGGTTCAAATGTGACTGAGAACAATCTCGGTGTGAGTGCTCCGCCACGGCCGGGCGGAGCACTTTCGCCATTGTTCTTTTCAGGAATCTCAGTTCAATTACAGTCAAATCCGAACAATCACCCACAATCCGCGATTGATTTTCTGTAGAGCACCTTATCGCGTTTTCAGTATGCACAGTCGAAGGATATAACAGAGATGGTACAGACGTTCATCCTTCGACAAGCTCAGGACGAACGGATCTGTGGATTCGACAAGGTCTACCCTAAAGGGCACACGAGGGCGAACGGATCTGTGGAAAACCGTTCGCGCTCGCGTGCCCGCCAGGGTAGAGCCCTTCGGCATAGCTCAGGACAGGCCTTGTCGAAGAATAGACCGGGCAGGAAAAAGCCAAACACTATCGTTTCCCCTCCCCTGGAGGGAGGGGATGAAGGGGAGGGGGTGATTTTCCGCCTGTTCTGTCATTGCAGCACCCCTGATGGTACTGGGCGTTGAACTGTCCGTACCACGAACAGGCTGGGCCAATCGCGGATTTTGGGAATCAGGACGTCGAGATTCCGCAATTTTATGGAATCGTAACAGAATCGTCATCATCCTGTAACTTTCCCGGGGTATAGATGCGCCTCGAGAAAGGGATTCCATGACACGGACGCTCAAAGAACTGATTATCAAAAATATTCTGCTTCTCTTCGCGCTTATTTCAATAATCATCCTGGGGCTGATCATAATTTTTCTTTTCATGGAAGGTCTTCCCGTATTCCGGGTTGTCTCTGTCGCGGATTTTCTTTTCGGTCTCGAGTGGTATCCGACCTACGATCCCCCCGACTACGGGATATGGCCCCTTATAACGGGATCGCTCGTTGTCACCTTTTTCGCCGCCCTGCTGGCGGTTCCGCTGGGCGTGCTGTCGGCGATCTACATTGCCGAACTGGCTCCCGGACCCGTCAAGGAAATTTTCAAGCCCCTGGTGGAACTCCTCGCCGGTCTGCCCTCGGTGGTGCTCGGCTTTTTCGGCATGGCCGTCGTGGCGCCCCTGCTCCAGAACACCTTCAATCTTCCTACCGGCCTCAATATCGTGAACGCGTCGCTGATCCTTGCCTTCATGGCGGTTCCCACCATTGCCAGCATCACCGAAGACGCCCTCTACTCCGTACCCGCCGAGTTCAAGGAAGCCTCCTACGCTCTCGGCGCAACGAGGGCCGAAACGATCGTTAATGTCGTCGTCCCGGCGGCCCTGTCGGGTATCGCCACGGCTGTTATGCTGGGCATGGCCCGGGCCATCGGTGAAACAATGGTCGTCCTCATGGTGGCCGGTGGAGCGGCGGCGGTGCCGGAAAGTATTTTCGACCCCGTTCGCCCCATGCCCGCGAGCATCGCCGCCGAAATGGGGGAAGCGGCCGTGGGAAGCGCTCATTACCACGCGCTTTTCGCCACCGGCATCGTGCTCTTTTTCATGACCCTCGCCTTCAATCTCGCGGCTGACTTTATCTCTGAACGGTTCAAAGAAACGGGATCGGGAACCTTATGAAAGGACGCTACCTGAAGCAGCTCCTGTTCCTCCTGATTGTGCGGTCGGCGGCACTGCTTATCGCTTTGTCCATCTGCTTGTTTTTTATATTTATTTTTATTCAGGGGTACGGCGTTATAAGCTGGGAGTTCTTGACGGAGGCGCCACGGGACATGATGACCAGAGGCGGCATCATGCCTGCCATTCTCGGGACGCTCTATCTGACGCTCGGCGCCGTCGCCGTTGCGATGCCTCTCGGTGTGCTGGCGGCGGTGTACCTGAGTGAATACGCGAAAGAAGGGCGCCTGTTACGATTTCTTCGTGTTGGAATCCGCTGTCTTGCCGGGGTTCCCTCCGTTGTTTTCGGCCTTTTCGGCCTCGGGCTTTTCGTGGTCAGATTCGGGTTCGGGTCGTCCATCCTGGCCGGTTCCCTGACCCTGGGATTCCTTATTCTGCCCACCATTATCGGCGCGTCCGAAGAGGCACTGAAAGCGGTCCCCCAGACGTTCAGAGAAGCGTCGCTGGGTCTCGGCGTTTCGAAGTGGCACACCACGACGAGAATAGTTCTACCCAACGCGCTTCCGGGAGTCCTCACGGGAGCGATATTGAGCATCGGACGAGCCGCAGGAGAAACCGCGCCGATCATGTTCACGGCGGCCGCCTTCTTCACGGCCGCCCTGCCGAAATCCATATTCGACGAAGTCATGGCGCTTCCCTACCATATCTATGTCCTGTCCACGGCGGGGACTCGCATTGCCGAAACACGCCCCATTCAATACGGAACGGTCCTGGTCCTGGTCGCCCTGGTACTCGGCATAAACCTCATCGCCATACTGCTGAGAAGCCGGGCCCGGAGAACGAAACGGTGGTAACTATGCAAAGAAACAACGACATCATCACGACAGAGGGCATAAATTTTTATTACGGCGCTTTCAAGGCGCTCAGAAACGTCACCATGAACTTCGAAAAAAACCGCGTCACCGCCCTCATCGGGCCGTCGGGATGCGGCAAATCGACGCTCCTTCGGCTTCTGAACCGCATGAACGATCTCATCAACGGAACCAGGGTGGAGGGAAAAGTCCTTTTCGAGGGCGCCGACATCTATGACCCCCGCGTCGATCCTGTCGACATCCGGCGGCGGATCGGCATGGTTTTCCAAAAACCCAATCCCTTTCCCAAGTCCATCTTCAAGAACGTCGCCTACGGTCCGCGGGTGAACGGTGTCTGCAAAAAACGCGACCTCGAGACCCTCGTGGAAAAAAGCCTTCTGCAGGCATCGCTCTGGAACGAAGTCAAGGATATACTCGACCGGTCGGCCATGACGCTCTCGGGAGGCCAGCAGCAGCGACTCTGTATCGCCCGGGCGCTCGCGATGAAGCCCGACGTGCTTCTCATGGATGAACCCACCTCGGCCCTGGATCCCGTTTCGACGGCGAAAATAGAAGAGTTGATTGAAGAATTAAAAAAAGACTACACTATAATAATCGTGACTCATAATATGCAGCAGGCCGCCCGGATATCGGATTATACGGGATTTTTCTACCTGGGCGAACTGATCGAGTACAACCGGACTGACCTGTTGTTTACAACGCCCGACAAGAAACAGACCGAAGACTACATCACCGGCAGATTCGGCTGAGGGGGAGGATCGGACAGTGGAACAAAAAGTTCACACGAGCCGCCAGTACGAGAAGGAACTCAGGGAAATCAAGGAAAACCTCATGTACCTCGGTGTACTCGTTGAAAAAGCCATCGGTGAAGCCGTCCGGTCGCTGCTCGAGCGGGACACTGAAGCGGCCCGTTCCGTCGTCGACGGCGATGAGGCGGTTGACCGTCTCGACGAAGAAATCGAGGAAAAGTGTATCCGGCTTCTGGCGATTCGTCAGCCCGCGGCCCGCGACCTGAGGTTCATAACGGCGGCTATCAAAATCAACGCCCACCTGGAGCGTATCGGCGACATGGCCGTCACGATCGCCCGCAAGGCCGCCGCGCTCAACGAGGAGCCGCAACTGAAACCTTATATCGATCTTCCCCGCATGGCGGACACGGCCAGGGGCATGATAAGAAAAAGTCTTGACGCCCTGATGAGGGAGAATATCGCCGCGGCGCGCGAGGTACGCCTCGAGGACGAAGTTGTGGACAGCCTGAACGAACAGATATTCCGTGAATTGCTCACATTCATTATCGAAGATCCCCGCACAACACACCGGGCCCTGCTTATCATACAGATATCGAAAAGCCTGGAACGGATATCGGATCACGCCACCAGCATCGCCAAGGCGGTTATTTATATGATTACAGGCGAGAATGTGCGACATACAAGGGCCGATGAGTCGGTACCCGGCGCCATGCCGGAAGACGAACGCTGAAAGCAGCCACGTAGTATGAGGCACAACCGGTGAAAAAAAACCTGCTGTATAAATTATTTGCCACCTATCTGCTCCTGGCCCTGGCGGCGATTGTTACGATTCATATCCATCTTGGAGGCCATATCAAGTCACACTTGAAGGCCGACATCGAACAGACGCTTTTGACCTATGCCCGGCTCATCAATGTGACAGCGTCATTGCCGGACATGGAACGGTCGGCTCAAAGCATTGCCGAAACGGCACAGACCAGAGTCACTCTTTTGAACAAAAAAGGCGACGTTCTTGCCGACACGGAAGGAGTCGCTAAGAAAATGGAGAACCATTTCAACCGCCCGGAAATTCAGGAAGCCCGCCTCAGGGGAACCGGAACGGCAACGCGCTTGAGCAAGACCCTCGGCATCGACACGCTGTATGTAGCCGTGGCTGCCGGAACGGAATCGGATACCCTGGGGTATATTCGCCTTGCCCGTCCCCTGACGGAGGTTCGGGACTCGATGAACGCCCTCCGGCGGTCGTTGCTGCAGTCATTCGCTATCATCGGCATTATTTCTTTTATCATCGCCTGTATTTTTTCGATCCGCCTCGTGTCCCCCATCCAGGAAATGGAGGAATTTACCGCGAAATTGCAGAAAGGTGAATTTCCGGGCACGCTGCTTATCGGCGCCGACGACGAACGGGGACGTCTCGCCCGTAACATCAATTACCTGGTCCGGGAACTGCGCGAAAAGATCGACCTGGCAGTCGACGAAAAAGGAAAGCTGGAGGCGGCGTTCGCCGCCATGACAGACGGCGTGCTTATTCTGGATAAGGAGGGAACCATAGAGGTCTGCAACGATTCATTCAAAATCATGTTTCCCGGGATCTCCGGAGAGGCAATCGGCGAGACGCCCCTCAACGCCCTCAGGAATCTCGAGCTGCATGACGCGCTCCAACATTTCGAAGAAACCGGGGAAACCCTGTCGCGGGAAATCGCCATCGAGGACGGCTCGTTCCGCGTCATGGAAGTCACCCTGTGCCCGGTTCACGGGGGCTCGGACAACGAAACGAAAACGATGATTGTCTTTCATGACGTCACACGGCTGAAACAACTGGAAAAAACCAGGTCCGATTTTGTGGCGAACGTGACTCACGAAATCAAAACACCTCTCACGGCCATCATCGGCTGCATTGAAACGCTTCGAGAAGGCGCCCTCGACAACCGTGAAGAGGCCGATCATTTCCTGGAGATCATCGAACGCCAGGCGGTGCGACTCAACCGCCTCGTGGACGACCTGCTCACCATCTCGAACCTGGAGCTGGGCGCGCTGCCGCTCGTCACTGAAGATCTGTCGCTTGAATCGGTTCTCGACGGCCTCTGGACACTGGTCGCGTCACAGGCACAGAAAAAGGGCGTTGTTCTCGAGAAGAATGTGCCTTCGGACCTGCCGTCTCTTCAGGCGGATCGTGACCGGCTGGCGCAGATTCTTTTCAACGTGCTCGACAACGCCGTCAAGTTCACCGATCCCGGCGGTTCCGTCTCGCTTTCGGCCTCGAAGACCGAAGGCGACGGCCTGGAAATCCGCGTCGCCGACACAGGAATCGGCATTTCCGCCGGTCACCTGGCACGCCTGGGAGAACGTTTTTACCGTGTCGACAAGGACCGGTCCCGTCGTTCGGGAGGCACGGGCCTCGGACTTTCCATCGTGAAGCACCTGATGGCGGCCCATGGAGGCACCATGAACATTTCCAGTCGGCCGGGCCGGGGAACGGAGGTGCGCCTTTTCTTCCCCCTTGCGTGAAAGAATAATTAACGCCAGAATAAGCAAACGGGACACTTCCTTTGAAAGAGACAAACCAGAATGATGAAACACGTGCTTGTAGTCGACGACGAAGAGGACATCGTCAACCTGCTCGCCTACAACCTGGAAAAGGAAGGCTACCGCGTATCGAAGGCCTACGACGGCAGGCAGGCACTGGAAACGGTCAAAAAAGAAAAGCCGGACCTTGTTATTCTCGATCTCATGCTGCCTGAGATATCGGGAATCGACGTCGCCCGGGCGATCCGAAGCGACGCGGACACAGCCGGCCTTCCTGTCATCATGCTTACCGCCAAGGGAACGGAACTGGACCGGGTCCTGGGCCTCGAAATGGGCGCCGACGACTACGTTACCAAGCCTTTCAGCGTGAGGGAACTCACGGCGCGGATCCGCGCCGTCCTGCGGCGAGGCTCGTCGCCTGCGCCGGAACCGGAAACCTTTTCTCAGGGAAAACTTTTTATTAATTTTTCCAGTCATGAGGTAACCGTCGACGGCAAACCGGTCGAATTGAGCCCCACCGAGTTCAACCTGCTCAAGTTTTTCACCCGCCGCCCCGGCCGCGTGTATACCCGCGACCAGATTCTGGACCGGGTCTGGGGCGACGATTTTTTCGTGGAACCGCGCACCGTCGATGTCCACATTCGGCGCCTCCGCTCCCGGATCGAGGACGACGCCGCCGACCCCCGCTACATACTCACCGTGCGGGGCGCCGGGTACAAATTCAGCGACACATGACAGGCCTTTCAACCCCGCCGGGAAGTGGTTCCTCCGGTGCCTTTTCACGGAACATTCATACAACCGTCATCACGATGTCATAAATCTCCGCTATAGTCGCCACACAATAAAAAAATAAAAGGAGACAAAGACATGACAAAAATTTTTACAGGATTTCTTGCGGTGCTGTCGGCTCTCATCCTGGTGTCGTCACCGGCCTTTTCATCGGAATCAGTTACCATGACGGGGTCCACCACGGTGCTGCCCATCGCACAGGCGACGCTGGAAGCCTATATGAAGGCGAATCCCGGAGTACACTTTTCTCTTTCCGGTACCGGGTCGGGGGACGGCATCAAGGCCCTGATCGACAAAACGACCGACATCGCCAACGCGTCGCGTGCCATGAAGGCCGGGGAGATGGAAAAGGCACGGCACGCAGGTATTTATCCCATTGAATTCACCGTTGGCATCGACGCCATCGTGCCCATCGTTCATCCCTCGAATCCGGTCAGTGACCTCTCCATCGACCAGTTGAGCCAGATCTACCAGGGCAGAATCACCAACTGGAAGGACGTCGGCGGCGAAGACCGTCCCATCGTTGTCGTCTCACGCGACAGCAGCTCCGGGACATACGAGTGCTGGTCTGACCTGGTGCTGAAGAAGCAGCGCGTGTCGCCCAAAGCCCAGCTTCAGGCTTCCAGCGGCGCCGTCGTGGAAACCGCGTCGACCAACCGGAACGCCCTCGCCTATGTGGGAATGGGATATCTGAATTCCTCCGTCAAGGCGGTACACGTGAACGGCATCGCCCCTTCCATGGAAACGGCGAAATCCGGCGAATACCCGATCTCCCGGCCGTTGTTCATGTACACCGACAGCGTGCCCACGGGCGAGACGGCCCGGTACCTGCGGTTCGTTCTGAGCCCCGAAGGGCAGAAAATTGTTGAAGAAACGGGCTATGTTCCCCTGCGATGACCGACCCGTTCCCAACGCCCGCATAAAAAACCCCGGAATCTGTAAAGGCTCCGGGGTTTCGTACGCGGAGAAACGAAAACGGTGATACTATCGGCGACTGTTGAAAAGAAACAATATTATGTTTCGTTGTCTTCCAGTTTCAATAAAAATGAGCGGCAATTCACCTTTTCTTTGTTTATGCCCAGTTTCTTCCTGATGTTGTTTCGGTGAAAATCAGCAGCCCCTTTTGAAATATTTAAAATATCGGCAATCTGCCTGGAATTTCGTCCTTCCCTGACGAGGTTCGCCACCTGGCTTTCCCGGGAGGTGAGGTTGAAGTGTCGCATCGTGAGGTTCCGCAGATTTCGTTGCAGGGTTCCGTCAAGTAATGTACAAGATCTTGATACATTGACTGTCTGACAAATGAACTTGAAACACCCCGGCGTTTCAGATAGATTGGTTGCGCGCCCGGCGACAGGAACAGCTGTTTTCGTTAAACGGCACGTCCCGCGACGGATTATTATATGCAACCAACCCGCACGCACGTATGAGAGAAGGAGGGCACACCATGTACTACTGGTATCTCGATGCAATCAGAAACTACGCGGTATTTTCAGGAAGAACCCACAGGAAGGCGTTCTGGATGTTCGTGTTGTTCGACGTTATTATTGCCATTGTCCTGACCATGATCGACGGGATTCTGGGAATGGGCCTGCTCGGACTGCTTTATTCGCTTGCCCTCCTCATTCCGCGGCTGGCCGTCTCCGCCCGCAGGCTTCATGACGCAGACCGGACGGGTTGGTGGCTCCTTATTTCCCTGATCCCCGTGATCGGCATTCTTGTCCTCATCTTTTTCTGGATACAGCCGGGAACAACGGGTGACAACCAGTACGGACCCGAACCGGCCTCTGAGATTGTATAACACATTCCGGACGTTCGCGGTTTCCTCTTCAATAAAGTGGTCCCGCGGGGAAGACGTAACCAATGTCAACGTGGAAAAAACTGTTTGCGGTACTATTCCCGCTATTCGTTCTGCTGCCCGCGGCCTGCGCGAGACTGGCGGTGAAGCCGCCGTCGGTGACGGTCGCGGGCATCGAGATAATCGAGGCCGGCTTTTTTGAACAGCGGTTCGCCTTCACATTGCGCGTTCAGAACCCGAACGAGATTGACATCCCTCTGAAAGGACTGCGTTTCGCCGTCGAGATCAACGGGCGGCCCTTTGCCAGGGGAGTGAGCGACCAGGTCGTCACCATTCCGCGCCTGGGCGAAGAGATCATTGACGTAACGGCGGTCAGCACTATCACCGGCCTTCTGCGGCTGGTCGACGAATGGAGGCGCGGTGACGCAACATCGCTGTCATACCGGATTTCGGGCACGCTCTCAACGGCGCTGCCCGGCGGCATCGATTTCGAGGAAAGCGGCGTGCTTGAAACACCCCGTCCCACCCGGGACAATTCCTCACATGATGATGATTGACAAGCCCCGGGGTTTCACCTATCCTTCCAGTCCCAGACGGGGTGATCCAGCCTTGATATTCTCGAACCAGCCGAATCCGATACCGGGGTTTGCATGAGAGCAAACGGAGGGAACAGCGTCATTTCCGGGGAAACATCCGAGCCGATCAACGCTCGGCGGACGGAAACGTTGCTCTTTCCCGCACTGTTCCGCCACAACGATCTCATCGCCGCCATGTCGACGGCGGAGAACATTCCGCAAAAGAAACTCGTCAATATTCTCAACTATCTTCATTTTTCCGAATCGCGTCTCTACGTACTGCTCACCCACCCGGACTATCCCGAGCGGACACTGATCAGGGTTCGCCATGAACCATGCAGTACGGACAAGCTGGTCTGCCACTGGGACCAGGACTGCGGCGATCCCGACCTTGAACGGTACAACATCCCTTACCTGATCGTGTCGTATGACCAGGCGGTCATCATAGCCCCGGTGCGTGTCCTGGACGCGAGAGGAAGCATGATGACGCTCCAGCTTCCGGAATACGGGCGTCTCATCAACGAACGAGAACGGCCGCGTTTCCGGTGCAGGAATATCGAGGCCGAGATCTGGCAGCAGGGCTTCCAAGCCGCCGGACATCTCGTCGACATAAGCGATCGCGCCTTTCGCGTGCATGTCGCGGCGAAACCGCCGTCGTCTTTTTCCTGGTTCAATACGGACGAGACCGCCATGCTCAGACTGCATGATGGTGAAACCACTTTCTACGCGGCTCCCTGTACCGCCATGTACGAGGAAAGGAAGGTCCGGGGCCGCGATATCGTGGTTACGCCGCTCAACGATGAAGAAATAAAGCGTTTTCCGCCGAAGGTCTTCCGCAATCCACGCCTGAACAGTTCGACACCGCTTCACGTTATTTTCGAACACCCGCTTATAAAGAAAAAGGTGCAGCGGGAAATATTCGATATATCCAACGCCGGTTTTTCTATCCGCGACGATGAAAAAGACGTTGTCCTGCCGCCCGGACTGATCATTCCCGAAGCTGCTGTTCTCTATGCGGGCGTTGTAAAGATCGGCTGTACGATTCAGGTCGTCTATCGTCGCAGGGAGAATGACCTCATCCGTTTCGGCTTCGTTATTCTCGACATGAATGTGACCAATTATAAAAAGCTCAACCTTGTTCTCACCACTATGGGCGGCGGACATGCAGGTACGTCGAACGTGGTCGACACCGACGAACTCTGGGAATTTTTCTTTGACGCCGATTTTATTTATCCCCAGAAATACAAGGCCCTCCATACCATCAAGGCCGATTTCAGAAACCTCTACCGAAAACTGTATGAAGAATCGCCCGAAATCGCCAACCACTTCGTTTACCAGAAAAACGGAAAAATTTACGGGCATATAGCGATGTTGCGGGCCTATGAAAAAACCTGGATGGTGCATCACCACGCGGCCCGACCGATGGGCGGCAAAGCCGCCGGACTGCAGGTGCTGAAACAGCTGATCCTGTACCTGAACGACCTGTATCGCATGCCGTCCGCCAACATGGATCATGTCATCACCTATTACAGGCCGGGAAACAGGTTTCCCGAACGGATCTTCGGGGGATTCATCGATTACATAAACGACCCCCGTCACGCGTCGCTCGATCGTTTCAGCTACCTTACCTTCCCGCCGAGGGAAGCCGGAGGAAAACTTCCCGATGACTGGTCCGTGCGGGACTGTACGTCTTCAGATTTCTGGGAATTCGAACAATTCTACCGCAACAGCGGCGGCGGGCTGTTCTCATCGGTCCTGATGCCCGAGGAAGGCGGGGGCCAGCCACCTCTCGAAACGGTCTACTCGGAAAGCGGTTTTATACGTCGGTGGAGATTCCATGTTCTGGCCAGGCATGATGTTCCACAGGCGTTCATCATTGTCGAGGAATCGGACGTGGGAATCAACCTGTCCAGCCTGTTGAACGGCTTCAAAGTGTTCATCATACAGCCCGACCTGCCGCCGGAGATTTTGTTTTCCGCCCTGTCGGCAATGCTGGGTCCCGATACGTCGGGCTCCGTTTCGCTTCTTCTCTATCCGGCGGAGTATGCTGAAACACTCAGTTCCGGTTATGAATCCAAGAATTACCTGCTCTGGATTCTGAACATGCAGCATGCCGACGAATATATCGATTACCTGGGACGAAAATACCGAATCCGCGTACTCTAGGAAAGACACAATGGACGACCAGCCTCTCTACAACAGCAGAATCATAAGCAATTTCGTTGAATTTCTGAATGCAGAGCGACCCCGACTGGACACCCGGGACATCCTGGCGAAATCGGGCATTCCGTCGTACGAACTGGAGGACGAGGGCCACTGGCTGACCCAACGCCAGGTTGACGCCTTTCACGATACCCTGATGGAAAAGACGAATGATCCGTCGCTCTTCCGGGAAGCGGGACGCTACATGGTGTTCTCCCGGTCGGCCCGGGTGTTCCGCCAGCTTCTGGTCGGGTTTATCACCCCCATACAGGCCTACATGATGCTGAGCAAGGTCGCTTCCTATCTGAACCGCGGCGCCTCGTTCAAGGCCGTCAAAATCGACCGGAACACGGTTGAAATCACCTGCCGGCCTTTTGAAGGGGTATATTTCAAACCGTACCAGTGCGAGAACAACAAGGGCAGCTTCGAAGCAGTTGCTGAATTCTTCTGTCACAAACGGCCTGTCCTGGAACATCCCGAATGCCTGCACCGCGGCGGTAGCTGCTGCCGGTACATCCTCAGATTGCAGGCGTCTGAGCACACCAGGTGGCGCCGCATAAGCAACTACCTCGGAATCGGTTCGGTTGCGGTTCTGGGCATCAGCCTGTTTTTTCTCACTCCCGCACAGGTCATCGGAACCGCGCTGACCCTGGCGGGACTGGTGACAGTCGCGGCTTTCCGTACCCAGCACCTGGAAAAAAAAGACGCCTACGAAAAGCTGACCGCCCAGGGCGACGCCGCGAACCGCCTGCTCGAACAGATAACCATAGGCTACAACAACGCCCTGCTCGTCCAGGAAATCGGTCAGGCCGTCTCCAGTATTCTCGACATAGAAAAGCTGATGGGCGTTGTCATGGAGACCTTGCGAAAACGGCTCAACTTCGACCGTGCGATGATCATGCTTGCTGATTCCGACAAGACGTACCTCGTCTACACAAGTGGGTACGGGTACGACCCCGAAGTGGAATCCATTCTGAAAACAACCAACTTCCGTCTGGACAACCCCCGCTCGCGGGGTCCCTTCGTCGTCGCCTTCAGAGAGCAGCGCCCCTTTCTCGTGGATGATGTCGACAACCTGAAAGATGAAATATCCCCACGGACCCTCGAGTTCATACGGAGTTTCAACGTCAGGTCATTCATCTGCGTTCCCATCGTCTACGAGGACAAGTCGGAAGGCGTTCTGGCAGTCGATAATTATCATACCAAGCGGTCTCTCAATCAGACCGAGGTCAATCTTCTTATGGGCGTCGCCCGGCAGATCGCCGTCAGTATCAATAATGCCCGGTCGCTTCGCCGGATCATGGAAAGCGAGGAACGATTCCGCAGGCTCAGTGAGAATTCTCCGGATATCATTTACACCACTGATGAAACGGGCGTTATAACCTACATCAGTCCCGCCGCCCGGAATATTCTGAAATATGAGCTCGGCGAGATGCTGGGTCGCACCTTTGCCGAATTTTCTCCGGGCGATGACGTGGATGCGATCAGCCGGCCTTCCCGCCGAATACAGCAGGGAGAATCAAAAAAGACAAATTTCGAGGTGCGTCTCACCGCTAAAAACGGCGTTGAAAAATTATTTTACATGAGCGGCGCCCCCAACTTCAACGCCCGCGGAGAAATGTCGGGAATCGTCGGCACCCTGAAAGACATCACCGAACAGCGCACGCTGGAACAGCAGCTGCATCACGCCGAACGAATGAACGCCCTGGGCAGGCTCACCGGCGGTATTTCCCACGATTTCAATAATATTCTGCAGGCCATCATGTCGTACCAGCAATTATTGACGGCGAACAAGACATCCGCCGATCCGGATTGGCGCTTTCTCGCCCAGATCGGCGAACTTACAAAGCGCGCGACGGACCTGGTGGGACGGCTCCTCGTTTTCAGCAGAAAAGTGGAGAGCAGACTGGAACCGCTCGACATGAACCGTGAGATCACCAATATTTACGAACTCCTGCGCGGGACCCTTCCGAAAAACATCGTGCTCACTCTGGATCCTGCGGAGGATCCGTGTATCATACACGGCGACAGGGGACAGCTGGGACAGGTCATCATGAACCTGGCCGTCAACGCCCGCGATGCCATGCCCGACGGGGGTGAACTAAAGATAAGCACGGGCATCGTGATTTTCGAACAGGACCGCTATTACAGAAACGTCCGGATGAACGCGGGTGAGCATGTGCTTCTCACGGTTTCTGACACGGGACAGGGCATCGAGCGGAAGCACCTGGACCATATTTTCGAACCCTATTTCACCACGAAAGAAACGGACAAAGGAACGGGCATAGGCCTCTCCGTGGTCTACGGGATCATCAAGAATCACGGTGGTTTTATTTTCTGCGATTCCGAACCGGGACGGGGAACAACCTTCGAAATATATCTGCCCAAAGCCGAAGAAGAATATGTTTTCGACACCTTCGAAGACACAGGTAAAAAAAAGGCGCCCTGCAGGGGGAACGAAACGATTCTGATGGTCGACGACGAGCCGTCCCTGCTCGAAACGGGCCGGGAGCTGTTTTCACTTCTCGGGTACTCGGTACTCACGGCCGAGTCGGGAGAAAGCGCCCTGGCAATTATCGAACGGGAACAAGGAGGCATCGATATGGTCGTTCTGGACCTGATGATGCCGGGCATGAGCGGAGAACAATGCCTGGCGGAAATAAAGAAGATCGCGCCCTCCATGAAAGTGGTGGCGGTCAGTGGCTATTCCGGCGTCACAGTTCGGGAAGACATTATCCGGAAGGGCGCCGTCGACTTTCTCCAGAAGCCGTACCTCGTCGAAACTCTAAGCGCGAGAATCCGCGAGATTTTCGATCACTCCGGCCGGTCTTCGTAGGGCCTCATTCCCCGGGCCATGATAAGGGGCGTATAGGTGAACCGGCGCGGGTTGGAAAAAAACATCCTGAAATCATCCCTGAACGCATCCGCACCACCCGGGTATCCGTCAAAGAGAGCGGGCAGTCTTACTATGCCCACGTCGATTTTTTTCATCCAGTTGAACAGGTCCTCCTGCCGTGTCTCGCCGTAGATCAGGTGATGCGCGACGAGGTTCATCTCGATATTGACATACTTTCCGTCATAGAGGTGGGAGTAAAGTTTCCGGCCGGCGTAAACGTCGAAATTATAGTCCTCGTCCAGGCGCGACGCCAGATTCACCAGTATGTTCTCAATTGCTCCCGGCAACTCGTAATGATTGAGACAGATGCCGTCGAGATCCATCAGGCACAGGCATCCTCCCGGTTTAAGCAGCGGCCGCAGCAGGCGGACGATCTCCGGGCTTTCCCGGCTGAAATATTCGAGAATAAAACGCACCCAGATGACATCGAAACCGCCCGGTATGTCCAGCGGCCGCGTCAGGTCGCCCCGGATGAATTCGATGCCCTGTCGTCCACCGTAATGCCGCTTCGCGTAATCCAGCCGTTCCTCCGAGGCATCAACGCCAACGACAAAGCCATCCGACCCAACAATGGAATGCAGGATCGAAGTGGTTTTTCCCGAACCGCACCCCAGATCGAGAACGCGCATCCCGGATTGCACTCCGCACCAGGCAGCCTGTTCCCTGACCGCCCGGGGATCGGTTTTTATCTCCAGGCGGAGTGCCTCGTCCTCGTTTTCCATGAGATACCCGCGACGCGTCGCTTCCATCACGCCTTCCGCCCTTTCTTCGGAAACACCAGCCGCGATGTTCCCGTCGGTCACAATCGTATCGTCCCCTCCGAGTAGATCGCCGCTTCGCCCGATATAGCGACCCGATCGCCCAGCGATGAACACCACAACTCTCCGCCGCGCTTCGAGACCTGCACGGCGTGCAGTTTTGTCTTTCCAAGTACCCGTGCCCAATACGGCGCGAGGACACAGTGGGACGATCCCGTCACCGGATCCTCCGGAACGCCGACGCGGGGCGCGAAAAACCGCGACACAATATCGCTTTCGTCGCCCCGGGCGGTTATGATGACGCCCCGAAAGGGTACCTGTTCCAGGACGGTCATGTCGGGTCGAGCGGCCCGAACCGCATGCTCATCGTCCAGAACGACGAGGAGGTCCTCCTCTGATTCAAAGACGCTCCGGGGTGTAACGCCCAGGGCATCTTCAAGCCCCGGAGGAACGCCGGCGGGCCGCGTTGACCGTGCGGGGAAATCCATGACAAAGAGCTCACCCCGGCTGGTCACGGCGAGCCGTCCGCTCCACCTCGTCCGGAACAGAACTTCGTCGCCGGTCCACCCCCGGCGGGTCATGACGACAAAGGCGGCCGCCAGTGTCGCGTGCCCGCAGAGAGTGACTTCCGTTGTCGGAGTAAACCATCGCAGGTCAAACCCATCGTCGGCAGGCACAAGAAAGGCCGTTTCCGAAAGGTTGTTTTCCATGGCGATCGACTGCAACAGCCCGTCGTCGATCCAGTGGTCCAGGATGCAGACTGCCGCCGGATTGCCACTGAACACCGTCGACGTGAAGGCATCGATGTGGTATAAGGGGATATTCATATACACCGCTCCCTGTTGTTCTGTAACGTCGCGCCGGCCGAAGAAAATATTCCGCCGGCAAGCCGGACTCAATCGGCCTTGTGCAGGTGGACATCCTGTTGCGGGAAAGGAATGGAAATACCCTCGGCGTCAAAGCGCTTCTTGATCCGTTCCTGTGTATCGAATAAAACACCCCAGTAATCACCGCTTTTTACCCAGGGCCGCACGGCAAAATCCACGCTGCTGTCGGAAAGCGACAGTACGGCGACGGTGAACGCCGGATCGGAAAGAACGCGGTCATCCCCGGTGAGAATTTCTTCCAGCGTTTTTCGAACCTTGTCCAGATCGTCACGGTAACTCACGGAAGCGACCAGGTCCACACGGCGTTGATCCTTCGCCGAGTAATTGGTGATATTATCGGACGTCAACTTCGCGTTCGGCACGATGATACGCTTGTTGTCCGGCGATTTCAGCCCCGTGGTGAAAATGCCGATGTCCTCCACCGTTCCGCCTGTGCCGGCCGCCTCGATGTAGTCCCCGACCTTGAATGGTTTAAAGATCACCATCAGGACACCGGCGGCGAAATTGGCCAGTGATCCCTGCAATGCCAGGCCGATAGCGAGACCGGCGGCGCCGACCACCGCTATAAAGGAAGCCGTCTGCACGCCCAGCTTCCCCACGGCCGCGATAATGACGAAAGCCAGCACGGCGACGTAGGTAACGCTCGCCGTGAAAGAGATCAGCATCTCGTCCACGTTGCTCTTTTCGAGAACCCGCCTGATCAGTGCCCGAATAGCCTTCGCCGCGAAATACCCGATGATGAGTATCGCCGCGGCGCCGATTACCCTGAACCCGTACAACGCAACCCATGCCTGAATAGTTCCCGTCATCTGTTCCATCACACTCCTCCTGCATCATGTTCACTGTGTCGCGTTGACATAGCGCCGTTCCACAGGAACAGCGTCCCTCGAGACATCGTTAATCTCTCCAAGCGTCTTTGCGGATCAACGAATCGAGACCCTCCAGGCATCCCGGCCGCGGGTTTCAAACAATTCCCTTCGCCGTCGAGAAGTGCTCCGTTGCGGATCACAATCCACCAGGTCGTTCAGCACGGCGCCGGGATATTCGTTCCCGCTGTTCGCTCGTCAGCGTTGATACAGGGAATCCACTCGAGAAAATATAATGAAAATAATATTATTTCAAACATTAAAATACTGTTTTCGGCGGGCCGGACCTTTGATGCGCATACCGCCGAGCGCGTCGCCCACTGACACGGACGGCTTTGACGCGACAGCGTGAGAACAACTCCAGAAAATGTATTGCCAAATGACACGATCCTTGTTCTAATGCGGGGTCAATGTCCCGCCGGGTGCCCCCGTAAAACATGAAATTTCAAAGGCGGCGGTCGTTTCACCCGGCTTCGACCCCCTGAAACAGCACGCAGGCCCGGCCGCCATGGAGGTAAAGCATGACATCCGATGAAGCAGTTTCCATGAACGACACCATCAACACGCTCCGGTTTCTCGCCGTTGACGCCATCGAAAAGGCCCGGTCGGGGCATCCCGGACTTCCCCTGGGAAGCGCCCCCGCGGCCGCCGTGCTCTGGCTGAACCACCTGCGTCACAATCCGGTCAACCCGCGCTGGTACAACCGGGATCGTTTCGTGCTGTCCGCGGGTCACGGCTCCATGCTCCTCTACGGACTGCTTCACGTGACGGGATACGACCTCTCACTGGACGATATCCGGGCGTTCCGCGCGTGGAAAAGCAGGACACCGGGACATCCGGAATACGGTCATACGCCGGGAGTGGAGGTCACCACCGGCCCCCTGGGTCAGGGCATCGCCAACGCCGTGGGAATGGCCGCGGCGGAGGCCTTTTTGTCCGCCCGCTACAACCGGCCCGGGTATCCCCTGGTCGATCACCATACCTACGTCATCGCGGGCGACGGTGACCTTATGGAAGGAGTGTCCCGCGAGGCCTGCTCCCTGGCGGGTCATCTGCGCCTGGGAAAACTCATCATGCTGTATGACGACAATAAAATATCCCTCGCCGGAACGACATCCCTCTGCTTCACCGAAGACGTAAAGCAAGGCTTCGAGGCGGCTGGATGGCAGGTACAACAAGTCGACGACGGAAACGACGTCCAGGCCCTGGACAAGGCTATCGCGGCGGCGAAGGTCGACAGGTCCCGCCCCTCCCTTATCGCCGTTAGAACCATCATCGGTTATGGATCACCGAAAAAACAGGGTACCTTCGGCGCGCACGGCTCCCCCCTGGGCAACGAGGAAGTCGCGGCGGCGAAACGCCGTCTCGGCTGGCCCGAATCGCCGGACTTTTATGTACCCGACACCGTCCACCGCGTGACGGCGTCATGCCGCGAAGAGGGCGCCAAAGCCGAATCAGCGTGGCTCGACCTCCTGGAACGATACCGCGCGGCCTTCCCCGGCGAAGCCGCCGAATTCGACCGGACAGTGGACGGACGTCTGCCCGAAAAGTGGGAGACGGCCCTTCCCTCCTTCGACGACCGGAAAGATGCGAACATAGCCACCAGGAAAGCCTCGGAAGAAGTGATGCAGGCACTCGGCGCCGTTCTTCCCGAACTGGCGGGAGGCACGGCAGACCTGAATCCGTCTACGCTTGCCTGGATAAAAGGGGGAGGCGATTTTCAGTCGCCTGAAACAACCCCTGCCGAGGGCGTCCAGGGTTCCGCCGGCGGTCCCTGGGGATACGAAGGCAGAAATATACATTTCGGTGTCCGCGAACACGCCATGGCCGCCATAGCTTCGGGCATGGCCCTCCACGGCGGCGTCATTCCCTTCACGGGCACTTTTTTCACTTTTTCCGATTACATGCGTCCTTCAATCCGCCTGGCGGCGCTTATGGGCATCCGTGTTATTTATGTCTTTTCTCATGACAGCATCGGCGTCGGCGAAGACGGTCCCACGCATCAGCCGGTTGAGCAGCTTATGAGCCTGCGCTGCATGCCGAATCTTTCGGTCATCCGGCCGACCGACGCGACGGAAACAGTCGAAGCCTGGCGTCTCGCCCTGACCCGTAGAGACGGCCCCACGGCCCTTGTGCTTTCCCGGCAGGGGCTGCCCGTGCTGGATCGAAGCCGCCTCGGGAGTGCGGAAGGAGCCAGGCGGGGCGGATACGTGCTCTGGGAATCGTCCGACACAACGCCTGATGTTATTATCATGGGTACGGGTTCCGAATGCGCCGTGGCTCTCGCCGCCGGCGAAGCACTGGCCCGGGATAACATCGCCGTTCGGGTGGTGAGCCTGCCGAGCTGGGATATTTTTGACCGTCAGCCTCGTGATTACCGGGACGCGGTGCTGCCGCCCGGCGTGAACAATCGGATAGCCGTGGAAGCCGGTTCTGTCATTGGATGGGAACGTTACCTGGGAAGTGAAGGAATCGCCGTCGGCATGGAAAGTTTCGGGGCGAGCGCGCCGGCCGACGTACTGTACGAACGGTACGGCATCACACTGGCGCGCATTGTCGACGAGGCGAAAACACTTCTGAAAAAAGGAAACCCGTCGTCATGAAAACAACTGTGCACCTTGCCGGATTCGACGACTACCGGTCCCTGATCAACGACACAGTAGAAAACCTTCGAAAAGAATCCATCATCGAACGTATTCACGAAAAGGACCATACCGTCTGGAAGCCGGAACCAAAAGAAATCTCCAACCGCCTGGGGTGGCTCACGGCACCCGACGACATGAGTTCGGAAGTTGGAAGCATCAATCGTTTCGTCGCCGAGTGCCGTTCCGAAGGTTTCACAAACGCCGTCCTGCTGGGCATGGGAGGATCGAGCCTCGCGCCCGAAGTATTCCGCAGAACGTTCGGTTTTCGACACGATTATTTGGATCTCTCGATTCTCGACAGTACCGATCCGGGCGCGATTCTTCATCACACGACCCGCATGAACCCGGCCCGGACGCTTGTCGTCGTATCTACCAAGTCGGGAACCACCGTGGAGACTCTGTCTCTTTTTAAATTGCTTTACACTCTCATCGCAGACGATCGGGGCGCGGCCGTGGCGGGAGATCACTTTACCGCCGTCACCGATCCCGGCTCACCCCTGGTCGGTCTCGCCGGGGAACGCGGGTTCCGACATGTTTTCCTCAACGATCCTGATACGGGTGGCCGGTACTCGGCCCTGTCCTTTTTCGGACTCGTACCGGCGGCTCTCTGCGGCATCGATATTTCTTACCTGCTGATCCGCGGGGCCGCGGCTGCCCGAAGTTTCGAAACAACGGGCGACATTTCCGAGACTACGAATCCCGCCGCTTTTCTCGGCGCGCTCCTGGGATCCCTTGCCATGGCCGGCCGCGACAAGCTCACGTTTCTTATATCACCGCAGGTGGAAAGCTTCGGCGCGTGGCTGGAACAACTCATTGCTGAAAGCCTCGGCAAGGAAGGACGGGGTATTCTTCCCGTGGTGAATGAACCGGAAGCGCCCGTCGAAACCTACGGCCGGGACCGCCTTTTTCTGCATCTCAAACTCGCCTGGGACAGGTCGATTGATGAACGAGCCGACGCCCTGATCCGTGCCGGATACCCGGTCATCACGGTGACAATCAAAGATCTCTACGAACTGGGCGGGCAGTGTTTTTTCTGGGAGGCGGCTGTCGCCGTGGCGGGACAGGTCATGTCGGTCAACCCCTTCGATCAGCCTGACGTGGAAGCCTCAAAGCATCTCACGAGACTTTTCCTCGACGAGTACCGTGAAACCGGCCGGTTTCCACCGGAAGCGCCGTCACAGCAGGAAAACGGCATTACCGTATACGGCGGACCCGATGGGGCGGTCACGCTCCATGACGCCCTTGGAACGTTTCTCGGCCGGGTGCGGGAAGGGGCATACCTGG
This sequence comes from delta proteobacterium MLS_D, assembly GCA_002030015.1. Taxonomy (GTDB): domain Bacteria; phylum Desulfobacterota; class Syntrophia; order Syntrophales; family UBA2210; genus MLS-D. The sequence goes on from LQBH01000010.1 coordinate 59,078, forward strand.
GCATACTGGCATTCCTGAAACAGAAGGCCGAGATCGACCGCGCGCTGGCCGAATTCCGCGAGGTCGTTCTCACGCGGTTTCACTGTTCCACGTCCGTCGGGTACGGCCCACGCTACCTCCATTCCACGGGACAATTGTACAAGGGTGACGGGGGATCGGGACTGTTCATCCTGTTTACGGCGAACGACGCACATGATATTCATATTCCCGACGAGGCGGACGAACCGGACCCTTCGCTCTTTTTCGGCGTGTTGAAAACAGCCCAGGCACGGGCCGACCGAAGGGCTCTTCTGGAGGCGGGGAGACCGACGCTGGCAGTCCACCTGGGGAACGATCCGGTCACGGGCATCCGCCGCCTGACTGAGCTGATCGCCTGAATCGTTCAGGAACAAGCCTGAGACAAGGCGGTGCGCACCGTGGAACATGCAGTTATATTCGAAACCATCACGATTGACCCCCCGTGGGACACGATCTACCGGCGTCTCGGCTACCGCCGGAAGACGACGGTACTCTCAAAAAGGGATCGCGACACGATCGACCGTGCAATCGACATGGCCTGCACGCTCATCCATTTAAAAGGAGCGGCCCGTCGTATCGCCGTTGATCAACGGGATGAGTCCCGGGTTATTCTTGAAGGAGGAACGGTGTTCGCCGGTTCCCGTCTCGCGGCGCTTCTTCGGGACTGCGACGAAGTGTTGCTCATGGGCGCCACCACCGGCAATGATATTCTCGACGCCGTGGCGGCCGACACCGAGGGAGAAAATCTGAGCCGCGCCGTCGTTCTCGACGCCGCCGCGAGCGAGATGGTCGACGCGGCACTGGACTGGATCATGGTCTATTACATTAATCTCCTTCGAAGAGAAGGAAAACTGCTCCTGAAGAGGCGTTACTCGGCGGGATACGGAGACTTCGAACTGGAAAACCAGCACGCCTTCTTCGACCTGCTGGAGCTCCGGCGCCTCGGAGTGTCCATCAACGACAAGTTTATCCTGGCGCCTGAAAAATCGGTGACAGCGGTAACGGGTATAGTGCGCGGCGGAAACCGGGAGTGACAAAAGAAATCGCACGGTACCGGCGCGCCGAGAACTTCCGCCGGGTGCAGCTGGTCTGAAAGAAACGGCGGAACCGCCGACCAACGAGGTATCAACAGTGAAAGCCGCAACAAAAATAAAAAAAATAATAGGTGAGCGTTGCCTTGTCCTCGACGGCGCAACCGGCACGGAACTGCAACGGCGGGGTATGCCGTCCGGCGTCTGCCCGGAGACCTGGTGCATCGACAACCCCCGTGTCATCAGCGGTATTCACGAAGATTACCGCAAAGCAGGCGCCGACGTCATCTACACGTGCACCTTCGGCGCGAATCGCGTCAAGCTTGCCCAGTACGGCCGGTCGGACGTCGAATCGATAAACCGCGAGCTGGCGCTCCTGACCCGCAGGGCGGTCGGCCCGGAAGTCCTGGTGGCGGGCGACATCGGCCCGATGGGACGTTTCGTCGAACCTTTCGGTGATGTTCTTTTCGACGAAGCCGTGGATATTTTTAGAGAACAGATCAGTGGTCTCATCGCGGGCGGTGTCGATCTCCTTGTTATCGAAACAATGATGGACATCCAGGAAGCCAGGGCGGCCCTCCTGGCGGCCCGCGAATCGACGGACCTTTTCACCATGGTCACCATGACGTTCGAGGCGGGGGAACGCACGCTCAACGGCACCGAACCGGCGGCGGCCCTGGTCACCCTGCAGAGTCTGGGGGCTGATGCCGTGGGCTGTAACTGTTCCACGGGACCGGCGGAAATGGTCGGACTCGCTTCCGCCATGAACCCTTTCCGCGCGGTACCCCTGGTGGCAAAACCAAACGCCGGCATGCCGCAGCTGCAAAGCGACGGGTCAGCGGTGTTCACCATGACGCCGGAGGAATTCGCCGGCTACGGGAAATCCTTCGTGGAAAACGGCGTGGGATTGCTGGGTGGTTGCTGCGGTACCACGCCGGACCACATCGTTGCATTGAAAAAGGCCCTGAATGACGCGAGGCCGCCCGCTTGTTCCCGGACGCGCCCCGCCGCTCTCAGTTCCTGCAGGAAGGCGGTGGTTATCGATCGCGGGGGACCGCTCATGATTGTGGGAGAACGAATAAACCCGACGGGCAGACCGTCTCTGCAGGAGGAACTGCGGAGCGGCCGAACCGACCTGGTTTCCCGCATGGGACGGGAACAGGAACGGCAGGGCGCCGACCTTCTCGACGTCAACGTGGGCGTCCCCGGCATTGACCAGAAAAAGGCGATGGCGGACGCCGTCAAGGCGCTGTCCGTGGCTTCCTCGCTGCCGCTGGTCATCGACGCGTCCGATCCCGACGTCATCGAGACCGGGTTGCGCCTCTATCCCGGGCGGGCGCTCATCAACTCCATCTCGGGCGAAACGTCACGCATGGAGCGGCTTCTCGGTCTGGCACGGTACTACGGGGCCATGTTCATCCTGCTGCCGCTCACGGAAGGCGGCGTTCCGGAAACCGCCGATGAACGGAAGTCAATCGTCAGAAACATCTACCGGGAAGCCCGTCGTCATGGTCTTTCGAAGAACGACATCGTGGTCGATGGACTGGTCATGACGGTTTCATCGAACCAGGCCGCCCCTGCGGAAACGCTGAAAACCGTCGAATGGACTTCGCAACGATTCCGGTGCGCCACCCTGCTCGGTCTTTCCAATGTTTCGTTCGGCCTTCCCGAACGACCGTGGCTCAATGCCGCCTTCCTCGCCATGGCCCAGTCCCGGGGGCTGACCATGGCCATCGCCGATCCGGCGGGGGAGGAACTTATGAATATAAAAACCGCCGGCGATGTCCTGAATGGACGGGACACCGACGCCGAGCGTTATTGCAGCCGTTTCGCCGGGCCGTCCGGCATCGTGAAACAACAGCCCGACGCGACGTCAACGCTCCCCGAGCGAATCCACCGCGCCGTCATGGAAGGGTCACGCGATGAAATCGTGTCATTACTCGAGCGCTCCGTGGCGGACGGAAAGGATCCGCAAAAACTCCTGTCGGAATCACTGATTCCCGCCATCACTGACGTAGGAGACTGTTACGAGAAAAAGGAACTGTTTCTGCCACAGCTCATCGCGGCGGCGGAAACGATGAAGCGTGGCGTGGCCTACCTGGAACCCCTCATCAAAAAAGACGACTTCTCGGCGGACGGGGCCGCGGGAACGATCGTCATGGCAACGGTAGAGGGAGATATTCATGACATCGGGAAAAATATTGTTATTCTCATGCTGAGAAACCATGGATATACCGTCGTCGACCTGGGAAAGAACGTCTCCGCGCGGCGGGTCGTCGAAGAAGCACGCCGGTCCCGGGCCGACCTTGTGGGATTATCGGCCCTGATGACCACAACCGTAATCCGCATGGAGGAAACAATTGAACTGGCGCGAAGAGAAGGCGTGAACGCGCCGTTCCTGGCGGGAGGGGCCGTCGTTACCCCTTCGTGGGCCTCGTCGATCGGCGCCCATTACGCCAAAGACGGTGTCCAGGCGGTCAGGACCGCCGAAAAACTGCTGAAAAAATCCCGCTGAACAGGCGGAAAATCCCGGGTTACTTGAACGATTCGATATACTTGACGATGTTGTCGGCGATGACCTGCACCGTCTCCTCAAACTTTCCCACGTCCTTTTCCAGGAGCGTCAACCTGAAACCGGGCAGGGCCGTAAAAAACGACGTCAGAGGCACGAGACAGACGCCCGTGGCGGCAAGCAGGTAATAGACGAACCGCTTGTCGTGCTCAATCTTGTCGCTCATGATCGATTCAACATAGTCCCGTACTGCCGGTTCGTCGATCGGAAGCTTCTGCCTGCCGTTGAGGACGGCCTCGTTGAAAACGACGGTCATGTAGAAAGCCCCGTTGGTCCGGTTGACCACGATATAGGGAACATCCTTGAGTATGTTGAAAGCGATGTTGGACAATTTCTCGTAATGACGGTTTCTGCTCTCCAGATATTTGCCGTACTCCGGGTGAGACATGATCCGGGGAATCGCCATCTGGGGAAGCGTGGTGGAACAGACTTCGGCCATTTTCTGGCTCAGGATGGCGGAAATGTACCGGGCGAACGTTTCGTCCTTGTCCGCGTTATATACTTCAATCCACCCGCACCGGGCGCCGGGCCAGGGAAATTCCTTCGATATTCCTTTCATGCTTATGGCGGGAACATCGCCGATAATATCGCACAAAAGCGCTGTTTCCTGGCTGTTGTAAATGATGTTCCGGTACGTCTCGTCGACGACCAGGAACAGGTCGTATTCCCTGGCGATACTCACAACTTTCTCCAGGGTCTTCACCGGATAGACAAAGCCGGTTGGATTGTCGGGATTAATAACGAGCGCCCCCACGATGGTGTTGTGACTTTTAACCTTGCGCTCCAGTTCGGCGATGTCGGGATGCCAGTTATGGTAAGGGTTCATCCGGTACGTGTTGGGCGGAAACGACGCATGGTGAATTTCCGCCAGCAGGTGCGTGGAATAGGTCGGTTCCGGCATGATGATCCTGGCGTCGATCCGTATGGCGCTGTAGGCCCGCGCGATGGCGTCGCCCAGCCCGTTGAAAAAAATAATGTCATCCATATCAAGCTTATAGTTGCCGCGGCTTGTCACCTGCTCGGCGAGATATTCCCTGGTCTCGTTCACACCCTTCGTGGGACTGTATCCATAGGAAATATCCTCGCTCATGATTTCGAGGAGCACGTCCTTCATCCAGGACGGTATCGTCTCTCCCTTGGCGATGGGATCGCCGATATTCTCCCACGTTATGGTTTTCCCGTATTCACGAAGTTTATCCGCAACAGAAACAATGTTGCGTATCTCGTAAGTCAGCCCCGAACCACTTTTTGCTATGTCGAACCTCATACAGCCGCCTCTCTCAAAAGATGTAATATTGTATTATGAAATGGAAGATGTTCCTTGTCAAAAGAAATATCTAAAGAAATCTCCGCCTCCGGAATGTCTCGCGCCCCTTCCCCGCCGGTGGACACCGATGTATCCCGTCCCCGCAAGAAAGCGGCGATCAGGCAATGGCGGCGATATACCGGTACATCATCCAGAAATGCGAAAAGGTTCCAACCATGACAAATAGGTGAAATATCTCGTGATAACCGAAACATGACGGCCAGGGATCGGGACGTTTCAGGGCGTAAATGAGCCCCCCCACCGAGTAAAACAGCCCCCCGGCAAAAAGCCAGAACAGCGCGCCGGGCTGAAGAACCCGCACCAGCGGCCAGATACCGATAACGGCCAGCCATCCCATCCCCATGTAGAAGCCTGTGGAAATGCGACGGTTTTCCCCTACACGAAAAAAATTCAGCACGATTCCGATAAGGGCGAAGAACCAGACGGCGCCGAACAGGCTCCAGCCCCATCCCCCACGAAGCGCCACGAGACAAACCGGCGTGTACGTTGCGGCGATGAGCACGAAGATCATCATGTGATCCAGTTTCTGAAGCCGGGACCGCGCCCTGCCTTCGACGGGAATCCAGTGATAGATCGTACTGGCCGTATAAAGGAGAATCATGCCGGCGCCGAAAACGGAAAAGGAAACGACGTGCCAGGGGTTCCCGGCCAGAGCGGCCCTGGTGACGAGCAGCACCAGACCGACGACGGCGAGACAGGCACCGATGAAATGGGTCAAACCGCTTACGGGATCCCTTACCATGACGGACATTATAATATACCTTTCACACACATCTGTATCCCAGACACCGGCAAAAGGCAAGTCCCGACACAACAGCCGTCGGGCAATTTCTTCCGAAGAGCCTTGCATGTTACCCTGCCGTGCGGTATAGATGATTTTCAAAAAAACGTGCAAAAATGTGGCCTGCCTGCGAAGGGCCCCGTAACGGGAGGAACACAATGGGCAAAGGCGATCAGCGCACCCGTAAAGGGAAAATACACAGGGGAACATTCGGAAAGCTCCGCCCCCGAAAGAACAAGGCTGAACAAATCGAGCAACCCGGCAGAAAGAAGAAGTAACTCGTGACTATTTCCATCTCCAGCCTGGGATCGGGAGGACTGATCGCCAATTATTACTGCGAGTCATCCTGCCGCCATTGCCTGTACAGAAGCGGTCCCCGGTGGCCGAGAGATTACGCGACTTACGAAGAAGCGCTTGAGGATTTCGCCATTATGGCAACACTCGACTCCCCATCCATTCATGTCAGCGGCGGCGAACCACTCCTGGACCCTGACGGTCTCTGCGGCGTGCTCGACGCCGCGCGCGACGCCGGTGTACCCGTCCAATACGTGGAAACCGGCGCCTCATGGTACCGGGACATGGATTCGGCCTGCGCCCTTCTGGAAAAACTCGGGTCGCACGGCCTTCACACCCTGCTCATCTCCATGAGCCCTTTTCATAACGAGTTCATCCCCTTCAGCAAGACCAGGGGCGTCATTGAGGCCTGTCACCGTTCGGGAATCTCACTCTTCCCCTGGATCGCCGATTTCTACCTCGATCTGAGCACCTTCGACGAAGACAGGCCCCACTCACTGGAAGAGTACGGCAGGCATTTCGGCGAAGAGTATCTCGAAGATCTGCCCCGACGGTACGGTATTGTCCCCGGCGGCCGCGCCCTCGATTATTTCCAGACCCTGGCCCGCGAACAGTCGATCGAGGAACTGGCCGAAGAAAAACGTGACGGCTGTTCCGAACTAGGCGACACGAATCATTTTCATATCGACCTTTACGGTAATTACATTCCCGGCATGTGCGCCGGGCTTTCCATCGCGAAAGAGGATCTGGGACACCCCCTTGATCCCGATGAATATCCATTAATCACGCGTCTTGCCGAAGGCGGCATCGGAGCACTGCTGCCATGGCTCACCGAGCGATACGGCTTCAAGCCCTCGAGAAAAACATACACCACCGATTGTCAACTCTGTTATGAAATGAGACGTTTTCTCGTGGTGGAGCGGGACGTACGTTCCAGGGAACTTCAGCCCCGCAATCATTATTTTTTATAGTTTGATCGACGCTTCGAAGAATTCGAATATCGATTACGCTTCCGATCATCCGCGACCGTCGCCGCATTTTTCCATGGCACAAAGACGAACGAATGTCTTCACCTTCGGTGGAAAAGGGATAGTTCGATGAGACGGTGCCTGACGCTCCTGCTGATTGTACTCGTGGCGGCCTGTTGCCGGGAAGCAGCGGGGCGGGGAATGGATAAGCCCCTCCTCCCGTCGATTCAGGTACTGGCCGTATATCCTCACGATTCGGATGCCTTTACCCAGGGTCTGGTACTCCACGAGGGATTCCTCTATGAAAGCACCGGGCTGTACGGCGCCTCGGAACTGAGAAAGGTCGAAAAGGAAACGGGCGCCGTGCTGCAACGCAGGGTACTTCCGGCTATGTATTTCGGCGAAGGTCTCGCGATCGCCGGCAACCGCCTGGTTCAGCTGACCTGGCGTGAGGAAACGGCCTTCATTTATGATGCCGATTCTCTCGAACCGCTCGGCTGTTTCACCTATGAAGGCGAGGGCTGGGGTCTCTGCTTCGACGGCGAGTTCTTCTACCGCAGCGATGGAAGCGACAATCTTTACATTCATGATCAGCACACTTTCGACGTACTGAATGTCCTCCGCGTCACATGCGAAGGAGAACCGGTAGACGGGTTGAATGAACTCGAATGCGTCGGCGCCTCTATTTACGCCAATATATATACCACGAATCACATTGTACGAATCAACAAGCAGAACGGTCGGGTCACCGCGATTATCGACGCCGGAAAGCTCGTTCCCGCCCGGGAACGTTTTCCCCTGCCCCCTGACGGCGTGCTGAACGGCATCGCTCACGATCCACCCGAAGACGCGTGGTACCTGACGGGCAAACTGTGGCCCCGACTGTTCAGGGTACGCTTTACGGATCCGTAAAACACAAAATCGAAGCAGTCCGCCTGAAACCGGCGAACCCCGAGGGGAACTTTCCTTGACAGCTCGCAAAGAAAAGGATAAATCGCACAACAAGGACGTCGCCGCGCGGGGACAACAGTTCTCTGAACCGGAACAGCCGGAATCACGGCAGGAAAAACGACAGGACCACTGGAAAGCGGCCATGAAAGAGGTGCGGAAAAACGAGGAACTGCTGGAAATAACATTCAGGTCTATCGGAGACGCCGTCATCGCAACCGATGAAGAGGGTCGGATCACCAGAATGAATCCCGCGGCGGAACGGACGACGGGGTGGTCCCTGGCCGGGGCGCGCGGCAAACCACTCGCCGAGGTTTTCAACATCGTCAACGCGCTTACCGGTGAACCCGCCGACGATCCGGCCGCCCGGGTTCTTGCGACGGGCAACGCGACAGGTCTGGCCAATCACACCATGCTCATCTCCCGCGACGGCGTGCGCTGTCACATCATGGACAGCGCCGCTCTCATTCAGGACGACGAGGGCGCGGCACGCGGCGTTGTGGTCGTCTTCTCCGACGTCACGGAAACATACGCGGCCAGAGAAGAACTCCGAAAAAGTGAAGAGCGATGGCAGTTCGCCCTGGAAGGTTCCGGCGACGGGGTGTGGGACAGGAACCTGGTAACGGGCGAGGTGTTTTTTTCGCGCCAGTGGAAAGCCCTTCTCGGCTATGGGGAAGATGAAATCGGCAACACCCTCGATGAATGGGAATGGCGGATTCATCCGGACGACAGGGAATCGTGCCGCCTGGCGCTGGAGAAACACTTCAGCGGCGCCACTCCCCTGTACACTCATGAATACAGGATGCGTTGTAAAGACGGGAGCTACAGGTGGATTCTCGCCCGGGGAAGGGTGGTGGAGCGGGACGAAGAAGGCAGGCCGCACCGCTTCATCGGAGTTCACACGGACATAACCGAGCACAAACAGGAAGAGGCGCAAAAGGAACAAGACCTTCTGGAGGCCAGGGAACAGGCCCGCGACCAGAAGCGCTGCATGGACAGGCTGTCTGAACTGGCAAGCGGTCTCTGGCTCCATGAAAGCGAAATGACCAGCGGCGTAATCACTCTGACGGAGACGGCCGCTGACATCATGAAGACCGCCCGGACCAGTCTCTGGTTTTTCAATGACGATTTTTCGGAGCTGACCTGCCGGGATCTCTACGATTCCGAAAGACACTGGCACAGCGGGGGCGAGATTTTACCGGCGTCGCACTTTCCGGACTACGTCGCAAGTCACGCCAGGGGAAAGGTGATCGCGGCTGAAGATGTGCACGCCGACCCGCGCACGGCGCAGATTCCCGCCGGTTATTTCACCGAGGCGGGCATCACGTCGCTCCTGGACGCCCCGATTTGGGTAAAGGGTAAACTGGCGGGCGTCCTGAGCTTCGAGCACCGGGGCGCGAAACGTTCCTGGCTGCCCGAAGAGGAACAGATGGCGGTCATTCTCAGCGCCTATGCCTCCAACTTCCTGGAAGAAATCGAGCGGAAGCGCGCGGTCGAAGCCCTGCGGGCGAGTGAAGAAAATTTTCGGCGGTCTCTCGATGAATCGCCGCTGGGAATCCGCGTCGTATCGGCGTCAGGTGCAACGCTTTACGCCAACCGTGCCGTTCTCGACATGTTCGGCTACGATGACATCGAGGAACTGCGTTCCACTCCGGCGGCGCAGCGCTACACCGGGCGAAGCTACGCCGAGCATCGGGCCAGGAAGGAACGGCGAGGCCGCGGAAACGACGGCGAAAGCGAGTATGACGTGGACATCGTGCGGAAAGACGGTGAGATCCGCCACCTCCGGACCTGGCGGAAGAAAATTCTCTGGAACGGCGAGGAACATTACCAGGTCATCTACCGCGACGTCACCGAACAGAAACGGGCCGAAAAGGATCTACGGCGGTACCGGGAATTCATCGAAAACATCGAGGACGCCTGCTTCGAGCTCGATCTTTCCGGAAAACTGACCTTCCACAACGAGCCCTTTCTGCGGCTGTCGGGGCACACGCTCGAAGAAGAACGAAACAAATCCCCCAGGGATCGTCATCCCACACCGGAGGAAGCCCGCCGGGTGTTCAAGATCTACAATACCGTCTACCGGACCGGGATACCGGCGAAGTCCGTTGAATACCAGTTCAATCGAAAAAACGGCGATGTGGGAATCATCGAAGTATCCATATCCCTCATACGCGACGCGTCGGGCATACCCGTGGGATTCCGCGGCATAGGCCGCGACATCTCGGAGCGCAAACGCCTGGAGGCGGAGCGTGAGCAGCGTCTGGAGCTTGAGCGACGTCTGTTGCGTGCGCAGAAGCTGGAATCCATCGGGACGCTGGCCGGGGGCATCGCCCACGACTTCAACAATCTGCTCATGGGGATACAGGGATACACCTCGCTGATGCTGCTCGACCTGGAGCCGTCCCATCCGCACCACGAGCGGCTGCGGCGCATCGAGGAACAGGTGGCGGGCGGCGCGGCGCTGACCGGGCAACTGCTGGGGTTCGCCCGGGGCGGCCGGTACGAGGTAAGGCCCGCCTCGCTCACCGAGATCATCGAGCAGACGGCGGGCATGTTCGGCCGGACGAAGAAGGAAGTGACCCTTCACCGCCGCTTCGCGCCGGACCTGTGGACGGTCGAGGTTGACCGGACCCAGATGGAGCAGGTGTTCATGAACCTGTTCGTGAACGCCTGGCAGGCCATGTCGGGCGGCGGCGACCTGTACCTGGACACGGAGAACATTGTTCTGGACGAGAGCCGTGCGCGCGCCGGCGACCTGGCGCCGGGGCGGT
>LQBH01000011.1 GCA_002030015.1 delta proteobacterium MLS_D
CTCACCGCCTCGGAGAAGCTGTCGCTCACCCTTGTGTGGTAGATGAACATGCCAATTACCACCAAAATCCCAACCAGGACGAGGGCCACCAGGACCGGGGAAACCGAAACCTTCGAACGGGCCGGCGCCGCTGTTTCGACGTCAGCCGCCCCGGTACCGGGTTCTTCATCGGATTCAATTGTATCCGACAGATCGGCGTTATTCAACTTTTCCGTGTCATGTTGTTCCATTGCGACCGACACTCCACACGTTTATGAAAGCGACCCGCCTTCCAGGTCAAGCGGCCTGAGAGCGTTCCTGAGCCGCAGTACCGCCCGGGCGTGAATCTGGCAGATTCTCGACTCCGTCAAACCCAGGACGAGACCTATTTCCTTAAGCGTCAGTTCCTCATAATAATAAAGCGACAGGACGAGTCCCTCCTTTTCCGGCAGGGATTCGACGGCATCCTTCAGTACCCGCTTGACTTCTTTCCGCTTCAGAAAAGCAAAGGGGCTTTCATGTTCGATTTTTTCGAGCACCTCAGACCGGGCGTACCGCTCCGTATAATCCGCCGGCAGGTCTTCGCTTGAGATAAGTGACAACCCTCGTGCTTCGTCGAGAAGCGCGTAATAGTCTTCCAGAGATATGCCCATGAAATCAGCCGTTTCCTCGTCGGTCGGTTCCCTGCCCAGTTCGGTACGGAGGGAACGGGCGGCCGCCTCCAGCCTCGAATCCTTGTTCCGGGACGAACGCGAAAGTATGTCCCGCGACCGGAGCTCGTCCAGAATGGCCCCCCGGATCCGGTACCGGGCGTAGATTTCGAACTGAACGTTCTTGGTCTCGTCGAAACGCTCCACGGCGGAGATAAGTCCGAGCGTCCCCGCGCTTATCAGGTCTTCCCGGTCCACGTGGGCCGGCAACCGAACGGCCATCCGCTCCGCGATGTTCTTTACCAGGGGCGCGTACTGCACGATAAGCGCGTTTCGTTTTTCCCTGTCATTCATTTCCCGTAATCACCGCGTTTCCAAAAAATTTCAGCATGCCCGGTTCGTCGCTGCAGATCTTCCGGTCATTCATCAGGGTGTCGGCAATGGCTCCCAAAAGCCTGCTGGCACGAGTCGATGGAAACATCTCCGTGAACAGGGCCTGCTGCCGAACTGATTCCGTTACTGTTCGATCATAGCCCACGTATCCGAGATACTCCACCCGAAGGTCAAGAAACCGGTCTGTGGCCGCCGATAACCGTCTAAAAACGCGCAGGGCCTCCTCGGCGCTTCTCGCCATGTTGACCATAACCAGGAAATCCCGTATGGCGTACCCGCGGTTCAATACTTTGATCAGCGCGTAGGCGTCCGTGAGCGACGTGGGATCCGGAGACAGTACCACGATGATCTCGTTGGCCGCCATGTTGAAATAGGTCACGTTCCCGTTGATACCGGCGGCCGTGTCGATTACCATGATGTCCGGTTTTTCACCGAAGCATTCCAGTTCCTCGATAAGCGTCATTTTGTGACCGCGGGACAACTCCGCCATTTCCTGAATACCCGAAGCGGCCGGCACGATCATGACGCCGCCCGGCCCGCGCACGACCACGTCGGACAGGGATTTTTCGCCCCGCAGCACGTGACACAGGTTGTAACGGGGCGCAATGCCAAGAAGCACGTCGATGTTGGCGAGCCCCGCGTCGGCGTCGAGCAGGAGAACCCGCTTCCCCTGCGTCGAAAAAAGATAGGCCAGGTTGGCGGCGATGTTTGTCTTTCCGACGCCGCCCTTGCCGCTGGTAACGGCGATCACCCTCACCCGGTTTTTCTTACCTCTGCCGGTCGATGCATCCCTTCCACCGGTCACGCCGGCGTTTCCCGCGTACTCTCGTAATATTCCAGCCTGATCCACCGATTCACCTCTTTATCTTAAGCGAATATACACCGTGTCAACCACGTTTCCGTTAATGCCGGGGAATTTCCCGGTCGACGACCAGCCGCGCGATTCTTTGGGGATCGACGGAACGGATATCACGAGGAACCTGCTGTCCCGTCGCGATATCGGTCACAGGCCGTCCCGCCAGGTCGATCACGTTGTAAACGCAGCCGTAATCGCCGGCGTCGTCGATCTTGGTCATGACAATCCGTTCATACTCCAGCGGGCGAAACCGCCGCACGGCGTCCGTCATGGCGTCTTCCCCGGTGGTGGCGCTCAGCACGAGGTTCGTTCTCACGGGAGCGCTCCCCATGAACGATCGACGCAGTTTCATGACATAGTCGCCGTCGGATCGGCTCTTGCCCGGCGTGTCGATAAGCACGCGGTCAAGGTGGGCAAACGAGCTGATCGCCGTCTCAAGAGACCCGTCCGCCGGAACCGAGATCACCGGAACATTCATGATGTCGCCGTATATTTTCAACTGTTCAACCGCGCCGATACGAAAATCGTCCATGGTGATAATGCCGAGGCTTTTTTTGTCCCTGTACAGAATGCGGGCGGCGAATTTCGCAAGCGTTGTCGTTTTTCCTTCGCCCGCGGGTCCCACGAAGGCACAGATCCGCTTTTCATCTGCAGGACCGGGCGAACAGGACACCACCGACCGGATGATCGCCCGTTTCAGTGTGTCGCCGGTCCTGTCACCATCGTGGCCCGCTTTCGATTCAAGATTTTCATCCTGTATTATTTTCATCAGTTTCCCTGCCGCCCGCCGGGACAATCCGCGCGAAATAAGCTCCCGATAAAGAGGCGGGATTCCCCGCTCGTCCTGTTTACCTGAAAACGCCAGTTTCGATGCGAGGGCGAGAATGCGGTCATTCATCTCGTCAAGCCGGGCCTCGACCCGGCTCCAGCGATCACCATACTCAGCGGGCCGGCCCGTTTCACCGGCAGCGCCGAAGCCGTTTTCCGCCGCTGCTTCCTCCGCCGTCACGTCGTCCCGTTCCATTGCCGCGACAATTTCGATTCTCGAGGACGCGCCTTTTCCGATCCGTCGCGACGACAGGATGACGGCGTCCGGGCCGAGGTCGCGACGGATCCGTTCCATTGCCTCGCTGATACTCCGTACTTCGTATTTTTTAAGATGCATCGGGCAACCTCAACATCCCCAGCGACTTGATCTGCACGTCGTGCGTGATCTCACTGTGAGACAGAACGGTAATAAAGGGGAAAAATTTCTCCAGCAGTTTCCAGAGAACGCCCCTGATGGCGGGTGAACAGAGAATAACCGGCTGTTTCCCCCGCTCCGTGAATGTTCTTACATAGTTCTGAATGGTCCCGACCATATTCTGAACCAGCGACGGTTCGGCGAGAACATAGGATTCGAATTCCGTGTGCTGAACCGTCCGGTTGATGGCTTCCTCCATGTCGGGTGAGACGAGAACTACCTCGAGTTCGTTCTTCTCGTCCTTGTACTGGTTCGTAATGGCCCGCGACAGAGCCTGGCGGACGTACCCCGTGAGGAAATCCACGTTTTTCGTGACGGGAACATGGTCCGCAAGCGTCTCCAGTATAGTGGCGACGTCGCGGATGGACACGCGTTCTTTCAGCAACCGTTGCATCACCTTGTGCAATGTTCCCAGAGGAACGACCGAGGGAACCAGCTCCTCCACCAGGCCCGGGTGGCTGTGGGACAGCGTATCGAGAAGCGCCTTGACGTCCTGCCGCCCCAGGAGTTCCCCCGTGTGGTTTTTGACGATTTCCGTGATGTGGGTCATAATAACCGTCGCCGGATCGACCACGACGACACCCTGGTTGCTCAGGAGTTCCTTCTCCTTTTCCGTGACCCACAGGGCCGGCAGCCCGAATGCCGGCTCGGTTGCCGGAATACCCTTGACGCCCAGGTTTTCGTCGGGAGCGATCACGAGGTAATGGTCCATCATCAATTCGCCCCTGGCGACTTCTGATCCCCTGATCTTGAGAATGTATTCACCCGGTTTCAGTTGAAGATTGTCGCGGATGTGAACCGCCGGCAGAATGAACCCCATGTCGAGGGCAAACTGGCGACGGAATGTCTTGATCCTGTTGAGCAGCTCGCCGTCCTGGCCGGCGTCGACCATCGGGATGAGACCATATCCCACATCGAGTTCCATGGCGTCGAGCGGCAGAAGGGTATCCGCCGGTTCAGGCGGCGGCGCGGCGTCTTCTTTCTCTTGTTGTTCTTCTTCCTCCTCCCGGGCGGCGGCACGGGAAAGGCTCCAGGCAAGAGCGAACATGGCGGCGGACATGATGACAAAAGCGAACGTGGGCATGCCGGGAATCATACCGAAGACAAAGAGCATGACCGCCGCCGTTACGATCGCCCGGGGCTGCGTCAGAATCTGTTGCGACATCTCACGACCCAGGTCCGCCGACGCCGCCGAGCGCGTGACAAGCATGCCCGCCGCCGATGATACGACCAGCGCGGGTATCTGGGTCACCAGCCCGTCGCCCACGGTGAGCAGCGTGTAGGTGCGGGCCGCGGCGCCCACGTCCATGCCCTGCTGCAGGACCCCCACCACGAGGCCTCCGATGATATTGATAAGAACGATGACGATGCCGGCTACGGCGTCACCGCGGACAAACTTGCTCGCCCCGTCCATGGCGCCGTAAAAATCGGATTCCCGCTCCACGGACTTTCGCCGATTGCGGGCATCGGTGTCCGAGATGAGTCCCGCGTTGAGATCGGCGTCGATGCTCATCTGCTTGCCCGGCATGGCGTCCAGTGTGAACCGGGCCGCGACCTCGGCGATTCGCGTGGCGCCCTTGGTGATAACAATAAAATTAATAAGTACGAGGACGAGAAAAACGATCAGCCCGACCACAAAGTTGCCGCCCACAACGAAGGTACCGAATGCCTGGATCACTCTCCCCGCCGCCTCGGTTCCTTCGTGGCCGTTGAGAAGAATGAGCCGCGTGGAAGCGACGTTGAGGGCAAGCCTGAAAAGCGTCGCCGTAAGCAGCACCGATGGAAACACGGAAAAATCGAGCGGCTTCAACACGTAAATAGCGACAAGCATGATGATGATGGCATAGGTGATGTTCGCCGACAGGAGAATGTCAAGGACGGACGGCGGCAGCGGTATAAGCATCACCAGCAGAATCCCGATGAGAGCCATTCCCACCAGGGTACTGCCGCCGGTGACCCAGCGCCGGCCGATGTTGCTTCGTGAACTCGTTTGGTTCATTATCCGTTCCAGACTCCCGCCCGTTCCGTTCCTCTCCGGTACACGTAAGCCAGCACTTCGGCGACGGCCCGGTAGAGCTCCGACGGGATGGTTTCGTTTACCTTGACCATCGTATTCAATAGTTGTGCCAGAAGCTTGTTTTCCACGATGGGAATTCCATTCTTCCGCGCCGCTTCCCTGATCTTCCCGGCAATGAACCCCTTGCCTTTGGCCGTCACCACGGGAGCGCTCATGTTTTCCGGGTCGTACCGCAGCGCGACGGCGATCCTGGTGGGATTGGTGACAACCACGTCGGCCTTTTCGACACTCGCCATCATCCGCTGCCGCGCAGCCTCGCGCTGAAGCTGCCTGATGCGGGCCTTGATAAGGGGATCACCCTCGGTGTTCTTCAGTTCATCCTTCACTTCCTTGTTGCTCATGCGAAGATTCTTTTCGTATTCCCACCTCTGATAGGCGTAATCCAGGGCGGCAAGGATCACCAGGGCCCAGCAGGTGCGAAAAATAATCTTGAACG
Organism: delta proteobacterium MLS_D; assembly: GCA_002030015.1. GTDB lineage: Bacteria > Desulfobacterota > Syntrophia > Syntrophales > UBA2210 > MLS-D. The sequence goes on from LQBH01000011.1 coordinate 5,635, forward strand.
CCACTGATCCCGTGTAATCGAGAATTCCCCACGAGCCGAGCCATCCGACGGGAATGATGTTTTCAAGCTCAGCCATGATGGTAAGATAGACAACAAACGCAACAATAATGATCTTGAACATGCTTTTCGCCAGCTCAACCAGCGAACGCAGAGATACTTTCTGTTTGAATCCCTTGACAGGGCTGATTTTCGAGAGCTTGGGCCGTATCGATTCGGGCGAAAAAAGGAACCCGACCTGCATCAGGTTGGCTATGAGACCCGCCAGAAAAACGGTCAGCAACAGGGGCAGAAGAAGCAATCCCACCCGGCGCAGGGCGTCGACAAACAACAACCGCGTGCCGTCGACGGTCATCTGGAAGCTCCCCGCTTCCATGAAACACCAGCGCATTAAGCGCGACATGGATTCCGTCATGGAGGCCGCCGCGAAGTAAAACAATCCCAGACAGGCGAGAAGGATGAAGACCGACGTCACTTCCTGGCTCTTCGCGACCTGTCCCTTGTTACGCGCCTCTTCCCGGCGCTTCGGAGTAGGTTGCTCGGTTTTTTCCTCACTTGCCTGCTGGTCGCCCTGTTCTTCAGCCATGGTTCGCCTCGACAGTTACCTGACGGTCTTGTCAAAAATCCGGCCCCCGGTGTCCCGAATTCCCGGCAGGCTCACATGTGTTCCAGAAATGTCCCCAGAACACCCGCAAAATCGGAAAAGGCGGCACCGATCACACGGCCCATGAAAGGAAGCGTTATACCGATTGCGATAAGGCCTATGCCGATTTTAAGGGGAAACCCGACGATAAAAATATTTATCTGGGGCACCGTCCTGGCGACCATGCCGAGACCGACGCTGGTAAAAAGCAGAAGCACCATGACGGGAGCCCCGATGGAAAGACCGACGGTGAATATGCTTCTGGCGTACTGTATAATCGCCTCCGTCAGTCCGCCGGTCATGCAGAACGTCATAAGCGGAACGATTCTGAAACTCTCCGCGATCCCGTACAGGAACACGTGGTGACCGTCCACGGCCAGGAAAATCAGCATGGATACGAAGAAACAAAACTGTGCTATCACCGATACCTGCGCGCTGCTCAGCGGGTCAACCACGTTGACGATGGCGAATCCCATCTGGAAACCGACAACCTGCCCTCCGAGCTGAACCGCCGCGAACAGGCACTGCGCCGCGATGCCTATTATCAGGCCGATGATGACTTCGCCCGCCGCCCGTATCAAAAACGGCAACGAGGGATCGGCGTACTGGGGAGCCGCGACGGCCGGCGCGATGATAACGGTCATTAAAATCGACAGGCCGCCTTTCACGCGCACGGGAACCGACCTGTTCCCGATTACCGGCATGCTTGCAATGATGGCGCTCACTCGAAGAAAAACCAGGATGAACTGTTCGAGCTGGGACGCCGTAAGATGCATGATATCCATGGACTGACACCTTCCAGCTTCGCTCCCCGGTCTTTACCGTATGTAAAACGGTATGGACGTGAACAGGTTGTGAGTGAAACTGACCATGATGTTGATCATCCATGGAAGCGCGACCACCATGGCAAGCAGGACGCCGACGATTTTGGGAACGAAGGTAAGCGTCATTTCCTGGACCTGGGTGACCGCCTGAAAGATGCTGACCGCCAGGCCGATGATCAGTCCGACGCCAAGCATCGGCGCCGACAGAAGCAGCGTCATCTGTATCGCGTCGTAGGCGATTCCGATTACCACGTCGACCATTGCCGTAACCTTTCCCCCGTTTCGGGATGTTATCTCTAGTGAAAACTTTCAACCAGCGAACCGACCACCAGGTACCACCCGTCCACGAGCACGAAAAGCATGAGCTTGAAAGGAAGACTCACCATGATGGGCGGCAGCATGAGCATACCCATGGAGAGCAGAACGCTGGCGACGACCATGTCCAGAATCAGGAAGGGAACATAGATCATGAACCCGATCTGAAAGGCCGTTTTCAGTTCACTGATGACAAACGCCGGAATAAGCTCCGTGAGTCCCGTTTCAGCCGGCGTCCCGGGCTGTGTTGTTCCGGAAATTTTCATGAACAACGCCAGATCCTTGTCACGGGTGTGTTTGAGCATGAATTCCCGCACGGGATCGGCAGCCGCCTCAAGGGCCTCTTCGGCGGACAGCTCGTCGTCGACGAACGGCTGTATCGCCCCGCTGTTGACGGCGTTCCACACGGGCGCCATGATAAAAAAAGTCAGGAAGAGCGACAGGCCGATGACGATCTGGTTCGCGGGAATCTGCTGCGTTCCCAGGGCGTGGCGAAGCAGTGACAGGACAACGACGATCCGGGTGAAGGAGGTAAGCATGATGAGAATGGCCGGAGCCAGCGAAAGAACGGTGAACAACAGCAACAACTGAAGCAGGGTTGATGTACCGCCGGTCCCGCCGTCACCGTCCCCTATGTTTACCTCGATCGACGGCAGAGACAGCGGTTCGGCCCCGGCGGCTCCCGCCGTTACGAACAGCAGGAGCAGGGAACACGCCGCTGCTGCGATAAAACGCCACCTGCTCTTCTCATCCGCGGTTTTCACTGTTTTTCTCCAGGAACGTTCCGGAAACGCGGAACCGGGAAGCGTATTCAGCAAGATGACGGGCGAATCCGCCTCCGCGGCCGCCCTTCTCTGTCGTTCTTTCTCCGGTCGGGCTGTCAAGCGTCCCGGGATCATCGATCTGAGCCAGCGTCGTCATGCCCTGCGGAGACAGTCCTACCACGATCATCGTACCCGCCACGTCGACGAGGGCTATGCTGTTCTTGCCACCGAGGTAGCGAACGGCCCTGACACGAATAATATCCGCGCCTCCCGACGTCGTACCGCCACGGTTCACGGTTTTTTTCAACACGTACATGACAATGACGACCGCGCCCAGCACGAGGGCCAGCGCCGAGATCATCTTGATTGAAGCGGCGAACAGTTCCGAAGATTCCATGTCGCTCCTTTGTACGGCCCGTCAAGGGGCTATCTCAGGTTGTTGACCCGTTCCGAATGCGAAACCACGTCGGTCAGCCGAACGCCTAATCGCTCATTGGCCACGACCACCTCGCCCCGCGCGATGAGTCGGTTATTGAGGTAAAGATCCACGGGCTCACCGGCGTTCTTGTCCAGTTCGATGACCGATCCTGGTCCCAGTGACAGCAGTTCGCCCACCGGCATCTTTGAACGCCCCAGCTCCGCGGAAACCTTGAGCGGTATCTCAAGAATGAAGTCAAGATCAAGCGATCCTTTTGACTCACCATTACTTTGAAGCTCATCGAATTTCACGGCGCCTACTTCCTGTTTCCCGGGCGTCGCCTTTTCCCGGGGTTGCCCTTTTTCGGCGTTCATCGCAGCAGCCCGTTCGACGGCTTCTTCCCCTCCGGAGGCCTTCAGCTCTTCCTGGACATCACTCCAGTCCAGATTGTTGATGACGCTTTCATCTTTACTGTTTTCAGTCATATTCTCTCACCCCTTCCCGTTTCCGACCACCTGCGATACCTGCACTGCCTGGTTGCCCCGGCGCCGTCCCGCATGTCCCACGAATTTCAGGTGACCTTCGACATAAATACCCAGGTCTTCGGTACAATACTGGTCCAGCAGGATTACGTCGCCCGGCTTCAACCTCAAGATGTCCTTCCCCGTTATTTCCGTGTTTCCCAGTTCAACCACGAGGGGAACTTCCACGGAGCGAATCTCTTCTCTGAACCTGTTTGAAAATTCCTGATCGGATTCACGCTTGTCAGTCTGGTAACTGCCCTGCAACTTGTCGCGAATAGGTTCCATGGTCGAATAGGGCATGCAGAGCGTCATTTTCCCGGACGCGTAATCCATTTCGAGCTCGAAATTCATGACCATGATCACGTCCTGAGGGGCCACTATCTGGGCAAACTGGGGATTCGCCTCCGCCCGTACGTATTTGACATTTACGTCCAGCAATGTCTTCCAGGCCTCTTCCAGGTCCCCCAGGGCGCTTTTGACCACCCGTTGCACGATGTTGTTCTCGATGGCGGTGAAATCACGGCCTTCCAGCCTGAAGTCATCCCGGCCGCTTCCTCCGAACAGGAGATCCACAAACGTGAAAATCAATCGTGATTCCACGATGAATATCATCTCCCCCCGCAGCGGTTTCATCTTAAAAATGTGCATGCTCGTGGGGAAAGGAAGCGTCCTGAGGAAATCGTGGTATTTGACCATGTCGACCGACGAAGTGTTGATTCCCACAACTCTCCTCAGGATGGACGACATGGTGCTCCGCAGGAGCCTGGCAAATTTTTCGTTCGTAATCTCCAGGGTCGGCAGCCGCTCCCGGACGATCTTCTTGTGACTCGTCAGGTCGTAGGGGCGGACATCCGTCCGCTGTTCCTCCGCAGCCGCGGCGTCATTCGTGTCGACCACGCCGTCGGAAATGCCCTTAAGAAGAGCATCCACCTCGTTCTGTGAAAGTATCTGTGACATCGACATCCCCATCGGCCCCGCGTTCGACGCGTCGGCCGTCGATACGTTACTGAATGACGAAATCGGTGAAATACACCTTGCTGATCGACCCTCGACTGAGATAGTTGTTGATCCGCATGACTATCTCGTCCCGCAGCTGCTGTTTTCCCTCGAATCCAACGACATCGCGATAATACTTGGAAGACAGAAGGTCCAGGATGCCGTCCATGATTTTCGGCCGCAACAGATCCATCTCGTCCAGTATTTCCGGACTCGACAGCTCCAGTTCGATGGTTACTTTCAGATATCGCTGTCCATCATCGTCAAGAAGGTTCACGATCAGCGTCCCCATCGACCAGAGAGCCCCGATCGGCTGCGATTCATCTTCCGCCTCCTGCCGGTCCGCCGCCCGGTCCTGATACAGCATCCAGCCGCCCAGGCCTCCGCCCGCAAGAACGGCGACAATTACCAGCGCAATCAGAAATTTCCCGACGATGCCGCCTTTCTTCGGACGTTCCTCCACCGCTTCAACTTCGTCCGGTTCTTCCCGCCTGTCCCGTCTTTGTCGTTCCGCCATAGTTCCTCCCCGTCACCCCGGCGGGGTGATAATAATTTCGACTCTTCTGTTTGCCGCTCTCGCTTCGGCGTTGTTTCCCGGAACACGGGGTCGGGAATCGGCATACCCGGACGCCGACAGGCGTTCAGGCGCGATACCTCCCCGGTCGACCAGGCAGCGTACCACCCCCGTGGCGCGAGCCACGGAGAGTTCCCAGTTCGACGGAAAGCGGTCCGTCTGTATGGGAACATCATCGGTATGCCCCGCCACCCGGATGCAGGCTTCACTCTCGCGGAGGCGGTCCGCAAGGGCGTCAAGCATCGACCGTCCTGACGATCCGATGTCGGCCCTGCCGGATTTAAAAAAGAGTTTTTCATCCACCGTCACCATAACTCCCTCGTCCACTACCCGGACATCGAAATCACCGGCGGTGCGAAGTTCTTCGGCAAGTTCCTGTTTCTGCCGTTCCAGGCTCAATCCCACCCGCCCCATGGGCGCGACAAAAGGTTCGAATATTCTGAATTCGGCGCCTGATCCCTCTTTTAGTTTTCCCAGGGCCGCACTCATGGAAAGACTTGCCTCCTTGACCTTCGCCGCGTCCATATTGGAAAGACTCAGCGTGAGAACAAAAAAAGTCAGCAGCAGGGTTACCAGGTCGTTGAAGGTGGTAAGCCACTTTCCTTCTGATTTCACTTCCTGTTTCGGTTCTCTGCTCATCCCTGTCCACGTTCTGACGAACCGGCGCTCGTTCGTGCCGGTTCAAAATAGCATTCCACGCGGCGGTTCCTGGCCCTTCCTTTATCCGTATCATTGGAAGCCAGCGGACGGTATTCGCCGAAACCGACGGCTTCGAGTCGATCCGCCGGCAGCTTTCCCCTGGTGAGAAAATACCGGATTACATTCACCGCCCGAGCCGTCGAAAGCTCCCAGTTCGATGGAAAACGAGCGGTCGCTATGGGAACGTTGTCGGTATGCCCCTCGACTCTGACCATGCAATCGGTTTCCTTCAAGACCTGAACTAGTTCGTCGAGGTAGGGATGCAGGGCGGCATCTATATCCGCCGTCCCCGAGGCGAAAAGAACATCCCCCTGCATCACCGCCTTGAATCCCCGGTCGGTTTTTTCGATACTCACGGCGTCCCCGGCTGCTTCCAGAATGGCGGCCGCCTCCTCCAGTTTTTCAAAAGCCAGCATGACCGTCTCGTTTTCAAGCGACGTCATTTCTTTCGACGGCAGGTGAACACGTTCGCCCGCCGTCGGCATATATCCCGTTTCATCGCTGCTCAAATCCGGCTCGTATTCCGCCGGCGTCGTGCCGCCGAATCCCCGCATGAAATTTGAGACCTTGTTATCCTCAATTGATGAATATGAAACCAGCATGGCGAAAAAGGCGACCAGAATGAGGACGAGGGCGCAATAGGTTATTTCCCATGACGCCGCCGGCGGCGGGACATTTTTTTTTCTGCCGGGTGACGCGTCGCCCATGGTCAGACCGTGGACCTCCTTTCACCGGGAGCGATGAACGAGTGTAGTTTCTGCTCCAGGATTCGTGGATTGTCGCCGGACTGCACCGACAGGATCCCGCTTATGATCATCTGCTTTACGAGCATTTCCTGGCCGCTCCTGGTTTTGAGCTTGCCCGCGATGGGGAGAAAAAGAAGATTCGCCAGCAGAATACCGTAAAAGGTCGTGATGAGGGCAACCGCCATTGCGGGACCGATGGCGCTGGGATCTTCCATCTGCATCAGCATCTGCACCAGCCCGATGAGGGTCCCCACCATACCCATTGCCGGGGCGAAATTCCCCATAGTGGTAAATATCTCGGCGCCAAGCCGATGCCGTTCCTCGATAAAGTCGAGTTCGGTCTGCATGATCTTCGACAGGGTCGCCGGCTCGATACCGTCGACCATGAGGCCCACCCCCTTGGCGAAAAATGGATCATCTATATCCTCGACCTTTTTTTCCAGGGCCAGTATTCCCTCCCTGCGGGCCGTTTTCGACATGTCGATCAGGGTTTCGATGGTTTCGGAAAGAGGCTGCTGACGGTGAAAGAACACCTGTCGCGCTATTTTCATGACACTGAAAATGTCCGCCATGGGATAATTGATGAAGGTCGCCCCGATGGTGCCCCCTACCACGATGAGTGCGGAGGCGGGACTGATAAACCAACTCAGGCCGCCGCCCAGCATCATGGCGGCGGCGACGAGGCCGAACCCGGTTATGATTCCTACTATGGTCGCAAGATCCATGCGCACACCCGCATCGATGAATTTGAATCATGGATGAGCAAAGACCGTACCACTTGGAGCCGTGTAAGCGGTTGGGCCGTGAGCCATGAATAAGGCAGGAAAATCAGGGACCGGAGAGACAGGGTAACAGCCCGAAAATAAAAAGACTGGCGGGTTTCCGCCGTTTACCGCATACAGTAAGGCGGGCCACCGTGGGAACAGTGCCCCGGTGGCCCGCCGTTTTGACGAATAGTCATTTAATTGACGCGGCCTGTTGCTTCCATCGCCTTGCCTGTTTATCGGGCACTTCTTCTCTGCCCGGATTTTATCGTTTTACGTTCATCAGCTCGCTCATCATCTGGTCGGTCGTGGTGACAACTTTGGCACTCGCCTGATAGGCGCGCTGCGCGGTGATCATGTTGATAAACTCCTGGGCGATGTCGGTGTTGGAAAGCTCCAACGAGTTGGAAATGATGGTTCCCATGCCGCCCGTACCGGGAGCGTTCTGAATGGCGACGCCCGACTCAAGCGTTTCGCCGAAGAGATTCGCCCCCATGCGCTGCAATCCGAGGGGGTTCGAAAAGGTCGCCAGCATGACCTCGCCAATACTCGCCGTCTGGCCGTTGGTAAAGAAACCGGTGATGATACCGTCCTCCGTGACTGAAATACTGCGCAGTTCACCGGAGGAGTACCCGTCCTGGATAAGGCTTTTCACCACCGAGGTGCTTGCGTAGCCCGTCAGAGGCTCGACCCCTGAACCGGTCAGTTTCCAGTCCACGTCGATATCTTCGGCACCGTTTGCCAGTCCGGCGAAACTCAGGCTGGGATCCGTCGAAGGCGAGGTCAGTCCTCCGTCGGCAGCGAACTCGAAGTCCATGGGCATGTACACCACACCGTCATCGTCGATGCGATAATCGGACACCTCCCAATTACTTGCCGAACCCTCCGGTTCGCAATTGTCGTCGGTAGCCGAAGTATACCCGGTGGTACAGCGATAAACTGTTCCATCGTGCACGAGCAGGTCATCTTCCGCATAAGTTTCACCGTCGGCCACGTATGTCGTCTCATAGTCCGCCGGATCGAGGGCGTTGTGAACAATATTTGTTTCACCGGTCCCGGCCGCGACGAGAACGGCCCGCGCATCCCATTCACCGGCGGCCTCCTGTTTCTCAAATTCAAGTCGCAATGTGTGCGGCGTTCCGAGCGTGTCGTAGACTGTCTGTGCGATGGTGAATACCTCGCCGGTTGGTGTCGTAGCGTCCAGGTTTGCGCCGATGGACATTTCTGTGGTGGCCTTGGGCGCTGATTGAACATCCTTGAGCGATATGTCCGTCACGGCGTCGCTGTCGGCTGACATGAGATTACATCCCTGCACCTTGTAGTTGTTTTCATCAACCATGTATCCCTCGTTATCCACCGAAAAGGCGCCCGCTCTCGTGTAGTAAATTCCTCCCTCGGCGTCACGAACCATGAAAAAACCTTCACCGTCGATGGAAAGATCCGTCGCGTTCGACGTGGTCTCGAAAGACCCGGCGGAAAAAAGCGTATTGACGCCGCCGACGGAAACACCGCGTCCCACCTGCATGGTTCCGCCTCCGCCGCCGGTAAGGCTTTGACTCAGAATGTCGGAGAACAGAATCCTGCTGGACTTGTACCCCACCGTGTTCGCGTTCGCGATGTTGTTGCCGATGACGTCAAGCTGCGTCTGCATGGCGTTAAGCCCTGATATGCCCGAGTACAGTGAACTACTCATGACCGGTTACCTCCTTGTTTTTATGCGTATTTTTTATTTTCCCGCAGTTGTCTCTTTTATTACGGTTACGTCATTTACGGGTATCTCGTCTCCGTTGACCGACAGGTAGGCCGTATCGTCCTTGAACGTCACGCCCGTTACCAGGCCCGTCATCATCGGCGTCCACGAGGCATACCCGCCCTCATCATTTTCAGCCGTAAGCCGGAACGCGTAGTTTCCTTCCGGCACGTCGCCCGAATCCCAGGTGTCCTTATATTCACCGGGACTCCGGCTTCCCAGTTCGATAACGTCCATAACCGCCCCGTCGGACCGGTATATTTCGAGGACACCTTCCTGTATATAGTCCTCGAGCTGGTATACCAGGTCGACTTTTCCGCCGTCGGCAATAATGCTGTTCCCCTCGGTAAGCACCGACTTGCCGATCAGACTTGCCGTTCCGAGATTGTCGATCGCGGCCAATCGCGAACTCACAGAATCCATCCGCCCGTTCAGATTGGTAAGCTGTTCCAGGCTGGAAAACTGGGCGATCTGGGCCGTGAAATCCGTGCCTTCCATGGGATTCAGGGGGTCCTGGTTTTCCAGTTGCACGATGAGCATCTTCAAAAAATCTTCTTTCCCCATTTCAGCCGATTTCGTGAAATTGTTCACCCCTTGATCGGCGCCCACTTTGTCCGCTTCTTGCCCCATTTCAGCTGATTTCGTGAAATTGTTCACCCCTTGATTGGCGCCCACTGTGTTCATCGTCGTCATTCGTTTCACCTCCGATCATTTCCGTCGGGTACCGGTTGATCACACGAAAAAACTCAACCGACCCGTACGCTGTCCGTCTTCGCGGGACCGGCCGATATGGTCGTCCTGTCCCGGGTCCGGCAACGATCTTTCCCCGTTTCTTCCGTTTTCTTCACCGTTTTCACCCTCGAACGGCGCCCCGCCCCGTCCGTCATACCGGCTGAATCCCGCCTCCTGGTCTCGCTGGGCAACCGAGAAGGACTCAACGGTAAATCCCTGCTCCTGGAGCGCGCCTTTCAGCTGTTCCGTGCCGGCCTGGAGGAATCGGCCCGCTTCACCGCTGTCAACCCGCAAAAGAACACGAACCGTTTTGTCATGCATGATCACTTCCATGTCGAGGGAACCCAGGTGCGGAGGTTGCAGTTGTATCCGCATCCGCTGTGAACCATCCTTTCCCTGGGACGCGGCCATCGACGACAGGTGGGTGCTGATGATTTTCATGTCCGGAGAAGTCCTGGCAGCCGCGGAACCACGATGATTCTCGCCGGCGCCGCCGGGCCCATCCACGCCGGCGGTGAATATTTTGCCGTCATTCCCGCCTCTGAACAACCGTCTCTCCTCCGAAACGACCGGCCGGGACACCCCCCCGGCCAGCAGTTCCCTGCTTCCCGCTGTTTCGCCGACTAAACGGACATGCTTGTTTTCAACCGCCCCGTCTTCCCCACCGGAAAAACCTGCCGTGGTTGCCCGTACGGCGGAAGAAACTGTTTCGCCAGGGCGTTCGACTGTCCGGCCTTCAGCCGGACTGACCTGTGCCTGCGCCGCGGGCGATAGACGCTCCCCTCCCGTGTCCACGCGGGCGCGCTGCACGAAGGATTGTTCATCGCGAACGCCGGTGAACGTTTTACCGTCGCCCTGATGATTGCCGTTCGCCTGCCGCTGAAAATGGTGTTCCCGCCCCTCCGGCCGGATGCCCGAACCGTCAACCGTAACCGCCGGCTGGGCATCACGTGACACGGACATAGTAGCCGGACGGGACAGGTGACGATGAACCGCTGCGCCGTTCAACCGTTCAACCGCTTCGCCCATTGACGCGCCGCCCTTCGGGGCATGTTCCACGTCACCCGGTGAACCGTTAGAAACCGGGGCGTCCGTAACCGCCGAAGCGACGCCGCGTCCGCCGGGTATCCTGCCGCCGGTAACCGCCGCCGTCGTTTCCTGCGGGACGACGTCCCGTGGGACCGCTCCGGAGCCCGGAACAACCGGTGTTTTTGAAGGAGATGCCTGCCCGTGGAAAGACGGCTTCGAAACGGCCGGGAAACTCGCATCCAGGCGCCCCCGCGATGCCGTCGCATCGCTTTTCGCCGACACGACCTTCCTGACACTATTCACGTCGCCTGCCGAACCGGGCATAACCGCGGCGGCTTTAACCGCCGAATCGGCGCCGCGTCCTCCGGGTATTTTGCCGCCGGTAACCGTCGCCGTCGTTTCCTGCGGGACAAGATCCACGGAAGCCGCTTCAGACCCCGGCATAACCAGCGTCTTTGAAGAAGATCCCTGCCCATGGAAAAACAGCTTTGAAACGGCGGAGAAGTCCGCCGGCTTCGCCTGATTATATGGTATTCGTGCACCCTGCTTCGCCGAAACGTCGTTTTCAGGCTTATTATCTCCACCGGCTGAGAACGACGGGGCCTGAACTGTGGAACCCCGGCCATCGCCTCCGCCCGGCGCCTTTTCGAACAAAAAGGCCCGACCCGCCTGCATGGTTTTCTCTCGAAGAAGATGTAATTGTTTACCGTCGGACGACGCGACCGTGAGTTCCCCGTCCCGGCCCGGCAGGTATAGTTTCACAATCCCGTCGGTTACCCGGAGAAACGCTCCGTTTTTTACCAGCGCCCTGATTGGTCCGTCGCCTTCGTCGAACACAGCCGTCACGGCCGGGGCGGCAACTCCACAACCATCCGACTCGTCCACGGCGGCCGTCACTATCGACTCCGACGCAACAACCTCACCCCGGTTGCCGGCAGTATCGGCCCGGGGCATAATCGCTACCCCGTCCGGGCCGTGCTTCTTCACGATCCACCCGCTGTCTTCCTTCAATATTTTTTGCGCGGCCTCGCGCAGGCTTTCCCCGAAATCAGCTTCGAACAACCCGCGAGTGTCCGTCGCCCCGGCTTTGACAAGACCGGCGGAATCAAAAAGCATGGAACGTATGATGTCGTAGATCTGCCCGGCCATAAAGACGCCCGGCTCCTTTCCCTTATGTTTCGGCTTTCAAAAGGGCAAGAGCCGTGCCAGAAAAAATAATTATTATAATATAATTATTTCAGTATGTTAGAAATGATAACAAACGAGGGACGCCACTGTCGGGAATTTCTTGCCGGTCGTCTCGGCAAAAGAAGAAAAAAATGCCCCTCACGAGGCCGGTTTTCCCCGGCGGGCGAGGGGTTTTTTTATTTATCAGTTAACGTCGGTGGAATAATGAAGAAAATCGGATATTTCCCTGGTGATGGCGGCGGCGGTATCAGGGTCCAGGTACCCCCAGATTTCACCCGCCGACTTGCTTTTCATGCGCATGATGATGGCTGCGGCGGTTTTCCGGTTCAGCCGTTCAAGCATGGCCCCGGCCCGGTCCGGCGGCGCCGCCTCGTAGACTTTTGCCAGGTCGGTATACTGCTTGTCGTCGATGACCCTGATCGACTCCATCATCGAATCGAGCACGTCGATACGGGACAGTATTTCCTGCTTCAGCGACGAAAGCCTCTGTTCTTCATCGGTGAGTGTCTTCTCACGCTCGGCCAGCTCCTGTTCCTTCTCAGCCAGCATTTTCAGAAGTTCCCGGTGCCGCGACGATTGATCGTCGTCGGCTGCGCGCTCGTCGGCCACGGCATCGTCCGGCGACAGTGACGCCTTCCAGCTTTCCGTTTCCTTGATGACACCTGCCAGCGCGGCCACTTTTATCACGATCACCCCGATCAGCAGAATCTTGCAGAGAAACAGCAGTTTTTTCACATGTCCCTCCCGGCCCGCGCCGCCGCGCGCCCGGCCTCTTCGATATGCTTCGCCTCGCGTCGTGCTTCTTCCTGCACGTAGAGTTCCTTTTGTTTATCCTTGAGTTTTTCGAGCATTTTCTTTTCTTTTCTTGCCTGCGCCAGCCGTTCCCGGCACTCTTCGACGTGAAGCTTCGCCTGGTGCAGTTTTGCTTCCTGTTTTCTTCGCTCTTTTCCGAGCTGCTCACCCAGGGATATCAGGACCGCCATCATGGGAGCGGGCCTGGCCTGTCCGGCCGTTCGGGCCAGCTCGGCGGCAGTGGCCGCTTCCCTGCGCAGAACCGATTTCAGTTCTTTCTCTTCCTCCGCCAGTGACCGTTTCGCCCCGGCCAGTTCCACCTGTCGTTCCTCTTCCCGCCGTGTTCGATGTTCCAGCAGAGCTTCAAGAGAAAACGTAAACACGGTCCGTTCCTTTCTCAGGCCAGAAGCTCGAACAGGGACTGCTTCGACGAGGCAAAGTCGGCGGATTCATTGATGTCCTGCCGCAAAAAGTTCTGTATCCTGTCAATCATGGCAACCGCGCGGTCGATGCGGGGATTACTCCCCGTCACGTAGGCGCCGATGTTGATCAGGTCCTCCGCTTTTCGGTAAGCCGCCATGATATCCATGAGTTCCGATGCCTTGTGACGGTGCTCATCGTCAACAATATCAGCCATCACCCGACTGATGCTTTCCAGGACGTCCACGGCGGGATACTGATTGCGCGCCGCCAGCTCCCGGGACAGGACGATATGGCCGTCAAGGAGCGACCGGGCCGCGTCGGCCACGGGTTCGTTGAAATCGTCACCTTCTACCAGGACCGTGTAGAGTCCCGTTACGCTGCCGCCGTCCTCGACGTTTCCCGTCCGCTCGATCAACTTGGGAAGCAGGCTGAAGACAGAGGGTGTATATCCCTTGGTTGTCGGCGGTTCTCCCAGAGAGAGTCCCACTTCGCGCAGGGACATGGCGAATCTCGTCAGGGAATCAATCAACAGGAAAACATCTTTTCCCCGGTCCCTGAAGTACTCCGAGATCGAGGCGGCCACATAGGCGGCCCGCACGCGTACGAGTGGGTGGCTGTCCGACGTCGCCACCACCACCACCGAACGTTCGAGCCCGGCCTCGCCGAGATTTTTTTCTATGAATTCTCTGACCTCGCGGCCCCGCTCGCCGATAAGGCCGATGACGTTCACGTCGGCCCGGGCGTTTCGGGCCATCATGCCCAGAAGATAACTTTTCCCCACGCCCGATCCCGAAAAAATCCCCATGCGCTGGCCCTTGCCGCAGCTAAGCAGGCTGTTGATCGATCTGATTCCCAGGTCCATGGGTTCCCGTATACGCGCCCTTCGCAGGGGATTTATCGGCTCCGCGTACAAGGGGTAACGTTCGACCAAATGGAGTGGTCCCCGATCGTCGATGGGAATGCCCATTCCGTTTATCACCCGCCCCAGGAGACCCTCACCGACTGTCACATCGGCGGCGCGACCCAGAGGGAGGAACCGGGATCCCGGCCCGATACCCGACACGTCGTCGAGGGGCATAATGATTACCCTTCCCTGCCGGAACCCCACCACTTCGGCGCCGACGGTCTTTCCGTTTCCGGGGCATATGGAACACAGCTCGCCTACCTGCACACCCGGATCGTGGCCTTCAAGAATGAGCCCCCGTACATCGCTTATCTTACCGTACCGATGAAGCGGGTCCGTCCGGTCAATGGCCCTGAAATATTCCTGGAGCGTTGTCTCATTCACGACCGGCTGCTCCTTCCCCTCCGTCGCGGTTGATCAGCCGCTGCTGAAGCACGTTCAGCTGTTCGAAGACCCTCGCGTCGACGACCAGTCCCGACGTCTCTACCAGGACATCACCCGGATTCAGATCTGGATCGGCCGCTATGCGCAGGGGCGCGTCCGATTCTTCTTCACCGGACCCCTGATCTTTCAGAAACTGTTCATCACCGGGACTGAGAAACACCGTCAGCCCGGTCCTGTCTTTCAGGTCCCCGCAAATGTCATCCAGCACGGTGCGCAGGATGTCGCGGTCGAGCGACACTTCGCGCCGAATAATCTTTTCCGCCAAAGCGACGGCCAGGCGGATTACGTTTTCCTTCGCGCCGTCGTAAAATCGCTCCTGGATACCCGACCACTCCCGGCGTACCTGCGCGACGGCTTGCATAACGGACGCAATCGATTCACCGCCACGTTTCTGTTCATCTTTTACACCGTCCCGGAATCCTTTTTCATAGGCCTCACGAACCCTCTGCTCCACATCCACGTCAGCACCATGCCGCGTCCCGTCACCGTCGCCGCCGCGAACCGTTCCACGTTCCTGCTCCCACAGTGGAGGTGTGAAGGCGCCGGAATCACTTGTCTTCAGGGAAGTAACGGCCACCTCGGCCGCCTTTATGATTTTTTTAGACGAATTCATCATTTTCCTCGCCCCGTAAGATTCTTACTCTTCCTTCGGCCTCAAGCCGCCGCGCCGCGTCGACGATCTGACGCTGGCACTGCTCGACTTCCGACAGGCGAATGGGGGGCATGACTTCCAGGTCGTCCTCAAGCATTTCCGCGGCCCTCCGGGACATATTGGAATAAAACTTTTCGCGCATGTCGGCGTCCACGACTTTAAGCGCCCTGGCCAGGTCCTCGGTGGAAACTTCCTTCAGAATCTCCCTGATACTGCCGTCATCCAGCTCAAAAATATCCTCGAATGAGAACATCTGGTTACGGATCTCCGTGGCCAGATCGGGAACCTGTTCTTCCAGCACGTTGAGGATGGGCCCCTCGGCCTTCCGTCCCATGCGGTTGAGAATTTCAGCCGACAGGTCGATCCCTCCGAAATATTCTTCCTGGGCGCTGCCGAGAATAATTTCCGATTCCAGGGCCCTGGCCATTTCCTCGACGAATTCCTGGGGAACGCTCTTTATCGTGGCGATACGCTTTACTATATCCGCCTGCTTTTCCGGCTCATATCCATCGAGAACCTGGGCGGCCTGTTCGGGCTTCAGGTGAGCGAGAATCAGCGCGATCGTCTGGGGATGCTCCATTTTCGTAAAATCAAGGATGATCTTGGGATCGACGGACCGCAGTTTCTCGATTACCGGATTCATGTAAGGGCTGAAACTTTCCTCCTCGATGACGGAAATGACCTTTTTCGCCCGCTCCTCTCCCAGGGCCTTGGTAATGATTTTCTGAATCATTTCGTTCTGAATGGGGACGAAACGCTTGCCCTTGTCACGGGCGAGGTTGCAGAACTCCTGTGCCGCGGACTCGAGATCGCCCATGGTCACGTTTCGTAACCGGCTCATGGACAGGCCGAGACGGCGCACCTCATCGGCACTGAGATTTTTCATGACCTCGACGGCCTGTTCTTCGTCGAGGGACAACATCAAAATGGCGGCTCGTTCGTCGTTTGTCATGTTCGCTTTTTCGATGCGGCCATCGGCCGGCCGTTTCATTGTATTATTTGAGCCAGCCCCTGAGCAGCTCCGTAAAGGTTCCCGTGTCCTGGCGGGCCATGTTTTTTACCATGCTGATTTCATTCGATTCGTCGATGTTCATTTCGGACATGTCCAGCGCCGACGCCGCCCGTTCGCGATGCCGTTCAACATCCGAAATGGAGGCCCGTTCCGTGCCGGTCAGGGCCGGAAGCGCTCCACGGCCTCCTCGTCCGGCGGCGACGATCACCCGGCTCATGGGACGCAGTACCAGGAATATAACCGCCAGGAGCGCCGCCAGCATCAGGACCGCCTTGAGAACCGGCATGACGGCCTGGAGCGTTTCTTTCCAGGAATTCTCGACCACAAAATCCTCTTCACCCAAGTCGGCCTGTTTAAAGGGAATGTTGCTTACCGTCACCTGGTCGCCCCGCCGCTCGTCGAACCCGACGGCCTTCTTGACGAGGTCGTCGAGCTGGGCCAGTTCCTGGGCCGAACGCGGTTCGTAGACCTCTTCCCCTGACTCGCCGACCCGGTAACTGCCGTCGACGACGACGGCCACGGACAGATTTTCGATTTCGCCCAGCGGTTTGACACTCGTACTTACCGTTTTGCTCACTTCATAATGAATTACTTCGTCGTTCTGTTCTCGATTGACAACTGTTTTTGAATTCTCTTTTTCCCCGGTCGGTTCCACCGTGCTTTCCTTCGCCGACAGGGGATTGGCCGATCGTTCCGTCTTTCGCTGCACGCTGCGGACCACCGGTTCGTCGGGATCAAAATACTCTTCAGTTTTCTGGAATTCCTCGAAGTCGAGGACGGCCGAAACGGTGACGATGGCTTTGCCTTCGCCCACGACGCGTTCTATCATCGATTGTACCCGCTCGGTGAGATCATGTTCGATACTTTTACGGTATTCCAGCTGGGAACCCGTCATCAGTGCAAATTCCGACTGCGGACCGGCGGAGGAAAGAATAACACCGGAATTGTCCACCACCATGACGTCTTCGGGGTTCAATCCTTCAACGCTTCCGGCCACCAGTTTGACGATTCCGTCCACCTGTGACGGTTGAAGGCGTTGGCCCTGCTTCATCCGCAAAGCGACGGAAGCGGTCGGATTACGGCTGGTTTCTGAGAAAACCGATTTTTCAGGCAACACGATGTGCACCCGGCTGCCCGCGATCTCGTCAAGGCCGCTGATGGTCCTGGCCAGCTCGCCCTGAAGCGCCCGCTGATAATTCAGTTTTTGCACGAACTCGGTGACACCGAAATTTTTTTCGTCGAAAATTTCAAAGCCCGTGCCGCCCCTGAGGGGAAGTCCCGAGGAAGCCATCTCGATTCGAAGCTCGGAAAGCTGGTCCGAGGGAACCATGACCCGGCCGCCCGACAGCGAAACCTGGTACGGGACGTTTTTCTCTTTTAGTTTGAGCGTCACGGCGCCGGTTTCCTCGGGACTGAGATCCGAGTAGAGCACAACGTAATCGGTCCGGTTCATAAAATGAAAAATAATAAAAATGGTCGCGACAGAGAGTATCATCACCGACACGAAGGCGATTTGACGTGACGGCGTGAGCCGGCCGAACCCTTTAGCGAACTCCGTTATAAACCGTACCAGACCATCCATATCATTCGCCCCGCTTTACACCTGCATCCGCATGACTTCCTGGTAAGCCTCAATTATCTTGTTCCGCACCTCCATCATGGTCCGGAATGATACATTCGCTTTTTCCAGCGCAATGACGGCTTCATGAATGCTCCGTGAATCGTCGAGCATGACGCCGGTGATCGCCTTGTCCGCTTCCTGTTGCAACTCGTTTATCTCCCGGATTTTCCCTTTCAGGACCGTCGAAAACGAATCGGTCTTGTCGGCGACGCCCGGAGCGCCGGCCGCGCCTGATCCGGACGTTTCAACGGGAACCGGGGGCCTGATCCCGTTTTTCACAAGTATGTCAGACATGCCGCAACCTTCCTTTCTTTCACGCGGGCTGCATCACTTCCCCATTTCGAGGGTTTTCAGCGCCATGTTCTTCGTGGCCTCGAAGGCGGCCACCGAGGCTTCGTAGGCGCGGTGGGCCATGATCATGTCGGCCATTTCGATGACGGTATTGATATCGGGCATAGCCACGTAACCGCGGCCGTCGGCATCGGGATGCCCGGGATTATAGACGTGTTTCACGGCATTTTCGTCGCGCCTGACACCCCCGACTTTCACCTTGTGAAGGGTATCTTCGAGCACCGATCCGAAATCGTCTTCCGCCGGGGCCGATTCAAAGAGCGCGATTTTCCGGAGGTATGGCCCTCCTCCGGGAGTCCTGGTCGTTTCCATGTTGGCCAGGTTTTCCACGATCACGTCTATTTTCCGCCGTTGCGCCTCGAATCCCGATGCGCTGATACTCAGCGTGTTTCCAAAATCCATGCTACCTCACCTCCCGCACGAAGTCCCTTATGGACCGCAGTTTCCGTGACAGCAATTCGACGCCGAGATTATATCTAATCGCATTTTCGGCGAGGTTACTCATCTCGCTGTCGATATTTACCGACTTGTCCGTTTCCACGACACGTATTGACGGCTGTTCGCGGGTTACGGCGTTTGTCGCGCTTCCATTCCGGCCCGTCTTCATCCCGTTCATTTGAAACGCCAGTTCCTTTTCAAACACCACCTCGCGGGCGCGATAACCGGGAGTATCGACGTTGGCGATGTTGGCGGCAATGGCCGTGTGCCGCCGGGCATGATAATCAAGCGCCCGCGACAGGACCGTGATTGTTTTATCAAAAAGCATTTCCATGGCAGTCCTCCTGCACTCGTTAAACAAGCAATTCCCGTACCAGCGGAATGGAATCACGGTGTTTTTAATTCTCGACGCCGTATTCGTGAAGTTTGTTGCGCATGGTTCGGACACTGATGCCCAGAATCCTCGACGCCCGTGCCTTGTTCCCCTGTACCCGCTCAAGCGTCCTGAAGATGAGGTTCCGTTCCATTTCCCGGATGGTACCGCCCGTCGTCTCGAACCCGTTGTCGGAAACGGAATCTCCCGTCGGCTCATCGTCACGGCCGACAGCTCGTTCCAGATACAGATGTTCGGGAAGAATTTTCTTCCCGGTGCACAGAAGCACCGATCGTTCGATCACGTTCTCCAGTTCCCGCACGTTGCCGGGCCAGACGTGGTTCTCCAGCACCCGCCGCGCCTCATCGGAAAGCGACGGCCTGCCGATTCCGTTCAGGCTGCTGTATCGTTCCAGGAAAAGATCGGCCAGCAGTGCTATGTCTGTCTTTCTTTCCCTGAGCGGAGGAATCGTCACGGGAATCACGTTCAGGCGGTAAAACAGGTCCCGCCGGAACTTCCCCTCCTCAACGGCTCGCCTGATATCCGTGTTGGTCGTGGCGATGATCCGCACGTCTACGGAAACGGGCCCACTCCCTCCCAGTGGATCGATTTCCGACTCCTGTATCACGCGGAGCATTTTCGCCTGTAATTGCAAATCCATCTCGCTGATTTCATCGAGCAGGAGCGAACCGCCGTGGGCAAGCTCGAATTTCCCCGGTTTTCTTCGGGCCGCGCCGGTAAAGGCCCCCTTCTCGTACCCGAACATTTCGCTTTCCAGAAGGTTGCCCGGAATGGCGGCACAGTTCACGGCAACGAAGGGACCCTGCGCCCTGTTTCCCCGCAGGTGAATGTGACGTGCGAGAAGTTCCTTACCCGTACCGCTCTCACCATGAATAAAAACGCTGGACCGGGCGGCTGCCACCGTGTTCATCATGTCAAGAATCGCCATCATTTTTTTGTCGGCCGTAACAAAGGAATTCCGCCGCCCTTCGTCGCGGTCCTGCTGTTTCGGAAGACCGCCGTTGTCGCCGACCACCCGCTCCACTACCGATTCGAGGTGCTCCAGTGAAAAGGGTTTCATGATGAAATCAACAGCGCCCGCCCTCATCGCTTCAACGGCGGTATTGACCGTTCCATAAGCCGTTATGACGATTACCGGCGTTTCGGGCGAGATCTTCTTGATGCCGGAAAGCACCTCCATGCCGCCGATACGGGGCATGCGCATATCCGTGACGACAACTTCATAGGAATCCCGCCTGAACCTGCGGAGCGCGTCTTCGCCGTCGCCCGCGGTTTCAACATCGTAGCCGCAGCTTTGAAGCGACTCGGAAAGGGCCGCCCTCATGGAAGGCTCGTCGTCTACTATCAGTATGGGTCTCATGATTCCGTCCGTTCTCCCTTTTTATTCAACCGGCGGCGTCAACAGTTGGTGCGTGCCGCGTAACGGTTCGGCCAGCGGAAGAGTTATCGTCATGACCGTTCCTCCCCCGTCCAACCGTTCCGCCGCCACCAGGCCGCCGTGCATGTCAATTATATTGTGAACAATGGCCAGGCCGAGCCCGACTCCGCCTTCCCTGGTCGTGAAAAAGGGATCGAATATCCGGTTCACCGACTCGGGAGGAATTCCCTCGCCCGTATCCGTTACTATCAGTTCGACATCACGGGCGTTTCCATCCTGCTCCACCGCACCTCCCGATGCTATAAACCTGGTTTCCAGTCCGAGACGCCCTTCCCGGGGCATGGCCTGCAAAGCGTTGAGAATAAGATTGAGAAGCACCTGCTTGAGCAGTTCACTGTCGCCGGTGATCCAGGGCTCGCCCTCCGCATATGCAACGGAAAGGGAAATACGTTCACTCTCGATAATGGGCGCCGCGAAGGAAAGCACTTCCTCGACCAGTCGGTTGATGTGAACCTTCTTCGTAAGCGGCTGCGGTCGTTTCGTAAAGAGAAGCAGGTTGGAAATCCTGTTATTCACATGTTTGACGGCCTTGATGATTTCATAGGCCCGGTCGGGACTTCGCTCATTGCCGGGATCCTTCCTCAAAAGAGACGCGAAGAGTTCGATGCCGCCCAGGGGATTGCGTATCTCGTGGGCTATGGTGGCGGCCATCTCCTCCAGCGCGGCGAACTTTTCCGAACGCTTCTCCATCTCTTCCAGCCGCGCAAGCCGGGTGACGTCCCTGATAACGAAGATCGTTTCGACATCCGCGCCGTCTCCCTGTTTCATGATGCTGCTCGATACTTCGAGCATCCGCCCGTTTTCCCTGAATCGAAATGCCTGCAACGGTTCGACCGACAGATTGACGCCGTCGTTTCCCAGGCCGGCGAAGATCTCACTGATCGACAGTCCGTACCAGTTTCCTCCGCGACCGGAAAATTTTTCCGCCCTGCTGTTCATGAGCCTGATCCGGCCGTCACTGTCGGTAACAACTAAACCGCTGGTCAGATTCTCGAGAATCGTTTCCAGGTATGAGCGGATTTTCTCCTTTTCATCAAGGACCTGCTCAAGCTCCCGGTTTTTTTGCTCCAGCTCGAGATTGATGAGCTTGAACCGTTGTTCGAGGCCGGCAAAGGCCTCCTGCATCCGTTCCGTGGCGCTGTTGAAGTCCTCAAAGGAACGCTTCAGCCAGGTCGCCTCCCGGTCTGCCGCCTGTTCCATTTTTTCTTCCATACATCTCTTTCCTTTTTCGCCGGGGTACAGTACCATGCGGATGTTCTCAGCGCGCCTGATCAGGTCTCACGTACTGCGCGTAAAATGATTCGTAGTCTTGCCCGTAATCGGCGACGCGTTTCCAAAACGGCCCGTCGGAACCGTTTTTCAACAACTCGAATGTCTGCGCCGCCATGTCGGCGTCGGGCAGTCGCGCATAAGACTGGCCGAGACGATATCGCACCCAGCAGGTTTCCGTTTCGTTCCGTGCCGTTTCAAGCAGACGCCGGTAAAGGAGCGCGCTTTTTTCGTAATTTCCGCGGTAAAAATGACATTCCGCCAATCCTTCACGCGCGGCCCGCGAAGAATGCAGGGCATCCGCGTCGTCGACGGCGTCGATCGACAGTGCCCGTTCATACTGAACCGCCGCCGCCGAATAATGCCGGAGGGCCTTCAAGACGTGTCCGTATTTCATCATTATCCGTCGCTGTTCCTCCGGCGACGCTTCCACGTCTGCGATAGCGGCGAAATGACCGGCCGCCTTCTCGCAATCCCCTTCCGCAAAGGCTATGTTTCCGATTATTTCCGAGGCTCGACGGGCGGATTCACTGCGGCTCGACGATGCCAGTTTGAGGGCTTCTTCCGCCCAGGTCCGTGCTTCATCGTACCTTTTTTCCCGAAACTCGATTCCGGCAAGAGCGACCATTGCCCGCGCCGCCGGCTTTTCAGGACGGCACCGTGAAAGAATGCCCTCGTAAATAAAACGGGCCGCGGAAATCAAACCAACTTCCACCAGGCTGTCCGCGGCATTGAAAAGTGATTCGTAATCCGCGGCACCGACAAATCCGAAACGGCGTACCTCGAAAAAAATCTCGGCCGCCGCCAGGTGATTGCCGTCTTCATGATAATTGTCGACGAGATGCCCGGCGATATCCGTCAGATTGTGTATGGTTTCCTTTCGAAAAGGCCCCCATGGAGACTGTTCCTGGAGACTCCGGGCCGTTTCGAAGGCTTCACGGTAACGTTTTAATTGAACCAACGCGTTCGCCTTGAGAAAGAGCAGCTCGTCCCGTCGCTCCCGCTCTTCGCTCTGCGCCATGACTTCGTCGAAAGCAGATACGGGATCGCGGTAATATTCCATGCCGTCAAAAATATGACAAGGAAGTGACTGTCCCGGCCGGCGCAATCCCAGGTCCGCCATGATAACAATACTTTCCATCGCCTGACGGGTGTCGGGATACCGTTTTACCACCATCGCGAGCAAGCTCAGAGCCGCCGGGACCTGATCCATGACGGCGAGAATCCGACCCGCGCCGTGGAGGACCTCGGGAGCTTCGGGAGCTTCGGGATAAAGGTTGAACCAGCTGAGAAAAATATCGAGTCCGCGCTCGTAATTCCCGCTCCTCATATAATGCGATCCCAGGGTCAACAGGTCCTGCCTGGGCACTGCTTCGAGCGACGGCCACATGCGTATCGCCCGGTCGAAAACCTCATCCGCTTCGGCGAACCGGCCCAGTTGTGAATAACTGTCGCCCAGCGTGATAAGAGCCGCGCGCAGATCTTTACCCTGTGGATATTCTGACGTGTACTGTGAAAGTTCCTCGACGGCCTTTTCGAACTTTTGCATTCGGTAATAAAAAAGTCCCCGCAGGTACACCGCCCCGGGAACAAGGGGAGAATCAGGATAATCATCACAAAGTCGGTTCAATTCCCGAAGACCTTCATGGTAAAGACCCAGGGATTCATACCCTTTTGCCATGCGCAGGAGTATGTCATCGTTGCCCCGGACCCCATCCGGGTAGAGACGGAGTATCTCCCGATAACGATCGATTGCGCTGTTCACGGAACGGCGATCCCCCCCCAGGGACAACTGAAAGAAGCTGTCGGCGGCCCGTCGAATGGCGATCTCTTTCGTGTCTTCATCCAGGTCTTCATCCTCCAGAATTGTCTCGAATTGTTTCAGTGCGGTTTCATACTTTTCCGCCTCGAATGACGACAGGGCTTCCATAAGCAGTGAATCTTCAACCGTTTTTCCGGGCGGTGCCGACCGCGTATCATTTTTTGCCGCGTCCACCGATTGAACGGAAACAGGATCTTCAGCAGTCATCGGCTCCTCTTCAACGGGGCAATCGGGTTGTTCCTTACCACCCGTCTTCACCTTCACACTGCCGACCGAGTCTTCGGGTTTCCCCACATCTCTCCGCTTCGCCTGCATCGTATCGCCATCTACACCGGCGGAACCGGTCTTTCGGCCGTCACCGGAACCTTCAGAACCCACAGTTTCCTCAACATTTCTCTGCTGTGTCCGCGCATCATCGGCATTGGCGCCGGAGGCCGCATCTCCTCGGTCATCGCTGGAACCGCCGCAGTTTTCGGTTTTTTCAGATCTCCTCCTTGCACGCGCATCACCGGTATCTGCGGCGGGGGCTCGACCATTTTTCGCTTCATCTTGAATCCTGGAATGCACGGCCGCACCACCGGCGTCCGGTTCACCGCGGGGAATCCCTTCCAGTTCCATGACTGTATAGTCCTCGAGAATCCCCTCCTTCTTCAGTTCTGCGGCGCGTTTACCGGCCTCGTTCTGATCTTCGTAAAAGCCTGCGAACACCCTGTACCAGTCCCCTCTGCCCGGCAGGGAAACGAAAACTGAACGAGCCCTGCAACCCTTTTTTTGAAAACGGTCGGCCATCGCTTCCGCCCGCTCCCGATCCCTGAAGGAACACACCAAAATACCGAAACCGGCTTCCGGCGGCGTATCGATCCTGTTGAGAGCGTCGCGTTCCACCGACAAGAGCGAATATTCATCGATGATGCCGCGTTTTCGAAGCGCCTCGCCATACTGGCGTGCTTCACCCCGGTCCTCGTGAATCCCGGCGAACACACGATGCCAGTTTCCCAGGTCCGGCAGTGAAACGTCCCTGATAACAGCCGGGCAACCTTTCTCTTCGAGCGAAGTCGCCAGGGCCTCTGCGTGAGCTTTTTCCTTGAACGAGGCCACATGTACACCGAATGCGGCCTCGCAACGACCGGCGCAGAAAAGTGCCGCGGATACCCACAAAATCAGGATGGCAACTGTCATGGTGCTGTTTTTACGTTCCATATGATTCGCGATACTGGCGGCCCCCTGAGGTCCCGCTGTCTTTTTCGATGTCCCCACTCTCGATGTTTCCAATCAGCAAATTGCATACCATTATTGCTGTTTCGCCGTCGACGGGGCCCTTTGAGGACCACAGGGACGTGATGCTGATGTCCGCCGACGGATCGATCACAATCCGCGAAGAAAAGAGCCAAAATATTGACGGAAGGCCGACAAAAAACTATGGCCCACCGACGGAGACGCACGGGGCGGCCACCCTTCGGTTGCCGCCCCGTGCGCGGATCGGGCGGCAGGCAAGGACGATGCGTTCACGATCATTAAAGTTTTTTTTCATTCTGCCGAATTATCTCTAGAAGTGCGACATTCCGGCATCTTTCTTTGTTTCCTCCTGCCGGGTCAGCCATACCATTTATTGGAGAATGGCATATTTTATGCTTTCCATTCACTCCGGTGGAGAAGCGGCTCACGAACTGACATAGAAAGAAAAGACCTGTTCCACCATGAAAAATCTTGATGAATCAGTGAAAAAACCGACTGAAAAAATTGCACTGTCCGGCAAGTATCTCACCTTCAGCCTGGCCGGAGAGGAATACGGCATAGGAATTCTCAAGGTGAAAGAAATAATCGGCATGATGACCGTAACGCCGATACCGCGGCTCCCCGCGTTCGTGAAAGGCGTTATCAATCTTCGCGGAAAGGTGATTCCCGTTATCGATCTACGCCTCAAATTTGGCATTGAAGCCGCTGAATATTCGGAGAGAACCTGTATTATCGTCGTCGAAATCAGGGACGGCGACAAGACAGTACCGATCGGACTCGTGGTGGACTCGGTATCGGAAGTGCTCAACGTGCACGGCGATCAGGTTGAGTCGCCCCCGTCTTTCGGAACACGTCTGCGAACCGGCTATATCCTGGGAATGGCGAAAGACGAAAAGAGCGTGAAAATTCTTCTCGACATCGATCATATACTGACGGCCGAAACAATGGAAATGCTCAGGGACGACGTCGATGAAAAAACCGTCAAGGGAGGGGAACACCATGATTAAAGGAATGAAGCTGGGAACGAAACTGCTCCTCGGTTTTTCGGCCGTGGCGCTGATAACACTTCTGCTGGGGGTCGTAGCCTATTACGGAGCCTACCGGAGCGACAAGGCAATCAACGATATCGGCACAGTCCGCCTGCCCGCGGTCAAGAGTGTACTCGAAATCAAGGCGGGCGTTGAAGAAATGGTCAGCGCCCAGCGGACTCTTCTCAACACCGCCATTCCGCTTGAAAACCGTCTGGAACAATACGAACAGATCGACAGGGCCAGAAAACATTACGAAACGGCGGCCGATGTTTACGCCTCGTTGCCCCGAAGTGATGAAGAGGCGCAGGAGTGGCGAGCCTTTCTCGCGGTCTCCAACGAGTGGGAGAGCATAAACAATGAATTCCTCACGCTCTGCCGGGAATTCGATTCTCTCGACATTCTGAATCCCACCCTGCTGCTGTCCGATCTTCAGCGGTTCCGGGCCGACATAAATGATTTCCTGGCCAAGACACTTCAGATGGTGAGTCTCGCGGAAGTAAGCGATGACGTCGTCGATGCGTCCGACAACGCCTTCAGCCGGTGGCTGAGCGATTTCTCAACCGGCAACGAACGGGTGCAAGACATCGTGAAAAACCTGGAACGCGCCAACAATCAACTGTTCGAATCGCTGCAGCCGATTCGGGAAGCCATCGAGTCCCTCAACACTTTTGAAGCGGAACGTCATTTCCGCGAGGGCATGCTGCCCGCCGCCCGGTCGTTCCAGGGTTTTATCGATGAACTCATCAGTGAAATCCGTGCGGCGGAAGAGCTGCAACAGCGCATTAATGAACTTGCCATGGTGCAGGCCGCCGAGCTGCAGGAGCAATCCTTCGATCACCTGGATACCCTGATCGGTATCAGCGATCACATTGCCGACGAGGAGATCAGGCAATCCACCGTACAGGCCGGTTTTCTAAAAATATTTTCCCTGATCTCCATGCTGGCGGGTGTGGCGCTCGCCATGATACTCGGGTTTGCAATCACGCGGACCACAACGCATTCAATTCAGAAAGTTATTGTGAACCTCAACGACGTGTCGGAACAGATCGGAGATGCCTCGATGCAGGTTGCCTCGTCAAGCCAGAACCTCGCCGAGGGTACTTCGGAGCAGGCGTCTTCACTCGAGGAAACATCATCGTCCATGGAGGAAATGGACTCAATGACCAAACAGAATGCCGATAACGCGGGTCAGGCAAAGGCCATGATGGACGACGCCCGCCGTATGATCGAAAAAGTCAGTTCGCACATGGAAGAGATGGGCCGCGCCGTTGAGGAAATTACCAAGTCCAGTGAAGAAACGAGCAAAATCATCAAGACCATCGACGAAATCGCGTTCCAGACGAACCTGCTTGCCCTGAACGCGGCGGTGGAGGCCGCCAGGGCCGGTGAGGCCGGCGCCGGTTTTGCCGTGGTGGCCGACGAAGTGCGGAACCTGGCCATGCGGGCCGGTGAAGCGGCGAGAACAACAAGCGATCTTATCGAAACAACGGTCAAAGCCGTCAAGAAAGGCAGCGAATTGACCGGTTCCACGCGGGACGCTTTTCAGGAAAACATGACCATATCGGAAAAAATCGGCCAGCTGGTGGATGAAATAGCCACGGCATCAACCGAACAGTCCAACGGCATCAGCCAGGTAAACCTCGCTCTCGCAGAAATGGACAAAGTAACCCAGAAGTCGGCGTCCAACGCCGAAGAGTCGGCCAGCGCGGCCGAAGAGCTGTCGTCCCAGGCTGACAGCATGCTCGCCGTCGTGCACGAACTTGCCGGGATCGTCGGCGCGTCCGTACATACAGCGCATCTCGCGGCATCCGACACTGACAGGAATACCCGTCAATCGACAGTAAGCGGCGACCGGACGGATACCGTCTGGAAAGAAACGAAAAGATCAGAGGGCTCTCTCCGGCTGCCGGAAGGAAACAAAACCGGGAAAATAAAGAAAAAATTTGATGAAGTAATCCCCATGGAAGAAAACGATGAAGGGGAATTCAGGGAGTTTTAACCGCGGTTCCAGGCGCCCGCCCACCACGGCGGGCGCCGTTTTTTGTGAGTGCAGCCGTATCTTTTTTTGTACGGGTGGCGACCCGGGTTGCCCCGTGTTCCGCCGGAGGGTCCTTCTTTAAAGGCGTCTCGTCGACATCAAAACATTGCCTCAAATCGTAAAAAAACGCCTCCGCCTGTTCACGACAGGCCTCCATGTTCATCCCGTTCCGTCGGTATTCATCGAAACGCTCGAGCCAGCTCTCGCCTGTTCTGGGACAGGTATGAATAAAGCTCATGAAATCCCTGATCCGGTCCAGCGTCTCCGAACCGAGAGCGTGTTCCATTTTACAGGCTTCCACGTCGGCGGTTTCGTCGTCAACCTTTAAAATATCAGTGAGAAACTGCCGAAGGGCGTCGTGTTTCCTCCTCATCTCGCGCCCGATGACGATGCCGCGTTTCGTTAATTCCACGTATTCATATCGTTCGTAGTTGACCAGTCCCCGTTCACTCAATGTTTTCAGCATGCTCGTAACAGTCGGCATGCGCACATCCATTTTTCCGGCGATATCCTTGACCCGGACGGCTTTCTTCTGCTCCGCCAGATCAAAAATCGCCTCCAGATAATCCTCCATGGTATCCGTGAGGGCTTTGGTCCTTTTCTTCTTTGTCGAATCAACCACGAGAACACACCTATTCGGATTCTCTAACATTGTTTGATTTAAGACTAGCAACGGTTATTCTCCCTGTCAAGCAAAAGTATTTCGACGGAAATTAATAAACAAAATACCGGCGCCGGAATTCCTTTCCCTGGCGGCGGCGAAAAAAGGTTGCTATACTTATTGAATGGATAACACGTTCAGCGAGTATTTTCGGTTACGCCGACGAACAGACCCGGCCGGGTTCGAAGCGGCAGAATCCGGCACTGTTTCCCGTCTTTCAATGAAAGCGGCCCGGTATGCCCTGCTCTTCCTGTTTCTCCTTGCCGGCTGCGCCGGGCGGCCACCCGTTATTGCCGATCTCGCGGCGTATGACCAATCGGCTGTTGATTATATTTGCGATTACACCGACGGGTTTCCCGAGTCGGCGGATTTTTTTTCATCCTCTGCCGCACTGTTCCTGGAGCGCCGTTTCGCCCCCTGGAATAGCGGAACGAGTGAATGCCCGTCTACCGAGTTCTTTAAAAGAATCGCATCGGCAAGGGGAAAGACTCTCTACGGAGAAAACCTGCGGATCCACGATCCCCGATGGATTGAAACGTTGATCACGTACATGGAACCGCACCGGTTTCCTTCACATTCAATTCCGGCTCTGGCTCTGCATGAAACCGATCTGCGGGTCTTTCCCACGTGCCGACCGGCATTTGACGACGTTTACCGGGCCGGCAAGGGATATCCGTTCGACCGCTGGCAGATGTCGACTGTTTTCGCCGGCACTCCGCTCATGATCCTCCACGAAACCAGCGCCGGCGACTGGCTGTATGTCAGAACGCCATTCGCCGACGGATGGGTCAGGTCACGCGATGTCGGCACCGTCGGCTCGAATACCCGTAAGCGTCTCACCGGAGAAAATTTCGTCGTACCGCTGCGCGACCGCGTACCCCTGAACGACGACGCGGGCAACTTCCTGTTTTACGCCCGTATCGGCAGCATCTATTCATTTGCCTCGCGCGTCGGTGAATCCTTCCGACTTGAGGTTGCGGTTTCCGACGGGACAGGCGGAACACGTTTGGTCAAGGCAACCGTGTCCCGAAAGGATTTCTCGCTGTTTCCATTGACGATGACACCGCAGGCAATAGCACGGATCGCCGACGCCATGGCCGATGATCCTTACGGGTGGGGCGGCATGTACGGCAATCGTGACTGCTCCGCTTTCCTGCGCGACTTGTTCGCCGGATTCGGATTGTGGCTCCCCCGTAATTCGTTTCAGCAGATCAACGAAGGTGAGTGGATCGTTCCCCTCGGACATCTTGCGCCCGACGAAAAGGAACGGCTTATCATTGAAACCGCCCTGCCCTTCGCCACTATTCTCTGGATGCCCGGTCACGTGGCACTCTATATCGGCGAACGTGAAGGACGGGCCATGGTACTTCACGTTATGTGGGGCGTTCGCCGCCGCACCCTTCTGGGCGAAGACCGCGTAATAGTCGGAGGCTGCGCCGTCACGACCCTGAGAGCCGGCATTGAACACCCCGGTGTCCGGCCGGCCGACCTTCTCGTCAGTCGCATTGAGGCAATGCGCATTCTCGTACCAAGGGAACGACCCGCTGAGACGGATCTTCAGGAGGAAAGTACCCGGGACAACGTGTCCCGAAGTTTTTGAATGTTGTATGGCTTCTGCAGGAAAGCGGCGGGTTCCCGCCCCCGAATGCGGTTCGACAGGTCTTCTTCATTGTAACCACTGACCAGAATGACGCGGGCTTCCGGGTCCAGATCGATAATCTCGTTGAACGCCTCGATGCCGTCCAGGCGGGGCATGGTGAGATCAAGCAGCACCAGGTCCGTTTCAGCGCCTCTTTCGCGGTAAAGATCGACCGCTTCCCGGCCGTCGGCCGCGAAATACACAGTAAATCCGAGGTATTTCAGCATATCGCCCACCACGGAGCGGAGTATTTCTTCGTCATCGGCGAGCAGTACGGTCCCCTGCCTTGACGTCCCGTTGATCAATGAGGATGTCTGCGTGTCGGCCGGTCGGGGTTCGCCCTGCTCGAGAACGGGAAACAACAGCGTAAACACGGTTCCTCGGCCGGGCTCGCTTGTAATGGCAAGCGTTCCATCGTGGGACCGAACGATGCCCAGCACCGCCGCCAGTCCCAGCCCGCGACCCGCAAACTTGGTTGTATAGAAAGGATCGAACAGCCGTTGCCGCGTTTCGGCGTCCATACCGCATCCGTTATCGGACACACTCAGCTTGAGATACCGGCCCGGTGACAGTTCATCGGCCAGTTCGGTTTTCCGGAGGTCCTCTTCATCGCACTGAACCGTCTCGAGCGACACGGTGATGACGCCGTTTTCCTCCGCCAGGGCCTCAGAAGCATTGATAATCAGGTTCATGACCACCTGCCTGATCTGGGTGGAATCGGCCGACACGAGCGGTGGATCGTCTTCCAGGTTAAGGTTCAGGATCGCTTTCTTCGAAATCGATCCCTTCAACAGGTGCACCATTTCACGGATCAGCTCGGATGCATTCAGCGGTTCCCGTGAAAATGAAGCCTTCCCCGAATAGGCAAGCATCTGGCGACACAGGCCTGCGGCTTTCTGTGCTGCCTTTTCAATGTCGTTAATGCGGCTCCTGGCGGGCGAGAGAGGAGACAACTCGGTAAGAACAAGCTGCGCGCTTCCCAGTATCACCATTAATATATTGTTGAAATCGTGGGCGATTCCGCCGGCAAGCATGCCCAGGCTCTCAAGTTTCTGCCGCTGCTGAATGCGGCGTTCCAGTTTCAGCTGTTCTTCGCGCGCCGCCTCTCGTTCCCGCCGCACGTCTCGAAGTTGTATGGCTTCTTTTATTGCAAAAGGCAGCCGCGACAGGTGTTCCTTGATGACGTAATCGGTGGCGCCCGCTTTTATGCAGGCCGCAGCGGTTTCCTCGTTGGTGGAACCCGTGCAGAGAATGAAAGGGAGCTGCGGATCATGCTCCAGGGATAATCTCAGCGCCTCCATGCCGTCAAAAAGCGGCATGGCGTAATCGGATACCACCACGTCGGGACTGAAATCACTGAGAGCCGCGAGAAAATCCTCACGCGAATCGACACAGCGGGCGGTAAAAACAAACTCCTGCTTTTCCAGAATCCGACAGGCCAGCTCGAAATCGGAGGAAACATCTTCAACAAACAGTATTCGAAGGTCGCCGTCGGGCTTCATGTCGTACCTCTCACCGGGAGCTTAACGCCGGTACCTGGAAGGCCGACCGCCGCCCGTTGAACGGAGACTGGCGGGCGGCGGGAGCGCAACCACGTTCAGTAGGTTTCGGCGAAAAGTTCGAAATAAGCCTGGGGATGAACACAGGCCGGGCATTCCAGGGGCGCCTCCGTCCCTTCGTGAATATAACCGCAGTTTCCGCATTTCCAGAGTACCGGTTCATCCCGTTTGAACGTTCTTCCAGTCTCGATGTTCCGGGCCAGCTTCTTGTAGCGGGTTTCATGCCGCTTTTCGGCTTTGGATATCATCGTGAACACCACTGCTATTTCGGGGAATCCTTCCTCGCGGGCGACTTCGGCGAACGCGGGGTACAGCTCGGCCCATTCCTCGTACTCACCGGCGGCCGCCGCCTGCAGGTTCTCGAGAGTCGAACCCTGGGCCACGGGATAAGGCGACGTGATTTCTATCGTCGCCGGCAACTCGCCTTCGAACCCGGCCAGCAGAAACTTGTAGAACCGCTTGGCGTGTTCCTTTTCGTTGTCGGCTGTTTCGATAAAAATATTTTTGATCTGCTTGTATCCTTCTTTGTCCGCAACCGACGCGTAATAGGTGTAGCGGTTGCGTGCCTGCGATTCGCCTGCGAAGGCCTTCAGAAGATTCTCCGCCGTTTTTGTTCCCTGCAACTTCTTCATATCATTCCTCCTTCAATTATTTCGCTGTCCATCACGGCACTGCGGGCACAGGCCCTGATAATAGACACTTCTTTTTCGCACCAGGAACGATTCGAGCCCGGCCTCGACCGATGGATCAAGTCGAATGGCAAAATCAAAAATCCTGCCGCATGATTCACACCTGAAATGTCCGTGTTCTTCCAGGCGGGCGTCGTAACGCGCTTCATTGCCGTCCGTGGCAACCCTCTTCAAAGAGCGCCAGCGCATTATACACCGTCGTTTTTGACAGCGTTGGAATATCGTCCACGAGGGCCCGATACACATCGTCCGCCCCGGGATGCTCTCTGCTCTTCAGGAGATACTCCAGTATTCTCAACCTCGGGAATGAAGGCCTGATCCGTTTTTCCAGCAACCGTTTCTCGGCTTCGTTATGTTTCGACATACTCTCCGGCAGGCACATTAATTATAATCATTACATTTCTGTTATCGTTTCATTATACGACCGGGCACGGTCCGTCAAGAAATTTTTCCGCCGTTACTCCATCATCCTTACCTGCAATACACGTATACCGCAGGGCTCTATGTCGATTACGGCGTTTTCAGCGGACAACGTCCATTCTGAACCTGAAAAAACATCCGTCAAAACAAGTGCCCGGGCATTGTTAGTACACGACGAAAGGTCGAGCGGCAGGCTGTACCTGTTGTTCACATCAAGATTGGCGAGCACGAGAAAACCTTCATCGTCGTTTCGGTTCATTCTTCGCAGCGCCCCCAGAACGGCACCATGATCCCCGTCGACAAAATCGATATTACCTTCGTGATGAAACAGCTCCCATCGTGCAAACAGATCATTTATTTTTTGAATACCGTCGGTGACCGATCGGTTTTGATCAAAGTCGACTTTCTGCCTCCGGCCGATGAAATTTATTTTTTCCGGCAAGCCGTATTCCGTTCCCTGGACTATGCCGGTCCTCCCTGTACCCATAAGAGCCGTCGCGGCATAACGAGGCACGGCGGCATCGGGCGCTCCGAAAAGCTGTGCCGGCGTACCCGTGTCGTGGGTGGTGATGGGCACGAAATAGCGGACCTTGCTCCCGATGTCATGAAGATAACGAATATAGCGCCGCAGGTCTGCGGCGTAGGGATATTCCCAGGGATTGGCGAGAAAACAGTCTATCTGCCATTCCGCGGCTCTTTTCAGCACCGTGTTGGAATCGGTAAAAAATTCCGCCATGATCACCAGGTCCGGACAGGCGCCGCGCAATTCGGGCAGCAGGTGGGTGATGAATTCCTCGTGGCTGGAATGCAGGTTGTCGAGGCGTACCATGCCCCCGGTAAGAGAAGCGAAATGGGCCCAGAAAAGCGAATACCGGGTCATGTAATCCCAGATGTCCGCCCGTATTTCCGCATGAGGGTGATCGTAATAAATATTTACCAGGTCGTTCCATGTGAGCCAGGTGTTCATATGCCAGCAGCCGGCCCGCTTCATTCCGTCCTTTTCGTTTCTGTCGGGCACGATCCACTCGGGACATTCGCGCACCATGCGGCTTCTCACACCGATGTGATTGAGGGTCAGGTCGAAGCAGAGCCGTATGCCCCGATCCCGTGCCGCTTCGACGAAACGGCGGAGATCATCAAACCCCTGCAGGTTGCCCGAATTCCGGTAGGCCGCATCAATCGAGAAAAGATCACCCGCCGCGTAGGGGCTTTGCGATTCGTCCAGCTCGGTCAGCGGCAGGAGATGTACCGTGTTGAACCCGAGATCGGCGATGCGGGGAAGGTCTTTTATCCAGTCATCCACAGTACCCGACACCGTCGGAATCAGGGTGTACATCCTGATATCCTTCAGTGACGCGGGGTCTACAATGACCCGGCTGAAGGGCAGACGGTCCCAGAACCAGCTTTCGCCGCCGTCGAGGGAATACTTTATCTTAAACTGGTAGTTACCTCTTTTTTCCACCCGGCGGGAAAACCGGTGCGTGCCGTCGGGTTTTTTCTCGAAATCGAGCTCACGCCAGTCATTTTCCGAACCGCCGAGATTGGTGTAAAGACGCACCGATGCGTCGGGCTCCTGCCGTTGAAACTCCACTTCCAGCGTCAGTTCCTCGTCCTGATAAATCCTGAAAAATTCGTCCTGTCCCCGGGGAAAGGAACGCCGGAGCAATCCCTTTTGCCCGATTCTCATGTTCCGCGAGCGGAACCCGGGAATATCGAATGGAAGAAACGACGAGTTTCCGGAGTCGTTCATAAACACCCGCTTTCATCGCCTGCATTAACGTGTCGCGGTGAATAGCGCCGCAGGCGAAACGTTCCACCGTTTTTCGTGACATGATACATCAGTCCGACCGTGACATAAAAGACAAATCGGAACTGTAAGAACCTGAATATTTCTTCCGCGGTGACCGGGTACCGGTACCGGTTTTATTCTTGATTTTGGAATTACCATTCTTTAGGGTATCTTTTGATATCGTATAAACAGACGGCCGACGGGAATCAAGGTTCCCCGTGTGAGCGTTCATTCATGTGTGCTTTTATTATCATAAGTCTCTCGGCCTTTTTCGTGTCCGGCCTCACACTCTATTCCGGATTCGGTCTTGGAACACTCATGATGCCCGTTTTCGCCGTTTTCTTTCCTGTCCCCATCGCCGTGGCGGCCACCGCCGTGGTTCACGGCGCGAATAATATTTTCAAGATCATCCTGGTGGGCAGGCACGCCGACGCGAGCCTGGTTCTTCGGTTCGGCGTTCCCGCCCTGGCGGCCGCCTTTCTCGGCGCCTGCATGCTTGAATACGTATCGCGGCTCGACCCGATCGCGACCTATTCCCTGGGATTCCGTGTCGCAGAAGTAACACCGATTAAGCTCACGATGGGTATTCTCATTTTATCCTTTTCCCTTTTCGAACTGCTGCCGGTACTCCGGACAATCGCCATCGACAAAAAATATCTCTTTGTCGGCGGACTTCTTTCAGGATTTTTCGGGGGATTATCGGGACACCAGGGCGCTCTGCGTTCGGCCTTTCTCGCTAAAATGGCGGTGTCCACGGAAACCTTCGTCGGAACCAGCGCCGCCATAGGATTTCTGGTTGATATGACGCGCATTGCCGTCTACGCTGCATTGTTCCTTGGCGCGGGAAAAGCTTTTTTTCTTGACTCCTCACAACTGCCCCTGGTAGCAACAGCGATTCTCGCAGCCTTTGCCGGTGTCATCGCGGGGAAGCGATATCTTCGCACGGTCACCATGAAAACAATCCAGGCGGTGACGGGCGTCCTGCTCATGGTAATCGCCCTGTCACTGGGCACGGGAATACTGTAAAGAATCAGTTGATAACGGGAAAGAACGAGTTGCAATGAGTGAAATAAAAAGCACCATGGATATCGTCATGGAACGAACACGGCACCTGTCGCTTTCAGAGGAAGAAAAGGCCCGGCATAAGCAGGAAGAGTTCAAAAAACGTCTCGGCGGGTTACTGGCACAATACGAGGACGGCCTGCTTCCGGCCGCGAAGCTGCAGGAACGAATCGACGCCCTGCGGAATGAAATTGCCGTCGAAGACCGCCGGGCCGTCATGGATATTCTGGCCGACCGCGTCGACCCTGACGGCGACAACAAGCGCGTTTTCGAACTGCTGGCCGATTGGGCGCCCGATCTTCATGACGCCCTGGAAAAAATACTAACGGATCACCGAGAACAGCGAACCGCCCTCGTTGACAAAACCCTGGAAAGGTTACGCGACGAACTCCGCCGCGAAGATATAGAGGGATCGGCGGTAGTACCAAATCCCGAAAAAGATCCATCGTACCGGGAACACCTGAACGACCGGCGGCGCGAAACGATCGCCCGGATTAAAGCCGTACTGTAAGACAGGGGCATCGGGCCGGAGGGCGTTATCGCGCAATAAATACCCGCGGCCCGCTAGAGATAGGCGAACCACATCCGTTCAACCTGTTCGAAATTCCGTTTCACGGCGTCCTCTCCGGTCAGAATGTCGCCGTGGCCGGAAAGAAGCAGCTCTCCCCTGAGACGGGCGACGCGCCGAATGCTGTCTTTCAACGTGTCGGAATCCCCGCCGGGAATATCGGTTCGTCCCAGGCCGCCCCTGAAAATAAGGTCGCCCGTGAACAGCGCGCTTCGATCGGGCCAGCGAATCGTCACCGATCCGGGTGAGTGACCCGGAGTGTGGTAAACTTCAAGCAGTATGTCCCCCACGCGCAGCGTACCGTCCCGCAGAAAAAAATCCGGAGTGAAACGTTCGAGCTTGAGCGAAGCAGTACCGCCGAGAAGGGGGAACAGCTCGCGGACCATGTTCCAGTCGTTTTCGTGAAGGGCGAAGCGCGTGGTCCCGTCCGGAAAAAGACTCACGGCCTCCACGTGGTCGGGATGGGCGTGCGTGCCGATGACAAGGTCTATGTCGCCCGGACCCAGCCCTATGCGATCAAGACCGTCGACCACGTGTTGAAAACAGGAGACGTGTCCCGGATCGATGAGAATGGTTCTTTCCGCTGAACGAATGAGATAGGTGTTACAATTATTAACCGTGGATGAAGTCCACGGAAATGCATGCAGATTCGGTGCGATTTCCATATACGGCACTCCCGGTATCGACTGTTTTGCCGCGCACCATGCCACAAATTTTTTCCATTTTCAATGCTTCTGCATATCCCTGTTCAGCTGGCCCGTTCCGGTCCTTCACGCCGGTGCCCTGGTCAGAACCGGAATGTCATGCCCGCAGCCCCGGGATGTACACGCCCGCCCAGTTCCCGCCGCAGAAACTCCGTCGCTTCATCGCCGGTACAATGACAGGGCACGATCATTGCCGGGTCGATTACTTTCAGGGCCCGCACGGTCTCGTCCAATCTCCGGCGATCGGCGTTCACCAGGTGAAAACCGCCGATAACGGCTCGAATGGTGGTTCCCCCGGTCAGTGCGGTCACGTACCGCAGCGTGTTCACCAGGCCGGCATGACAGCAACCCACACATACCACCAGCCCCTCGCCGGTCTGAATCCAGAGGGCCAGGTCATCGTCTATCATGTCGACCCGCCGTCCTCCCGGATCCAGATAGAAGGGACCTCCCGAGTCTTCAAAATCCGTCTCCCGCGGCACGGGACCGGTGATGCCGACCGTGTTCGACAGCATGACCGGCTCCTGAATCCAGTGGAGACGTTCTTCAGACAACTCGTCAACGGCGGCCATTGACACGCGGGGCATGTGAATCGCCCGTGCCCTGCCGTCCCGTATGGAATAGCGGGGCTGAACGACACCGGCATGACAGTAGACATCCGCTTTCGTGGCCAGTTTGAGCACCGCTGCGATGCCGCCGGTGTGGTCATAGTGACCGTGGCTGAGAACGAGTGTGTCTGTTTTCCGCAGGTCGACGTCGAGGCTGCGCGCGTTCGGTTGCAACGCTTTTCCCTGTCCCGTATCGAAGAGGATCGTCCTGTCACCGGTTGCGATCCAGAGGGACAGGCCGTGTTCCTCCATCAGGCCGTTTTCAACGTGATTGTCGACGACTATGGTGATCGTGGTGCCGCTCATCGAATCGGCCGGGGAAGCCTCGCCCGCCCCGCCAATCGATTGATTTTCCGAATCAGTGGTCACAGACATTGTCCCCCAGTTGCAACTGACCGGCCAGATAATCGTCGACAAGGTATTCCGGCGTCTCGGACGGCGCACCCACCATCACGTGAATGCCCCTCTCTTCGAACAGATTCTTTGCCATTTGTCCCATGCCGCCGGCAATAATCACCGTGGCGCCGCGCTCGGCAAGCCATCGGGGAAGCAGGCCCGGCTCATGGGGCGGCGACTCGAGATCTTCCCGGTTGAGTATTTTTTTTGTTTTTGTGTCAACTTCAATGACGGCGAAGCGTTCGCAATGACCGAAATGCATGGCGAGTCTTCCTTCCGCCAGGGGAATCGCAATTTTCACGATCTCGTCGTTCGTTTCGGCGGCGGGGTTAACCTCGGACGCTTGCTTGCCGGAGGTCTCCGCAGGCCCTCCGTTTCCGTCCAGCGCCGCGACAGGGGCGATAATTGAGCGCATGATCTCCGCCGTTTGAGAATCGGCGAATTGCTGAATGAATACACTCCCGCGGTCCGCCGCCTCGGAAATCTCCGGTTCGATGGGAATCGAACCGAGAAACTGCACGCCCATGTCTTCGGCAATCCGCTTCCCGCCGCCGGAACCGAGAATCGGCGTTGCCTCGCCGCATTTCGGACAGACAAAACCACTCATATTTTCCACGACGCCGAGAACCGGCACTCCGATCTGGCGGCAGAAGGTGATGGATTTCCTGACATCAACCGCCGCCACCCGCTGGGGTGTCGTCACGATAATCGCTCCATCCACCTCGCCCATGAGCTGGCAGACCGAGAGTGGCTCGTCGCCGGTTCCGGGGGGTGAATCAACGATCAGGAAATCCAGGTCCCCCCAGATTACGTCTGAAAGAAACTGCCTGATTACGTTCATTTTCATGGGCCCCCGCCAGATAACCGCGTCGTCCTGGTTCTGCAGCAGAAAGCCTATCGACATAACGTTGAGATTACCCATTGCGACGGGAAGCAGGCCGCCGTCCGATCCCTTTATAATTTGACCTTCCAGACCGAGCATGGTCGGAATACTGGGACCGTGAATATCCACGTCGAGAAGCCCCACTTTCTTTCCTGCCAGCGAGAGAGCAATGGCGACGTTCACGGCGACAGTGCTCTTGCCGACGCCGCCCTTGCCCGAGAGAACCACCAGCTTGTGCCGAATACGACCGAGGCGGGACTGGAGCTTCTGTCGTTCCTCAAAGTCGCGGTCGCTTTCACCCGGCTTCCGTTGATCGGCGGCTCCGCCTCCTTCGGCGCTGTGGGGCACTTCTTCCTGGTTTCCCGTATTTTCGGCGGCCGCCGCCCCCCTTGTCTGATAATCATTACAGGCGGTTCTAACCGCCGCCACAACCAGCGTCACGTCATCGTCCGCCTCGGCCGGAACACTGCCAAGGGCGCCCAGAAGATCCTGCCGCGTCAGTGCGCCGGCATCCTCGATCCGTTTTCCCTCAAGCATCGTCGTTGCCAGGCTTCCCGCAGCCCGCGCGGCATCGCTGCCGTTCGTTGCAAAGGACAGTGTTTCAATGATTCCATCAGGAGCAGAAATCCAGAATTCCATTGTTTCGCCGCGCGGACCGCTTATTCGCGCGTGGCCGTCAAATTCTTTAAGTGGCCCGTAATTTCTCGGGTTTTCCGCATGATCACGCGCTTCGGCGGATAATGTTTCACTATCGGTGCGTTCCATGGTGTCTGCAACCTCCTGTAAATGGCCTGTTTCACCGTTACTTGATATTTTTTCAGCCGGGATTTTTCTGAGTCAACAGCCGGTGCTGCGGCTCATTTCCCGCGATATTCCCCACCGCT
Organism: delta proteobacterium MLS_D; assembly: GCA_002030015.1. Taxonomy (GTDB): domain Bacteria; phylum Desulfobacterota; class Syntrophia; order Syntrophales; family UBA2210; genus MLS-D. The sequence goes on from LQBH01000011.1 coordinate 45,325, forward strand.
TCAGGCGGCGACGAGAGCATTTCTCTATCACTCTTCCGACCGAATGTCACCCTCTTATCCGTACCGGGCTCCTTATCACGTCGATGCGTGTTTTCAACGTTTTTCGGGTAGATTAACCGTCTTTTTTGAATTTTCTCAGATAATAATCGTGACCTTCCCAGCGTGTCTTCACAAGATCGCCCTGCGTCACGAGCCGTTCAACAAGACTCCGTGACGCTCCGGACCGCTCAAGGAGTTTTGCAACCGCCTCGTCCCGCATGGGATGGACGGCCGTTATACTCAGCAGATCTTTTTCGGCATCGCCGCTGGACGCGAACGCGTCCCCCTCGTATCCGATCAGATATTCCACCCGCCTGACCGCGTCGCTCAGAATTCGAAAAGCCCCGGTCAACTCGACCTCACCCGGAGCCGCAGACCAGTTTTCAGCCGGAGGACGGAGGGGAACGCTCAGGTAAGCCGTTGACGGCCCGATTCCTTTCAAAAATTCAGCCGTCTCGTACAGGTCGTCGCTTTCGTCGTTGATGCCCCCGACGAGCATTGTTTCCGTGACCAGTTGTCCCGTAAAGCTTTCGGCGAAAGCGGTGATGCCCTCGAGAATCCGTTGAATCTCGAGACGTCTGTGGGGCCTGTTGACCCGCCGCCAGGTTGCTTCTCTCACCGAATCGACCTTGACCGAAACCCAATCGGCCATGCATAGTTCTTTTCGCACGTCATCACGCCACAGCAACGAACTGTTCGTTATCACGCCCACCGGGACATCCAGGGTCTTCAAGAGATTTATTTCCTCCCCCAGGTTCACGTCCAGCGTGGGCTCCCCGTCAGGCACGAACGTCATATAATCAACCCGTTCCGACGATTTTTTCGCCTTCGCCACGTGGGCTGCGACATCACGGGCGATGGCCTCGGGATCGTAAAAAGTCCCGCGATCAATTCTCATTTGCGTGGTCCGCCCGACCTGGCAATAGACGCAGGAATAGGTGCATACCTTGGAGGGTATATTATTTATGCCCATGCTTTTCCCGAGCCGCCGCGACGGAACGGGGCCGTAAGAATATGCCACGTTTCCCGAACTCATGCTTCTTGACCACAGGCGGGACATCTGTAACACCCGGTCCGTCCGCAGGCCTCATATATGTATGTCGGCATAAGCCTCATCCTCCATTTTTTAAAAACAGATTTTTTGACTGCCTCCGCCCGAACAGCCGTGATGATCAACGCTTCTTTCCGGAACGATAATTTCTCAGGCCCCGGCTATGCGCCGTATCCTCGTCAATACCATCCTGCCAGCCGTTTCTGGTTGTTTGTAAAAAATCAAATTTCGCCGTGTAGGGCTTTATATCGAGCAGGGGCGTACCGTCAAGAATGTCAACACCGTCGAGATGAAGTACCGTACCCTCCCGGCGCACCAGTTCGACGACGCTGAGCCCGATGGCATTGGGCCGACAGGGCGCCCGCGTTGCGAAAACACCGCGTTCGGTGTCCTGGAGATACGGTTTGACCAGGAGCTGCACTTCCTCGACACAGTGAAAATGATAAATAAGATAAATGTGCGAGAAACCTTCAAGATCACGAAGCCCTTCGGCAAACTCGGTAAACACTTCCACCCGTCCGAGGCAGCCTTTGGCGTAAACAGGCTGGATCGGCGTCTCCCCGGCAACGCAATGTTGACTGTAAATCACGCCGATAGGTCGATAACCGATCATTGTTTCGTTCATACCCAGTGTCCTTCGACATCGGCACTGTCAGCCTTCTCAAGTTTTCCCGCCCGGTATTGTTCGAGAATCTCGGCGACTGTTCCGGCCGGGGCATTATAAACAGCAACACCTGCCGCCGAAAGAACCCGGTAGGCGTTTGGTCCGGAATGACCCGTTATCAGGGCTTGCGCGCCGGTTTCAGCAACGGTCTGCGCCGATTGAATGCCTGCCCCCTGGGCCGCGTTCAGGTTCTGTCGATTGTCGATCACTTCAAAGGTATCGTTGTCCAGATCGTAAATGAGAAACTTCGGCGCCCGGCCGAACCGCCGATCCACCGGGGCATCGAGATTGTCGCCTGATGTTGTAAAAACTATTTTCACCTGTGAGCGCCTCCTTGCGCGTAACATTCCATTTCATTCACAAAAGGCCGTACCGTTTATAATGGCGGCACGGCCTTTCGTGCTCAGGATTGCGCGGCGTTTATTCCTGCGCGGTTCCCGCTTCAACTTCCTCGAGACGTTTTTTAATGAATTCCAGTTCCGACTGTAACGCGTCGGCCTGGTTCTTCAACGCCTCCTTTTCCATGTCAGGATTCGGATTCCCGTAAGGCGCAGCGTATCCGTAATACGGCGGCGCATAACGGCCATAGTCTCCCCAGGCGGGGATACCTCGCCACCCGAATCCTCTGCCGAATCCTCGGCCCCAGCCACCGCGGCCTCTTCCAAATCCGAATCCGGCACCACGGCCGTATGCGGGGCCAGTGTATCCCGGGACACCGTATCCCGCGCAATATCCAGCCGCGCGGCCCGTCATCGGTCCCATTCCCATGGGTCCCGTTCGATCTCCTCCAGGCATGATCCTGTCCTCCTTTCCTGTGAGTTGTTATTATACACACTTATACTATTTTCGCACCATCGCCGTTCCACAGGCCGGGCAGGCCCTTTTGACACAGGGCACGCCCGGTTCATGCGGCTCCTCCCGTCCACATTGCGGGCACAGGCAGTGGCCGGATGTTCCAACGGCAAACGTCGCTCCCGCGAACCCCGACCAGCGACCCCGTCCGCGTCCCTGAACTCCGCCCGCCATCGCACGGCCACGCCCCCGACCGTCAACAACCATATCTTCCGGGAACCCCTGGTTCCGTCCTCCGAACCACCGTCGTCCCCGTCCGCAACACCCGGGCATCGCAAAGGCGTCCTGTTCCAGTGTCCCCTCCTGCCAGGCCGCGATAATTTCGCCGAGATCCCCCGCCACGAAGGGAACAACCCTGATTCCGTAGGCGGCGATCATTCCATACAGGGTCCTGGATATGGCGCCGCAGATCAGCGTATCGATTCCCAGCCCGGCCAGTCGAAGCGCCTTTTGCGCCGGCGCGTCTTCCGGGAGCGTCTCCTGATCCTCACCGACGATTCGTCCGGCCTGCACCTCGATGATTCTAATCCGGCCGGCTGTATCGAAGACCGGAGCTATGCGACCGTCCCAATGCGCAAAGGCAGCCTTCATGTTTCGAATCCTTTCACGTGGTACCATATATTTTGCACAAGTTATGCCAAAGCATGACACCCCCTGAGTATATGGCAACCCACTGTTACTACAGGCATATCTTTTTTTGATTTCGAGTGGAACGCACCGCATGGATGCATGTACGCTACCCTGCCAGGAAATTATCGGTGCACAATTGCTACTTATTTTGCCTGTCCCGGGAACGGTCGTCCCGTCCGGGTAGAGAAATACCCAGCTTTTTCATACGACGGAAAAGAGTCGTTTTGTGAATGCCCAGTTCACGAGCCGCCGCCTGGCGATTGAACCCGGTCCGTTCCAGGGCGGCCAGAATCGCCTGGACATCGAGAATGTCGTGGGCGGAACGCACGTGTTGCGCCGATGCCGGCGCCCCGTCCTGGTCCTGAGCTGTCAGCTCGGTCGGAAGGTGGGCAATGCCGATATATCCTTCGGAACAGAGAATAAAGGCCCGTTCCACGACGTTTTCCAGTTCCCGTATATTGCCGGGCCAGTCGTGCGCCATGAGCAGGGACAACGCTTCAGGGCTGACTCCCTGCACGGATTTTCCCTGCAGGTGGTTGAACCGGGCGATGAACTGATCCGTCAGCAGCGGAATATCTTCCTTGCGACGGCGAAGAGGCGGCAGTTCAATGCGCATAACGTTTACGCGGTAATAAAGGTCTTCGCGGAACAGGCCGAGGCGCACCTGCTCGGCCGGATCCTTGTTGGTCGCCACGATAACCCGGGCATCGGCTGTTTCAGAACGTGTAGAGCCCAGCGGTTCGTACGTGCGCTCCTGCAAAACCCTGAGCAGTCTGACCTGCAGCGCTGGACTGATCTCGCTGATTTCATCGAGAAAAATCGTTCCTCCTCCCGCCATGGCGAAACGTCCGGGTTTGTCCCTGTTGGCGCCGGTAAAAGCGCCTGACTTGTAACCGAACAGTTCCGATTCCAGGAGCGTATCGGGAAGGGCGCCGCAGTTAACCGCGACAAAAGGAGCCTTGTTACGGGAACTGAGCGAATGAATCGTGCGGGCAATCAGTTCCTTCCCCGTTCCCGTCTCGCCGAGAACGAGAACGGTACTCGGGCTGGCGGCGATGGCCGGCAGCACATCGAAGAGGCGCTGCATCAGGGGACTTCGGCTGGCCAGATCGCCGACGCGGAATTTTTCACCCAGCTCCATGCGCAGCGCCTCGACCTCAGAAAGATCGCGAAAGGTTTCCGCGCCTCCTTCAACACGGCCGTCGGCGTCGCGAAGCACGGCGGTCGACACGCTGATCGGAATACGGTTTCCTTCGGCGTCGATTATGTAACACGATTTCCCGATGACGGGTCTGCCTGTCCTCATCGTTTCCCTGAGAGCGCAATCGTCCCCGCACATGCTTGAACGAAACACTTCCGAACAACGCCGTCCGATGGCCTCATCGCGGGAAACACCGGTGATTTCTTCGGCGGCCCGGTTGAACGATGTAATATTCCATTCCCGATCCACCGTAAAAACGCCGTCGGAAATGCTCTCAAGGATGGCTTCCGTCGGCGTGAACAGTTTCGACTTTTTCTTGCTGCGACTTGTCATTGCTGACTCGACTCCAGTTCCCGCGGCGGTCCGGGACACTTTTTCTTCAATAATTCGAATAAACCACCGCAGTACTTCGTCTTTATCACGTGCGGTCAGAGATGATCAAGAACTAGTCGGCGGATGGAGGCGGGCATGAAAGGACGTTTTCATCGTTGGTTCAAAGGCGGCGGAAATAGGTTCAACTCCCCTTGTGTTCCCCGCCCGGAAAACAAGTCCTTTTTAAATACCCCGGAACGGTAGCGTAGTAGCCTGAAAAAACAGCGTGGGCGGATACTCTCTTTATCCCGGATTGAGCCCTCTGCAGAACCCCGAAAAACCGGCAATGTCGTCATGAACCCTTACGGGTGCTATAACACCCCTCGGGCATTAAAACCGGCGCACACCGGTATCCAGCGTTATCGAGTTCTTTCTGGATTCCCCCTCAAGGGGACCATCCCGGATCGCGCTTCGCTTGTCCGGAATGACAGGGAAGGAGGTTAAGCCAAGCTCTCGGATTATTGAATATTCCAGGCAGCCCGGGCTCCCTCTTCAGTAGCTTCAATAATTCTTCGCGGTTCCTTCGCATCGCCGACGATGAAACTGGTTATGTTATTCTCATCCATAAAGGTTTTCAGTGTATCGGACGACGTGAGGCCGGTCGCGATTATGACCTGGGAAGCAGGCTCATCGCGGAACCGACGGCCCCCTTCGACGAAGAGAACGGAATCGGTCTTTATCGCTTTTACTTTCGTGTTCAACAATATTTCATATCCCGCCTTTTTCAGCCTTCCGTGAAGCATGTATCCATGTGACGTATAGGGCGGTACAGGGCTGACGGGCAACTGCTCAATAACGACGACATTTTTTATCCCTCTGGACTGCATGAAATCGGCGGTTTCCATGCCGACCAGTCCGCCCCCGATGATGAAACTGTTGTTCCGTGGAGCAATGTGCCCGCTCAGTATTTCCCACGCGTTGCATACGTGCGGCATGTCGATTCCGTCGATACGGGGAATTATTTTTACGCCGCCCGTGGCAATAATTACCGCGTCGGCACTGCCGTCACGCGACATTATCATGTCTTCCGTTACATTCGTACCCAGCCGCACAGCAACGCCCGCCCGTTCAGCCTTTTCCGCCAACGCGCGAATCCACTCCTCATACCCTGATTTGTACGGAGCGCGTGAAGCATATCTGATCTGCCCGCCCACGGCGTTTTCCTTTTCAAACAGAGTCACCCTGTGTCCCAGTCGGGCCGCCTCGTACGCTGCCGTCAGCCCGCCCGGTCCGGCGCCGATCACCCACACGCTGCGCCCGTGGCGAACTTTTTTTGACGGGTATACAAGCTCCTGCCCCGTCTCAGGATTGATGGCGCACCGAATACGTTTCCCCTCGAACATCAACCGCTCGATGCATCCCTGGTTGCAGGCGAGACAAACGGTCGTCCGCTCCGGGTGACCCTCGACGGCATTTTTTAAAAAATCGGGGTCCGCGAGGTGCTGACGGCCAAAGGCCACCATGTCGGCGTCGCCTCTCGCTATAACCTGGTTCGCCAGGAAGGGATCGGTGAAACGTCCGACGGCGATGACCGGAACATCGACAACGCTTTTGATTTTGCGCGCCAGGACTGCGTTGAATCCCGGCTCGTATTCCGCCGGCGCTATGGTAATGCCGGCGGGGCTGCCGTGAGTCCCGAACGAGGCGTGAATGACGTCGACACCGGCCGCGACAAAATCAGAAACGATGCCCTGCATGTCTTCCGCCGAATACCCGTTCTGAATCGATTCTTCTATTGAAAGGCGCAGCATGACGGGAACGGCGTTTCCCGCGCGCATACGCACCTCTTCGATGACTTCCAAAATAAAACGCGCCCTGTTGCGGAACCCCCCGCCGTATTCGTCGGTGCGACGGTTGGAATGACCGGACAGAAACTGCGTGAGCAGGTAGCCGTGTGCGCCGTGAATCTCGACGGCATCGAAACCGGCCCTGACAGCCCGGTCGGCCGTCGCCCCGAACGCCGCTACGACGTCCTGAATATCGGACTTCGACATCTCACGTGGTTTTTTTCCGAATATATAACTCGCCACGGGCGACGGCGCCATCGCGGCGCCTCGTTCCAGCTGGTACATGCTCTCTCTTCCCGCGTGATGGATCTGCATGACTGCTTTATTCCCGCAGACATGAACCGTTTCCGCCATCCTTGCCAGTCCGGGGAGAAAGCGGTCATCGTAACCGCCCAGTGACGTGGGACTTTCGTGACCGTCGGGATGGACTGAAATGATTTCGGAAATAATAAGTCCCGCGCCCCCGTGCGCCCGCCTTTTCAGATAGGCGATATTCGCGTCGCTTACCGTGCCGTCCGTATTGCCCAGGCACGTTCCCATCGGGGGCATTACCGCCCTGTTCGGTATCTCGAGCGAACGAACAGTGACAGGTCTTAATAAATATTCAAGATTGTTCATTATCAGCCCCTCACTATCATTGACGATCCTGTCTCACCCGAAGCGCGCCGGCCCGGCGTTTAATGCAAAGCCGGGCCGGATGAGGCCGGTCATGGCGCCTCATAAACACATCTTCGCGGATCCCCGATAAACCCGGGAAATCCTGCGCTCGTCAGAACTTGTTGGGCCAGCCGGCCAGAAGATGCTGCCCCATTCCCTTGTCGGCTGAATCGCGTATAATCTTCAAAATCTCCATTAGGTAGTTCCGGGTTTCACGCGGATCAATAATATCCTGGACATAGAATTCCTGGGCCACAGGGTAGGGCGAGCAATCGCTCACCATAACCTCGGTCATTTTTGCTCGTTCTTCTTCGGACAACTTGCCGAAGACCACGTCCGCGGCTATGGTGGGATCCATGAAACCGATTTCCGCCGTCGGCCACGCCACGAAATAATCGGGACCGGAACCGGGTCCGCACATGTTTGCCGCGGCCTGGCCATACGATTTCCGTATCACGATCGCTATTTTCGGAACCGTCACCTGGTACAGGGCCTGCAGGGCATTCATGACTTTCGCCCCGACCCTCTTTTCTTCAGCTTCCTTCCCCACCCAGTGACCGGGGGTATCGTGGAAAAACACCAGGGGGATATTGAAGGAATCACACAGACAGAGGAAACTGGTCAGTTTCTCCAGGCCGTCCGTGTTCATTGCGCCCATGTTATGTGCCGGATTACTGGCGATTATTCCCATGGTCTCGCCGTTCACCCTGCAAAGGCTTGTGATGAGCATCTTGCCGAAGTTCGGCTTCAACTCGAAAAGCTTTCCGCCGTCCACAATACATTCGAGAATCTTGTGCATATCGTAGGTGCGGGTGCGTTTCTCCGGAAGAAATTCAAGAATGTCAGGCATTTTTTCCCCGGAACCCGCGGGAACCGGACGAACCGGGGGCAACTCCGTATTGTTGGAAGGCAGATAGTCAAGGAATTCCTTGATGATCGCGAAACATTCCTCCTCGTCTTCAGCAATCCGGTCGGCCATGCCCGTGATCTTGTCGTGAACCTCCCAGCCGCCGAGCTCTTCCCCGGAAAATGACTGGCCGATCGCCTTCGAAAGGGCCCGCGGTCCGGAAATTGAAATGGCGCTTCCCTTGACCTGCACGACGAAATCGGCAAGACAGGCCTGAAAATCAGGGATTCCGTAACACTCTCCCATGGCGGCCATGACGAATGGATGGATCCTGATATGTCCGTATTCCACCTTCAGGGTGTCGGTACCTCCCCCGCTTATGGAACAAATCCCCCGTGAACCCTGCACGTCGGGCATACGGGCCCCGCCGGCTTCCCCGAACCAGATGAGGGGAACATTGTTCTTGTTTACCAGTGTCTTGAACTGGATGCCTTTTTTCAGGTTGATCCGTGCGTTGGTTGATGCGAGTACCGTGAAATCATTGGCAACCACGCCCACGCGCCGGTTGTTGATGGTGCCGAATCCGAGAACGATTCCATCGGCGGGGGTTTTTTCTTCCATTCCGGGCCTGTCCGAAGTCGCCAGGAGACCCAGCTCCAGGAAGGAACCGTCATCCAGAATTTTCGCCACCCGTTCCCTGGCGGTGAGACTGCCGCGTTCGTGATGTCGCTTTACCTTTTCAGGCCCTCCCTGCTGACGCGCCTTTTCTTTCTTCAGGGCAAGTTCTTCGAGAAGTTCTTCGAATTTCATACACGCACCTCCTTGTAAGGGAGCATTAACACCTTATGCCCCGCGTCTTTATCCCCAGTCGGGTTTTTTCAGTCGGGAAAACGGTTTCAACCCAGTCACATAACAACGGCCGCGTGTCCCGGGGATCTATAATGTCTTCGATGCAGAAATGTTCCGCCGTTCTGAAAGGTGAAGCAAAACCCCGGTAATATTCCTGCAGTTCGTCATGACGTTTCATCGGATCTTCGGCACTTTCTATCTCGGCTCGATGGGCGGCGTAGACACCACCCTCAACAGGTATGTTTCCCCAGTAGGCGGAGGGCCACGCGTAACGCCAGTTGAGAGAGCTGAAATCGGACTGCGCGCCTCCAGCCACTCCGAAGCATCTCCTTACATATATAGTCGCCCACGGAACAGTGGCCTGAATGACCGCCATGCTGGCACGCACTCCCTTTCGAATAGTTCCGTATTCTTCCGCCTTGCGACCGATGAAGAAGCCGGGCTGATCCACCAGGTTCACTATCGGCAGGTGAAAGGTGTCGCACATGTCTATGAAACGCTGAAATTTTTCCGCGACCGACCAGTCGAACGCCCCCGCCATGAAACGTGGATCACTCGCGAGCACTCCAACCGGATAGCCGTTCAGCCGTGCGAGAACCGTTATCTGTGAACGTCCCTGATATTTGCCGATCTCAAAAACAGAATCCTTGTCAAAGACGGACGCGATAATTTTTCGCATATCATAGGCTTTCTTGGATTCCCGAGGCACAGCGGAGAGGAGATACTCGTCACGCCGGTTGCGATCATCCCTGTCGGCGTACTTTCGGAGCGGCATTTCCCACACGTTTGCAGGCATATAGTCGAGAAATTTTCTGGCCTGTTCAAAGGCGTCTTCTTCACTTTCGGCTTCGTTGTCCACGACGCCGCTTATTCTCGTGTGGATCTGGTATCCGCCCAGTTCTTCCTTTGAAATCCGCTCGCCCATCGCCCACTGCACAAGCGGAGGACCGCCCACGAAGACCTGCGATTTTTCTTTCACCATGACTGAAAAATGCGATTCCACCGTCTCCATCGCCCCTATCCCCGAAACAGACCCCAGCACCAGTGAAACAATTGGCACCATGGACATCAGTTCCACTCCGAGCAGCCTCTCCCGGTCCCTGCCCGCGGGCAGGTCAACGTATCCCTTTTCGGCGATTTCCCTGATGCTGCCGCCGGCTCCGTCAAGCAGCCTTACCACGGGGAGACGCATTTCATGCGCCATCCTGGCGATGTAAGCCAGCTTTGCCTTGAACAGATCTCCCACGGAAGCGCCCTGGATAGTGAAATCATCTCCATGCACCACTACCTTGCGGTCGTCTATGGTTCCGAGACCCATCACTATTGGACAGGGAACTATGCTGAGCAAATTGTGTTTGTCATCATATTTAGTCGCTGCCGCAAGGACCCCTGTTTCGGAAAAAGAGTTCTCGTCCAGCAGGGCGTCTATACGTTCTCGTATTGTGAGTTTGCCGTGGTCATGCTGTCTCTTTACATTCTTTTCACCGCCCATTTGATAGGCGGTCTGCTTCCTCTTATCTATTTCATCTACTTCAGGTTTCCACGTCATGTTTCTTCTCCTTTCACATTCCTTCTGTTTCCACGGATCATATCCCCCGATCCCGCATTCAATACAGCTGATTCGAAAAACGGCGACTCACTCATCTTCAAGGAAGTCTGATCATCTCGCAGGCCTGTTTTCCCCCTCGCGAACGGTCATTTCGAACCGACGGAACGTGACATTCTCCTGTATCGGCACGGAACAAATCAGCGAGCCGTCGGCGTACCGCTTCACCCGTAACGCCGACGTCCGAACGGAAACCGCCGACGACGCGAATAACAGGCCATGATCGTCCTTTTATCCTCAGCCGGCGGCGCGACCGTGCATCCCGTCTATTCCAAAACCATCAGCACCTGGTCGGACTCAACAGAATCCTTCTCCTTGACCATGATCTCCTTTACAGTGCCGTCTTCGGGCGCGTAAATGGGGTTTTCCATTTTCATCGCCTCGAGAATCAGCAGCTCGTCATCCTTCGTAACGGGATCACCAACGTTTACCAGAATTTCGATAACAGTCCCCGGCATGGGGGCCAAAACCTGAGCAGCCACTGCGACACCTCCTTTTTCCAGTTTTTCTATTGTTTTATAAAATTATTTATTTTCTCGTACTTTTTGTATTTTCTATCCCAGTATACCGATAAAGACCCCTCCGGCGATGGCGGCGCCGATGGCGCCCGCGACGTTCGGTCCCATGGCGTGCATGAGCAGGTAGT
>LQBH01000012.1 GCA_002030015.1 delta proteobacterium MLS_D
GGTGAAAGATTGGCAGGGCATGTTTGATTGGTGTCAGCGGTGGACGATAAGTGGTCCGGAGCATGCCGATGCGTGGTATCACTCAAGGTTTGCCTACTATGCGCTCGACCGCTACAAAGAAGCTATTTTTTATAAAAAAGTGGCTACATGGGGGCTACATAGGCCTTGAAATGAAAAAGGCCTTACATCCGAAAGTGACGTAAGGCCTTGTAATTACTGGAGCCGATGCGCGGATTTGAACCGCGGACCTACTGATTACGAATCAGTTGCTCTACCAGCTGAGCTACATCGGCTTCTCTTTAATGTGAGAGGGTCTTTATCGCAGAGAAGTTCTGTTGTCAAGTCCAATCAGCCGGCGCCGCGGGGTCTATCTCTTTGCTTTCCCTTGACTTTGACTGATGCTTTGATACTATCACTTATCTTTCGAAGAGGACGGCGCGCATGAAAAACACGATACGGCGTCTTTTTACCGTTTCGCCCTTCAAGATTGCCTTCCTGGTCGTCGTCGTGATGGTATCCTCGTCGTATCTGAAAGTTCCCTTTCTGAGTTTCATGGAACTGAAAGCTCTCGATCTCCGGTTTATTTCGCGCGGCGTGATGGAGCCCGGTCCCGAGACGGTGATCGTGGCCATCGATGAAAAAAGCCTTTCCGAACTGGGACGTTGGCCGTGGAAAAGGACGGTGATCGCCGATATTATTGATCGCCTTGATGAATATGGTGTGAAGGCGATCGGGTTCGATATTGTTTTCGCCGAACCTGATGTTCATGCCAGTCGTGATATTCTGGAAGAAGTGATGCGGGAATTTCAGCACATGGGACTGGATGATGCCCGTATACAGGAACTGGTGGAACGGCGAATGGAAGAAGCGGACACGGATGTCGCCCTGGCCCGCGCCGTCGAGGATGCCGCCAAGGTGACGCTGGGCTACTTTTTTTATACCAGCGAACGCGAAGCGGCTCATCTCGATGAGCAGGCGGTGGAACGAACCGCGCGGAACCTGGCGGGGTCTCAATATCAGGCGATACGTGCCACGAGTGAAGGGGCGTATGCTCCGATTGTCACGGCACTGGCGGCGGCGACCAATATCGACATGCTTTCTGAGGTGGCTGAAAATTCAGGATATTTTAACGCGTTTCCCGATGTTGACGGAACAAACCGGTGGTCACCGCTGGCTATAGGGTTTAACGGCGATGTCTATCCCTCGCTTGCCCTGGCAACGCTGTGCGTGTACCGCGACTGGCCGCTTCTTGGCATGCTCGTCTCGGAAACCGGCGTCGAAGAAATTGTTTTCGGCGAAACGCCGATTCCCGTTGACAGGCACGGGCGGATGCTGATCAACTACCGCGGGCCGGGCGGAACGTTTCCCCACTATTCCGCGAGCGATATCGTCAATGACAGACTTGACCCGGAGATTTTCAAGGACAAAATCGTGTTAATGGGTGCAACGGCGACGGGCATTTACGACCTGCGCGTTACGCCGTTCAGCACCGTTTATCCCGGCATCGAGATTCATGCCACCGTCATCGATAATATCCTGCACGAGGATTTTGTCGAACGACCGCCCTGGGCGTTTCTGGCCGATCTTTTGACCATCGCCCTGCTTGGCTTCCTCATGGTTCCCCTGCTGTCGAAAGTGCGCGCGGCGACGGGTCTTGCCGTTACTTTCGGCCTGCTCATCGCCTATGTGCTTATCAACCGTTTTGTGTTTACGAATTACAGCTTGTGGCTGAACGTGGTGTACCCCGTAATCACTGTTCTCCTGGTATACATCGGAATAACGCTTTATAAATATATTACCGAGGAACGTGAAAAGAAGAAGATCAGGGGCGCTTTCCAGTATTACCTGACGGCGTCGGTCATCAACGAGATGTTGAAAGACCCGTCGAAGCTCAAGCTGGGGGGCGACAAAAAGGATCTGACGGTTCTCTTTTCAGATATCCGCGGTTTCACCACTATTTCCGAATCGCTTACGCCGGAGGAACTGGTCCACCTGTTGAACGAATATCTGACGGCCATGACCGACAAGGTTTTTGAGCATGAAGGCCTGCTCGACAAGTACATGGGCGACGCCATCATGGCCGTGTTCGGGGCGCCCCTTGACCAGCCCGACCACGCGCTCAGGGCCTGCCGGACCGCACTGGACATGATGAGCGAGCTGAGGAAACTGCAGAACAAGTGGTCAGCCGAGGGAAGACCCGTTCTGAATATCGGCATCGGAGTCAACACCGGAGACATGGTGGTGGGCAACATGGGCTCGGAAATGCGTTTCGATTATACCGTCATGGGCGACAATGTGAACCTGGGATCAAGGTTGGAAGGTATCAACAAGGAATACGGGACCAACATCGTGATCAGCGAGTTTACCTATGAGCAGGTGAAAGACGTGATGTTGTGCCGCGAACTCGACCAGGTGCAGGTAAAGGGCAAGAACCTGCCGGTCAGGATCTACGAACTGCTGGAATTCCACGACGGCAAAAAGGATTTTCCGCACGTGCCTGTTTTCGAAGAAGGACTCAACCTGTACCGCCGATGCCAATGGGACGAGGCCGTCGCCTGTTTCAAAAAGGTACTCGAAATACGACCCGACGACCGTGCGGCGGCCGTCTATATCGAACGATGCGAAGCGCTGCGGGACAATCCTCCCGAACCCGGGTGGGATGGTGTTTTCAGAATGACCAGGAAATGAGGCTGTTCTTTTTCCGTTCCCTCTGATAAAAACGACCGCGAACATTATTTTTCCCCACGGGCGGGGACGTGACCCCCGCGGCTGCTGGGCGCAGGATCAATATGTCAAATACAACGGCTTACAGAAACTGGGTCGAGATCGACCTGGACAACTTCAGGCATAACTGGAACGTGATCCGCCGGCTGGTGGGAAGCGATGTCCGCGTCATGCAGGTGGTCAAGGCGGACGCTTACGGACACGGCGCCATTGAAATATCCCGGGCGGCACTGAAAAACGGCGTGTCATGCCTCGGAGTGGCCAACGCCGACGAAGGTGTCCAATTGCGGGTGAGCGGTATTGAGGCGCCGATAATTATTCTCAGTCCTTCCACCGCGTCCGAGATCGACGATATCATCAAGTATTCCCTGGTGCCCTGTGTTTCCGACCCGGGTTTCGCTCGGGAACTTTCCCGCCGTCTCGCCGACCGCGGCACGTCCATGGCCGTGCACGTGGAGATCGATACGGGCATGGGTCGGGGCGGTGTCCTCTATGATGACGCGGTTTCTGTGATCGAGGAGATTCAGAGACTCGAATATATACGTATCGAAGGTATTTTCTCGCATCTCTCCCTCAGCGAGTCTGCCGGCGACGACTATAATTATCGCCAGGGGCGTCTTTTTAGAGAGTTGCTCGAGAGCCTGGAGCGGAAAGGAATCACTATTCCCGTGAAGCACCTGGCTAACAGCGGCGGGGTTATCAACTTTCCGGAGTTTCATCTTGACCTGATCCGTCCCGGTATCATGACGTACGGCATTTATCCCGGGCCGGAAACAAAATCGACGGTCGATCTCGCCCCTGTTATGACTTTCAAAACAACGATTGTCCTGTTGAAGGATGTTCCCTCAGGTTACAGTGTGGGGTACGGAAGGACCTACCGGACGAGCGGTCCTGCCAGGATCGCGACCATTCCGGTCGGGTACGGCGACGGCTATGGGTTTGTCCTGTCCAACAGGGGAGAGGCGCTCGTGCGGGGATGCCGCGTTCCCGTCGTGGGCCGCGTATCGATGGACATGTGTAATCTCGACGTCACCGACGTGCCCGGCTGCGCGACGGGAGACGAGGTGGTGCTCATGGGAAGGCAGGGTGACGATGTCATAACCGCCGACGAGATAGCGCGGAAGTCACGGACCATCAGCTACGAAGTGGCGTGTGCCCTGGGCAAACGCGCGCCCCGCGTCTTTCTCAACCGGGGCGAGGCTGACTCGGTGGAACCCAGGCTGCGCCGCGTGTTTCTTCCCGATGAAGAACGTTCTCTCGCCCGGATCGACACTATTATACGAAGCTGTTTTCGGGCCCGCGCGTCTGACGCCGAGATGGGCGACGCGATTTATTATGAAATGTTCGAGACACTTTTCGGGAAAGAAAACCGCCCGCTGGAACTTCGAACGGGGTTCAAATACCTCGTGCACGTGCGCGAGGCCGCTCTGGACGGGGCCGTTGACGAAAAGGAAGCGCGTGATTATTTCAGTGTCACGACGCACGTGGAATATGAAAAGACGTTTCGGCATCCTCTCTTTCTCATCGGGTGTGCCCTTAACAACGACCAGCTTTCGGCGCTCTTCGACGAGGAACGATGCGAATACCGCTGGCTCCTTCCGTCCCCGCCGGGGGAAGTGCATGAGAAAGATTTCATGGTCGATCGTGTCCGGATCGACGGCCGCGACGCGGCCATCAGGCGCCGGGAGGTCACCAGCCGGGGACTCGAGGTATGGTGCGGCGGGGATGAACTTCGGGACAAACTGAATCGGGACGTAAAGGTTGAAATTGAAATCGCCACCAAGAAACTCAAGACGAGCAGGACGTTCTCAGTGTACCTGGTTTATCCGACCAGAGGACTCGAGATATGCTTCGACTATGCCGGTACGGGAATCCGTAATGTCCGCGAGACCAGCTTTTTCGCTGGCAAACATCATACCCCCGAGGTAACCGTTGATCGGGGCGGATCGGTCACCCTTCGACTGGGAGACCGGGACTGGATTTTTCCCAACAGCGGGGTGACCTTTTCCTGGGACTTGTAACCGGTCCCTCGCGATAAAAGCAAAACAACCGTGTAGTGCAGAATTGCCGTATGGAAGCCATGACAGAAAAAATAAGAGTAGGAGTGCTGTTCGGCGGCATGTCCTCGGAAAAGGAAGTGTCGCTCAACAGCGGACGCAACGTCTACGACAACCTGGACCGTGACCGTTTCGAACCGTTGCCGGTCTTCATGGACGCCGAAGGCGGGCTCTGGATACTGCCCTGGAAACTCGTATCCCAGAATACCACCGTTGATATTGCCGAGCGCCTCCGGGGGGAGGCGGAGCGGATCGCTTTCGAGGACCTGCGCAACAGGATCGATGTGGCCTTTATCGCACTGCACGGAAAGTACGGCGATGACGGATGCATTCAGGGACTGCTGGAAATACTGCGCACTCCCTATACGGGATCGGGGGTGCTCGCTTCCGCCATCGGTATGGACAAGCACGTGCAGCAGCGACTGCTTCGTGAATCGGGCATTCGCGTGCCCCGGAGTATGACCGTGAGCGAAGAGGAATGGTCGCGCGACCGGCGGCAGACGGAGAAGAAACTGGCCGATTCCTTCGGGTTTCCGCTGGTGACGAAGCCTCTTCGGGAAGGGTCCAGTATCGGCGTCACCATCGTACGGGGCATGGAGTCTCTGGCCGGCGGTGTTGAAAGCGCCCTCGAATGGGACAGGACCGTGCTTGTCGAAGAATACCTCGACGGCATCGAGTTTTCGTCCATCGTGATCGATGAGGAGAGCGGTCCCCGTCCGCTGGCGGTGACGGAAATTCAGCCCCGGAGCGCTTTTTTCACGTATGATGACAAATACATGCCCGGCATGTGCCGGAAGTTTACGCCACCAAAGTCCATACCAGACGGGGCGGTGGAAATTATAAAAAAGGAAGTGGTGCGGGCCTACCGTTCGCTCGGCTTCCGCTGTTACGCCCGGATCGACGGATTTTACCTTGACAGCGGGGACGTGGTGATCACCGATCCCAATTCCTCCTCGGGCATGGCGCCTTCGTCCTTTTTTTTCGAACAGGCCGCGGAAGCGGGCCTGTTCCCCTCGGACATCATATCCCGTCTGATCGATATTTCGCTCGTTATTCACGGCGCGAAGCGGGGCCCGCTCTGATAAACGACCTGACTATGATTTTCTGCCACGGCGCCGGAACCCCGGGATGATTCCCCGGATGGGGAAAAGGGCTTTACAAGGTTCTCTTTTCTCAGTATATGCCTGATACGTAATAATAATAATCGGATGGTTGCTTATGGCTGTGACGGAACAGGCCGATTCTTCGCCTTCCATAATACGGGTCGGCGTGGTTATGGGGGGGATCTCGTCGGAACGGGAAATTTCTCTTGAAAGCGGCCGGAACATTTTTGGAAAACTTCCGAAGGATCGTTATAAACCCCTCCCCGTTTTCATGGACGGCAGGGGCGGACTCTGGCTGATTCCTCTCAAGCATCTCATGAGAAACGCCACCGCCGATATCGAAGAGGACCTTGACGGCGACGCGCGGCGTATTCCCTACGAGGAACTGAAGAATGAGGTGGACGTCGTTTATATCGCCCTTCACGGCAAGTACGGCGAGGATGGTTGTTTCCAGGGGCTGCTGGAACTGCTCGGCATCCCCTACGTGGGTTCCGGCGTGCTGGCTTCGGCGTTGGGTATGAACAAGTACGTCGCACGACGACTGCTTTCCCTGGAGGGGATCGGCGTGCCGAAAACAATGGTAGTGCCGCGCGCGGAATGGACGGCCGATTCGAAAGGCGTTGTCGCCGGAATGGAGCGGGATATAGGTCTGCCCTGCGTGGTGAAGCCCACCCGCGAGGGATGCTCCACGGCGGTGACGAGGGTCGATGTCCTCAGAGAAGCGGCCGCGGCGGTGGAGGCCGCCCTGCAGTGGGACAACGAAGTGCTTGTGGAGGAGTTCATTCGCGGCATGGAGGTCACCTGCGGCGTCATAGGAACGGATGACCCCACGGCGCTGACGCCTTCTGAAACGATTCCCACGGCGGATATCCTGTCGCTCGAAGACAAATTTCTTTACGGCCAGGGCGAGAACAAGACACCTGCCCGCCTGCCGGCGGACGTTCTCGAAAAAGTGCGGGAGACGGCGCGAAAAACCTATGTAACACTGGGATTGAAAGTGTACGCGCGTATCGACATGTTTGTAAGGGACGACGGGGACATAGTGGTGCTCGAGCCGAACAGCCTGCCCGGCATGACGCCGTCGACGGTGCTTTTTCACCAGGCGGCCGAGTCGGGTATCAGCCAGTCCGATCTTATGGACCGGATTATTCAGTACTCCCTCGAGATTCACCGGAAGAAAAAAGGTCCCCTGTGAGAGGGCTGCCGGTATAAAAATAAAAAAACGAGGGTGTCCGTGAAAAGAGCAGAAGGTGATCAATGAACAGTCTGATCGCGTTTTTCGACCGGTTCGGCAGGTCGATTTTTGCCGCACTGGAAGAGATGGGGGGGATGCTCCTGCTGTTCCTGTCGGTGGTAGCCTGGGCGGTGCGGCCTCCTTTCAAAATACGGCTCATCGTCAAGCAGATGGAATTCGTGGGGGTCAAATCCATCTTCGTGGTGGTTCTCACGGGACTTTTTACGGGGATGGTTATGACCCTGCAGATTTGCTACGGGTTCCGCATGTTCAGCGCCGAGACGCTGGTCGGATCAACGGTTGCCCTGGCCATGGCACGCGAACTGGGACCGGTTCTGACGTCGCTCATGGTGACGGCCCGGGCGGGATCGGCCATGGCTGCTGAACTGGGCACCATGCGGGTGACGGAACAGATCGACGCCCTTTACGTTATGGCCGCCAACCCGGTAAAAACCCTTATTGTCCCCCGGGTGATCGCCGGCATCACCATGCTGCCCGTGCTTACCGTGGTTTCTGTTTTCGTCGGGGTTGTGGGAGCCTATTTCGTCGGCGTACCTATCCTGGGTATCAATAAGGGCATGTTCATGAAGAACATGACAACCTTCGTAGAGTTATCGGATATTTACAATGGTCTCGTCAAGGCCGCCTTTTTCGGTCTCATACTCTCGTTCGTGGGATGTTACAAGGGGTTCAACACCACCGGCGGCGCAGAGGGCGTCGGGAAGGCGACTACAGAGGCCGTGGTGATCGCCGCCATTACCATACTGATCAGCGATTATTTCCTGACGGCCCTGATGTTCTGAAGCCTGAAAAGGACGGCAGCGTGTACGATGATTCAACTGGTTGACATTTCAAAGTCATTTAAAACTCAGAAAGTACTGGACGGCCTGAACCTCACGATCGAGGAAGGGAAGACCACGATTATCATCGGTCGATCCGGCGGTGGCAAAAGCGTACTTTTAAAACACATTATCGGTCTCATCAGGCCTGACCGGGGGAAAGTTCTCGTGGACGGCGACGATATCACCGCCATGAATGATCGTGACCTGAACGAAACGCGTAAGAAGTTCGGCATGCTTTTCCAGGAGGCGGCGTTGTTTGATTCCATGAACGTGTTTGAAAACGTGGCCTTTCCCCTTCGCGAACACACGCGGATGAAGGAACCTGAAATCAGGGAACGGGTCAGTTCACGATTGCAGGACGTTGGTCTTTCGGGCATCGAGAAAAAAATGCCGTCCGAGTTGTCGGGCGGCATGAAAAAGAGGGTAGGTCTGGCTCGGGCACTGGCCCTGCAGCCGCAGATCGTTCTTTTCGACGAGCCGACCACGGGGCTGGATCCCGTTATGACCGAGGCCATCGACCGGCTGATTTTTGAAACGCAGCGGAAATATAATCTGACCTGCGTGGTCATCAGTCATGACATCAAGTCGATTTTTTCCATTGGGCACCAGGTCGCCATGCTGTATGACGGTAAAATTATTGAATTCGGAGCCCCGGAGGAAATGAAAAACTCGGACAACCCCGTGGTGCAGCAGTTTCTGGCCGGGAGTCTCGAAGGGCCTATCAGCATCATGTAGCGGCCCCTCTGAGGGCCGCAGAGGAAGGATTAAGTTGCGTCGCTGGCAGTGATATGCGACAAACGTAAGAATTATATCGGGGGATCGGCATGCGCTCCATAAGTACCGAAGCGAAGGTAGGGGTTTTTGTCCTGGCGGCCATGATCATTCTTGGTTACATGTCCTTCAGGGTGGGAGAGTACGGGTTCGGCATTCGAAAGGGCTATCCCGTAAAGGTTGCCTTCGACAATGTGGCCGGCCTGGAGCGGGACGCGGCCGTGCAGATCGCCGGCGTGGAAGTCGGCCGGGTCGAAAGCATCGCCCTTGAAGATGGACGGGCCGTGGTAACCTTGCGTATCCTTCCATCGGTCAAACTCGAGAAAGATGTGATCGCATCGCTCAAGACCCACGGCATCCTGGGCGACAAGTACGTCGATATAAAGCCCGGCAGTGAAGAATATGGATACATTCCCGAAGACGGTGAAATCGATCATGTGGAAACGACCGCCGATATGGACAAGATGCTCCGGGAACTGGGAAACATCGCCAACGACGTTAAGGCCGTAACCGCCTCCCTGAGGCAGGTTATGGGAGGCGATGAAGGAGAGGCCAACCTGCGCGCCATCGTGGAAAACACCCGCGATCTGACGGTGAATCTGAATCGGGTGGTCGAGAAGAGCGATGAAAGTTTCAGCCGACTGGCGGAAAGCCTGACGGAAGCGTCCCAGGAAATTCAGCGGACGTTCGTTTCCCTGAGCGAAATTTCCGACAAGATCAACCACGGCGAAGGGACGATCGGCCAGCTTGTAGAAAACAGAGATGTGTTCGACAACCTCAATCGATCCGTGGCGGCTCTCGGCGACATCACCGAGCGGATCAACCGGGGTGAGGGAACACTTGGTCAGCTTGTAGAAAACAGGGAACTTTTTGATAACCTGACGTCGACTGTCGAGTCCCTCCAAAAAGTTACCGCCCAGATCAGCTCCGGCGAGGGAACCATTGGTAAACTGGTCTATGAGGACGAGACCGTGGACAACATCAACCGGGGGCTGAAAAGCATCGACCGCAGCATGGAGGGTATAAACCGTTACGTTTCCAAGACGGAGCAGTTCAGGACCTACCTTGCTTACCGGGGTGAATATCTCACCAGGACGGATAAAGCGAAGTCCTATTTCACCGTGAGGATCCAGCCGCGGGAAGACATGTTTTACGCCCTGGGCATAGTAGCCGACCCCCGCGGAAAAAGGACCATCACCGAGCGGACCGATTATTCAACCGGCAGAACGTTTCGCTATGAGGAATATGACAAAAGCGGAATGCTTTTCGACGCTCAGATCGGCAAGCGTTTCAAGGACATCGTCCTGCGAGGCGGTATTTTCGAGTCCACCGGCGGGGTTGGCGTTGATTATTTCGCTTTCAAAGATGCCTTGCAGTTCACGTTCGAGGCCTTCGATTTCGACGACGAACGTCGCACGCATCTTAAAGCCTACGCTGATTACCGGCTCTTTAAAAATGTATACCTGACGGCTGGCTGGGACGATTTTATAAGCAGGCACGGAAATTCGTCACCCTTTTTCGGACTCGCCATTCGATTCGAGGACAAGGATCTGAAGTACATGCTCTCGAATATTCCGTTGCCGTAAGGCACGCAGGACATTTTGAAACACTCTTGACAGCGGAAAATATATCGCTATATTACGTGCCGAAGGCGTAAGAGGGGACGGGTCTTCGCCATGTATTTCAGCCGTGATCAAATGGCCGTCGTCGGATGGTCTTTCAACCGCGCAGAGGCCCTGGTGGAACGTTATTTCAACCTCGGGCGGGGCGGGTTCAGAAACAACCGGTATGACGTGCAGACCCGTTTTTATCTTGCCGATCACGAGGTGGACGATCGGGCGTTCGCTCACCTGTGCCGCTACGCGTATCGAAAACACGGCGAAGATGATAACCCGGAGAATTTTTATTTTTTTAAAATATGCCTTCAGGACGGGCGTATACTTCACGCCGTCGAGCGGAGCACTTCATTTGTAAAACTGAAGCCTCTCATGGAGTACATTGCTATGCATGAGCTGATTCACGTGGTGCGCTTCAACAACGGCGACGCGGATTTTGATGCTTCTGTGGAAGAAAAGATAATCGAGGAAGAACGGGTTCACGAACTGACGAGAACGATTCTGGCGCCCGGTGCCGATCACGACATGAAGCTCGTCATCGACTGTTTCAGGTCGGACCTGCACGTGGGCGACATATTTTCGGAAGAAGAGCGGTTGCTCAATTGATTTCGACATAAAAATGAAGCCGGGGACGGCCTATTTAAGAACAGTTGGTCGCAACGCGGGTACTATTCTGCGGGAGGTAGAGGGAAATGCCGATTTACGAGTACAAATGTGAAAAATGCGGGAAGGAGTTCGAGGTTTTTCAGCATATATCTGATCCGGCCATAACGACTTGCCGGTTCTGCAAGGGGAAAGTGCGAAAACAGGTATCCCTGTCGTCATTCCAGTTGAAGGGATCCGGCTGGTATGTCACCGATTACGGTGGAAAGAAACCGTCGGACCAGGTGGATCAGGTAAAGGCCGAGGAACATACGGCCGTTGAGGCGGGGAAAAAATCCACGAGTACGGACAGTTCCAATGCGGGGACCGGTGATTGAACGGCCGACGGCGCGAGGGAATTTAAGCTGAATGTATCTTACATGCCCCGGCAACGGGGCTTTTTTTATGATATATCTTATTATTTCCGGGCGCGGACGACGACAGTAAAAGGAACGTGCCGTGGATTATCAGTTGTTCCGGGAGCGCCGGGTTTTCATAGTGAACGAATAGATATTCATCTCAAGGGGTAAGCACGTAGCGCTGCTCCGATTCGGGAACATACCATTCGATAATATTGTAACCGATTCCGATGGGGGCGGGTTCGATCCCCCGGAAACGGGCGTGAATAATAGGAAGGGCATCAGGAACATAGAGGAACGTATAGGGCTGTTCCTCGGCGAGAATTTCCTGGATCCGAAAATAACAGGCTTTCCTTTCTTTTATGTCAAAGGTGCTTCGGCCCTTTTCAAGTAGTTCGTCGACCTCATCATTGGCGAATGAAATAAAGTTCAGTTCCCCGGGCCGCGTTTTACTTGAGTGCCAAATGTCGTACAGGTCGGGATCCATGGGAATTGACCATCCCAGGATCGTGGCGTCGAACCGTTTCTTGTTGATGAAATCGTTGATGAAAGCAGCCCATTCGATGATGCGGATACGGACGTCTATTCCGATCTCGGCCAGCCGCCGTTGAATAATCTCGGCGCACTTTGCCCGCACTTCGTTTCCCTGGTTGGTGATAATTTCGAAGGAGAAACGTTCCCCTTCGCGATCCAGGAATCCGTCACCCGTCGTGTCTTTCCACCCCGCTTCCGCAAGCAGGTCCAGGGCTTTTCCCGGGTTGTAGGGATATCGGCGGACATCGGGATTGTGGGCCCATGTGCCCGGCTTGAGCGGGCCCGTGGCTTCCCGTCCAAGACCGAGGAGAACGCCCCGGATGATCTCTTCCGTGTCGATGGCGTAGCTGAGGGCCTGCCGGACCCTCCGGTCCTTGAAAAGAGGTTTTTCCAGGTTGTATCCCAGGTAGGTATAGGCGAAGGCGAGATACCGGTACTTTTTGTAGTTTTTCTGAAAGACCGGGGCTTCCGTCTGCCTGGTGTGCTGGAGGGGAGTCAAGTTCATCATGTCAATGCCCTGGGCCCGCAGTTCAAGAAACATGGTGGCCATGTCGGGAATAATGCGCATGATGTAGCCGTCAAGGCGGGGCCTTCCTTCAAAATAATCCGGATTTGCCTCGAGCACGATCTTCTGCCCTGTTTTCCACTCCTTGAACATGAAAGGACCGGTGCCGACGGGATTCCGTCCCAGGGGGCTTTTGGTTATGTCCCGGCCTTCCAGCAGGTGTCGTGGAAGAACCGACGCTCCCCAGCTTGCGAGAGCAGGAGCGAAGGGTTCGTCGTAGGTTACGCGGAACGTGAAATCATCAATGATCTTGGCTTTGGAAACCTTCAGAAAGTCGCCTGCATAGGCCGTCGGTGTCTCGGGATCGATAGTTACCTGGTACGTGTAGAGCACGTCATGGGCGGTAAATGGTTCGCCGTCATGCCAGGTGACATTGTCGCGCAGGTGAAACGTTATAACAAGTCCGTCGTCGGAAATATCCCAGGAACGGGCCAGATCGCCGACCAGGTTTATGTCTTTGTCATATTTTACGAGTCCGTTGAAAATGAGACGTGATATGCCGTGTGAGGCACTGTCGGAGGACAGGATGGGTATCAGGTTCGAGGCGTCGCCGATGGATCCCTCCACGAGGATGTCTCCGTAGGCCGGTGTTTCAACGGCTGTATCGCATTCTTCTGAGGATTCGGGTTCGGAACGGGGCGATTCACCACAGTTCCAGAGGAACAGCAGCATCAGGAGTGTCAGTATGACCGGCGCCAGCCGGGCGGTTAGTTTCTCGAACATCATGATCGGCTTTTTATCACAGCCGACGGTGATGTCAATTGCATGAACGAGCCTCGTTCGGTCCCGATGTCCTGATCGACAGTAATCCGGAAAAAATAAGGATGCTGCAGGTGTGAAAAATGATCATTTTAGGAAGGGTGCGAAAATAGCCCATGAATATCATCCGGTTAGAAACAGCCGTCTGAAAAGATATATTGACAGGGTTCCTGAATTACATTACAAACGAAGGTCAAAACAAACACGCAAGGAGACTCGTGGTGAACGAAGTACTGGCGGTTACGACGGCCGACATCGCAAAGCCTTTTCACGGCAATGTGCTTGAGATGATTTTTGATGCCGGTCCCATGGTTCAGTTCGTCCTGCTGTTGCTGATCATGTTTTCGGTTGTTTCATGGGCGGTAATCCTGGTGAAATTCAGGGTAATCAGGCGGACGAGAAAAGAAAACGACATGTTCCTTGATGTATACATGCGAAGCAACAAGCTCTCCGCTATATTCCCCGAGTCGAAGAAATTCCGGCATTCGACGGTTGCCGAGGTGTTCAGGGCCGGATATACGGAACTCGGCAGGTTGCTCGAGGCGAAGCGCGAGGGGGACAGTCCGGGTGTTGCCGCCGAAGATGAGTCGACCGGCCTGGAATTCAGGGGAATGGACAATATAGAACGAACGCTGAACAGGGCCTGCGACAATGAAATGACCAGGCTGGAGCGTTTCCTGGTGTTCCTGGCGACGACGGGAAGCGCCTGCCCGTTCATCGGCCTGTATGGGACAGTTTGGGGCATAATGAATTCGTTCCAGGGTATCGGGGCCAGGGGCGCAGCCACACTTTCCGTGGTGGCGCCGGGTATTTCGGAGGCGCTCGTGGCAACGGCGGCTGGACTTGCGGCGGCGATACCCGCCGTGATTTTTTATAATTATTATTTGGCGAAAATACGGGCCATAACCGTTGAAACGGAAAACTTCTCAGCGGAGTTCCTCAACATTATCGAGCGGTTCTACGTGCGGAAACTGCAGCGACCATGAAATACAGGAGAGATATCGGTGAACGGAGAAAGGCGATGGGGGACATCAACGTCGTTCCCCTGGTTGATGTCGTTCTCGTTCTGTTGCTTATCTTTATGGTTACAGCTCCCATGATGCAAATGGGAATTGACGTGAATCTTCCCAGGGTCACAGCACGGCCGGTTGACGTGGGGGAAGAAAAGCTGGTGTTGACGATCAACGCCGACCGGGAAATATTCATCAACCGATATAAGGCAACGCTTGACAACCTGAACACGAAGCTGGAAAGCATATTCGCCGCCAGAATCGATCGGGACCTGTACCTGCGGGCGGATGAAACGGTCCCGTACGGTTTCGTGGTGCAGGTCATGTCGGAAGTACGCAAAGCCGGAGTGGATCGGTTGGGAATGATAACGGATCCGCCGAAGGAATAGAAGCCGGATGTACCTGGTTGAGCAGTTGAGAAAACAGCGTGACGAAAGCACCGGCCTGAACAGCATGATTGTACTGTCGGTTCTGCTGCACACCCTGGTGCTGTTCGTCGTTTTTTTTTCACCTTCTCTTCCCATGCCGAAGCGGACCTTCGTGCCGGCCTACACGGTCGACCTTGTGACGATGCCGGCCGCGGAGACTGAAAAGCAGGGCGCACGTATTCCCTTCGGTGAGGAAATCAGCGTCGAAGAACGCGAGACCGCGGTGGCGGTGCGAAGACCCGTCGACATCGGCACAGCGGCCCCGATCGAGCGTATACGAGTTCAGCGCCGAGAAACTACGGGCGAACTTAACGAGGCAATCCGTCAGATTCGGAAAAGGGTCACAGCGACGTCACCTTCAGAACCGGCTGAGAAGCCGGGCCCGTCGGGGACGGGTCAAACACCGGCGGGCGATGCGGGTGCCGACAGAATGAACGCCTATTATACGGAGCTCTGGGGAAGAATACAGGAACAGTGGGCGCTTCCCGAGGCTATATTGGTGGATCGGAATCTCGAAGCGGTTCTCACGGTTACCATTGTGCGTGACGGGTCTATAAACCGCCTTGATTTTGAGAAGCGTTCAGGGAACAGGCGTTTTGACGAATCAGCGGAGAGCGCTATCAGAAAAGCGGCCCCGTTTCCTGCATTGCCGGCCTGGCTGAACGCACAGTATATCGAAGTGGGTATCCGGTTCCGTCCTTCCGATTACCGGTAAGTTAGGTGAGAATTTTTCAGTGGAGATGAATGTCGTGAAATGGAGCGACTTTCGACAGCCTTTCACGAAGTCGGGGGTTGACATGAAAAGGGGAGATGAAAAACACGATGGCATCATGGAACGGAAAAGACCGGAGAAGCGCGGTGTGTTTCGGCCGCGTGCACGATAACGCGACAAGGCGGTTCGTCCGCGCCGGTATACTTGTGACGGTGGTCCTGGGGTTGCTCGTTTTTTGGGATTCTCCGGCATGGAGCAAGGTATATATCGATATCGACGCTCCCGCTTTCCAGCGGTTCCCCATTGCAGTCCAGGATTTTAAGGTTCTGGAGGAAAACGGAGACCTGAAGGAGGAAGGAGAGTGGTTCGCGGACGAAATGGGCAGGATGCTTAATATCACCGGATTTTTCAGGGTAATTGAGCGTTCGGCTTTTCTGGAGGACGTTGCGGCCGCGGGAATAACCGCGCCCGAGATACGTTTCGGCGACTGGCTTTCCATCGGTGTTGACTTTCTTGTCAAGGGCGGACTCGAGATCGAGGACGGTCGCCTGGCGGTTGAATTCAGGCTTTTCGACGTTGTCAGGGGAGCGCTGATTACGGGGAAGCGCTACTGGGGGCGTCCCGAAGATAAAAAGACAATGGTTGTGAAGTTCGCCGAGGAGGTGATGCTTGCTCTGACGGGGGAACGGGGTGTTTTCAACACGCAGATCGTTTTCGTTGGTAAGAAAGGCAAGGAATCCGAACTGGTTACGGTTGATTTTGATGGTTCCGGCTGGACGCGGTTAACCGACTACGGGGCTTTGACATTGTTTCCCCGCTGGTCGCCGGACGGAAAGATGATTGCCTTTCTCTCGTATATGAGGGGTAACCCCGATGCATATATTCTCGATCTTGCATCAGGAGAACGGGCTGTCTTTTCCGAGTATGCCGGCCTCAACATGCCTTCGTCATGGTCACCTGATGGCACTGAGATGCTTTGTGTTTTCAGCAAGGACGGTTACGATGACATCTACGCGGTCAACGTAGCCACAAAGGAAACGCGAAGAATTACCCGCAGTCCGTCAATAGACGTGTCACCGTGCTGGTCGCCCGACGCCTCGGAAATTGTTTTCGTGTCGAACAGGTCCGGCGCGCCGCACCTTTTCATCATGAGTGCGGACGGCGGTAATGTTCGAAGGATAACATTCGAAGGTTCCTACAATACCTCGCCCCGCTGGTCGCCGACAGGGGATGCCATCGTTTTTGAAAGATCGGTGGACGGGCGATTCCAGCTGTTTACCATCAAACCGGACGGTTCTGATGTCAAGCAGCTTACCTTTCAGAATGGTGACTGTCTCAGTCCCTCCTGGTCGCCCGACGGCAGATACATCGCTTTTTCTCTTCGACGTTCCAATTCTGAAAAAATTTGCATTATCAACGCAAATGGTTTAAACTTCCGAACAATTGAGGATATCGGGGGGTTCGATTCAGTGAAGCAGCCCTCGTGGTCGCCGGCGCTCAAGCTGTATTGACGGATCATGTCATGTGGCGCCGCTGCAGGCGGAATCCACGGGGGGGTATTTTTTGCATTGTTTGTCACAGAATTTCCCCGCGAAAACGCATTCAGACGAGGAATAGAGGAGGTAAGAAATGAAACGGAACTGGCAGATTTTGGGAAGGTTGGTCGTTGTTTCTACAGTGCTGGTTTTTGTCCTGAGCGGATGTTACTGCTTTAAGGAAACAGCGGTTAAGGAGACGCCGCCGCCCGCGCAAGAAAAAGCCGCCGAGGCGAAGGCACCGGCTCCTGCGCCGGCCAAGAAAGCCGATGATGAAGCCGCGAAAGCGAAAGCGAAAGCACTGTATGAAAAGCAGGTAGCCGAAGCCAAGACTTTTGCAGAACGGCCGATTCATTTTGACTTTGACCGTTATGACCTGAAGCCACAGGCACGGGCGGCTCTGGACGAGCTTGGAGCGTGGCTGCTGAAAAACAAGAATTTCGATGTCCTCGTTGAGGGTCATTGTGACGAGCGGGGCACCGCCGAATATAACCTCGCGCTGGGCGAAAGGCGTGCAACGGCCACCAGGGATTATCTCGTGAAACTCGGTGTCGATGCCGACCGTCTGAGCACGGTCAGTTACGGTGAAGAAAACCCTGTCGATCCGAGAAGCAACGAAGAAGCCTGGGCGAAAAACAGGAGGGCTGAATTAAACGTTTTTCCGACCAGTTGGTATAAATAACAGTCGGAGCGCATGATCGGTGAAATCGAAGGTTCTTGTTACAGCGGCGCTGCTTGCAGGAGTGTTCGTGGCGGGCGGATGTGCCACGCAGGATGAGTTGCGGCATGTAAGCCGAAGTCTCGATACGAAAATAACAACGGTTCAGGACACGGTGTCGGGGTTCCAGGAATCCCTTGAAAAAGAAATCGAGAGCAGGCGCGAAATTGAAGATGCCATAAAGTCCGTGCGCAAGAATCAGGCGAACGTAAACGCCGACATTATTCAGCTCCGGGATGAACTCCAGCGGGTACGGGGTGCTCTCGAGGAAGTGCAGGCGCGAGCGCTGCAAGAAGGTGCCGGGTCGCTTGATCCCGAAACGGGTGATATTCGTGAGTTGCTGAAAGATACTGAAGCGAGGATCCAGTCTCTCGAAGCCGAGCTGGGAACAGCAAGAGACCGGCCCCGGGCCGAGAAGAAGACATCCGCTTCCGCGCCTGAAAAGCCCCCGGACAGTGAAACGCTGTATTCAGAGGCTTACGGACTGTTCAAAGAAGGAAAGTACGGGGATTCCAGGGATAAATTCAGAAAGTTTCTGGAAATGTTCCCGGAAACGGAATATTCCGACAACGCGCAGTTCTGGATAGGGGAAAGTTTCTACTTCGAAGGAGAGTACGAAAAGGCAATTCTTGAATACCAAAAGGTAATTCAGGATTATTCGCAGGGAAGCAGGGTTCCTAATTCCCTTCTGAAACAGGCATTGTCCTTTGAAAAACTCGGGGACACGTCTAGTGCCCGGCTCCTCCTGCAGCGCGTGGTGAGTGATTTCCCCGGCACGACAGCCGCAGAGTCGGCCCGTTCCAAACTTCTCGAACTGCAATAGCACCCATCGTTTCGGGGCCGCCGGTTTCTTTGCAAACCGGCGGCCCCTTTGTTTCTCTTTTCCTGTTCTCAGTGTACGGTGGCTCATCGCCGAGGGGTCGCTGATCTTTTTTTAATCCAGGTAAATCGTATTCGCGCCTCGCGCGTGCGGGACATCAAACAGCGAACCGGGATCATTGCGTGTTACCGATAGATCACTGAGCCGGAGCTCGAGAGTCGTCCGGTTCAGAGGGTTTTCGATGTGGACGGTGATATGAAGTGGCCGTTCCGTGAGGCCGTTTTCGATCGTCGCGTATTCTGAAAACAAGGCACGGTAACGAAGTACGCCTTTCTCATCAAAAACTTTTGCTTCTGTCATTCTATGCTGTTCGTTAAGCATGACCGACTGGACGGTACGTCCGCGCCGGGACAGGAAATTCAGCCGGTATTCACCCTGCGGATTTCTGAATGTATCTACCTTCAGGTTATCTTTATGCACGGGCGGGACAGGTGGAGTTCCTCTCAGCAACGCGATGATTTCCTCCGGCGAAAGATCCAGGCCGAAAAAAGAATACATTTTGTCTGAGGTGGCCGAGCCCGTATACAGAGTCTGCCTGGAGGGAACGAAGACTTTGAACGTGCCGTCCCGGAGCGACATGAAGAAATCTGGGACACCGAAAGTCGGCAGGGCATCGACTCTCATGCACGAGGGATACTGGACAGCCAACGCAACGCGGCGGGAAAAATCGGTTCCCATTTCCTGGCGAATGGTCACGGTAGCTACAGCCCGGATTGTTTCGTCGTTGTCGGGACGAAGGAGGTTGAAGAGGGCGGATTCTTCGAGTGAAGCCGGCGTATCTTCGCCGCGGAAGATCTGTGTCGTCGAGCAGGCACCGCACAGAATAGATGCTGCAACAATCAGGTTGAGCAATCGCCGCTCTTTCATGGCATCATCTTTTTCAGATTTTCAATTTTCCGTTTTATCTCACTGTCATCAGGCGCATGATCGAGTGCCTTTCGGTATATCTCGAGCGCCTGTTCGTAGCGGCCGTCCCGCTCATAGACGTCGCCCAGGTGCTGGGCAACCGTCGGATCGTCAGGAAGGAGCTCCCGGGCTTTCTCGAGCTGGTCAAGGGCCTCGGCAATGCGATTCTGCCTGAAATAAACCCAACCCAGACTGTCGATAATATGACCGCTTCCCGGTTTCAGTTGCAGGGCTTCCAGGATCATGGTTTCTGCTTCGTCGAGATTGATGCCGCGGTCGGCATAACTGTAGCCGATAAAATTCAGCGCTTCCGCGTTTTCGGGATCGAAAGCGAGAATATCACTCATCAGGTCGATTGCTTCGTCGAACCGCCCCCTTTTTTCACAGATGAGACCGAGTCGATACATAATGTCGGTGCTTTCCGGCAGGACCGCGAGACCCCTACGAAGAGTATCTTCGGATTTGTCGATGTCACCATTATCCTCGTGCAGGGATGCCAGAACCAGGTACAGGTCGGGTTCGTCGTTTTTTGCCGCGATTGCTTTGTCTATGACTCGCACTGCTTCGGCAGTTTTGTTTTCGAGATTCAGTATGAGACTCATCTGTATGCGCGAGGGAGCGAACATGGCGGATGAAGGAGTAATGCGGCCGAATTCCTTGAGTGCCAGTTCTTTTTCCCCCTGTTCCTGGCAGGAGACGGCCAGAAAATACCGTGCCCGCTCGTCGTCGGGATTTTCGGTCACGAGTTCGAGAAAGATTTCCTTACTCTTTGCAAGGTCGATTCCACCGAAAAGATAAGCGAGCCCCAGGGATAAACGGATATCGACGCCGTAAGCTTCCTGGGCGAGAATAGTTTCAAATTCTTCGGCGGCTTCACGATACAGTCCCCGGTTGAGCAGCAGGTTTCCCAGCCGTGCCCTGACAGCCGCGTCACGTGGAATGAAATCAAGATATTGACGGTACAGGGAAACGGCTTTTTCGTAATCCTGTTCATATTCGAAAATGACAGCCAGGTCTTTCTTGGCTGACGAAAACTCCGGTTCCAGCGTCAGGGCTCTTCTCAACCAGTATTTGGCTTTGTCGAGGTCCCTCGTTTCCAGGTACACGTGAGCGAGCTGGTAGGCCGCCATGGCGTTATCGAAATTAATACACAGCAGTTCTTCCAGAACGGATCGTGCCGCGTCGTAATCCTTCTGGTTTCTGTAGACGGTACTCAACAGCAGGTAGGGATCCGGCAGCTGCGGTTCCAGCTCAATGGCGATGCGATAGTGCCGAACGGCCGTGTCATGTTCCTCCATTCTTTCGTAGAGCGTGCCTAAAAGGATGTGGGTGTCGACATGATCGGGGTTTTGCCGCACCGACGCTTTGAGGACAGCGACAGCACCTTCTATATCGTTTTTTTGCAGGTGCGACGAGGCCAGTTCTATGGCCAGATACGGAGCGCGATGGTCGCCGAGCGCCCGGGTGTATTCCTCCGCTGCCTTGTCCGGTTCGTCACGCAGACTGTGCAGGACGCCTTTCATGTAATGATAATACGAATCAGCCCGGTTCATTTTGCTTTCTTCACGTTCTACTCCGGGAACATCCCGCGATAGATGGGCACAGTCCAGCAACACGCAACAGGGGACAAGCAACGCGAGAAAAATATAAAAATTATACAGATATCTGCGTTTCATGACGGTTCAGCGCCCCGTAATTGAGGAAAGATAGACGGGCTTGATCCCGTAGTCGTCGAGAAAGGGCAGTATGCGTCGTATCGCCCGTACGGTGCCGGGATAAGGATGGCCGATAACGACGATTCTGTCCCAGCTGTTTTTAATATTCAGCAGGTCTTGCAGGATTTGAAAAGTATCTGTTTCGTCGTGGTTGTTGTCCATGAAAGTATCCCGCGAGATGAAAGCAATACCGACGGTTCGTGAAGTCAGCTTCCCTTTTGAGTGATCCGTGGTCAGGCTGTCGAGAAAGTACAGACCCCGTTTTTTTAATTCGGCGAAGAGCACCGTCAGCTTTTCACCGTCTTCCATGAATCGTGAACCCATATGATTGTTGACGCCCGATATGTGGGGAACGGCCCGCAGGTTTTTCTGCAAGAGTCCGAGTATTTCCTGTTGTGTCATGTTCACAAAAAGCGCCCCTTCGCCGGGGTTTTTTTCGGGATAATCATGTGGTTCCATGGGGAGGTGAAGAATGATTTCGTGCCCCGCTTCGTAAGCCCTGCACGCGGACTCGACCGAAAAGGGACAGTGCGGCAGAACGGCGAAATTTATGGCAATGTTTAAAGAAAGAAGCTCGTCGACAATCGAGAGATCATACCCGATATCGTCGATCACAATAGCCATAAGTGCAGTCGGTGGAACCTGCTCGTCCCTGAAAGGTATTTCCGTTTTCGGCGTTACCGGTTCCGGAGCTGGCGGCACGAACTGCCTGGCGACGGGGGACTGTGGGGCCGTTCCGGTCTTGGAGAGCGGTTCTTCCTTGCCGGAGAAAAAAAAGACGCCGAAGATTACTCCGACAATAAAAACCGACACTATCGACAGAACCAGCAATCGGACCGGGACTTTCTTTTCCGTCCGCCGCTGTTGTTTTTTTTTCTTCACTCCTGAGGATAACCCGTCATTTAACCCTTCTGCATTGTTTTCATGAATGCCCAGCCCTTGATGAGATCGATTGCCCGTTGCAGCTGGTTATCGATTTCAAAATCCTTTTCGTCGAATCGGTGCAGGTGCT
Source organism: delta proteobacterium MLS_D (assembly GCA_002030015.1). Classification (GTDB taxonomy): domain Bacteria; phylum Desulfobacterota; class Syntrophia; order Syntrophales; family UBA2210; genus MLS-D. The sequence continues at coordinate 22,123 of LQBH01000012.1, forward strand.
CAGGGCCTTCGGGCATTTCCTGCAAGTCTCCTTCGATATGACCCTCAAGATCTTTTTCCCTCACCTGTTCTCTTTCCGGCGCCGCTGGTTCCGCTCTGTTGTATTCCACAACGAAATCGGGTGTAATACCCTTGGCCTGGATGGAGACGCCGCTGGGCGTATAGTATTTCGCCGTTGTCAGCTTGACGGCTGAACCGTCCCTGAGAGGAATGATCATTTGCATGACGCCCTTGCCGAACGTCTGGGTTCCCAGCAGCATGGCACGGCGGTTGTCGCGCAGAGCCCCCGCAAGTATTTCCGAACCGCTCGCGCTGCCACCATTGACCAGTATGATGATAGGTACATTCGGTTCAATGCCCTGGTTTCGAGCCCGGTACTTCTTCTCGGTGATCCGGCCGTCCCGTCCTTTCGTGGTGACGATGATTCCTGATGCAAGAAAAAGATCCGCCGCGTCCACCGCCTGGTCGAGCAGCCCGCCCGGATTGTTGCGCAGATCGACGACCAGCCCCCGGAGATCTGCCCCGGAAGATCGGAGGTTTTCCAGGGCGGTTTCCAGGTCATCCGTCGTGTTTTCCTGAAACGAGGATATGCGGATGTAGCCGATATCGTCCTGCAGAATGCGATGTTTGACGCTCTTTATTTTTATGATGTCCCGGGTGATAGTATAATCCTTCGGTTCATCGAATCCTTCTCGCATGATGGTGATGGTAACCTTGGTTTCACGGGGACCACGGAGCTTATGAACCGCGTCCATGATCGTCAGGTCCTTCGTGTCCTCGCCGTTGATCTTTACGATGGCGTCTCCCGCCATGATGCCGGCCGCGAAGGCGGGCGTGTCCTCAACAGGCGAAACGACAGTGAGGACGCCGTCCTTCATCGATATGACGATGCCGAGTCCGCCGAACTCTCCCCTGGTGTCCACCTGCAGTTCTTTGTACATCTCCTCGGTCATGTAGGTACTGTGAGGGTCGAGGTTTTTCATCATGCCCTCGATGGCACCCTGTATCAAAACGTCCGAGTCGGTCTCTTCCACGTAGTTTCTTTCTACCAGGTCGAGGATTTCACTGAATTTTTTCAGATTTTTGTACGTGGTCTCATCAGCCGAGAAAGCGGGGATTCCCCTGAAACAGAGAGCGGAGAGCAACAGGGCCGAGAGAACAACAAGAAAGACCGTACCGGCCTTTTTTTTCTTAAACCAGCGTGTCATTGAAACCTCCGAAATAGTCCCGTATTAGGGTTCGATTCATACATAATAATAGCATTTTTTCATGAGTCAGTGCCAGGGCTTTTTCCGTGCCGCACGCGGCACCATCATTTTCGGGAACGGATGAGAACAATTTCGTATATTTCCCGCTTTGGCATTCCTGTTTCACGGGCGACTGCGGCTACGGCGTCCCGTGTCGAAACGGCGTCGCCGGCAATGGCGGTCGTGTAGCGTGACCATATTTCATCGGGGGATAAACGGGGAGTAGCCGTTTCCCTGCCGGCAACGACCAGGGTGATCTCTCCCTTCGGCGGTTCATGTTCGAGTGTTTCCACGAGTTCCCCTATGTGCCCGCGACGGGTTTCCTCGTGGAGTTTGGTCAATTCCCTGGAAAGAGAAATGTCTCTGTCACCGAAAATTTCCAGCATGTCCCGAAGACTTGCTTGTATTCTCATGGGTGATTCAAAGAAAACCATGGTTTTCGTTTCTCCGGCCAGAGATTCGAAAAACCGGCGGCGCCTGGCTGATCGAGATGGAGGAAAGCCGTGAAAAACAAAACTGTCCATGGGTAGACCGGACACGGAAAGGGCGGAAACAAGGGCGGACGGCCCCGGAACGGCAACCACGTCTATACCGCGTGCGGCCGCTTCTTTTACCAGCAGGTAGCCGGGATCAGAGACACCGGGCGTTCCGGCGTCTGAGACACAAGCGACATCGGATCCGTCGAACAGCTTCGCTATAAGAAGGGGGGTCTTTTCCCGCTCGTTGTGGTCGTGGAAGCTGGTGAGACGGGTGCCGATGCTGTGATGCTTCAGGAGAATTTTTGTACGCCGTGTGTCCTCGGCGGCGATGAGGTCAACCTCCCTGAGTACGCGGATCGCCCGTATCGATATGTCTTCCAGGTTGCCGATGGGCGTTGCTACGATATAAAGTGTACCCGGTTTCATGATTACAACTTCCGTGGTATGTCGGGGGCACAACCTTTTTCGCAGGAGTTCGTACATTAAAGAATCGACGGTACGGATATCTGCTACAACGCCAGCTCGAAGGCATCCCGAATGTGGTGTATTGTATTTTCCCGCGATGTCATGCGAACAGCCAGTACATCGAAACGAGCCTTTCGCCCGCACAGGTCGTGGTCCTCCAGGTAGCGGAGCGCCGTTCGGGACAGCTTTTTCTGTTTCGACAGGGTTACTGATACCTCGGGATCGCCGAATGTGGAGGAGGTTCTGCTTTTTACCTCCACGAAGACGATTTCATCTCCGTCGCGGGCGATAATATCGATTTCTCCGAAGACGCACCGGTAATTTGACGACAGGATACAGTATCCTTGTTTTTGGAGATACCGGGCGGCTATTTTTTCTCCCAGTAATCCCCGGTCACGGTTCGCTGAAGGTAACCTTGAAGGTCCGCCTGTGGATTTTGCAGTAACCATACCGTCGTATCGCTTCTCGGTGTTCGCTCGTACCGTATCCCTTGTTTTTGCCGAAATTATACTGGGAATACTGAATATGGTACCGGTCCATCAATTGATCACGGGAAACCTTGGCTATGATGGATGCAGCCGCTATAGAGAGGCAGATTGAGTCCCCTCGAATGATCGTCCTTTGCGGAATAGAAAGATCAATGCGAGAGATGCCGTCAATAAGGATGAAGTCGGGAGGAGCCGCAAGATCAAGAACGGCTTTTCGCATCGCCAGCAATGTTGCCTGAAGAATATTAATGGCATCTATTACGGCAGGTTCAACGAAGGCGATGCCTACCGAAAGGGCGTCTTCCATGATGGTACGATAAAGCCGCTCCCTTCTGGCGGGACTCAGCTTCTTGGAATCCCGGATATCGCTGTTCTCGTATCCTTCCGGGAAGATCACCGCCGCGGCCGCGACAGGCCCTGCAAGAGGGCCTCTTCCCGCTTCGTCAACTCCAGCGATGCGGTGGAATCCGAGAAGGCGGCCCTGTTGTTCGAATTCGGTCATTTAAATTCTGCCGAGTTCCCTGATACGCGCCTTTTTCCCCTTGAGATTTCTCAGATAGTACAGGCGGGATCTCCTTACCCTGCCTCTCATTACCAGCTCGATCTTGTCGATGACGGGTGAATGAATCGGGAAAGTTCGCTCAACCCCGATGCCGGAGGATATTTTTCTCACGGTGAATGTTGCCCGATTAAGCCCGGCACGTTTTCTGATGACGGTTCCCTTGAATATCTGAATCCGCTCCTTCTGGCCTTCAACGATGCGGACGTGCACCTTGACGGTATCCCCCGCCTTGAAATAAGGAATATCCATCCTCATCTGTTCTTTTTCAATCATGTCGAGAACATTCATTATTCGAAACCCTCCTCGGTAACGCCGTCGATCTCACTGTGAAACGGCATCTATAAAACAAAGAGTCCGCAAAAGTCAATGGAAAATAAAGAATGGGAGACATGGCAATGAAATAGCCTGGTCAAGCTCCCGCCAGCCTGTCCATGACGATCGATACGGCCGATCGAACCGACAGGTGATTATACCCGGTTGTTCCCCGGATCGGTTCAAGAAGGAAATCGGCATTCTTCAACACATCTTTGGAGATACCCCAGCCCGTTCCGAACAGGAGAAGCCACTCTCCGGCATACTCGAGCATCGCCGCCCGGAGGTCGTAGAATGATATATTCCTCCGTTTATCCTGAGCGCTTGTGGCGACGAGACGGGGATGTTGCCCGGTCTCCGCTGCGATAGCGTTTTGCACCGCCTCAAGCGATGGCTGTACTCTCACAATGTCGAAAGCTTCCTTCCTTGCCGGATTGTAGGATGCTCCGTATCCCTGCCGCCAGTGCGCCAGAATGCGATGAACAAAGTCACGCTGTATTTCAAGGGGTGTAATTATGAAAAATCGGCGTGCACCGTAGGTTCTCCCGGTCCGGGCAATATCGTGAATGTCAAGGTTTGTCACCGCTGTAGTCACGATGTCGCCCTTTTTGTTGTAGACGGGATAGTGGAGGAGTGCGATGGAAAAACTAGCCTTCTGATTCATTCCTGAGTGCCCCGAGCATGATCTGGTCTTCCTCCGTCAACTCCGCCCGGGCCAGCAGATCGGGTCTTCGTTCAAGCGTTCTTTTCAGGGACTCCCGGCGTCGCCATAGACGGATGTTCTTTTCATGACCCGACAGCAGAACTTCGGGTACCTTCCAATCCCGGTAGTGGCGGGGCCTCGTATAGTGGGGACCCTCGAGCAGTCCCGTTGAGTGCGAATCATTCAGTATCGTTTCGTGATTACCCGCGAAACCTTCCACCAGGCGGGAAACGGCATCAACAACGACGAGGGCTGCGAATTCCCCGCCCGACAGGACATAATCACCTATAGACAGTTCCCGGTCGGCGAGATGTCGCCCGACTCGTTCGTCGATACCTTCGTAATGACCGCAGATGAGTACGATGTGGCTGCTGAGACTGAGTTCCTCGGCAGCTGCCTGTGTGAACGGTTCCCCCTGCGGTGACAGGAGTATTACGAGACTCGAATGCCGATCGGGCACAACGGCCTGAATGGCGCGATCAACCGGTTCCACCTTGAGGATCATGCCGCCGCCGCCGCCGAAGGGCACATCGTCGGTAACCCGGTGTTTCCCGGCGGCGTAGTCCCTGATGTTGTGGATGCCGATTTCGATCAATCCACTGTCGATTGCCCGTTTAAAAAGACTCGCGCGAAAGGGGGAATCGAATATTTCGGGAAAAAGGGTGAGAATATCGAAACGCATGGCGACGCTTTACAGCTCCCGGGGAAGTGATGCTACAACGATTCCCCCGTGAATGTCTATTTTTTTAATAAACCCTTCAACCGCTGGGAGGAGAGTTTCTCCCCCGGGGCCTTCACACACATATACATCGTTACTGCCGGTGGCAATGATAGAGGTGATGACCCCCAGCTTTTCACCGTCCTCGTTAACAACCTCAAGTCCGATGATATCTTCCCAGAAGTATTCGTCTTCTTCAAGTGGATCCAGGGCGTTTCTGGGCAGGAACAGGTACCGTCCCTTCAGGTTCGCCGATGCTTCCACAGTTTCGATGCCTTCAAGTGAGAGAAGTATGGTTTTTCCTTTAATGGTGATTCCGGTAATCCGGTAAGAAACTGCGCTGGATACGTCGTGCCCGATAAAAACAGACTGCTGTCGTGTGATAGTTTCGCCTGACGCCAGGTAGGAAACGGCCTTGAGCCTGCCCCCGAGGCCGATCTGCTTGACAATTTTCCCTATAGTTATTAAATCCTTCAACTATTCGATAATTTCCAGTACCGACCTCTTGTTAAGCTTCGATGAGGCAGCGCTGAGAATGGTGCGCATTGCCTTGGCGGTTTTGCCCTGTTTCCCGATGACCTTGCCGAGGTCTTCCTTGGTAACCCTCAGTTCGATGACCGATGTCTGTTCACCCACCACCTCGGAAACATCAACCTGGTCGGGGTGGTCTACCAGCGCCTGTGCGATATACTTGATCAGATCCTTCATCGTACCACCGTCCATCGTGTCAACCTCCACAGCGTGCAAGAATTAAAAAGCCGATACGAATCTTGTCCTGGTCGAGCCGCTATTGTGTAACCGGTGTTTCCTTCGGGATAGGGATTCCCTTCTTTTGCAAAAGATTCGAGACTGTTCTGGACGGTTTCGCACCTCTGGACAGCCATTCCACGACGCGGTCTTCTTTGATGTTTATGACGGCGGGATCCTGGAGCGGATCGTAGTTTCCGATTATCTCTATGAATCGTCCATCCCTTGGTGACTGGCTGTCCGCCACGACAATGCGGTAAAAGGGTTTTTTCTTCGCACCCATGCGGGTAAGTCTGATTTTCGTCGCCATGCTGATTGATTCCTACCTCCGGCCTTTCAAGTTTTTTACATATATCTAAGTGAGATTCTATAGAGCGTGAATGCTATTGATAACATAGTTGTACGACAATTAAAAGGGTATTTTCCCTCTGGAAAATGATTTCATGCCGCCCTTCGACAATTTTTTCATCATTTTTCTCATGGCCTCGTAATTTTTTATGACTCTGTTGACGTCCTGCACCGTGGTGCCACTGCCGGCGGCGATTCTTTTGCGGCGGTTTCCGTTTATTATTTTGTAATGCTCGCGTTCCTGTTTCGTCATGGAATCGATGACAGCCGTTATTTTGACCAGTTCACCTTCATCGGGCTGCATGTTCTTCAGGCCCTTCATTTTCCCGGCACCGGGAATCATGCCGAGTATGTCCTGAAGCGAGCCTATTTTTCTGATCTGCTGCAGTTGCGCCTTGAGATCGTCAAGCGTGAAGTCGTTCTTCCTTATTTTTCTTTCAAGCTCTTTTGCGGCCTTTTCATCGATCGTCTTCTGCGCCTTTTCAACAAGCGTAAGGATATCGCCCATCCCGAGAATCCGGGAGGCCATTCGCTCGGCGTGGAAAACTTCCAGGGCATCGATTTTTTCACCGATTCCCAGGAACTTGATAGGCGTGCCGGTCACCTTTCGCAGGGAGAGTGCGGCGCCGCCGCGGGCGTCGCCGTCAATCTTGGTCAGGACCACGCCGTCGACGGCCAGGGTTTCGTTGAACGATTGGGCGACTGAGACGGCCTCCTGGCCGGTCATGGCGTCGGCGACAAGCAGGATTTCCGAAGGATTCACCGCCGCCTTTATCCGGGCAAGTTCTTCCATCAGCGTCTGGTCGATGTGCAGTCGGCCTGCCGTGTCGATGAGCAATGTTTCGAATCCGTTCGCGCGGGAATACTCGAAGGCATCGACGCATATTTTGACGGGATTTTTCACTTCACCTGATTCGAAGACGGGTACGTCGATTTTATTCCCGAGGATTTTCAATTGTTCCATGGCCGCGGGACGGTATACGTCGGCCGAGACAAGGGCGACCCGGTTCCCCTGTTCCTTGAGGTGCCGGGCCAGTTTGGCGGCTGTTGTTGTTTTGCCGCATCCCTGGAGGCCTACCAGCATGATTGGCGAAGGAAACCTGCCGTCCAGCTTCAGCTGGTTGTTCTCGTCGGCCATCAGGAGCACCAGTTGATCGTGGACGATCTTGACGATCTGCTGCCCCGGCGTGATGCTGTCCAGCACCTCCCGTCCGACGGCATGTTCCCGGACTTCCTCTATAAATTCTCTGACCACCCTGAAATTCACGTCCGCTTCGAGCAGGGCAATACGGATATCCTTCAGGGCTTCTCGTATGTTTTCCTCGTCAAGGGTCCCCCGGCCCTTGAGTTTTTTAAAGACTGTTTCGAATTTTTCCGTCAGATTTTCAAACATTGGTCATACCATTCTGCAACGATTCAGTTTTTCAGCACCAAGCATTTAAGCCCCTTGATGCCGTCCTCTATTCTGGCTGATTCCCGTTGTGCTTCATCACGATTGTCAAACCCTTCGATCCTGAGCCGATACCACACACCCTGTTCAGCAGAGTCGCCTTTGTGAATCAGGGAGGCATATCCCATTTCAGCCAGCTTGTCACGAAGCCTCTCGGCGCCGGCCCTGTCTCGAAAGGCAGCAACCTGAATCGTGTAGGCCCGCGGTTCAACCACCGCTTCTTCATCCGGCATTTGCGGGCGCGGCGGTTTGGGCCGTCCCGCGATCTCGTCGTCGGGCATGACCTTCGAAAGGTCGTCCCCTTTTCGGGGCAAGGTCTGGTAGAAGGTGAGCGCCATATCGTCTTTTGCCGTCACCTCGGGTGGCGTTTCCCCGATTTCGGACATCTTTTCCCGAATAGCGGAGGGAATACCCTTCGCTATTTTTTCCGGGTAACTTTCGATATTGCGCCCGACCAGCACGCCGAACATGAAAGATGCCAGGAGCAGAATCGAAATCCCGACAGTCATGACGGTAATGCCGATTCGGCCGATCGTCAGTCCAAATCGACTTTTGTTCCTCTTTGCCATCGGCTTGTTCCTTCACGGGTGAACTGGAACGTCCACCTGCTTGGTTTCACGCGCCTACATTCGATCCGGAGCTGAAACACCCAGCAGCCGCAGGGCGTTGCCAAGAACGATGCCAATAATTTTTACGAGGAAAAGTCGGGCTCCGGAAAGTTCCGCATCATCACTTATAACACGGTTTTTGTTGTAATAGCTGTGAAAAGCCGCCGCCAGCTCATGGCAGTAAAAGGTAATACGGTGAGGTTCGAGGCTTCTGGCGCTGCCTTCAACGAGATCGGGAAACCGGTCTATCAGCTTGATGAGTTCTCCTTCCTCGTCCAGTGCAAGACGTGAAAGGTCGGCCTCTTCATAAGCGGGAGCGGTATACCCGCGTTCAAGGGCCGTTCTGAAAATGCTCGAGATGCGGGCGTGGGCATACTGGACGTAGTAGACCGGGTTGTCGTTCGATCGGCTCTTGGCCACTTCAAGATCGAAATCCAGGTGGCTGTTTGATCGTCTCATCAGGAAATTATACCGGGCTGCGTCTTTTCCTACTTCGTCTATAACTTCCCGCAGCGTGACGAATTCACCCGCCCGGGTCGACATGGGAACGGGAACTCCGTCTCTCAGAAGGTTGACAAGCTGCACCAGGACGACCTGGAAGGCTTCGGGTTTTCTCCCTATGGCCTGAATGCCGGCGTACATCCGGGGGATGTACCCGTGGTGATCGGCGCCCCAGACGTCTATGACCAGGTCGAAGCCCCGTTCATATTTGTTTTTGTGATACCCGATATCGGCCGCGAAATAGGTAGGCGATCCATTTTCCCGCACAACGACACGGTCTTTCTCGTCTCCGAAGGTGGTGGTGCGGAACCAGCGGGTTTGCTCGTCCCGGTACACGTAGCCTTTTTCCTCCAGTTCGTCGAGTAGGCGGCCGATGCCGTTGTTCCGGTGGAGCTCCTTTTCACTGAAATAGCGATCAAAGGTGATGCCGAAAGCGCAAAGATCTTCTTTGATGCCTTCCATGATGATGCTGCCGCCGAACTCAGTAAAAAATGAAACCGTCTCGTCGATATCGGCGTTGAGCCAGCGTGTTCCGTAGCGATCCCTGATTTTTTCCGCCAGTTCGATAATGTAGTCTCCCTGATAACAGTCTTCCGGAAGGGCGACTTTTTCTCCGAGAAGTTCACGATATCGGTAAAGAATAGACCGGCCGAGCATATCCATCTGGTTCCCGGCGTCATTTATGTAATATTCCCGAGACACGGAGTATCCCGAAGCCTCGAGAATCCGGGCGATGACGTCACCCGTGACGGCTCCTCTGGCGTGGCCGATATGGAGGGGGCCTGTCGGGTTTGCGCTGACGAATTCCACCTGCACGTTTCTGCCGGCGCCGATGGAGGATGTTCCATATTGTTCCTTCAGTCGGTCTGCATCACGGAGCAGGGTGGCCCAGAAATCCTTTCGTATGAAAAAATTAATAAACCCCGGACCCGCGATTTCCACACGTTCGATTATTTTTCTCGGATCATCGAGACGGGAAACGATTTGTTCCGCTATTGCCCTGGGATTCCGCCGCTGCAGAGAGGCGAGGGTCATGGCTATATTTGTTGCGTAATCACCGTGGGCGTCTTCACGGGGGAGATCGACTTCAACGGATGGAATGTCGCAGGGCGCCAAATCTCCCCCTTCGATACATGCAGTGATTGTCCGTTCAATCAGTTCCGTAAGCAGTTTTTTCATCGGTTTGTCAAATCTCCCGGGTATAAAAAAGGAAAAGTTGGCGCAAAGGCCAACCACGTGTTTTGTTCGCGGAAAGAAGCCAGCCGACTTCCCTGCGGCTTATAATATGCGTAAACCGGGTAAGTCAAGACAATTGACATTCCCTCCATGTCGGAGGACCTTCTATTTTATCACTATTTTATCAGGGACCGCCGATGAGATACAGCAGATAATCTCCGAAAAAGAGGTATGAACCGGCCCCGATTGAAAGGAAAGGGCCGAAGGGAACGGCATACTGAGAAGTTTTCCCTTGCCAGATCATTGCGCCTATGCCCACGACGGCGCCCGTTAAAGATGCGACCAGGACGATGTGAATGAGTGCTTTCCAGCCCAGGAAGGCTCCCGCCATGGCCAGCAGGTTGATGTCGCCGCCGCCCATTCCTTCGCGGCCTGTCAGCCATTCATAGTATACGGCGACGAAGTAAAGCGACCCGGCACCGATCATGATGCCAAGAAAGGCGTCGAGAGGACCGACGTTCATCCAGAAGACGCCGGCAAGAAAGAACAGGGGTATGCCCGGAAGTGTGATAGAATGAGGAATGATCTGGTGACGAAGGTCGATAACGCTGATCACGATGAGTGCGGCGGAGAACAGGAACGCTGAGAGAAGAGAAGCGGAGAGACCGTACTGCAGGAAAAGAAGAAGTGCGATCACGGCCGTCAGGAACTCCACGGCGGGGTACTGGGGGGACAGTTTCGCCTTGCAGTGACGACAGGCGCCTCCGAGCAGAAAGTAGCTCACGATGGGTATGTTGTCGCGCCACCGTATGGGTTGGCCGCAGGACAGGCAGTGGGACGCGGGCGTAACGATCGAGGCGCCCTCGGGAAGCCGGTATATGCAGACGTTGAGAAAACTCCCGACAACCGCCCCAACCACAAATGAAAAAACAGCCATGAAAACAAACATTACACCGCGAGTCTCCCTGTTTCATGGTTTCGTGTTCCGCAGCACTCCCCTTGAATAAGGAGCAATGATGGCATATATACAATGCCGATGATGGCAAGTCAAAGACGAACTGAAAGGGGAGTGATTCGATGCATCGATTGTCCGTCCAGACGAACTCGCCCATAGAGATGATCGACATTACTGACAGGGTCGGAGAGATCGTCGCTTCGTCGGGCGTTGAGGAAGGCCTCTGTTATATTTTCGTTCCCCATACAACAGCAGCCGTAACGATCAACGAAAACGCCGATCCTGATGTGCAGGCCGATATCATTCAGGGCCTGGAATCCATGGTTCCGCCGAATGCAGGGTACCGCCACCGTGAGGGCAATGCCGACGCGCACATTAAGGCCTCGCTTATCGGTGCGTCGCAAACGGTTCTCGTCGAGGAGGGGCGGCCGTTGCTAGGGATCTGGCAGTCGATATTTTTCTGTGAATTCGACGGTCCCCGTCGTCGAAATGTCTGGGTGACCGTGGGAAGACGATGACTATGGCCGTAACAGGTGGGGAACAGGCAAACCCGGCGTTTATTCTGGCTTCGGCTTCGCCGCGGAGACGCGAATTGCTCGCCCTGCTGGATCTGCGATTCAGCGTTGTTCCGGGGGCAGTCGATGAAAAACCTTCTGACGGCGAAGGTCCGAAACAACACGCGCTCAGGCTTTCGGAAGAAAAGGCTGCATCTGTCGGTGCCGACCACCCGTCAGCCTGGGTCCTCGGGGCGGATACCATCGTCGTCGTCGATGGTGATATTCTGGGAAAGCCTGAAAACGCCGATTCTGCCCGTCGCATGCTCCGCAGGCTGAGCGGCAGGGAACACGTGGTTGTAACGGGATTCTCAATTATCAACAGGGAACGGGGAGTCTGTTTTTCCGAGGCCGTCGAATCGTGGGTCCTTTTCAAGGAACTGGATGATGATGAAATAGCGTGGTACCTGGCGAGCGGGGAGGCCTACGACAAGGCGGGGGGCTATGCTATTCAAGGGAAAGCGGCTTTTTTCGTAAGCGGAATTCGGGGGTCCGTGTCCAACGTAATCGGCCTGCCGCTGGCGGAAGTTGTGTCCGTTCTGAAACGGTATGACGTTATTCGATTCCGGGAGCGGTGAGAAAACGTCCGTTTTATATTCTTCCGGGAAATACCGGCATGCAACGTTCAAGAGACAAAACACAACCCGAAGCGGCAATAATAATTAATAATTGCGTCACACAGCTCTAGGGGAGAGAAATCATGTCGACCGTAGAAAAAAATATAACCACGGTACGGGAAATTATAGCCGAACGGGCCCTGAAGTCAGGCAGGCAAGCATCGGACGTGCGGCTCATGGCGGTGACGAAGCAGGTGGATGACGAGAGGATTCTTGATGCTGTCAAGGCCGGAATCCGCATCATCGGAGAAAATTATATTCAGGAGGGCAAACGGAAATACGACCTGATCGGCCCGCGCGTCGAGTGGCACATGATCGGGCACCTCCAGAAAAACAAGGCGAAATACGCCGTTCAGTTCGTCGACATGATCCATTCAGTAGACCGGTTTGACCTGGCGAAGGAAATTGACCGACGCGCGGCGGCGGCCGACCGTACCATGAAAATTCTCATAGAAGTGAACATCTCCGGCGAACAATCGAAGAGTGGTGTTGCAGCCGAAGCAACCCTCGAACTTGTGCGGCGTGTTTCTTCGCTGCCTGCCCTGTCGATTCAGGGATTGATGACCATGCCGCCCTGGTCGTCCGATCCCGAAGATGCGAGGCCCTATTTCAGGTCGCTTCGCCTGCTGCGGGACCGGATCAGCGAGGAAGAAATTCCCGGCGTCGAGATGCGGGAACTGTCTATGGGAATGACGGACGATTACCCCGTCGCCGTCGAAGAAGGGGCGACCATCGTGAGAATAGGAAGGGCCATTTTTGGTTCCCGGGCCTGAGGTCCCGGTTTATGGCGGACCAGGGTATCGGGCGTACGAAGTGTCCGTGTTTACGTACTATCCCCCTGTTATCCCCCCATTAAACCATTATTGAATTTTCGCACCCGTTTCTTTACTTCTTGTATCTCACAGGTTACAAACAGATTTCTTCGTGCCTGATCCTTCTGGCGGGACGGGACGGGTGAAAGTGCAAAGGAGCTTACATGAAACGAAACCTGGGGTACGACGATATTTACGCTCGCTCGATCAGTGATCCTGAAGGCTTCTGGGGGGAGGCCGCCGGTGCCGTTCAGTGGCACAAAAAATGGGACCGGGTTCTGGATGATACGAATAAACCGTTCTACCGCTGGTTCACCGGGGGTGAATTGAATACCTGCTACAATGCGGTTGATTACCATGTTGAGACCGGTCGTGGTGATCAGGCGGCGATAATTCATGACAGCCCGGTTACGGGGACGGTGCGGAAAATCACGTACCGGGAGCTTCTTGACCTGGTGTCCCGCTTCGCCGGGGTGCTTCGTGACAGGGGCGTAACCAGGGGCGACACGGTGGTCATTTATATGCCCATGATTCCCGAATCGGTAGTGGCCATGCTTGCTTGCGCGCGGATCGGGGCCATTCATTCCGTGGTGTTCGGTGGATTCGCACCGCAGGAACTGGCGATCCGCATCGGCGACGCGAAACCGAAACTGATCATATCGGCGTCATGCGGTATCGAGGGACGGAAAGTCCTGCCCTATAAACCTCTTCTCGACAGGGCTATCGATATGGCGGCCCATAAACCTCGAAGCTGCATCATTTTTCAGCGACCCCAGGCGGAGGCGGCGTTGATACCCGACCGGGACTTCGACTGGCTGGAGGAAATGGACCAGGTGCGCCCGGCAGAATGTGTTCCCGTTTCGGCGACGGATCCGCTCTATATCCTGTATACTTCGGGCACGACGGGGCGGCCCAAGGGAATCGTCCGCGATAACGGAGGACACGCGGTGGCCCTCAACTGGACCATGCGATACCTCTACGACGTAGAGCCCGGCGATGTGTACTGGGCTGCCTCAGACGTCGGCTGGGTCGTGGGGCATTCCTATATCGTTTACGGTCCGCTTCTTCGCGGATGCACCACGATCGTCTACGAGGGAAAGCCTGTGGGAACGCCCGATCCCGGTGCATTCTGGCGGGTCATATCGGAGCACGGAGTGAAAGTGCTTTTCACGGCGCCCACGGCCTTTCGGGCCATCAAAAAAGAAGACCCGAGAGCCGAGTATTTGAAGAAATACGATATCTCGTCTCTCAGATATCTCTTCCTCGCCGGTGAGCGTCTCGACACCGATACGTACCACTGGGCATCCGACATGTTGAAAATTCCCGTCATCGACCACTGGTGGCAGACGGAAACAGGATGGGGCGTCGCGGGGAACTGCATGGGTATTAAACCATTTCCCGTGAAGCCCGGGTCGCCGACCAAACCCCTTCCGGGATATAATGTGCAAATCGTTGATCCTTCCGGGAAGGAGCTGCCTTCGGGCCGCGAAGGTCTCATTGTTATCAGGCTTCCGCTGCCTCCGGGGACGCTTTCAACCCTATGGCGGGATGACGAACGTTTTCTTGAGTACGTCAACCAAATTCCCGGTTGTTACACCACCGGCGACGGCGGTTACGTGGATGACGACGGTTACCTTTTTGTCATGGGACGAGTGGATGATGTGATAAACGTGGCCGGTCACCGACTTTCCACGGGCGCGATGGAAGAGGTGGTGGCGCGACACAGAGATGTGGCCGAATGCGCGGTTATCGGCGTTAAGGATGAGCTTAAGGGCCAGGTACCGGTAGGATTCGTTGTATTGAAGGCGGGAGTTGCCCGTGATCCCGATGAGATCGTTCAAGAACTGGTGCAGATGGTCAGGTCCGACATCGGTGCTGTTGCTTCTTTCAAACAGTGTGCCGTCGTCAGGGCGCTGCCGAAA
>LQBH01000013.1:0-126060 GCA_002030015.1 delta proteobacterium MLS_D
AAAAAACTCGCACCGGGTTTCATAGACCGGCTTCGACGATGATAGCTTCCACTGACCATCTTTCATCTTTCGGCCTTTTGCCGAACCTTTCCTGATCATTTTTTTCTCCGAATCGTTTTCTCCGAATTTGTGAACCGAGTTACTTCGGGGTGGGCGCATACGGGTACCCATTGGCGGTGCGCGTCGGGTTCGTGTTGTCGAAACGGGGCGGACTCAGGCGCGTCCCGTGGGTTCCGGTAGCGCCCGGAGGGCCTGTGGTCGAACGAACTGTTAACCGAGTGAGGAGGGAAAGATGAAGCATTTCAAAGTTGTTATGTCTGTTGTTGCCGTTTTGTCGTTAATTGTTTTTTGCGCGCCGGCCTTCTCGGCAGGCGATGTGGCTGGAAAGATCAATATCAACACCGCTACGGCGGAAGAGCTCGCGACGCTCAAATACGTGGGCGAAAAACTGTCACAACGGATCGTTGAATACCGCGAAGAGAACGGAGCTTTCGAAACGGCCGAAGATATCACGAAGGTTTCCGGTGTCGGCCCAAAGGTCCTGGAGTTGAATCAGGACATTATGACGGTGGAATAACCGGAAACACAATCGCGATAAAGAGCGATCACAGGTACCTTGTCATGACCGGCGCTCCCGGGTCCCGCTTGTGGCCCGGGGGACCGGTTTTCCCTTTCCCTGCTTCCCGTTGCTTGTCAGGTAGTCAGCCGAAATTATTTTCCGTATCACCCGACCGTCGCCGTTTTCGGGGGGGACGAAATCGAAAACGATGCGCAGAAAATCCATTATAATGCGGAGGGTTGCGCCCCAGAGAATGTCTTCCTCGTCGCCGTGACTCCGGCGGATGAGGCAGGGCGTTGTGAACGGCGGGGACTCGCCGCTGAAACTGTTGTCCACGCAATACATGCCGTAGGAATCTTTTCTGAAAAAGTCGGCAAGGGGAATTTCCACCACTCGTTCAACTTCTCTGTTCGGCCTGAATTTCCACTCCCGTTTGACATGGCCCGCCACCGGAAAAATGGTTCTCGTCATCATCAGCAGGTCCTGGCAGGGCAGGGGGCCGAGGAAATCGACGTTCAGCGGATTGAGACCGATTTCTTCCCACGATTCGCGGAGCGCGTTGGCAAGAAACAGTGAAACAATGGAAAGTTCCGTTTTTCCCTTTTGTTTCGCGGCTGCTTTTGCGTATCTCCTCAGTATGGGTGTTACACCCAGAAGTAGCGGAAGACGGAGAATGCGATCGAAGCGGGAGGATAACATGCCGCCGGGACCGCTGATGTCGCCGGACTGCTTCACGGCGGACGACCTTCGTATCAACTGGAGCACGAACCCGCCTCTACCGTCCTCCACACTTTTTTTGTAGCACAGGGGGATCAGAACGCCCGCCGCCCGCCAATCCTGGCCACTTCGGTTATACGAACGGATAGCGGCCACCTGCCGGGCATATCCCGCGTCCGTAACGGCGAGCCGTGTCCTGATACGCTCCAGGACCTGTTCTTTATTGTGAATGTCGATGTGCTTCATTGCAACAGGGAATGAGGCATTACGCCGCCCGCCTTCCTCGGGCTATCGCCGGGATATGGCACGAAGATTCTTTTCGAGGTCCGCGAGTGAAGCGATTCCCACGATTGTTTCGATGAGGATCCCTTTTTTGAAAAGCAGGTAGGCGGGGGTTTCCTCCACCGAGTAACGCGCGGCGAGCTCGTAATTTTCAATAACATTCAGCCGGTACAGTTTCAAATTGCCCAGGTATTTCGGCGCGAGCTTGGTGAGCGCCGGCATTGCCCTGCGGCATAGATCGGAATCCGGGGTCCAGCAGCACACGAGGATTGTTTCGTCGCGTTCGAGGACTTCCCGTTCAAAGTTTTCTTCCGACAGGTCGAGCACATAGTCGGTATAGAGCGGGGCTCCGCATTTACCGCAGCGCGGCAGGTCGTGAACCTGTCCTTCGGGAATCCGGTTGATGCGCCCGCACCTGAGACACTGGATGTAAATTTCGTCGAGCGATGCTCCGCAGCGCCCGCAAAAGGGCCTGTCGCCCAGATGTTCGCGGCTGATCCTGTTTTTCTGGCCACACTTGAGGCAGCGTACGATCAGATCCTGTTTCGGCACGTTCATGTGAGATCCTCGATGATTCGCGGCATAGTTACTCGCTGCCGGGGGGCATTCAGGTCTCCTGCGGCATGGCGATCTTGATCGTGCCGCCGCGTCCAAGGATGTCATGAAGGTGAACGGAGCCTTCCAGACATCCCTGCCCGTCAACCACCGCCAATGTGGTGATCTCGTGTTTCTGCATGATTTCGACGGCTTCTCCGAGAGTGGCGCCCGAGCTGATGGTGCGCGGCGACCGCGTCATGAAATCGTCAACTTTTTTCCCGTTGAACTCCGCTTTCTGCCTGATAAATCTCCGCAAGTCGCCATCGGTGAGAATGCCGAGCAACCGGTTGTCAGGTCGGGTGATCAGCACGAAGCCAAGGTTTTTTTCATCCATTTCGCGCACGGCTTCGGAAACCGGCGTTCCCGTGGGTACGGCGGGCACCCGGTCATCCGTTGTCATAGCCTCCCGCACCTTTGCCAGGAGCCTGAGGCCCAGTGTTCCACCGGGATGAAACTTGTAGAAGTCTTCCTCGGTGAAACGTTTTTTCTTGACCAGCGCAACGGCGAGAGCGTCCCCCATGGCAAGCGTCGCCGTTGAACTCGACGTCGGCGCAAGGTTGAAGGGACATGCTTCGCGTGGAACGCCCACGTCGATGCAGCAATCGCTTGCCCGTGCCAGCGAAGAAGATGTGTTGCCCGTAAAGGCGATGAGCGAGAGGCCCATATCGTGAAAACGGTCGATAAGAACGTTCAGCTCCTGCGTCTCGCCGCTGTTTGAGATGGCGATGACCACGTCATCCCGGGTCACGATGCCAAGGTCGCCGTGTACCCCTTCCACGGGATGAAGAAAAAGTGACGGAGTTCCCGTACTCGTGAGAGTCGCCACGATCTTTTTTCCGATGAGGCCCGATTTGCCGAGTCCGGTGACGATAACCCGGCCGCGACATGATGAAATGATATCCACGGCTTTCCTGAAATCATCCCCGATTCGGTCGATCAGCGAAATGATACTGTCCGCTTCTATTTTGAGAACTTCCCGGGCATGCTCCACGGGATCATTCGTGCCGCCGTTGTACACCTGATTATTTTCCATTCTCTTTCCTTAAGCGAGGAACGAGTCGTCCCGTTCGTTTTTCTATTACCATCGCTGCCTTTTAATATGTTTTGCATCGATTGACAAGAGAAGAGGGAATTTTAAAATAATTACCCTGCTTCGCCTGACCCTTCCCATGACGGGGACGTCTTCCGACGTTATGTTCCCTCCACCGAGACGGGTTTTAATGCCGTGCCTCGGGCATACTATATTTTTCCTTCCCCCTGAGGGAGAGGTCAGAACTAATTGTTTTCCTCCCCCCTTTACGGGAGTGAACAGTAGTTATTGTTTCCCTCCTCCTTGAGGGGGGTGGACAGCACTAATTTATTTCCCTCCCCCTTGAGGGGGGAGGGTCAGGGTGGGGGTGCTGGTTTTTGCATGAAGGATCTGCGAGAGAGGCAAAGGAAAGAATATACTACTTGATGTGGCAGACCCCCCTCCCCTTAATCCCCTCCCTCCAGGGGAGGGGAAAGAAAACAAGGAAGAAGGATAGCTCTGCCCGGGGAGGGGAAAGAAAACAAGGAAGAAGGATAGCTCTGCCAGGGGAGGGGAAAGAAAACAAGGAATAAGGATAGCTCCGCCAGGTAGAGGGGAAAGAAAAAAAGCGGAAGTAGCCACACCAAGGGAAAGGGGAAAAGATATTGTCGACTCCTTTTTGCCCGGTCTATCCTTTGACAAGGCCTGTCCTGAGCTTTCCCCAGGCCCCGTTCATCCTGAGCCTGTCGAAGGATGAACGGGGCCTGGTGCTGCAGGTCCACCATCCGTACTTCGACAGGCTCAGTACGAACGATATCTTAAATTCACCGTCCTTACTTCGACAGGGTTCTCATGAGCCCTTTGACGGATCTCAGGACAGGCCTTGTCGAAGGCCAGGCGTCTGCACCATCTCTGTTATATCCTTTGACTTTGAATACTGATGAGTGGATAACGTGCTCTACAGAAAATGAATCGCGGATTTTGGGTTCCCACATGATGATATTATCACCTGTCAGCAAATCCGGTCATTTTCCTTGACAGGGGGGAAAAATCTGCTAAAAATCACGAGCAGTGCAGAATCATATCTCCTTCCGACTCCGGTTAACGGGGACTCTGCGATTCCTTTTTTTCTAACTGATTCCTCCCAACAGCTTGAAATGTAAATAAAAAAGTGTTGCGTGAAGCGCAATCCCGCCGCCGTGCGATAACGCGGGAAAGTCGTTCTTTCTTCGCGTATCAGCGGCGAAGGAGCGTTTTTGTACATCTATTCAGGAAAGATAATTACAGGGTCACAAGAAGGAGGAATCAGTCATGGAACAGGCACGCAAACAACTCTTAACCGGCCTCCGGTACGGGGCTATCCTGGCGGTACTCCTGCTGGGCCTGGTATCCATTGTCGGTACCGGCGGGGGCGACGCGACACCCGGCGGCGGCAGCCCCCCCAGTTCGGGGGTGTTCGTGAACAGTCCCGTCGAAGGACTCTATTATGTCGCGGATCCTTCAGGTCTCGAGGGGTATACCGATGAAGACGGTACCTTTGATTATGAGCCCGGTGACACGGTGGACTTTTACATTGGTGATCTTCTGCTGGGATCGTCCGACGGCAAGGATCTGGTTACGCCGGTGGACATCGTTCCAGGCGCCGCCGGTACGGCGGACCAGGCGGTCACCAATATAGCGCGGTTCCTTCAGACGCTTGATGACGACGGTGACCTGAGCAATGGTATTAAGATTACCGAAGAAACCGCGGAATCTGTATCGGCGGCCGTGCCCATCGATTTTGACCAGAGTCCGGACGATTTCGAGGCTGATCCGAACGTGGCCGGGTTGATGGCGGAACTGGGCCTGATACTCAAGACCGCCGATGAAGCCAGAGAGAACCTGAACGCGGGTCTGCAGGTACGGGGCGTTGTCGAAACCATGTACGGACTGCTGCGAGCTTCCGGCCCGACGGATGACACCTGGCAGTGGCTGGGCGTTCCCTATGCGAAGCCCCCTGTAGGCGATCTCAGATGGCGGCCGCCACAGGCTCCCGACGTATGGGAAGGAATCCGTGAAGCCACGGCCTGGGGAGATCAGGCGGCCCAGAACCCGAAGTACCAATCGGGGGGCGAAGGCGGTATGAGTGAAGACTGTCTGTACCTGAACATCACGGCGCCACGCGACGCCGAAGACCTTCCCGTCATGGTCTATTTTCATGGCGGCGGGTTCACCATTCTTACCGGCAATACCCTTGCCTTTAATAATCCCGAATCGATGCCCACGAAGGACGTGATCCTGATCACCGTCAACCATCGCCTGGGACCCTTCGGATACCTGGCCCATCCTGATCTTATCGCGGAATCAGCGGCTGAGTCGGGGTATGCGGGCGCCGGAAACTACGGCCAGATGGACCTCGTGGCGGCCCTGGAATGGGTTCGGGACAACATCGAGGCCTTCGGCGGCGATCCGGACGACGTGACCATCTTCGGCGAATCCGGCGGCGGCGGCAAGGTACAGCATCTGCTCGCGTCTCCCGATGCGGCGGGATTGTTCCACAAGGCGATCATACAAAGCGGCATGTACCCGCTGGATACAACGTCGCTGGAGGTTGCCTGCGCGGGAGGCCTGGCGCTCCAGGAAGAGTTGGACGTTGAAAGCCTCGAGGACATGCGGGAGGTGCCCTGGGAAGACATCGTGAGTGCCGCCGAAACGGCCGTGGTCGATCTGGAAGTCGTCGAGATGCCCCTGTCCACGCTGATCGGACCTAATGTCGACGGTGGACATCTGCCCAAGGCACTGATCGATGCCACAGAAGAAGGTGACTATATCGATGTGCCGCTTATTTCCGGCATGAACCGTGATGATATATTCATGCCCGCCACGGAGACGACCGGCGGGTTCGGCGCTCCCCGTCTGGTGGAAGATATGGGATTCTACGCGGATCTTTTTGAATCAGACGTGTATGTGTACGTGTTTGATCATGTCATGAGCGGCTGGGCGGCCGAGGGCGGTGTCGCCTACCACGGTGTTGAACTGGTTTACCTGTTCAACTATCCCGAAAGCGCCTATTCTCATCACCTCCTGGGTCTTACCGGTCTTCCTCCCGGAGATCCTCCGCCGATCGACTGGAGTGAAACGGACACAGAGGTCGCCGACACCATGATGACCATGTGGACCAACTTCGCTAAAACGGGTGATCCCGATCTCGGCTGGGAGCCTTATACAAGCACCGTCAAGGAATACCTGGAAGTTTCACAGGGCGGAATTCTTACCATGAGGGATCCGCTGACGATCGACGTCTTTCCTCATGACGGTGTTTTAGCGCATGAAGGTCCCATGGCCGGCCTGTATTACGTCGCCGCGGCGCCCGAAGGGGCGAGAGATCGTTACGGCTACACGGACGAGGACGGCGCCTACGTGTATTTCCCGGGCAGGGAGATTACCTTCTACTTCGGCGGTCCCGACGGGATTGAGATCGGAAGCGGCACGGCCGTTGCTTCCATGGGGCTGGATGATATTTCCGATGAAGACATGCGGGTGGATGCGTTGATTTTCAACGCCCTTGACACCGACAACGATCCCTCCAACGGCACAACATTCCCGGGTGTGGACTTTCCGGGAGACCTGGAAGATTTCCAGGCGGACGTGACCACCTTCGAAAACGACGTGGGATTCGCAGTGAATAGTGGCAGTATTGGAGCCTTGCGCACCGCCATCGAAGATTTCCGTGACGTGTTGCAAGAAGCGGGAGTCGCCGTCGGAACGGCAAATATTCCCGACGCTGTCGCAACCACCTCGGGAGATATCGTCGGCTATGAAGTGCCCGCCAGAATGAATGTCTGGAAGGGTATTCCCTACGCGGCGCCGCCGGTGGGAGAATTGCGATTTGCACCGCCCGCAGTGTACGAAGCCGAAGAAGGGGATATCGTCATCGCCACCCGGTTTGGTGACAAGTGTATTCAGGATGACGGATGCGGCAACGAGGACTGCCTGTATCTGAATGTATTCGCGCCACTGGAAGGCGACGATCTTCCCGTCATGGTCTGGATTCACGGCGGCGCGCTCATTCAGGGTTCCGCGTGCAATCCCGGCTATGACATGCCCGACCTGGTACACGAAGACGTGATCGTCGTGACCATCAACTACCGCCTCAACGCCTTCGGCTTCCTGCCGCACCCGGCGCTTGAGGATCCGACGGGCAACTTCGGCCTGAAGGACCAGGTGGCGGCGCTCCAGTGGGTGCAGGCCAACATTGATAATTTCGGCGGCGATCCGGGCAATGTCACCATCTTCGGCGAGTCCGCCGGCGGGCACAGCGTGCTGTCGCTGATGGCGTCTGAGGCGCAGGATGACGGTTTGTTCCATAAAGCCATCGTCCAGAGCGGTTCCTACAGTCCGGAGCAGACGGCTTTGGATACCGGGTTTTTTATTTTAGGAGAGCCCTTTGCCGATCTGGATGTAGAGATTCCCAGTGACGGTCCCTGCGGAGGAACCAATGATGCAGGTGAAATACGGACCTGTTTGAGAGGTTTGTCTGTTGAAGAGATCATGACTACACAAAATGATGCTCCCGGCTGGGCCTGGTTTACACCTGTGTACGCAGAGGGTACATTCCTGCCACAGTCCATTAACGATGCCCTTGATTCGGACGAGGTTGCCGATATTCCCGTCATGATCGGCAGCAACCTGAACGAAGGAACGCTCTTCGCGGGGCTCTTTCTTCCCGATTTTAACCTGATGTATACTGAACCCGACTATTATGACGGAGTGCGGGAGCTCCTGAATCCGACCGATGAAGAGGGAGGGGATGCTTTTGCAGATGCGGCAGCCGATTATTATCTCACCGTGGCGCCGGGCACGGATAACCTGTACCGAAACGCCTACAGCATGATCTGGACGGACGCGACCTTTACCGTCAATAACTTCGTACAGTGGATGCAGTTGAACGGCAGGGAACAACCGAATTACGCCTACTGGTTCACCGACGAGGACGCGCCGATCAATCCCACCTACGCGGAGCTTGGCGCTCTTTCGCCGCTGCTTGACTTTGGTGCATACGGTCTGGGCGCCTCGCATTCGTTCGAAATCCAGTATGTCTTCGGATCCCTGCAGGATCAACCTGCCGCGACGGCGGGGCAGAAAGCCCTGTCCGACAGGATAATCGCCTACTGGGCGAACTTTGCTAAACAGGGAGACCCCGGCACTGCCTGGTATCATATTGCGAGCGAGGAGTGCGCCGGCGACGGCGAGTGCATCATGGCGCTTCACCCCGATGGAGATGCCATGGTCAGCTTTGACGATTTTGCTGAGGCGCACCATATTGAGTTCTGGATGGGATTGCTAGAACCAGAAGTAAGGTAGAGGATACCGGATAATTCCGACATGACACTCTGTGAGACTTCGGTTGCTGTTGAATCGGGGACAGGGTGAAACGAACCAGGGGATGACCCGCATGGGTCATCCCCTTATTTTTATAATTTTTCCCCCGGCGGGGTTTAATGCCCCGGGCATGGTAAGAGAGCCAGGATGGAGGTGAAGCCTCCCGAACGATCGTTCCCTCCCCCGTGATTGAGAGGTCAGAACTAATTGTTTCCTTCTCCCCTGAGGGGTTCTAATCCTTTATCTCCCTCTCCCTTGAAGGGAGAGGGTCAGAATTAATGGTTTCCCTCCTTCTTGAGGGGAGTGAACAGCAGTTATTTATTTCCCTCCCCCTTGAGGGGGGAGGGTCAGGGTGGGGGTGAATAATGCCGTGTCTAGAGCATGTCCGGGCCCCCTCCCCTTAATCCCCTCCCGCCAGGGGAGGGGAAAGAAAAAAAGGAAGAAGGATAGCCCCGCCCGGAGAGGGGAAAGAAAAAAGGAAGGAGAATAGCCCCATCCGGAGAGGGGAAGAGAAAAGGGGAAGAGAAAAGGGGAAGAGAAAAGGGGAAGAGAAAAGGGGAAGAGAAAAGGGGAAGAATAGCCTTGTCAGATGAGGGGGGAAGAAAAGGAAGGTGGTCTCGGGGCCGACGTTCAGCGAAGGTCGGTGTCCGGAACCCACCGGCGAATTTTTTCCATGATGACTTCGAAGGCTTCGTCGTCGTATGTTCCTTCGTTCATGAACGCCGGGTCGAGTGTTTTTGACGGAACGAATTTTTGCAGAATATACCGCTTCGCGCCCGCGATGGTACGGGCGGTTTCTTCCAGGTCGTCGTGGGAAAGCAGTGACCTGGCGACGGTTGTCCTGAATTCGTAATCCGGCGCTGATGTCATGATAAGTTCGATACTCCGCCTGATACTTTCGATGTCCACGTTTACGCAGGTGAGCCGACTGTATGCGTCGAGGGGGCCCTTGACGTCCATGGCGATATAGTCGACCAGATGTTCGTCAATCAGGTTTTTCAGAACGTCGGGCATGGTCCCGTTAGTGTCGACTTTCACAAGAAGTTCCTTCTCCTTTACCGCTGCGGCGAACCGAAGCAGCCGGTCCCCGTGAATCGTCGGTTCGCCGCCGGTAATGGTGACGGCCTGCAGTTTTCCCCGGCGCTTTTCGAGAAAGTCCAGCACGTCGTCGGTAGTCGGGGATGCATCGGAGGGCGGCCCGATGACGAGTTCCGGGTTATGGCAGTAGGGGCATCTGAAGTTACACCCTCTCGTGAAGAGTGTCGCGCAGATAGAGCCGGGATAGTCGATGAGCGAAAATTTTTGAAGGTAGCCGATTTCCACTAGAGCGCCCCTGTTTTCCGTTGTGCTTCCGTGCGTTCTTCATTCGAATGAAGTTCGAACGTTTTTCGCAGGGCGAATTCCTCCTGTTTGCCCTTGTTCCACTGCTGAACCGGGCGGAGGTATCCCACGACCCTCGAATAGACCTCGCAGGGCGCGCCGCAGTGGGGACAGGTATATTGTTCGCCGGGCAGATATCCGTGGGATGAACAGATGCTGAAGGTGGGCGAAAAGGTGAAATAGGGCAGGCGGTAGTTTTCGCATACTGTTTTTACGAGAGATTTTATTGACTGCGGGTTGTCCACGCGCTCGCCGGCGAAAATGTGGAACACGGTGCCCCCCGTGTAGCGCGTTTGAATGTCATCCTGCAGGTCCAGGGCCTCGAAGACGTCGTCGGTGAAGTTCACAGGAAGCTGGGTCGAGTTCGTGTAGAAAACATCGCGGTCAAGATCGGAACCCGGCGCCCCGGTTGAACGCCGTGTCTCGCCGTTGCCGTCTCCATTTGCGAAAATAATGCCGGGATATTTCTCAAGGTCTACCCGGGCCAGGCTGTATGAAGTTCCTTCCGCCGGCGTGGCCTCGAGATTGAAGTTGTTGCCCGTTTCCTTCTGGAAGTCGATAAGGCGGTTCCGCATGAAGTCCAGGATTTTCACGGTGAATTCCCGGCCCCGCGGTTTGGCGATGTTTTCGCCGATGAAATTCAGGCAGGCTTCGTTCATGCCGACCAGGCCGATGGTGGAAAAATGGTTTTTCCAGTATTCGCCGAAACGTTCCTTGATGGCGCTGAGGTAGTGCTTCGTGTACGGATAGAGATCTCCCTCGGTAAAGGTTTCAAGGACCTTGCGCTTGGTTTCCAGGCTGTTTTTCGCCATGACCATGAGACGGTCCAGGCGTTCGATGAATTCGTCTTCCGTCTTCGAAAGATAGCCAATGCGCGGCATGTTGATGGTGATAACCCCGATGGACCCCGTCAGGGGATTTGATCCGAACAGGCCGCCGCCTCGCTTTTCCAGTTCCCGGTTGTCGATCCTCAGGCGGCAGCACATGCTGCGGGCGTCTTCGGGGCTCATGTCGGAATTGACGAAATTGGAGAAATAGGGCACGCCGTACTTGGCGGTCATTTCCCACAGATATTCAAGGTTGGGGTCTTCCCAGTTGAAATCTTTCGTTATGTTGTAGGTCGGGATGGGAAAGGTGAAGACCCTTCCCCTGGCGTCGCCTTCGGCCATGACTTCCAGGAAAGCGCGGTTGAAAAGGTCCATTTCCTCCTGAAAATCCCCGTAGGTTTCGTTCATCGGTTGTCCGCCCACGACGACGTTCTGGTCGGCATAAAAAGAGGGCACTTTGACATCGAGCGTCACGTTGGTGAAAGGAGTCTGGAAGCCCACCCGCGTGGGCACGTTGATATTGAATATAAATTCCTGCAGGGCCTGGCGCACGTCGGTGTATGTCAGCCTGTCGTATCTGATAAAAGGCGCCAGCAACGTGTCGAAATTTGAAAAGGCCTGCGCGCCGGCGGCCTCTCCCTGAAGGGTGTAAAAGAAGTTGACCACCTGCCCGAGAACGCTTCGCAGGTGTTTGGCCGGGCGGCTTTCCACCTTGCCGGAGGCGCCCCGGAACCCTTCGAGAAGCAGGTCGTACAGGTCCCAGCCGACGCAATACACGGAGAGCAGGCTCAGGTCGTGAATGTGAAAATCGCCGTTGAGCTGGGCCTGCTTTATTTCAGGGGAATAAATTTTATTCAGCCAGTACACCTTGCTTACTTCGGAGGAGATATAGTTGTTGAGGCCCTGAAGAGAAAAATCCATGTTGCTGTTTTCGTTGATTTTCCAGTCGGTTTTTTTAAGGTACCGGTCGACCAGGTCGACTTCCATGGTGTTGGTGATTTCTCGAAGCCGTGCGTGCTGGTCCCGGTAAATGATGTATGACTTTGCTGTTTTCCGGTACGACGATGACAGCAGGACTTCCTCCACGATGTCCTGGATCTCCTCGACGCTCATAACGGTATCGTCGAATAATTTTTCGGCCAGGTTCAACACCTTGATTGTCAGGCGTTTGGCGGTTCTTCCGTCGAACTCGCCCGTCGCTTCGCCTGCCTTTGCGATGGCGGCGGTGATCTTTTCGGCGTCGAAGGGCACCTCGCGTCCGTCCCTTTTCCTGATCATCGTATGCATGTCATTTGCCCCCCTGGATATAATTAAATACAAGATATAGTGGTCAATGCTAATACCGCCACTATATATAGTCAAGAGAAAAAACCGGGAAAGATGATTCGGGAATGAAGTTCTGCATAATCGACTGTCGCGGGTTTCCCTGAAATAACTTGACTCGTCTCGCCCCGTCATATTATTTAGGAGCGAGATTTTACCCCGGTCCAGTCGTTTTCTGAAGAGTGAAGGCGAGAGTACCGGGAGATTCGAACAGACAATACGGCAGGGGGTGCCGACCTTTGATTCCCAGATACTCGCGGCCGGAAATGGTCGCTATATGGAGTCCGGAAAATCGTTACCGAAAATGGCTTGATGTGGAGTTACTTGCCTGCGAGGCGCTGGCCGAGCAGGGGAAGATACCGCGGGATTCTCTCGAAAATATACGTAAAAATGCCGCCTTCGACGTGGCGCGTATCGAGGAAATAGAGGAGACGGTCAAGCACGACGTTATCGCTTTTCTCACCTCGGTCGCCGAAAAGGTGGGCGACGACGCCCGGTTCATACACATGGGGCTCACGTCGTCGGATGTTCTCGATACGTCGCTGGCGGTGCTTCTGAAGGAAGCGGCGGACTTGATCATCACCGGAGTGGATCGCCTGCTTGCCGTGTTGAAAGCAAGAGCATTCGAGCATAAGCACACGGTCATGATCGGGCGGTCGCACGGCGTTCATGCCGAGCCGGTCACCTTCGGCCTGAAAATGGCGCTCTGGTACCAGGAGATGGAACGGAACCGTGAGCGCCTCGTCAGGGCCCGGGAGATTGTGAGTTACGGGAAGATTTCGGGAGCCGTCGGTACCTTCGTTTACGTGGATCCTCCGGTGGAAGCTTATGTCTGTGAAAAGCTGGGGTTGCGGCCGGCGCCGGTGTCGACACAGATCGTACAGCGGGACCGTCACGCCGAATATTTTTCAGCCCTGGCCATTTGTGCCTCGTCGATCGAGAAGTTCGCCCTGGAGATACGGCATCTGCAGCGGACGGAGGTCAGGGAGGCGGAGGAATTTTTTTCGCCCGGCCAGAAGGGGTCGTCGGCGATGCCGCACAAGCGGAATCCCGTCCTGTCGGAAAATCTGACGGGTCTTGCCAGGCTGGTACGGTCCCACGCCGCGGCCGCCCTGGAAAACATTGCGCTCTGGCATGAACGGGATATCAGCCATTCTTCGGTTGAGCGGGTTATTGCCCCCGATGCCACGATTCTGCTTGATTTCATGCTTCACCGCTTTACGGACATGATGGAGAAGCTCCTCGTGTATCCTGAGCGCATGGCGAAAAACCTCGCCATGACGAGAGGGCTCGTATTCTCCCAGATGATTCTGCTGAAACTGGTGGAGCGGGGCATGTCGCGTGAGTCCGCCTATGAAGCCGTTCAGCGGCGGGCGATGCAGTCCTGGCGGGAGGAAAAAGATTTCAGGGAGCTGCTTCGGAGTGACAGCGAGATAAGCGGACTCATGTCGAGAAAGGATATTGAGGAAGTATTCAATTACGAGAATTTTCTGCCTCACCTGGACGATGTTTTCCGGCGCGTTTTTGGAGGAGACAATGCAACCGCGACATAATACTATTGTTATTATCGCAGCGCTTATGTCGGCGGCTTTCTTTGTAGCCGGCTGTGCTGTGGTGAAGGAATACGCTGAGTTGTTCCGTGAACGGTCCCTGTCCACGGAGTACATTGATGCTCTCGATGAATGGACGCGGAAGAAAACGATATACAGCGAACTGGAAACGCGGGCGAAAGTGGCGGCCACCTTCAAGAGCCGCGAATTCATGAAGGTCTGGACGGCGGAATACGAAAGGATTTATCTTGTGGATTCCGATGGTTCCGACGTTCCGGCGCCGGCGGTTGAGGCAACGGCTGAGACGACGGAATTTCTCCTGTATGTCTATGCTTCCGACAGGGACGCCATCGACCTGGCACGCAGCGGTTCTGCCTGGAAAGCCGTGCTGATCGACGCCGGTGGTGCGAGGTACGATCCCCTTGAGATCAGGGAATTGCAGGATGCCGGTCCTCTGGTGACGGAGTTCTACCCGTACGTGAATCCTTCTTACGGAAAGATCTACCTGTTGAAATTTGACGGTGAGGCGGCGGGTGCCGCGGAGGAAACGAAACTGCCGGTTACCCTTGTGATAACGAGTGTCATAGCCCGCGCGGAACTTGTCTGGTAGTGCGCGGTCCGCGTATCAGAGTACCGGACATTGCTGAAGGAGTCATATGATCAGCGACGAGATTGATCAGGCAAAATTACTTGAAGAACTGGAGCGGCTCGAAGGGGAACTTGTGGGGCGTTACGAGAAAAGGTCCAACGAATCTCCTGCAAAAGGGGTGCTGCTGGCCCGCGTCATTCCGAGCATGACAGAAGAGGATTGGAACGAGAGAATCCGTGCCACCGCTTTTGATAATGCCTGGATGGCGTTTCCACTGAACGGAAACAAGATCGAGGCGCTGGCAAGGTTGAATGAAAAACTTGAGAGACTCGCCCACGCCGGAGACAGGGATTATCTTTCGGGGTTGTACAACAGGAGGTTCTTTCTCAGAGTTCTGAAGCGGGAAATGGCCAAGGCCGAAAAATATTGTATGCCCCTCGCCCTGGCCATTGCTGATATAGATGATTTTAAGGAAATAAATGATACCTGTGGACACGGGGCGGGTGACAGGATAGTGAAACACGTGGCGGATGTTTTCAGCAACGTGATAAGAGCGGGTGACTACGCGGCCCGCATCGGCGGGGACGAGTTCGCCTTGATCCTGCCGGGGGCTGGTGTGATGGAATCCGGAACGGTGATGCAACGTTTCCTGGATCGGGCGCGGGACATTGCCCCGCCGGTTGAGGAGAGCTGCCGGGCGATTCGGTGTAGCCTGTCTCTGGGAGCGGCCGTTTATACCGGATCTCCGCTCATGACGCCGGAGCAGCTCATTGCCTGTGCCGATAAAGAGTTATACGCCGTTAAGCGGACCGGCAAAAACAACTTCCGCGTGGTTCACGTGGACGATACTCACGGCGTTGAACCGATGGTGCGCCGGGAGGAAAAGCATTTTCTGGCACGAGGATAAACGGGACGCTTCGCGGCGTTGCCCGATGTAAAAAAGGCAGTTGATGGTAAAAAACAACGGAACACTCAGTTTGTCCGTTATCAGCGGAAAGGGGGGCGTCGGCAAGACGAGCCTTGCCCTCAATCTCGCGTTCGGCCTGCACAGCATGAATATGAACACCTTGCTCGTTGATTGCGACCTGGGCCTCGCGAACCTTGACGTAATGCTGGGCGTCACGCCGGGGAAAAACATTCATGATGTTCTGAAACGCGGACTTTCTCTGGAAGAGACAGTCTGCAGGCTTGAAAAAGGGGGACTCGACCTTATTCCTTCAGCGTCGGGAATGGTCGGCGTGCCGGAGCTGGACGAGGATCGGCGCCTCTTTATCATCGAAAAATTAAATAATTTTCTGTCGGATTACAGGTTCCTCATCATGGACTTGGGAGCGGGAATCGGACCAACCGTCCTGTCTTTCGCGCGCATGACTCATCGCCGGGTGGTTGTCGTGACTCCCGAGCCGACATCACTGACAGACGCCTACGCGCTCATTAAAGTTTTGTTCATGAAACACGGCGTGGCGGATTTTGACGTGCTGGTCAATATGGCGCGATCGGAAGAGGAAGCCGTAGCCGGATATGAGCGGATTCGGGCCGCCTGCGAGAAGTTCCTCGATCTGCCGGTGCGTTATCTGGGACACGTACACCGCGACGACACGGTATCTGAATCAGTGCGCAGGCAGAAAGCCCTTCTCAAGTATGCACCACAAAGCCCCGCGGCGAAAGACATTGCCCGCATTCTGGAACGACTGTCGGAAATGAGAGCGGACGCCCGAGAGGACATAGCCGGTGTGCCTCCCCTGTCGAACGACGGGACCGGCTGAATTCACGGTTCAACTTTTTCGTTTTCACGATTCACTGTTGAGGACTTCTTTTAATTTACGGGCGCACTTGAACGTTACCACCCGCCGGCCGTCGAGCACCAGTTCCTCGCCGGTCTGGGGATCTCTTCCGCGGCGGGGGCTTTTATTCCGCACGGACCATTTCCCGAAACCTGAAATCAGTACCGGTTCGCCTCCTGCGAGTTCGCCTTTCACGATGTCGAAAACGCTTTCCACCAGCTCGGCGCAACGTTCCAGTGAGTAACTCGAGTTGAAGTGAAGATTTTTTACGATTTCGGCTTTGGTAAGAGCCATGACGCCTTCCTTTCTTATGGGCTGTGATCGTCTCCGTAAGCCGCCGGTGGAAGCTTCGGGCCGCATGTTTTCGGTTGTTGCTCGAACGTATCAGGCCTGCAGGGACCTGCCTATCGCCAGGATCTCCGCTTCTTTCGTCCCCTCGTAAAGTTCCAGGATTTTCGCGTCCCGATACATTTTCTGAACCTTGTATTCGTCGATGTATCCGTAGCCACCGTGTATTTCCACGGCCGCGTTGGCGCAGAAAACCGCTGTCTGTCCGCCGAAGTATTTCGCCATGGCGCCCAGGGTGTAGTCGGGTGTTTCGCTGTCGGCGGAGGCGGCGGCCTTGTAAACGAGGTTCCTCAGTGCTTCGATCCTGATCGCCATTTCCGTCATTTTCTGCATCGTGATTTGGAAGCTTCCTATGGGTTGACCGAAAGCTGTCCGTTCCCTGGCGTATTTTAATACCTCGTCTAAACATCCCTGTGAAAGTCCCAAGGCCTGGCCGGCGACCATGATCCTCGTGATATCGAAAAAGGTCATGACCTGGTAGAATCCCCGGGTTTCTGCGCCCAGCAGGTTTTCAGCGGGTACACGGACGTCCTCGAATGAAATATCTGCGGTATCGCTGGCGCGGATACCCATTTTGCCCCTGATCTTGTTCCGCGTTACCCCCAGGGTGTCGGCGGGAACGATAATCTGGCTGAAGCGGCGGTGGCGCTTTTCGTCGGGATGGGTGATGCACTGGCAGAGCATGAAGTCACAGACAGTCCCGTTGGTGATAAACATTTTCTGCCCGTTGATGACGTAATCGTCACCGTCCCTGACAGCCCTGGTCCTGTATCCCGCCACGTCGGTCCCCGCGTTCGGTTCGGTGTAAGCTCCCGCCCAGACCGTTTCCCCGCTGCAGAACGGTGGCAGACAGGTCTTTTTCTGCTCCTCGCTGCCGAACTTGAAAAGCGATTCCAGTCCGAATCCTGCGGCGTAGATGTTGAGGCCGATACCGATGTCGACCCGCGAAAGCTGTTCGACGATAAGTGTGTTGCCCAGGATGCCCACGTCCGAACCGCCGTATTCTTCGGGAACCCAGGCTCCCACGAGACCGTTTTCGGCGGCTTTTTTCCTGATGTCCGGCGTGTAGGTCTCTTCGAGGTCACACTGGTGCGATCGGGGTGCCATCTCGGTCAAGGCGAACTTGTATGCCATGTCCTGGAGCATTCTCATTTCTTCGGATAGGGTAAAGTCCATGCGGTTTTCTCCCTGTCGGGCCGGATCCGGTTCGAGGCTTCGTAAGGGCCTCCGCTGCGAAGCCGGCTGTTTCTGTATCGGTTTTCAATGTAGAGCAAAATGTGCCGGTTACGAATGCACCATATAGGGGGTATTCAGGTTAATTGTCAACAAAAGAAAGACGTTCCGTACAAATATACATGCGAAAAAAACGTCAGGATAGAGGGCGGCGCGACACCGTCTTTCGACGGTGCCGCGCTGCCGTTGCTGCCGGCACCGGGTTACTTCGAGCTGTAATCGTAGACGCCCTTCCCGGATTTTTTGCCGAAACGCCCGGCACGGACGAGTTGCCGCAGGAGAGGAGACGGCCGGTATTTGTCACCCAGCTCCCGTTCAAGGCCTTCCATGATATGCAGCAACGTATCGAGGCCGACGGCGTCTGAAAGCGCCAGCGGGCCGATGGGATGATTGCATCCAAGCGTCATGCCCCTGTCGATATCTTCGGCACTGGCGACTCCTTCCTGCAGGGCGAAGAAGGCTTCGTTGAGCATGATGCACAGCAGGCGGTTGACGGCGAAGGCCGGCGCCTCGTTGACCACGATGATCTCCTTGCCGATGGTATTTCCCCATTCCTTAGCGATTTCGAGTGTTTCGTCGGATGTTTCGAACCCCTTGATAATTTCCAGAAGCCGCATGACCGGGACGGGACTGAAAAAGTGTGTTCCGATGAACCGGTCGGGCCTCGTGGTCGCAGCCGCCATCTCGGTGATGCTCAATCCCGAAGTGTTGGTAAAAAAGAGACAATGGTCGGGTACGATGGTTTCAAGTTCGCTGAAAATTTGCTTCTTGAGATCCATGACTTCCAGTACGACCTCGACCACAACATCGGCTTCTGCGGCCGCCTCTTTCATGTCAAGTGTCGGGTTAACGCGGGCTAGCGTGGCGTCGGCAGCTTCCTGCGACGTTTTTCCCTTTTCCACCGAGCGGGCAAGGTTTTTTCGAATGTTGTTCATGCCGCCGTCGATGAAGCGTTGCTCGATGTCGCGCATGGTGACTTCATACCCCGCCTCGGCGCAGACCTGGGCTATGCCGCTTCCCATCTGCCCGGCCCCGAGGACGCATATTTTTTTGATCTCCATTTTTATTCTCCTTTCAGGTACTCTGTTTTTCATGTATTTATATGTCGTACAAACGTCGGTTGGACGCCTCCGTCATGCATGGCGCGATCATCACAACCACAATTCCGCATAGACGCACCGGGAACCTATCACAGAGAGGTTCTTCCGACAACCGAAAGTATGACCGTACGTCACAGGAAACAGCAGAGTGATTACTGCCTGCCGTGAGAAAAAGCGTGTGATTGAAAAAAATTATTAAAAATACTTGACATGTGCTTAATTTGTGTCATATAAATCCTGAACTTAGAGTTAACAGGCGTTTCCGATTCGCCACCTGACGGGGTTCGTGGTCGGAGGGGTTGCCTGCTGGAAACCGTGTATGTGGCAGTGAACCTGGATCGACGGTGATTTCGGACTTAAAGGGGGGCTGCTGTCGGTACGGCAGGCAAGTGAAAGGGAAAATGCCTGTTACATATAATGGTCTGACAGTCCTGTCTTAGATCCCGCCTCTCATTGTCACTTATACCGACGGCAGCTACGTTATTTTAAAGAGTACTTCGTTTTTCGATCGACCGCCAAACATTATCAGGCGATGCGGCGGTGGTTGAGATCATTGAGGGAAGGTTCTCGTGGCTTCGGAAAAGGAAATCACATCAACGGAAAAGTTGCTTGACGTCATACGCGGCGCCGAGAAGCAGGAAAGCGGAGCGGCGGATGAAGTAAAGGCGCGGGAGTCGCGTGAATCTCTTTTGACGGGGCGTTTTGCCAGGCAGAAGGGTGTCACCGTCGGTATTGACATCGGCTACTCGAGAATCCGCTTCGTCACCGTGTCGCAGAGTTCCCACAAACGGTGGAAACTTCTTGACTACGCGAGCTCCGCCATTCCAGCCGACATAGAAAAGGGGACGCCCGCGTTCACGGCATTCCTCAAGGAAAGTCTTGCGAAATACTGTGGGCCTCCCGGGAAAGTCGATCTGTGGGCCATGATGTCGGCGGCGAACGTTGAAGTCCGCAATTTCACTGTTCCCGTGGTGGCGAAAAAAGAGCTTGAAAATGTTGTTTTCTGGTCGGCGAAGAAGGAACTCGACTTCAGCGAGTCGGAGAGCGTTTTCGACTACGAAGTGCAGGGTAAGATCGTCGAAAGCGGCATCGAAAAGCTGGGGATTCTCTTTTACACCGTTCCCCGGAAAAACGTCGAGGACACAAGAGGGCTTTTTGCCGCGGCAGGGTATCCCCTGGCGGGACTGACCATTGCCCCGATGGCCCTTCAGAATATTTTCAGGACCGACTGGGTGCCGGCCCATGATCGTACCATTGCGTCGTTGTATATCGGGCGAGGGTGGTCGCGGATCGATATTTTTTCGGACGGCAATCTTGTCATGACGCGGGGTATCAAGGCCGGTATCAACAGCATGGTGGAATCGCTGGTCGACGAATATCCCGCATGGCGGCAAAGCGTGGACCGGGAGTCGTCTCATGCGGACGTTCCTGAGTCGGGTGATGCCGTACTCGAACTGAGTGGTAATGGGCCGGTGGAAGAAGCACCAAACCTTGACCAGGCCCGACAACTCATAGAGCTGCTCAGTCCCGACTCGAAGCCGGAAACAGAACTTGCCGAACAGTTCGGGCTGACCGGTGAAGCGATTTTCACCCTGATTAAGCCCGCCTTGGAGCGTCTTGTGCGCCAGGTGGAGCGGACCTTTGAACATTATGTTGTTAACATGGGTCGAGAAGCGATAAGCGCCATTTACCTGTCCACGGCCATGAACGTCTGCCCGCCCATGAGCGACTATATGGCAGGCCAGCTCGATATGTCGTGCGACATTCTTGACCCACTCGACCCGTCCCACCCCTGGGTAGAAGAAGTGACGGCGGAAGAAACCGTTTCCGAACGATCAGCCTATGTTCCCGTGCTCGGGGTGGCCCTTTCGCATCAATCACGTACGCTGAACCTGATTTATACACAGGAAGATCAAAAACAGCGCAAAAAATACATGTTGGCAAATTATGTCGCCCTGGCCGTCATCGGCGTGCTTTTGTTGAGCGGTCTTGGTTGGTATGCGTGGTGCGATCGGGTGGTTGCGGGCAAGCAGGACCGTGTCGCACGTCTCGAACAACAGGTACAAAAGGGTATAGAAATCACTGAAGAATCAGTCAGAAACATGGTGGGCGATCTCAAACTGGAGCGGGAACGCGCGCGGGAAATGCGTGATCGGTACCTGTCGGCGGCTGTTTTCGGCGAAGTGTCGTCAGTGACTCCTGAAAAGATAAAGTTGATGAACATCAGAGCTGCTTTGGACGACATGCCTGCCGGTGAAAAGGGCGGTTCCTCACGGGCTCCCCAACGGAACATGCTGATCGACGGTTTCGTAACGGGTGTTTCCGACACGCTGGACGCCGATCTGATCGATTATGTCATGAATATTCAGTCGTCGCCGCTTTTCGAGCGGGTGGTCATCAATGCAAAGGTTCCTGAAACGATAGAGGGGCGGGAGGTCCTTCGCTTCACCCTGACGGCTTCCATGGAGGTGCCTTCAACGTGATCAGCAGGAATGTTCAAAAAGTTGAATCGAGAAGCGGTATTTTTCTGATACTATTTCTCGGATTTCTGGTGCTCGTGCTGTTTTTCTTCCTATGGATCCGGCCACTAACGGCGATGTCTGAGAGGCTCGACAGGCGGGAGATGGAACTCAAGCTTCACTATGAAAAACAGCAGCGCCTCGCGCCGGTGTATCAGCGTTTGGCAAATCGTGAGTTTCCTGCCGCTCTGGAGTCTCTGGAGGTTCCCGAAAGGGGCCCTCTGCCGGAGGTGGAGATTGCTTCCATTATTCCCTATTTCAGGATGATGGCACGGGATTCGGGACTCGTTATGCAGTCGGTGAATCCCCAGCTTGCCACCCTGGAAACGACGCCTGAATTTCTTGCCGTCGATGTCGAGATGGCAGGTAATTACCTGGCGTTCAGGGATTTTATTTTTGCGCTGGCAAAACTTCCTTACCTGGGCGGTATCGAAAAGATTTCCGTGCAGCAGGTGGGAAAGGGGGCCGATGACAAGGAGATTTCAATGAAACTCTGGCTCATCATCGGCTGATAAGCGGGAACTAGTGCATCCAATTTCCTGAAAAGGTTCCGGACATTGAAGAATATTAGCAAACGAGAAAAAATTATTCTGGCCGTCGTGGGAGTTGTTCTTCTATATGGTCTTTTTGATATTTTCATACTGCAGGGGGGTACACACAATCCGCCGACGGCCGGTCCGGTGAACGTGGAACAGCAGCTGAGGGAGACGGATGAGCTTGTCGTCTCCGCCACGTCCGCACTCAATGAAAGCGAACTTGCCACCGTCGATGTCTATATCATTGAGAGGGCAGAAAGAGCATGGCCGCGGGATCCATTTTTTGTCGGGATGCCCACGGAACGCATTGAGACGGCTGAGGGCGATAAAGCGCTTCGCGTGACCTTTACCTATTCGGGATTCATAGAGATGGGAGCAGCACAGATGGCTATAATAAACGGTGTCGATTACCAGGTTGGAGAGGATCTTGAGATACCCGGTTACGTTCTGCGCAGCATAAGTCCTCAACAGGTCGTCATTGAGCACAAGGAACTACGGCAGCGTGTTACCGTACCCTTCAGGGAGGATTATTAGAAATGACAGCAGGGAGGCCGGCATACAAAGGCTTTCAACTGAAAGCAGCGGATGGGAAATGTAAAACGGGGGTAATTGCCGTTCTCGCGGTCTGCGTATCATTACTTTTCTTATGTGCGGGATGCGGACCGAAAAAGGAACTGGCGAAGGATCCCTTCTTTGAAGAGTGGGATCTCAAAGCTGAACAGAGTGAGGGAAAATCGCCGAAGGCACGCGAACGGGTTCACGCCATTCCCGGTGACCCTTCGGAATCGATCATGGAAGAGGCCGAGCAGCTCAAGAAAATGGATGAAAAGGATCTTCCACGAATGAAGGTGACCCTCAAAATGAGAAACGCCGATGTTCCCACGGTTCTTCGGGCGCTGGCGCGGGCGGCCGACCAGAACATCCTGATGAGAACGGAAGTAACGGGGACGGTGAGCGTCGATTTCGAAGATGTTCCATGGGACGAGGCCTTTGTGAGCATCCTCCGTTCCCGCGGGTTGAGTTACCTCTGGGAGGGCGATATCATTCGCGTGGCGACTTTCGAGTGCCTCGAAAACGATCTCAAGTGGCAGGATATTCGTGAAAAACGCATACAGCAGCAGATTATGCAGAGCCGTATGGCGCCGCTCCATACCATGGCAATCCCCGTGGACTATGCCGATGCGAAAAAACTTAGAGAAAACCTGATTGAATTCCTGACAAAAAAGGAAGAGGGCGAGCCCTACGGTTCTATTCGAGTGAACGAACACACCAATTCGCTGATTGTTCAGGCGACGCGCGCCGATCTCGAACGCATCGTCCCGCTGATCGACAAGATGGATCAGCCTACGGCCCAGATCCGTATCGAGGCCACGATAGTCGAAACGACAAGCGACATGGCGCGGGATCTTGGCGTTCGGTGGGGAGGTCTCTACCGAAACGTTGCAGGCAGCAGGGATTACTGGATCACCCCCGGCGGCACGGGTGGGACCACGCCGTCAGATCCGGCGAGTGGCGGATATACGCCGACCGACGGCAGCTCCCGGGGGCTGAGCGGCCAGGGCATGGGCGTTAATTTCCCGGCGAGTTCAAGCGCCATGCAAGCGGCCGGCGGTTTCGGATCGCTGGGTCTCATGTACGGAACGATCGGGGGCAGTATCCTTGAACTGCAACTTCAGGCGTTGCAGAGCGAGGGGAAATTGAACATTCTTTCCCGGCCTTCGATCACGACGCTGGACAACCAGATGGCCTTTACGGAAAACGGGCAAAGAGTTCCCTTCGTGACCATCGACGAGGACGGTGACCAGACGGTGGAATTCGAAGACGCGGTGCTCCGGCTGGAAATCACGCCTCACGTTATTGATGATGACACCATGAAAATGAAAATCCTCATCAAGAAGGACGAAGTGGATTTTAGCGTTGATGTCAGGGGTAACCCCGGCATCATCAAGAAACAGACCGACACTACCCTGATCGTCAACAACGGCGAAACGATTGTCATTTCGGGCCTGAGTAAACAACAGAACCGGAACAGCGATGCGGGTGTTCCCTGGTTGAATGAAATTCCCGTTCTGGGCTGGCTGTTTAAAAGCCAGGGACGAAGCCAGTCGATGGAAGAAGTGTTGATCTTCATCACGCCGCGCATATTGGAAACTGAGGGGGGCGCCGCCGGTTGAGGTGACGGAGAAAGGTCGACGCGGAAGCGCAGAGATCAAGGGCCATGGAATATTATCGAATTCTTAACCTGACCAGAGAGCCCTTTTCCAGCTCACCGGAACCGGATTTTTTCTATGAATCCCGGCAGCACGTGGAGTGCCTGCAGAAGCTGGAACTGGCACTGAGGCTTCGCCGGGGGTTAAGTGTCATCATTGGGCACGTGGGCGCCGGAAAGACGACTCTGTCGCGCCAGCTTATACGGAAATTCGCTTCGGATCCCGAAGTGGAAACTCACCTCATGCTCGATCCCCATTTCAGTACGGAAATGGAATTTCTGGCATACGTGGCGGGGCTTTTCGGAGTCGCCGGAGATGACGATGGTTCGCCCGCCAGTGCATGGCAGCTGCGGGAGCGCATCAAGAACTATCTCTTTCAACAGGCTGTTGAGCGGGGCAGACTGGTGGTACTTATCATAGATGAGGGACAGAAAATTCCCGATTTTGCCATGGAAAGTCTCCGTGAATTTCTGAACTATGAAACAAATGAACAGAAGCTCCTGCAAATAGCCATATTCGGCCAGGAGGAATTCCGTGAGAATCTCAAGTGTCATCCCGGTTTCGCCGACAGGGTGAACCTGACATATTACTTGGGACCGCTCAACTATAAGGATACCTGTGCCATGGTTCACTTCCGTATTCATAAGGCCGCGGATGTGAACCGGGATGATGTGTCGATACGTTTTACCGGTCCGGCCCTGCGGGTCATTTACCGTGAAACGGGTGGGTACCCACGCAGAATCGTTCTACTGTGTCACCAGGTTCTGCTGGCCATGATCATCAAGAACAAGACAAAAGTGAACCGGCGACTGGTGAAATCAGTCATTTACGGGATGAAGGATCACTTCCGCAGATCACCGCTCCTCACGCCGGCGAGGGTTTCACTTGCGGTGATACTCGTCGTCATCGCGGGGGCGGGCGTGTTTTACGGTTTGTACGGACACCGCTTTTCTCCCCCTGACGGGGGGTTTTTATTGAATTCCCGGGACAGGGCGGCGGGTGACGGTGCCAGAAATTCTGATTATGCCAGTCCGGGATCAATCGCCCTGATAGCTCAGGGTGATGAAGAAATGGAACATTCATTTACCGCGGTGGAGGAATCGGACCGGAATGCAGGCGATGATTTCCCGGTGGCATATGCCGGTGAGCGGCATTCATCAGTGGAAGACGTGATCAGCAACGAAACTGATGATACCAAGAATATTGAGGATAAAGAAACGGTCACTTCGCGTGACGATGACCGTTCAGTAGATGCCGGGCAGTTAGAACCACCCGCTGTGCTGGGAACCGTTCGTGTCGTCAGGAATCAGTTTGTGTGCCGCATGTTGCGCGATGTTTACGGCGTCTGTAACGACAGTCTGAAAAAGGCCTTCAGTAAAGAAAACCCTCATATAGAAAACCTCGATCGCGTTATAGAAGGGCAGCTTGTTACGATGCCGGCCCTGCCCGACCGGCGATCCGACGTATATCGAAACGGTAGCTGGGTCAGCGTCGGCGAGGAGTTGTCACTGGATGACGCCTACAAACATCGTCGGATGTATGGACGATCTGCTTCGGAACTGCGGATTCTTCCCTACTGGACGGCGGAAGAGGGGTTCCGCTTTTTGGTAATACTCGGTCGGCGATTTGACGACACTGAAGATGCTCAAAGGGCTTTGTCAAGGCTTTCTCCCGAAATGGCCGGCGAAGCCAGGGTAGTTGAAACCTGGCCGGAAAACGCAGTGTTCTTCGGGAACTGGTAGCTGCTCGCCGGCGCTCGGCGTTTTTATTGGCGTGTTCGCCGGATTCGGCAAAAACAATTATTGTTAAAGGCACAGAGCAAAGGGGACGGAAGGTGAGAATTCGCAAACGGTTGGGCGAGATGCTGATGGAGGCGGGGCTCATCGATGATGAGCAGCTCAGGCGGGCCCTGGCGGGACAAAAAAAGGCACACCTCAAGTTGGGCCAATACCTTATAAAAGAAAATATCCTGACAGAGGAGCAGATTATAGAGCAAATCAGCCTCCAGCTGAAAATTCCAAAGTATGATCCGGCTTCCTATCCTGTCGATACAAGCCTGGCGACGCTTATGCCCTTCGATATGGCGCAGAAAAACCAGGTCGTACCGGTGCGAAAACGGTTCAACCTGCTTACTGTTGCCATGGTTGATCCCATGGACATGACCGCCATTGATGCCGTTGAAGATCATACAAAACTTGAAGTGGAAGCGGTGGTTTGCTCAGAACGGGAATTTGGGGAATTGTTGAGCGCAACTTACGGCACGCAGTCAGGCATGAGTGAGTTGATGGAAACCATGGGCGATATCACGGTCGATATGCAGCCCGAAGAACAGCAGGCGGAAGCCGATCTCAAGGTAAGCTCGCTGCAGAACATGGCGGAAGAGGCGCCCGTCATCCGCCTGGTGAACTCAATTATAGCCCAGGCCGTTAGAGAAAAAGCCAGCGACGTTCATATCAGCCCGGAGGAAAAATCCGTATCGCTGCGTTTTCGAATCGACGGAAACCTGGTGGAAATGCCGGCACCTCCAAAAGCCATGGTGTTGCCCATAATATCGCGCATCAAAATTCTTTCCCGCATGGACATAGCCATGTCCCGAATTCCACAGGACGGCCGTTTCACCGTCAAGATCGATAACAAGGAAGTCAATGTGAGGGCGTCGGTTCTGCCAACCATATATGGCGAGAACCTGGTCTTGCGTCTTCTCGACATGGGGGCCGGGGTATACTCACTCGAACGTCTCGGCATGTCTCCCGAGGATCAGAAAAAAATAATTCGGGCGAGTAACAGTCCCTATGGCATGATTCTCAGCACGGGTCCGACCGGTAGCGGCAAGAGCACGAGTCTTTACTCAATATTGAAGCTGGTGGCTTCTCCCGAAATAAATGTTATCACGCTGGAAGATCCCGTGGAGTATCGCGTGAGCGGCATCCGCCAGGTGCAGTTGAACAGGAAAGCGGGGATGACCTTCGCCAGCGGCCTTCGGTCAATTCTTCGCCAGGATCCCGATGTGATTATGATTGGTGAGATACGAGACGGAGAAACGGCCGGAATTGCGACCCAGGCGGCACTGACAGGTCACCGCGTTCTCAGCACTGTTCACACGAATGATTCGGCGGGTGCGGTTACGCGTCTCATCGACATGGGGATAGAACCATTTCTTGTTTCTACGGTGCTCCTTGTGTCGTTCGCCCAGCGTCTACTGAGAACGGTCTGCCCTTACTGCAAGGAGCCTTACCGGCCCCCGGAAGAAGCTCTCGCGGCGTGGGGGCTGGACAAGGTGGAGAATCCCAACTTTATGCGGGGGCGAGGCTGCGAAAAATGTATGAACACCGGTTATCGCGGCCGGACCGGTGTTTTTGAAGTGCTTTTGATCGACGATGATATTCAGGAAATGGTTCTTCACGGCAGCTCAGCCCAGGAAATCACCCGCGCAGCCGTGGCGGCGGGAAAACTTCGCACGCTGAAAAAAGATGCCGCCGACAAAGTGGCCAGGGGTATTACGACCCTGGAGGAAGCGGCGGCCAAGGTAATGAACGTCAATGAACAACTGTAGCTAGGAGCGGATGATTATTCGGGGACGGTGTGAAAATAGCAACGGTGCGTTCCGGCCGGTTATCCATTTTTCGATACCATATTAATCGGGAGAAATTATGCCCACCTATTCGTATAAAGCAATCAGCCAGAGTGGTTCTGCAGTGTCGGGAGTAATAGAGGCCGATTCCGTCAAAACCGCTGAACTTATGTTGAACAACCAGGGGTTTATTCCTTCAAAGGTCGAGGAAGCCCGGAAGGGAGGCGCCGATTCATTCTTCCAGAAGATAGTTCTGAGCCTGACGCCGGTGAAGATGGAAGAAATAATTCTCATGACGAGACAGCTCCGGACGATGCTGGCTGCGGGGCTTTCCATGATACAGATGCTTGATATTCTCGAGAACCAGTTACAGAACGAACGATTGAAAAATATGATAGCCGCGATTTCCATGGACATCAAAACGGGCAGCTCCCTTACAGAGGCGTTCCGTAAACACGAGAAGATTCTCTCGCCGTTGTACGTGAACATGCTGCATGCGGGAGAGACAAGCGGGACGTTGACGGAAGTACTGGAACGCCTTATCTATCTCCTGGAACACGAGCACAAAGTAAAATCCGATATTAAGGGAGCGCTCCAGTATCCCAAAATCGTCCTGGGTGCATTGGGAATCGCCTTTTTTGTCCTCCTCACGTTCGTCATTCCCACTTTTGTTGGCATCTTCGCATCCGCCGGACTCGAACTTCCCCTGCCCACGAAAATAGCCCTGGGACTGTATCACCTGTTGAGCAATTACTGGTATGTTTTCATCATCGTTATCATAGCCGGTATAGTTGCGTACCGTCAGTACATGAAAACAACTGCGGGTCGGCTTGTTCGCGATTCTCTGTTATTGCGTGTTCCCGTTATCGGGTCCCTGATGCAGAAGGCCGCGATGAGTCGTTTCGCCAGTATCTTTTCGATATTGCAGGCAAGCGGTATATCGGTGCTTGTTTCTTTGGATATACTCGTAGGGACCATCGGCAACGAGGCGATCGCCCGGGAGTTTCGTCGAATAAAGTCGTTACTGGAAGAAGGAAGAGGATTGTCGAGTCCGCTCCGTTCGGCTAAATACTTTACGCCCATGGTGGTCGACATGGTAGCCGTGGGAGAGGAGACGGGCGCGCTCGACGAGATGCTGCACCAGGTAGCCGTTCATTACGACGACGAAGTGGAATTCGCGGTAAAGCGGCTTTCCGCTGCGCTCGGCCCCATACTTATCGTCGGCCTCGCTGTCGTAGTTGGGTTTTTCGCCCTGGCCATCTTTCTGCCCATGTGGGATCTGACGAAAGTTGTCCGGTAAGAAACATTCGCACCGGCCGGATCGTTGTAGAAATCACCGACAGCACCAACCGATCTGCGGGACTGTACCGACGAAACGGAAAGAACACCCTGTTTCATGATCCGAACCTACGTTGACCGGACAAAAAAATTTTTCACGGGCCAAAAACCGCCGGACGGGCGGTTTTCTGTTTATACAAGCCTCTTTATCCTGGTTCCCTTTATTTTTGCAGGTATTGCCTTTCTCGCTTTCACGGTTGCTTACCAGGGAAGAGGAGGGCCGGCTGCGGGGCATCTTTCATGGTGGTGGTGTGTTGCCGTTGTACTTTTTGCCTGCCTGGCCGGCATCGCCATAACCGTGTCCATTCTGGCACCGGTACGAAGAGTTGTCGATGCCGTCAAAAAAGCACAGGTTTTTTCCGCGTCGGACATGGAATCGACCGACAGGGCCTTGCGACGGGGCGATTTTGACCAGTTTGATTCCCTGTTTCAGGAAGTAACGAACCTTATCAGCAAGGTGGACGCCCGAGAACGTTTTCCCGAGATTGTAGGCCAGAGCGCGTCGATGCGCGGTGTTCTCAGCCGGATTATGAAAGTGGCGCCGACGGATACCACGGTGCTGATACTCGGTGAAAGCGGTGTCGGCAAGGAACTGGTCGCCGAAGCTATTTATCGCGAAAGCAAAAGGCGGAAGAGGTCCTTTGTCGCGTTGAACTGCGTGGCCATACCGGCGGGGTTACTCGAGAGTGAACTGTTCGGTCATGAGCGAGGCGCCTTCACGGGTGCACAGGGTCGCAAAATCGGTAAATTTGAGCTTGCAGACGGGGGGACGCTTTTTCTCGATGAGATAGGCGACATGCCGCTGGAAACACAGGCAAAATTGCTTCGTGTTCTCCAGGAACGAAAGTTCCAGCGGGTCGGCGGAAACAGCATCATCAATATTGACGTGCGATTCATTGCCGCGTCCAACAAGAACCTGGAACGAATGGTCGGCGAGGGGACCTTTCGGGAAGATCTTTATTACCGTCTGAACGTATTTACCATTTATATTCCGCCGCTTCGAGAACGGATCGAAGACATACCACTTCTGGCGCGTCACATCCTGCACGATGCGCCTGGAACACCCGAACCGACGCCTGATGCGATGAGGGAACTGGTGACATGGCACTGGCCGGGAAACGTGCGGGAGCTTAAAAACGTGATCGAACGGGCCGCCGTTATGGCGGAAGAGGGGGTCATATCGTCCTTCGGTCTTCCTCGCAGGAACTTGTCCCCGGTTATGGACGTCGCATGGAACAGCAGTTCACCCGATTTTTCAGAGGCGGAAGCCGACGATGATTTTAACCTTGACCGGCACGTGGCGGAGCATGAAAAAGACATTATTATCGCGGCGCTGAAAAAAACCGGTGGAGTCCAGGCGGGCGCCGCGCGCCTTCTCGGTATAAGCCAGCGCAGTCTCTGGCATCGTGTCAAGAAATACGGAATAGATGTCGAGGCCTTC
This sequence comes from delta proteobacterium MLS_D, assembly GCA_002030015.1. Lineage (GTDB taxonomy): Bacteria > Desulfobacterota > Syntrophia > Syntrophales > UBA2210 > MLS-D. The sequence continues at coordinate 30,275 of LQBH01000013.1, forward strand.
AAAAAAAAGCGCAATAACGAATAGGCCGGTTTCTCCCGAAAGTTGTGCGTGATCCCGGCAAGGAAAACGGTATGTTCACCTGCCGGGATGGCGATTCTGTGTTCGTGCCTGGAATTTACGTTGCAAGACTCGTTCTGATCCGTTCGGCGATGGAACGGACCCGGTTCATAACCGCGGTCTCGTCGATGGTGAGGAGTTGCCGTTCTTCCATGACTATTTTCCCGTTGATAATCGACGTGATCACGTCGTCGCCGTTCACTGCATAGACCAGGTGCGAGTATTCGTTGTACAGCGGTGTCAGGTGGGGTTTGTCCATGTCGATTAGTATGATATCGGCCTTTTCCCCCGGTTCGATGGACCCGGTGAGGTGATCCATGCCGAGTACTGCCGCACCGTGCCTGGTGGCCATGCGGGTCACCGTCGTAGCCGGCATGACCGTCGGGTCGAGCCGGCCCACTTTTTCCAGTTTCGCCGCCGTGTCCATCTCCTGGAACATATCGAGGTTATTGTTGCTGGCGGCGCCGTCCGTACCCAGTCCCACTATGATGCCGCGTTCCAGCATGGCGGTTATGGGTGCGATGCCCGAAGCCAGTTTCATATTGCTTTCGGGATTGTGGACCACCTTGCAGCCATGATCGGCGAGAATATCGATGTCTTCTTCGTCAACAGCGACGCAATGGAAGGCGAAGAAACGATCGTCCAGAAGACCGATATCCCGCAGAAAGGCGGTGGCGCGCATTCCGAATTTTTCTTCAAGGGATGTTTTTTCCTGCGGGTTTTCCAGAAGGTGAACAGCCAGGGAAGCATTGTATTCATCGGCGAGGGCCTTTGCTTTTTTCAGGAGCTGCGGCGAACAGGTATAAAGAGAGTGGGGTTCCACGGCGACGCTGATCAGCGAATGCCCGGCCCACTTCTCGAGGAGCATGCGGGTGTAGGCAAGTCCCTCATCAGGCGTTTTCGCGTTGGGAGAAGGAAAGTCGAAGAGACCCTCGCCGGCGAGACAGCGCATGCCGGCTTCCGATGCGGCGCGGGCCGTTTCATCCTCGAAAAGATACATGTCGCAAAAAGTGGTTGTTCCGGACCGTATCATTTCAGCGCAGGCGAGGAGGGTGCCCCAGTAGGCAAGTTCGGGATCGACATTTTTCGCTTCCGCCGGAAAAATATAATTGTTGAGCCAGTCCATGAGCTCCCTGTCGTCGGAAATGCCCCTGAAACAGGTCATGGCGGCGTGCGTGTGGGCATTGACCAGCCCCGGCATGACAAGGCAGTTCCGGGCGTCGATGGTTCTGCCTGCGCGCCAGGTGTTGTTGATATCGTCTGACCCGCCCACAGCAACTATGGTATCACCCTTCGTCACGACGGCACCGTCGTGAATGACTTGTTCCGCTTCATCCATGAGAAGCAATGTTCCGCCGGTGATGCATAAGTCGGCATCGCGCATGGTAGTTATAGCCTCCTGTTGACGTGAAAAACAATGCCGTTTTCCTATCACAGCGGTGCAGGCGGTATCAAGGACAAAGGGGGTAAACGCCGGATAGAACGCCGCCGGACTTAGTATCGTCTTGACATGATTCAGGAGACATACTATAGCCGTGAATCGTGCCTGGGTGGCGGAACTGGTAGACGCAAGGGACTTAAAATCCCTCGGAGCATGGCTCTGTGCGGGTTCGATTCCCGCCCCAGGTACCAAACTAGAAAAAAGAAAACTGGGTCGGTCACTGCAGACCGGCCCCTTTTTTGACAAAGTCTTTGGCGACCTTCGCGAATCTTCACAATTCTTCCCGTACACACAGAGAAAAATTTTCACCCTCGTGGTGTGAGAACCAACAAAGTTTTTGATTCCGGGTGGTGTAATCGTTTGATCACCAATGGAAAAACGAAAAAATTTTTTACGATGTCATCATTTTTTTGTGACTTTTTGACCACGGTGGGAGTATTCAATGTATATGTTTGTTTTTATGGGTTTATAACAGCGTCATAAGCATAAAGAGATGTATGATTTACCGAGCGGAATAGTGAGAGGTAACGAAGAATTGAAGTGTGACGACAAACACGGCGAATACGACGGCCTTGCCCGGTTCATGCGAGCGACGCCGAAGCTGAATCCTCCTGGAAACTTTACGCACAATGTGATGGAGCGTGTCTCACGAGAAGTTTCACCTGTGAATAGGATCGTTCAGCTTCGATTTGTGCGGTTTTTAATGTCACCAATCGGGCCGTTACGTGACGGCTCTGGTCAATGTTCATTCTGCTTTGTGTTGACCGGCTTGTTCTACTTTTTACTCGGGATAGGCATGCTGGTGGGACTCAAACTGTCGGATACATTTCCGGGCCAGTGGATTCGACTGGTTCCATGGTTCAATATAGGTGCCGCTTTCTGGCTTCTGGTACTTGGAGTGATTGTTGTCAACGGAGGCAGGTGGTCTTGGGTGGGGACGAAGGCGGGGACAATTCTCTTCGTTTTCTTTTTTATTTCCGGTACCGTAGTTTGTGCGAAGGCAAACGGTACACCCACCATGTATATCTTCGCGGCCATGTCCTGGTTATCTGCTTGCGTGGGGGTGCTGCTCTATTACCAGGTTGTGGCCTTTTCTGACCCTGAGATCGTTGTCGATAATAATACCGGAGTGACAACAAACGGTAGCAAGTTTCGGAGGGCTGAGGGAACGCCATGGCATTGAGAAAACGCAGGAAAGCGGACGGCTTCACCATGATCGAAGTTATTGCCGTGCTTTTAATAATCGGCATAACAGCGGCTATCGCCGTTGCGAGAATAGGCGACACGAGCATTTACGACGTACACTCACAGGTTGAGGTCATTAAGAGCCATCTTCGTTACGCCCAGTCTCGGGCCATGGCAACTGGTAAAGAATGGGGAGTCAAGGTTACATCAGAAACAACCTATTATTTGTTCGACGGTGCCGACTCTGATACGCCCGTGCGCTTTTTGGGCGAGAACGATCCGACCGTCGATCTTGCGGCCAAGCATTCAGGTGTGACTATTGCGCCGGATTCTCAAACGGTTACCTTTGACGCATACGGCAGTCCCGGCGATACAACGCTGACACTTACCGTTACGGGTGCCGGCGGGCGGAGCATGGATATTACGGTAACAAAAAACACGGGCTATATACCGTAAGACGATGATCATGACAGAATTAAGCGAACAGAGGGATCATTTATGAGCGTGCAAACCGGATCGTTTTCACATGAATATGATAATGACAGGGCGCTGCCGGTTTCAACAGGTTTTTTGCGGAAGTGTTCCGGTTCCGGGGGATTTACACTCATAGAGGTTATTGTTTCACTTGTTGTCGCCGCCCTCCTGGGGACCCTGCTGGTTAACTTCATAAGCGGTACCGTCGCCAAGAGTGTGCAGCCGGTTCTACAGGCACAGCAAGGGTCTTATCTTTACAGCATTATGGAGAATATGACCGCGGATTACAACAATTTGTTCCTTGCCGATGACGACCCGCTCGATGAATTCCAGGACAGGGTGGGGGACGAAGACACTACGCAGACCCGGTACTCTGAAGACGGTCATGAGTATACGGTTGTTCGCAACAGGCGTATATCATTTGACGGCGCAGGTACAACGGTTACGGAACAGACCGACAGCAGCGGGAAAATACTGAAAGTGACAATCAACTATCGGGGACTTTCTCTGACATCACTTTTTTCGGAGTAAAGCATCATGGAAACTGCGCAAAGGGATCAAGTGGCGTACCGGCGATCATGCTTGGAGGAACACTCATTTATGGGAAACAAACACTCAAGCACAAGGAATGCTCGAGGATTTACTCTTATTGAAATTGTCGTAGTCTTGGTCCTTGCGGGAATTCTGGCAGCTATGGCCGGGTTCGGAATTGTTCAGGCCGTCCAGGGATATATGTTCACCCGGGAAAATGCCGCCATTACCGAGAAAGCCCAGTTGGCCATGTCGAGAATCACTCGTGAAATTGTGGAAATGACGGACCTGGATGATGATGCTGATTCGACGTCACTTCCGGTTTACAGTCCCCGGGGAAGTCATGTCCTGGGATTCAGCAGCGAAGCCGACGCCGTGATGATAGATGATGACATTCTTATCGATAATGTTGTCGTTTTTGATCTGGCGTATCATCTGGCCGATGGAACATCCCAGGCGGAACTTGAGCAAATCGACCTGGGGCTCTTGTCGGCAATTGATATAACGCTGGAAGTAGAACGCTCCGATGGCAGCGGCACTATGCTTTTTACCAACCGTGTCGCTCCCCGCAACATTGGATTGAAGCGAGTCGCCGGTGATCCATCAGCGCCTGCCAGCGCACCTCCGGCGGCGCCAAACTACAATATCTGTTTTGTGGCGACTGCCGCCTGGGGCGACGGTGCCCACCCCATGGTGGTCCTGCTCAGGGATTTTCGTGATCACTTTCTCATGACCTGGAGCGGAGGACGACGACTTGTTGACCTCTATTACCTCCACGGAGCGGCGGCGGCGAATCTCATACAAGACAGACCGGCGGCCATGTGGGTTGTGCGGGTCGTGCTCGCACCCGTGGCGGCAGTGACCTTCATGGTACTCTATGCGCCTTTGATTATTCCCTTCATTCTGTTTGTGTCGGTGATTCTGACGATGACTTTGATCGCCGCGGTCCGGCGAAAGACTGGAAAAGCAACGAGTCTGTCGCCGGCAGGACAGAAAGGCGGCATCCTCATCGGGCTGATCGTAACGATGGTAATCATGTCAGCCCTCGGCGCAGCCGTGCTTCCTCTTTTCTCCTCTTCCCAGATGACGCAGGTCTATGCCGACGCAAGCCGCAAGACCTATTTTCTGGCCGAGTCAGGTTACCGTTTCGCGGCGAGTGAATTTCTCAACGCCGCAAGCGAATCCGCGAAGTTGACGACGTTGAACGACATGGACGGGAGGACATACAATCTGCTGGACAACAACGGTTCCTTTAACCTCCGCGTGTATCCCTACTGGTTCAAGGCCCAAGCCGCTTCAGGCGGCGACACAGCAGTTACAGCAACCGTTTACGGTACGTTGCCTCAGGAGTTTGATGGATCATTTGCGGGAGGAGAAATCAGTGTCGGCAACAAAATACTGTCCTACGACAACGGCAGTGGATCGGGATCAACGGTTACGTTTAACCTTTCATCTGATCTTGACTCGGCAATTTCCGACGATGCGGACATTGTGACCGTCGCACGACCTTCAAGTTCTCAGACCTTTTCCAAAGGGGACAACATTGTTCTCGATTCAACCGGTACGGGCCGCTTCCCAGAGGTGAACGGTATTTTTATATTGCAGCCCTCCGTTCCCGGTTTTGCCGGATCAGTGTTCATGTACGAGAAGCGCTCCGGGAATGTTCTTCAGGGCATCGCGCTGGCCGATACGGAGGAAAACGCCTCGTGGACCAGTAACGTGAGTGTCGACGAGAACACGGCGGTGGTTCTCGACAAATATCTCAAGCTTTCTTCCACCGGGACAATCGGCGGTTATTCCCGTGAAATTATGTACAATGTTCCGATAGGATGGGTTGCAGGCGGAGAAGGGGGCAAATTCAGAAAAGAACAGTATCACGATACATTCGGGTCCGATGCAAACTGGTTTACCGATGAGTCTCTGGGGGGGCACAGCGTCTCCGGAGGCGTCATGCAGGTAACCGAGATGCAAACCACTCCGCCGGATTCCGCTCCCGGCGGCGTGTTAGGCGCTATTGTAAGCTGGCTCAGCGGGGCAGGCGGCCAGTGGGCCGCGGTGGCCTTTGACTGGAGCAATGTCAACACAAACCTGGCACAGTCCTGGATGGACGCGGGAGGCTGCCTGAGTTATGACATCCAGGCGAAGGTCAATACTCCGGCACCCTATTTTTTTGCCGGCCTGGGATTTCGGATGAGGAATAACGAGGACGACTCAGACCTGTATACCTATGGGGTATCCTTCATTCGGCAGAGGCAGATACGAAACTGGTTCTTTTTTAGTCCAAGCAACTGGTCGGACAATGACGGTATCAATCCAGCCTTGCGCCCCTTTTCATCCTACTCGTCAGGTCAGTTTATAGCAGGATCCGTATTTTTGGGGACCCAGGCTCGTTACAGCGATCCCGGCATTATTCTCTGGCAGCGTACGGGGCCTCCCGATGGTCCGGGAACCTTCCAGCTTCTTGGTCACAAGACAATTGTCCCGGGTGACGGACTGACAACGGGAACAGGACCGGACCTTCGTCTCAATCCCTGGTCCACCCTGATGGTTCGCCTGACAGAGGGGTATGAGCTGGAGTTCAACCAGGGCAGGGTGGATGAAAACGGAAGACATCTGAAGTACGGTGACATGATCACCAGTGAAGACGGAAGCAAAAAGGCCCGCATCATCGGAACGCCCATTACCACCACGAGCTGGGGAGTGAGTAATTCTTTTGATGGAGCGGGAACAATGCTTCTCACCAACGTGGCAGGCGGCGGTTTTTCCAGTAATGATAACCTTTACCTCTCCGGCGGTGATGCGGTAGCATATGCCCGTGCCGATTCGGACCAGGCCGCGAGCAAGACGAACTACATCATGGTTTATTTCAGCGACGATAAGGAGCCGGTAGCGGGAAATACTGTACAAACCGATAATACACGCATCGGGAATCAATGGGAACACGTAAACTGGCCGCCCGACGACTGGACCGACCGGGCGGGCGGTCTTCCCACGGCAACACCGCCGGGGAATGATTATTTTACGTTGGTTCAATGGTTTCCGGGTCCTCAGATAGTGCCGTCGATCTCAAGAGAAAACTGGAGCACCGGAAACGGATGGTCCATCTCGGGCGATGAATTGAGAAAAGACTCCAATGGGACGGAAACTGCACAGCCTCGAGACAGCCTGTTTATTATGACCGGAACGACATACGATGTTACCTTCACCGTTTCGAATCACACGAGGGGCGGTTTCAACTACACTCTCGGAGGTGTGAGCGGGAGCGCTGTGTCTGCAAACGGCACATATACAACTGTCATCACGGCGACAAGCTCGGGCAACCTCGTTTTTACGCCTACGACGAATAACAGCAGATTTAGAATTACGAATATATCAGTGATCGGTCGGGACACGCTGAACAGGGGGGAGGCGAACTACGTGTCGGCCCTGGGCGGCACTGACTTTTATCAGGCGGTCGTTAAGACAGGCGCGCTTTTGTCTCCCGATTGGGATGGTGAAATTACGGATTTCCTGGATCGTGGCGATCATATCGCTCTTTTTACTTCCAGCAGTGCCGGAACGCTGACTCAGTACGATGACTTTGGCATTCAATTGGACCAGAAGGCCGGAACCGGTTTCCTGCCGCCGATACAGCAATGATTTGAAAGGTCCCGGGGGGGGGGGCGTGATCATGACAGACTTTCGGCCCGAAGTTTGTCCCGCCGACCGTGGAGCTGTTTCTTACTGATCCGTAATTATTTGCTCCCCGCCCCCAATTTTGGTACTCACTTCTTGGATGGTTTTCAAAACCATTCTTGAACTATCGTATTGGAAGGAAGCACATCATGGACAGAAGGAGTCAGTGGGAGGTTTTGACCGAACAGGCGATGGAGTTACACCGTCAGGGAGAGCATGAACGCGCGCTGGCCGCGGCTGAGGAAGCCCTCCTCTACGTTGAAGACGCTTACGGTCCTGAACATCCCTCCGTGGCCGCTTCGCTTACCAACATGGCATTGCTCAATCTCGATATGGGCCGTTACGAAGAGGCGGAACCGCTGTGCCGGCAATCACTGGAAATGATGGAAAGGGGTCTCGGCCCCGATCATCCCAACGTCGCCGAGGCGGTGAACAACCTGGCGCTCTGCTGCAGCATGCAGGGGCGTTACGGGGAATCGGAAACACTTTACAAACGGGTGCTTTCCACCATGGAGAATAACTTCGGTCCCGATCACGAGCTGGTGGCGCAGGCGCTCCGCAACCTGGCCGGGCTGTATGAAAATGCTGAACAGCCCGAAAAAGCCGCTGACTGCATCGCCCGGGCTGAAAAAATCGAAGCCCGGTAAGGGCGTTCAGTGCGGTGTTCACCGCGACTCGGACGCTGATTCCATCTATTTTCTTGACCGCCCGGTCCCTTTCCCCTATAAGAACCCTTCGCGAAAACGTTCGGACATGGCGCGTATTTTATTAATTGTGGGAGGATACAAGCGATGAAAATTATATTACTGGGTGCCCCGGGCGCCGGTAAAGGTACGGTGGCGAAGCTGCTTTCCGAAATCGACGGTTCCGTCCAGATATCAACGGGTGATATTCTGAGGGCCGCCGTGAAAGAAGGCAGTGAGCTTGGAAAAGAAGCAAAGGGATACATGGACCGGGGCGACCTGGTTCCCGATTCGCTGATCATGAAGATCATGGAGGCGCGTCTTCAGGAACCGGATTGCGAAAAAGGCTTTATCATGGACGGATTCCCCAGGACGATTCCCCAGGCGGAGGAGTTAAAATCACTGTTGCAGAAGCTCTCAATCAGCCTCGATTTCGTGGTGAACCTGGAAGTTCCCCGGGACGTGATTCTTGATCGCCTGACGACGCGCAGGACCTGCTCGAACCCCGCCTGCCAGGAAATATACAACATCAAGAGCAATCCCCCCAATCCCGACGGGACTTGCAAAAAATGCGGCAGCCCGGTCATTCAGCGGGACGACGAGACAGAAGAGGCCATTCTTAACCGGCTCGAAACGTATAACGCCAAAACAGCACCGCTTATCGGGTTTTATGAAAAGGAAGGCCTGCTCAAAAGCTTTCTGTCTCTGGAGAGCAAAAAGACGGTGGAAGAGATCGTCAAAAACCTGAAGGTGTAAGATGTCGGGTCAGCGGTGGCGGGCACTTTCCGGTCAACAGCCGCCGCATTTCTTTGCCGGTGATATAAGAGGAAAGCTTTGCAGAACTCCCTTAATCATCATACCGGCGCAGGCCGGTATCCAGAAAGCCATGGATAATACTGGATTCCGGTTTTCACCGGAATGACAAAAATGGGTTTTCTATAGTTGTGCAAAGGTGTCCATGATTGATTACAAACGTGAACTCAATGACGAGCAGCTGCGGGTCGTAACGGCGGAAGCTGGTCCCATGCTGATCATTGCGGGCGCGGGGAGCGGCAAGACCCGCGCCCTCACGTATCGTACCGCCTGGCTCATCGAGCAGGGCGTCCCTCCGGACCGTATACTTCTCGCGACCTTCACGAACAAGGCGGCCCGTTCCATGCTGTCCCGGGTGGAACGTCTCGTGGGGGAGCAGGCGCGTCTGGTCTGGGGCGGCACGTTTCACAGTCTCGGGAACCGAGTGCTGCGCCGCCACGGGCGGCGTCTGGGCTACGAGGGAAATTATTCGATCATGGACCGGGAGGACGCGCGGCAGCTCGTAAGCGCGGCCGTGATGGAAGCGGGAATTACCACGAAAAGCGAAAAATTCCCGCGGTCAGACCGGCTCATGGAGATGATTTCACTGGCGGCCAACACGTCAATTCCCCTGGATGTTTTGGTGGGCGACCGCTATCCTTCCGCCGTCCCGTTTCTGACAGACATACTCAAGGTTGCCTTCCGGTACCGCCTGCGGAAGAGTGAACTCAATGTCATGGATTTCGACGATCTCCTCGTGAAGTGGCGGGACCTCCTGGTGGAACATCCCGACGTGCGGGAGGAATATGCTCGAAAATTCGAACATATTCTCGTGGACGAATATCAGGATACCAATGTCATTCAGGCAAACATACTGGAACTCCTGTCTTCCATCCATCGCAACATCATGGTCGTGGGCGACGATTCACAGAGCATCTATTCCTTTCGGGGCGCCGATTACAGCAATATTCTCAGTTTTCCCGACCGGTACGAGGGCGCCCGGATATTCAAGCTTGAAACCAACTACCGCAGTACCCCCCCGATTCTGAACCTGGCGAATCTTTCCATCGTCAACAACCGCCGGCAATACCGTAAGCAACTGCGGGCCGTTCGACGGGGCGGTGTGCGCCCCGTCTATGCGGCACTGGCCGACGCGCTGGAACAGGCTGATTTCGTCGCGCAGCGGATCATGGAACTTGTTGAAGAGGGAGTGCCGCTCAACGAGACGGCCGTTCTCTACCGGGCCCATCACCATTCCATGGAGCTGCAGATGGAACTGATACGGCGGGGTATTCCCTTTGTGGTCAGGTCGGGAATCCGTTTTTTTGAGCAGGCCCATGTAAAAGACATGAACGCCTTTTTGCGGATTGCCGTCAATCCCCTTGACGAGCTTGCCTGGAAGCGTGTGCTCGGTCTGTTCGGCGGCATCGGGCGGGTGCGGGCCGAGGCCATCTGGAAGCTGCTCGCCGGGAGCGATGATCCGAAGCGCTTCGTTTTTTCCCGTGACCTGGAGGATGGGCTTACCAAAGCGGTGCACCCGGGACTTCGAGACCTTCGGGACATGCTTCGAATCCTTTTCGAATCAGCCGAAACGGATCAGCCCTGGAACGTGATCGAACGGGTCATCGCCGGCGGATACGGGATGTTTCTTCAGAGTCGTTATGACAATCGCCGTTCCCGGGAAGATGACCTGAGGCAGCTCGCAGCTTTTTCCCGCAACTTTGATTCTCTGGAAGAATTTTTGAGAGACCTCGCCCTTATGGCAAGCCTGGACGAAGACGACGAGGTTTCTCTGAAAGAGCGGGCGGATCCCAAAGTTGTGCTCAGCACAATTCACCAGGCCAAGGGACTGGAGTGGTCGGTGGTTTTCATGATCCGCTGTTCCGAGGGGGCCATGCCCCTGGCCCGCGCCCTGCGGGAACCGGGAGGCGTTGACGAAGAACGGCGTCTGTTTTACGTCGCCGCAACGCGGGCGAAAGATCGGCTTTACCTCTGTCACCCCGTTATTGAAGGAAACAGGAGTGGCTGGGGACGACCCTGCGAACCGTCACGCTTCATCAGAGAGCTGGTTCAGGAGAAAGCCGCTAAAACGGGACTGCCTTTCGAACAGTGGGTCATCGACCGCGACTGAGGGTTATTCCTGGTCCCGCACCACTTTCAACCCGAGTTCCATGAGCTGTTCCATGGAAGGCGGCGAGGGTGCGTCGGTAAGCAGGCAGGTCGCCTTCTGTGTTTTCGGGAAGGCGATGACGTCCCGGATTGATTCGGCTCCCGCCATCAGCATGATAATCCTGTCGAGCCCGAAGGCGATGCCGCCGTGAGGAGGCGTTCCGTATTCCAGGGCATCGATCAGGAATCCGAACTTGGCGCGGACTTCCTCGTCACCCAGCTCCAGCGCCTTGAACACCATGGACTGCACGTCGCTTCGGTGGATTCGAATGCTTCCGCCCCCGATTTCGGAACCGTTCAGCACCAGGTCATAGGCGCGCGCGCGCACCTTGCCAGGATCGGTCGAAAGCAGGGGTATATCCTTATCGACGGGTGCCGTAAAAGGGTGATGAGTGGCCATGTACCGTTTTTCCGTATCGCTGTACTCAAACATGGGAAAGTCGGTGATCCAGGTGAAGGAAAATGAGTCGGGTTTGATGAGTCCCAGTTTCCGTGCCAGGCGCACCCGGAGATTTCCCAGGGCCTCGTTTGCCACGGAGGGCGAGTCGGCGACGAAAAAGATCAGATCGCCCGGTGCGGCCTTGACGCGCATGTTGATGCCGGCCACTTCATCGGCCGTAAGATACTTGAAAATGGGTGACGTCCACCCGTCTTCGTTGACCCGAGCCCAGGCCAGGCCCCTGGCGCCGAAATCACTCACGTAACCGGGCAGCTCGTCAAGGTCCTTCCGTGACAGCCGTCGTCCCTCCTCGAGCCTGAGCGTTTTGACCACGCCGCCGCGCGCCGCCGTCTCGGCAAACACCTTGAAGCCGCAATGTTTGACCAGGTCGGTCACATTTTCAAGCTCCAGGCCGAAGCGCGTATCGGGATTGTCCCGCCCGTAACGCTTCATTGCTTCGGTCCAGCTCAGACGCGGAAAGGGGAGCTCCGGTTCGATACCGATGCCGGTCTTGAAAATCGTCGCCATGAGTCCCTCGATGACGGTCATGATGTCGTCTTCTGTTATGAAGGACATTTCGATATCGATCTGCGTGAACTCGGGCTGCCGGTCGGCCCGGAGATCCTCATCCCGAAAACACTTGACGATCTGGTAATAGCGGTCCAGCCCCGACACCATGAGTAACTGCTTGAAAATCTGAGGCGACTGGGGAAGGGCATAGAACATGCCCGGGTTGACGCGGCTGGGCACGAGGTAATCCCTCGCGCCTTCAGGCGTGCTCTTGGTCAGGAAGGGTGTTTCAACCTCGATAAATCCCCGCCCGGCGAGATAATTCCTGGCGTTGTTGGCGACAGTACTTCGAAGAATCAGATTTTTCTGAAGTTTCTCCCGCCGCAGGTCGAGATAGCGGTACTTGAGACGAACCGTTTCGGATACGTCGGTCTCGGCCTCCATGACGAAAGGGGGAGTCCTCGATTCATTCAGTATTTCAAGTTCTTCCACCATCAGTTCCACCTCCCCCGTGGGGAGCTGGGGATTGGTCATACCCTCCAGTCGTTCCCGAAGAGTGCCCCGGACGGCGAGAACGTATTCGTTCCTGATCCTGTGGGCCTCGCGGTGCGCCTCCGGTGCTGTCTCGGGGTTGAACACCACCTGCGTGATGCCTTCCCGGTCGCGCAGATCGACGAAAATCACACCACCGTGATCTCTCCGGCGATGCGCCCACCCCATGAGGACCACCGTTTCGTCTACCTGACCTGCCCTCAACTCGCCGCAGGTGTGGGTTCGCTTGTAGTGTGTCATGAAACTAGTCACTTGTCGTTACCCCTTCGTTTTATATAGTTTTTAAAAACACCGATTCATTCGCGCGACCGCCGGAAATACCATGAACGTCCGCGCCGTGCCGGATACTATTACTGGTTATCGTTATTATTGCCGTGCCGCGCGGCTGGAAGTTCGTTCGCCGCGTAACGTCCCAGTTCCAGGGCCAGTTCAGCGGGATCGGTCAGCGTGACTGTCCGCTGGCCGCCTTCGATCATATCGCGCAAGGGTGCTTCTTTCCGGGCGAGCTCGTCGTCGCCGATGATGAGCGTGAACCGGCATCCAAGCTTGTCGGCCCGTTTCATGCGGCTCTTCAGTCCCCGGTCGTCAAAATCCATCTCGGTTCTGATTCCATGCTTTTTCAACGAACAGGAAAGAAGGTAGGCGAAGTCGGCGGCTTCGTTTCCCAGTGCCGCGATGTACAGCAGCGGACGTTCGGCGAAATCTTCGTCGGCGGGAAGGAGCGAAATCAGTCGTTCCACGCCGATCGCGAACCCGATGCCGGGAATGTCCGGCCCGCCGAGTTGCTCCGTCAGGCCGTCGTATCGGCCGCCGCCGGCCACGGCGTTCTGGGCGCCCAGGGCGGTGGTGGTGACTTCGAAGGCGGTTCTCCGGTAATAATCGAGACCCCGCACCATGCCGCCGTTGACGACAAAGGGCACGTCAAGCGCCTCGAGGTAACGCTTCAAGTCAGCGAAGTGCGCGGCGCATTCATCGCACAGAGAATCGAGAATGACGGGAGCTTTCACGACCAGACGGCGGCACCCTTCGTTCTTGCAGTCAAAGACGCGAAGCGGATTCGTGTCGAGCCGGCGTCGACAGTCGGCGCAGAGATCATCCCTGCCGGCGTCCAGGAAGGCGATGACGCGTTCCTTGAATACGGGACGGCATGCCGGGCAGCCCAGTGAATTAATTTCCAGTTGCAGCCCCGGCAGCCCCAGCTCGCCGAGAAAAAGAACGAGCATGAGCAGGAGTTCGGCGTCCGTCCGCGGATCGGCGGAACCGAAAATTTCCACGTTTATCTGGTGAAACTGGCGGTACCGCCCCTTCTGGGGACGCTCACGCCTGAACATGGGACCCATGGTATAGAATTTCGATACGGTTTCATGCTGGTGAAGATGATGTTCCAGGTAGGCCCGGACGATCGATGCCGTCGCCTCGGGTCGCAGTGTCAGGGAGTCGCCACCCCGGTCCTCAAAAGTATACATCTCTTTCTCCACGATATCCGTGGTGTCGCCGATGCCGCGGCTGAAAAGTTCCGTCTTCTCGAGGATGGGAATGCGGATTTCACGCAGGCCGAACGAGGAAAAAATTCTTCTGGCCGTGTTTTCCACGTGTCGCCACCGGCCCGTCTCGTCGGGCAGAATGTCTTTGAACCCCCGAACGGAGGTAATCAATCCCATGGCTCCTGCTCTCCCCTTGATTACAAGGCGAACCTGATAACACAGATCGTGGTGAAAGGCAATCTAAAGATCGCCGTTAACGCTCGACTTTCTCATAGATTTGAACGTGTGGGAGGCCGACGGCGAGGAATCTTTCGAAATAAACGGTACGACCTGGACACGGTGTCCGTCGGAGGAGACCGTTACGGCGCCGTCGAGATCGGTTCGGTACAGGGAGGTTCCGGCCTTTTCATAACGCTTTATCACGTCGGGGCGGGGAAAGCCGAAAGGATTGTCGAATCCGGCGCTGACCACGGCGATGTCGGCGTCCACGGCCTCCAGAAAGGCTGGGCTGTTCGACAGAGCGCTGCCGTGGTGGGGAGCCTGGAGAACCGTGTTCTGCAGGGATTGGTATCGTTGGACAAGCAACGCCTCAGTTTCTCCCGGAATGTCACTCGTGAAGAGGAATCCCGTATCACCGAACCATATTTCAAAAACAAGACCGCGGGCGTTGAAATCATGATCTTCGGGCTGAATTTTTCCTGTCCGGAAGGGCCGGCCGGGATGCAGTATCCGGACCACGGCGTCGCTGAAAATACGGTCATCTGTACCGCTCCACACCGCTTCGTGGGGGATGTTCTTCTTCTCAATGATATCGACAAAACGGCGGTAGGCTTCACTGTTGTTCGCTTCCCCGTTCGACCATACTTCTCCTATGTTGAAGGTCTCCAGTATGAAGGGAAGTCCGCCGACATGATCCTGGTCGGGATGGGTCAGGACCACCACGTCGATGGTACCGACTCGTCGGCGACGCAGGTAGGGACCGACAATATTTTTCCCCACGTCGAAAGCCGGGTCGAAAAAGCCGCCGCCGTCGACCAGCATGATCCGCCTGTCGGGGAAAACGACAACAGCGGAGCTTCCCTGTCCCACGTCGAGAAAGGTAACTTCAAGCAGCCCCGACGGGATTCTGGTCCTGTCGAGGTAGCGACCGTGGGCGATACCGCAGAGCGCGACGGCCAGGCAGGCTGCCGCCACAGTGAGAGATAACCGCCGGTCCGATCTCTTACGAAGAGTGTCCACACATTTTAGGGCCAGCCAGAAAGAACCATAGAAGCAGCAGATACCGGGAAGCCCCGGGATCGAGAGATGAACGCACGACCATGAAAGATCGGCAAGAGTGCCGATGATCGACAGCGCCGGTGCGAGAACGACGGCCGCTGTCTTGAAAAGGAAGAGTGACAATCCCGGGAAAAAGGGGGCCGCAAAGGCCGCCGCTATACCCGCCGGAAGAACGCCGAATCCGATGAGCGGCACCACGACCAGGTTGGCGATAAGGGCAACCGTTGAAACACGATTGAATGAAAGGGCGATGACGGGCGCCGTGGCGAGCGAGGCTGCGGCGGTGACGACGATAAAAAGCACGATTCGTCTGGCGATCCTGTTTTTCTCGAAGACGGCGGGGAGCGGCCTCACGCGGGGGAGCACCATGAGAATGGCGGCGACGGCGACGAACGACAGTTGAAATGAGATGTCGAAAAGCGATGACGGCACAAGCGCGAGAATAATTATCGCCGCCATTGCGAGCGCGTTCAGGAGATTGTGCGACCGTGACAGGAGAAGGGAGCAGGCGAAGACGGCGATCATAATCACGGCCCGCTGCGTGGAGACACCGAAACCGGCCATGAAAGCATAGAACAGCACCACCGGGATTGCAAATAAGGCGGAGACCTTCTGCAGATTCATCTTCAGGAGCAGGAAGCTGTTCAGGCTCATTACGGCTCGTACCGCCAGGAAGGTGAAAAACGCCGCCATTCCGATATGGAATCCCGATATGGCGAGCAGGTGGGACACGCCGGCCCGGTTGAACTGTTCCCGTATGTCGGGGTGAATGCGTTCCTTCTCGCCGAGGACGAGCGCGCCCAGTAGTTCCCGCAGGGGCGGGTGAGTAGCATCGGCGATGAGATTCCGCACGCGGCTTCGAAGTGTTTCAATCGTTGCCGTCACGGGATTTCCCCCGCCCCGTCTCAGTATGACGATATCGATGGGACGGCTGACCGAGGTCGTAAGTGGTACGTGACGACGCCGCAGATAGCTTTCATAATCGAAGCCGCCGGGATTATTAAAATTTTTTGGTTTCTTCAGCCTGGCGGTAAAACGGATATAATCGCCGTAACGGAACGTATCGGGAATGTTTCGAGCCGTCAGCAGGACCGTGCCTCGAAGAGGCTGTCTTTTCATTTCATCGAGAAGCGCGGTCACCGATACGATGAATCTGGATTTGGCCGGGACAACGCGGGGGCTTTCAGCGACGTACCCCTCCATGGTGCAAGGGGTTCGTTCCGCGGCAAGCGCAAGCAGAGCGTCGTTGTCGTACCTTTTTTCGATGTGCGCCGAATCCTGCACCGCGAGGAATCCCAGGGCGAACCAGGCAGCGGCGAGAACACCGACGGCGGCGACCCGGCTGATCCCGATTCGACAGACGATCGTGACGAGTATCACGGGCACGGGTAACAGCAGAAGCGGCAAAATGCCGGGCAGGAGACACCGGTCGCCGGCCGCTATGCCGGCCATGAAGAGTACGCAGACCAACGCGAGGGGCGTTTTCATGATGGAACCCCAACATTATTGTTATAGCTGGAAGAAATAAGCGGATAAGAACCTGATCGCCGGTGTGGAAATCGGCCAGGAATGAGTATGACAATAAATTATCTACCGGTTTCACCTGCCGCTGTCAAGCCGGGCGGGCGCGAAATCCGCGATATTCGGTGCCCGGTTTCTGGATGACTGTTTCCTGGATACCCGGTCTATCCTTCGACGGGACTCTACCCCTGCGGGACACACGATGATGGCCGGGTTATGTCAGCTCGGGATGATCGTTGCCGACCGCACCGTTTCTGGACATGGTGTGGACGAAGGTGTACAATTTCGCTGCTCAAAAAGTTATAAAACGAGCAGCTGAAGGAGATGAACAATGACGACGGGAAAAACGGTGCCGGGCGACGAAGGGGTCGCACGGCTTCGGTGGCTTATATTTCTGCGTCTGTTCGTCTTGTCCTTTCTTCTCGGGATCGCCGCGCTCATTCAGTCCAGCGGTGACGAGGCGGTCTCCGACAGTTCCCTGTATCTGGTGTTCGCCATCATAGGCGTCACCTACGTCCTGTCAATCTTTTATATCGTGCTGCCCAGATTTCTTGCCGGTGCCGCGCTGAACGTATCACTCCAGGCGATCATCGACGTGACGCTTATAACAGCGCTGGTATACGTGACGGGTGGCGTGGGAAGCATCTATTCTATTCTCTATCCCCTTGTCATCATCTACGGAGCGCTCTTCATGGGCCGAAGGGGCGCCCTTCTCATCGCCTCTCTCGCCGCAATCTGTTACGGCGGACTCCTGGACCTGGAGTATTTCGGGTACATTCATTCAATGTACGGCGACACGAATCATTACAGTTTCACCGCCGGGTATGTCTTTTCGCGGCTGTTCATACATATTGTCTTTTTTTACATTATCGCGGTCCTGGCGGCGTTCGTGGTTGAGCGCGAGCGCAGAGTTACATCGCTTCTCACGGAACGGGAAGATTCGTTCAGGCGGTTGGACCTGCTTCACAAGAGCATCATTGAATCGGTCAACGTGGGAATAGTCACCGTAGACGGGGAAGGCGCGATACGCTCATTCAACAGGGCCGCCGAAGAAATAACGGGACGGCGACGGTACCAGGTAATGAAGAGAAACATCGAGGAAGTGGTACCCGGCATCGCACGTATTCTGGCCGGGGGGGACACGGAGAGGCGGATGGTGGAAACCACGGAAACATCGGCTGACGGACGGGAAATGATAATGGGATGTTCCCTTTCTCCGCTTCTGGATTCTTCCATGCAGCAGGTGGGAAATATTATTATTTTTCGTGACTTGACGGAGATGAAAGCAATGGAACGTGAAGTCGAGCGCAATAAAAAAATGGCCTTTCTCGGAGAAATGTCGGCTGTGCTGGCCCATGAACTGCGGAACCCCCTGGCGTCGATCAGCGGGTCGATTCAATTGCTTCGCCGCGATCTTCCTCTCGATGAGGGAGACAGAAAACTGATGGATATCATCGAGCGGGGACGGAACCAGCTGGAAACGCTGGCCGGCGATTTTCTGCTCCTGGCCAGGTCGCGGGCTGCGATTCCCGAAGACGACATCGACGCGTCCGTCCTTGTCGACGAAGGCCTGGAATCGGTTCGTATGGGAAACGACTGGAACGGTGATATTAACCTCGTGCGACGATACGACGAGAAATGCCGAATACGGGGAAATCGGACCGAGGTGCGCCAGGCCGTCATGAATATCATCAGCAACGCCCTTCAGGCCATGCCGGAGGGGGGTGAACTTGCCGTCGAGACGCGTTCGGCCGGAGATACCTCGTCCCGGAAGGGTGACTTTATTGAAATTGAAATCCGTGATACGGGGAATGGCATTGACCCGGGCATTCTGAAAAACGTGCGGGAACCTTTTTTCACCACCCGGGAATCGGGAACGGGACTGGGGCTTGCCATTGTGGAACGGGTCATGGAACATCACGGCGGCTATTTTCGCATCGAAAGCGCGACCGGGCGAGGAACGCGGGCGATGTTGGGATTTCCCGTTCATGATGACGCGGTCAACTCCGGGGAGTAAGCAGATGGCACGTATATTGGTCGTTGACGACGATCAGGGCATGAGAGATTTTCTGGAAATTATGCTCGACCGTGAGGGGCACGAGGTCACCGCAGTCAAGAGCGGTCGCGAGGCGCTCGCGTGGTGCGAAAAACAGGTATTCGACCTGGTGATCACCGATCTTCGCATGCCCGGCATGGACGGCATCGGCCTTCTCAGGGCCGTCAAGGAGCGGTCGCCGGAAACGATGGTTATTCTCATAACCGCCTTCGCCTCGGGAGAAACAGCGCTCGCCGCCATGAAAGAGGGGGCCTACGATTACCTGGAAAAAAATTTCGATATCGACCGCCTGGGAAAGCTTATCAACGAGGCGTTGAAAAAAAGGGGAGCCGGCGAGGATGAAGCGCGTTTTATGAAGGACCTGCAGCGGGCCTCCGGCTTCGGCGACATGGTGGGCACGAGTAAGGGCATGCTCAAGGTTTATTCACTGATACACAAGGTGGCCGGCACGGGGGCCAACGTCCTCATTCTCGGCGAAAGCGGCACGGGCAAGGAACTGGTGGCGCGGTCCATTCACGAGAACAGCCAGCGGCGGGACAAACCCTTCGTAGTCATCAACTGCGGCGGTATACCGGAAACGCTTCTGGAGAGTGAACTTTTCGGTTACATGAAGGGATCATTCAGCGGCGCCTACGCCGATAAGCCGGGACTGTTCGAACAGGCCCACCGGGGGACCATTTTTCTTGACGAAATCGGTGATCTCTCGCCGGCGCTCCAGGTAAAGCTGCTGCGAGCCGTCCAGGAAAAGACCTTCCGGCGCGTCGGCGGGGCCGACGACATTACCGTGGACGCGAGGATCATTTCCGCTACGAACCAGGATCTTGAAGCGAAGGTGCGGGAGAAAGAATTCCGGGAGGACCTGTACTACCGGCTCAACGTGATACCCGTACGTATTCCGCCCCTGCGGGAACGGCGGGAGGACATACCCCTCCTGGTGGACCACTTCATCCGCAAATACGGCAGGGAAACGGGAAGAAGCGTCCGTAACATTTCCGATTACGCCCTGGAGTTGCTCATGGACTATCCCTTTCCGGGAAACGTGCGCGAACTGGAAAATATTATCGAGCGGAGCGTGGCCCTTGAAACATCGACCATTATTCTGCCGGAAAATCTTGTTATTGCAACTCCTTCAATTCCCGATTCCGGCGGGTACACCGCCGGGTCGTTTCCCGATGAGGGTGTCGATCTGAACAGTTTTCTGGCGGACTGCGAGCGCCGCCTCATCACCGCCGCCCTGGAAAAGGCCGGAGGTTCAAAGACAAAAGCCTCCCGCCTGCTGAAGATCACCCCCGATTCACTCCGTTACCGGATGGAAAAGAACGGCGGCGAATCGTCCTGACGGCCGACGACCGAGACCGTGAAAATCACGGCTAGATCCGTGAAAATCACGGGAAATGGTGCGGACGCCCCGACGATCCGCCATTCCGGAGGTGGAACAACCCCTGTAACTATTTAAATTTACTGGATGGTAATAAATCACACCGGGGAACACGCCTGCTGGTACGATGGTTGCTCACATAATTAATACATGACAAGCGGGGAAGAGCCCTGCACTAATAAACTAAAAAATTACAAAACAGAAGGAGGTACCAACCATGATGCTTACAATTAACGAACGAAAGAACCAGAAAGGTTTTACCCTGATCGAGCTGATGATCGTCATAGCCATCATCGGCATCCTGGCAGCCATCGCCATTCCGCAGTTTAATGCGTATCGGGAGAGAGGCTACGACGCAACCGCCCAGTCCGACGCAAAGAATTTTTACAATGCGGCCCAGCTGGCTTTTTCTGACGATCCGGACGAGGCAGTTACAGCGGATGTAGACGGATTTAATGCGTCCGATGGTGTCGATGTAGACGTGACTGATGGCACAATGGATGGCCTGACAGCAACATTTACACACAGCAGCGGAAGTAAAACATACACGGTAGATTTTAACGGTGATATTACCAGCGCGGAGTCTGGATCCTAAGGGGGACGTAGTTAACTTAGGGAATAATTAGGGACGTAGTTAACTTATTAACTTTTTAATGTCAGTGTTGAACTTTTGAAACAGGGGAGCGGGAACGGATCATCCGTTCCCGCTTTTTTGTGAAAAGTTGGTTTTCGCACCGCCGGGCGAAGATGACGTTTGACCGCCGGGGGAACATGCACGTATCGTTCACATGATTGCTTGCAATATGGGTGGTCCTTCATTAGTATCTTACGATACTTTCGACAGGGAGGGTTGCCGCGTGCATGCCGGCGTGGACGATTACATACGGCATCTGGCCGTCGAGCGAGGGCTGGCGCTCAACACGCTCGAGGCGTACAGTCGTGATCTGAACCGTTACGTGGCGTTTTTCGAGGAGCGGGGCGTCAGAAAACTGGACGAGATCCGTTCGTCCGACGTTATCGGTTTTCTCGAGGATCTGCGGGCGCGGGGACTTGTGTCGAATTCAGTCAACCGTGTTCTTGCCGCCGTGCGGGGGTTCAACAAGTATCTCCTTGGCAGGTCCATCATCGCCGAAAACCCTGTGGCGCAGATCGAACTGGGCCGCGTCTGGATGCGACTTCCCGATACCCTGACGCAGGAGGAGATGGCCCGCCTGCTTGACATGCCGGGCACCGGAAGCGACCTGGGCGTGCGCGACCGTTCCATGCTGGAACTCCTGTATGCCACGGGCATGCGCGTGTCGGAACTGGCGGGCCTGGCGGTGTCGTCGATTAACTGGGATGTGGGATACTGCATCGTCGCCGGGAAGGGCGGCAAAGAGCGCATCGTTCCCATGGGAAGAAGCGCCCGGGAGTGCCTCGAACGGTACCTTGAGCGGGTGCGCCCGAAGCTGTTACGGGGACGGGCCGAAAACGCCGTTTTTCTGAACCGCTCGGGAAAGGGACTCACCCGGCAGGGCATCTGGAAAATCGTGCAGCGTTACGCCCGCATTGCGGGACTGGAGAAAACGATTTATCCTCATACATTCAGGCATTCCTTCGCCACCCACCTGCTGGAGGGGGGCGCCGATCTTCGCTCGGTTCAGATAATGCTCGGACACGCAGACATTTCCACCACGCAGATTTACACGCACGTCACGAGGGAGCACCTGAAGAGCGTACACCGAACGTACCATCCCCGGGGTTGACATGGATTATTATTTCAGGCGGGACGAACAAAAGAAACAGCAGAAGGGACATGAACGGTATCCGCGACGCGGCCGCTTCCTGGCGGTCGTCGCGGTGCTGGCGGTCGTGCTGGTAGTCGGGGGCGCCGCCCTTGCTTACGTGGCGATGCGGTCCGGGAACGAACGTGTCGAACGCCTCGTCGACCGGGCCAGGCGGATTGTTACGGTCAACGTCATGGACGAGCTTCCCCGTCTCCATGCCCTGATCCTGGAGAAAAACGGCAAAATGGTGAGCCTCGGACCGGATTCAAAGCTGGAGATCACTTATCGCGACGAATTCATTATCAGGGGAGTGAAGACCGACGTGTTTTTCGAACGGGGCGTCACGGCCGCCATTACCGATTCGGGCCGCGACAACGACATCGGCGCGACGTTCAGGGGGGAACCTTTCGTGGACCAGGTTATGGCCGACGACACGAAGGAATTTTATATTACCGTACGCCGTGATAAACGGAAGATTGCCAGGATACCGCTTCAGATAGACGTCCTTCCTCAGGACTGGCTGAGAATGGCCCGTGGCACCGAAAACACCGAGTCCCGGATCGAGTTCCTCACGCAGGCCGTGAAAATGAAGCCCGACGACGTGAATGCCCGCAAGATGCTGGCCCGTCTCTATGTCGACGCCGGCAGAATGAAAGACGCCGTCGCGCAGTACCGGGCCGTGCTCGCCAAAAGGCCCGATGACGTGCATGTCCTCGGGGAGCTGACCAGGCTCTATGAAAAGACCGAACGCCATGAAGAGGCCCTGGAGGTATACCGCAAACTGATCAGCCTCGATTCGAAAAACGCCGAGGCCTACGCGGGAATAGCGCGCGTGTATGAACATCTTGAAAACTGGTCGAGAGCGGCTGCCAATTATGTGGTGTCCCTCAGGCTCGATCCCGACGCCGTCGCCGTCAGATACCGCCTTGCCGGCGTCTATGAAAAAACGGGAGAAAAGGAAAAGGCGGCAGCCGAATACGAGGCCGTTCTCGATGCCATGCCGGGCAACGACGCCGTGGCGGGTATTCTGGCCGGCCTGTACCTCGACCTGGGCCGTTACGAAGAAGCCATCGATCTGTACAGGACTTTCATCAGTAAACAGCCGGACAATGCCGCCGCCTATGCAAATATAGCCCTGGCATATTCTGAGACGGGCGAAACGGACCGGGAAATAGCGAACCTGGAAAAAGCATTCTCCCTGGAGCCGGAAAATCACGTCATCGCCTTTAATCTGGCCGTGGCCTACGAGAAAGCGGACCGGCGGGACGACGCGATTCGAACCTACCGGCGGGTGCTGGAGTTGAAACCGGATGACACCGAAGTCCTGGAGCGGCTCGCGGGACTGTATCTCAGGGCGAAGAAGTATAAGGAAGCCGTTTCATATTATAAAAAAATCGTTGCCGTTTCGCCGCGGAACACGGCGGCTTACAGCGCCCTGGGATTTGCCTACCAGGAGTTAAAGGATCTTGAAAAGGCCGCAGCTTCCTATGAAAAGGCGTTGCAACTGGGCGTGAAGGATGCTGATATTCAGTACAATCTTGCCGTCATCTACGATCAGCTTGGCAAAAAGAAGGAATCCCTCGCCGCCTATGAGGAGTACGCGGCAAAGGAGCCGACCGTGAACGTGCTTGCAATTCTCGCGGACGCTTACCTGCGTGACGGTGCATACGACAAAGCCGTTTCGACGTATGAGCAGCTGATCACGATGAAACATGACAATTCCACGTTTCATCGGGGACTGGGGCGGGCGCTGTATCTCAAGGGAGAGGTGGACCGGGCAGTGAAGAGCTACAAAACGGCGCTGAAGTATGACCGGGAAGACTATCGCCTCTACCTGGAAATTGCCGAGTGCTACGAAAAAAAAGGCCTTTTCGAGGAAGCGCTTGAGGAGTATACCAACGCGTACCGCTTGAACCCCGAATCCAGGCAGGCCATGGAAAAAATACCCGAGCTTCGTATCAAGCTGTTGCAGGAGAAACACAATAAGAGCTGAAAATTCGGGACTGCAAAACGGTGTCGGCGGGCAGGTGGATCGGTCTTCGGTCGGTGAAGGAAAGAAAGGAAGGTAAGAAGGGCATGGCGTCATTTACAATAAATGGTTTTGAGATCGGAGGAGGGCATCCTCTGGTCCTGATTGCCGGTCCCTGTGTGATCGAAACCAGGGACATCGTGTTCAGGACGGCTGATTTCCTGAAGGAGCTTACATTCTCGCTGGAGATCCCGCTGATATTCAAGTCTTCCTACGACAAGGCGAATCGGTCGTCGAAGGATTCGTTCAGGGGGCCGGGGTTGTACGAAGGACTTCGCATTCTCGCCGACGTGAAGGAACAGTTTGACCTGCCGGTTTTGTCCGATGTTCATCGGTTCGAGGAAATCGATGCCGCCTGCGAGGTGCTCGACGTAGTCCAGGTTCCCGCTTTTTTGTGCCGCCAGACTGATTTCGTCATCGAAGTTTCCCGCAAGGCGGCGACCGTCAATATCAAAAAGGGTCAGTTCATGGCGCCCTGGGACATGGAGAATGTCCTGGACAAGGTGACAAGTACGGGCTGTGAGCGGGTTATACTTACTGAGCGTGGCTACAGCTTCGGATACAACAATCTGGTCGCCGACATGCGTTCTCTTCCCCTTATGCGAAGGACCGGCTGGCCCGTGGTGTTCGACGCAACGCACAGCGTACAGCTTCCGGGAGGACAGGGGCGCTCGTCGGGCGGCGACCGCGAGATGGCGGTTTCGCTGGCACGTGCCGCCGTGGCCTGCGGCGTGGACGGACTTTTTATGGAAGTGCATCCCCGGCCGGATTCCGCCCTTTGCGACGGGCCCAACTCACTGTCCATCGACGTATTGCCGCGCCTGTTGTCGATTTTGAAGGATATCGACGCCGTCGTCCGGAGGGACGCCACATGACGACGATAATAAGCGACGAACTCAGAAAAAAAATCGCTTCGGTGACGATCTTCGTGACCGATGTCGACGGCGTGTTGACTGACGGCGGCATCATCATGGATCAACGGGGGGATGAACTGAAACAGTTCAACGTCAGGGACGGACATGGCCTGAAACTGCTTATAAGGCACGGCATTACCGTTGCCTTTCTCACGGGGAGGGAGTCGCCCGTCGTTTCGCGCCGCGCGCGCGACCTGGGGATCGAGGAAGTGTACCAGGGAATCAAGGACAAGGGCCCTTTTATGGCGGACTACCTCGCGCGGAAGGGGCTGGCGCCGTCCGAAGCGGCTTACGCGGGAGACGATATCGTTGACATTCCCGTGTTCAGACAGGTGGGATTCGCCGTGGCGGTGGGCGACGCGTGTCGGGAGGTCCGGGAAGCGGCGGATTATGTCGCCGGTGAAAAAGGCGGCCGCGGCGCCATACGGGAAACCTGCGAATTAATATTAAAAGTGCAAAACAAGTGGCCCGATGTCATGCGCCGGTACGGGATCGAATGAACGGCCGGAGCGTTCCGTAGAGATGTGTACAGCTTTCTTTTCGGCGAATGTTTTTTAGGTCGCCGCGGAGCCGGTCGGATGTTCGCCGAACGGCGGTTGCGCTTTACTTAGATGAAGAGGGGTGCTATATCTCAACCGTGCAGGGGCGATGCCCCTGTAACGGTTTTTTTGATGTCAGCGAAAGGAGAAGCCGGCCCGTTTTCTTCGGGTTGCTCCGATTCCCCTTTGAAGAACATGCGAGGGGGAATGCCGGTTCCGGTGGTTGATCGGTGCGTCGCCCATACTCGACAAAATGGATGCTCGCGAGTGGCCTGGCGATTGTCGCGGCCGGGGCGTTTCTGGCGTGGATGTTTGTCGGCGGTGGAAAAACGGGCGACGGCGCGAAAGCCGTACTGGATGTCGTGAGCAATGCAGCGGATCTCGAAGTGAAAAATTTCCGTTACTCCCAGGTGGGAGACCCGGATTTTCAGTGGGAAGTGACGGCGGACCGGGCCCGGTACATGAAGAAGAACGAAGAGGTTCATCTCGAGCATGTTGCGGTAAGGCTGGTGTCGAAGGCCGGCAGGGTATACCATATGATCGGAGACCGGGGCGTGCTCGACAACGGGACGGGCGACATGGAAATTACGGGAAACGTGGTTGTCGATTCTGATCGCGGCGAACGGCTTGAGACGGAAATCCTGCGATACAGGGCCGCCGAAAAAAAGGTGCGCACTGATGGCAACGTGAAAATGTACCGGGAGAATATGCGTCTTTCCGGAAAGGGTATGACCTTCACCCTCGAGAAAAACGAGATGGTCCTTTCATCAAACGTAAAGGCGGTTATTTCGAATGTATCGCTGTTTTACTGAGGTTCTGCGGGAGTCGGCGCCGATGCGGCGGATCATGATCGTGGTAGTGTCGGCGGCGTTCCTGGTTACGGTGTGCGTATTGCCGGCCGGGGCCTCGCCGGAGGAAAAAGCGGAAGAGCCGATAACCATTACCGCCGATCGCCTGGAAACTTTTGATGGCGGAGCGGTTATAGTTTTCTCGGGAACAGTGACCGCGCTTCGGGGCGGTGTCACCGTCAATTCCGACCGGCTTCGCATCGACTACGTGCCGGGAGGCAATCGTGAGGAGGCTTCGGCGGAAAGCGGAATCGAAAAGATCGAAGCCGACGGCGCCGTGGTGATCACGAGCGAAAACGCCGTTGTGACCGGTGATCACGCCGTTATGGATTATGAAAAACAGACCGTGATTGTGACTGGTGATCACGCGGTTCTGCGGGAAGGTGAAAATGTCGTCGAAGGGAACAAGATAACCTGGTTCATGGCCGAGGAGCGGGGCGTCGTGGAGGATTCAAAACGGGGACGGGTAACGGCGACAATTCAGTCCGGAACCGGCGGCCCCGGCGAATCGGAAAACGCGGAGAAAGGCGATTCCGGGGAATAAGTCAGGCGAACCGGACCCGCTACAGGGTTATGATGAAACTGCAGGCGACACAACTGGTCAAGACATACAACGGCAGGGCGGTCGTCAACGGCGTCGATCTCGATATCGAGCGCGGCGAGGTGGTCGGTCTTCTCGGTCCGAACGGGGCGGGGAAAACGACATCCTTTTACATGATAGTGGGACTCATTCGACCCGATTCCGGCACCATCACGCTGGCGGATGAAGATATCGGCACTCTCCCCATGTACCTGAGGGCCAGGAAGGGTATCAGCTACCTGCCCCAGGAAGCTTCCATATTCAGAAAGCTTTCCGTGGAGGAAAACATCCTGGCAATCCTGGAGACACTTGATCTTTCCAGGGAAGAGCGGCGGCAACGTCTGGAGGAACTGCTGGGCGAACTCAATCTTACGCATATCGCGGGAAACATGGCATACTCGCTTTCGGGAGGTGAACGGCGGCGGGTGGAGATCACCAGGGCGCTTGTTACCGCTCCGCGGTTCATACTGCTCGACGAACCTTTCGCCGGCATCGATCCCATCGCGGTCGCCGATATTCAGAGCATCATTCGACGATTGAAGGAAAAAAGCATCGGCGTTCTTATTTCCGATCACAATGTACGCGAAACCTTGAAAGTGTGCGACCGGGCATATATCGTGAACGAGGGGACTATCCTGATGGAAGGAAATCCCGATGAAATAGCCGCCAGTGAGGCGGCGCGAAAAATATACCTTGGTGCCGACTTTGATTTATAACACGGCACGGACCGCCGATTGACAGTTGGGGAGGTCATGGTTTTTGAACTGAAACAAAACTTGAAACTGACGCAGCAGCTCATCATGACGCCGCAGTTGCAGCAGTCCATCAAACTGCTCCAGCTTTCGAGACTCGAGCTTGTCAACGCCATAAGCCAGGAGTTGCAGGAAAATCCGATGCTCGAAGAGGAAGATGCGTTCGAGAACAGCGCTGACGCAAATGAAGCAGAAAACGGCGGTGACGTTCTCGGCGCGGAGACCGGATCGGCGCCCGAATCGGCAAAGGAAATAACCGGTGAAGGCGACGGACGGGACGAATTCGACTGGGACGGTTATTTCGAGGATTACGGAGTGGTGGGCGTAAATTTTTCAAGTGAAAGCGTGGAAGCGCCGGCCCTGGAAAATCTTTCGTCCGGAACGGAATCGCTCACGGACTATCTGTGCTGGCAACTCAACCTTTCCCGGACCGGCGAAGACCTGAAACATGTAGCCGGGCATATCATCGGCAATCTCGACGGAAACGGCTATCTCGTTTCGACCATCGATGAAATTGCCGGGGCGGCCGGCGTGGAAACGGACGTGGTGGACGCTGCTCTCGCCGTGGTGCAGGAATTCGATCCGCCGGGAGTGGCCGCCCGCGACCTGCAGGAATGCCTGCTGTTGCAGCTGCGGTTCATCGAGGAGACAAATCCTCTGGCGGAGAAGATCGTTGAGGATCACCTGGGAGATCTGGAGACAAATAATTACGACAAAATCGCGAAATCGGAAAAGATATCCGTCGACGAGGTGATGCGGGCGGCTTCGGTCATTCTGAGTCTCGACCCGAAGCCTGGCCTGCGCTACAGCGGAGAGAGGGCCGCCTACATTGTTCCCGACGTGTACGTGTTCAGGGTCGGTGATGAATTTAAGATTGTTCTTAACGACGAGGGGTTGCCCAGACTTCGGGTCAGCAACATGTACAAAAAAATTCTTGTCGAGGAAGAAGCGGGCGTTGATGGTGCGAAGAACCGTGAGTATATCAGGGAACGCCTCCAGTCGGCCCTGTGGCTTATCAAGAGCATTCAGCAGCGGCAACGAACTATCTACCGGGTTTCGGAGAGTATTCTGAAGCACCAGATCGAGTTTTTCGAGCGGGGCATCGATTACCTCAAACCCATGGTGCTGAGGGACATCGCCGAGGACGTCCAGATGCATGAATCGACCATCAGCCGCGTCACGTCGAACAAGTACATGCACACGCCGCGGGGGATTTTCGAGCTCAAGTTCTTTTTCAACAGCGGCATCAGGAGAAATGGAGGAGAATCGATTGCCTCTGAAAGCGTCAAGGAGCGGATAGCGAAAGTCATCGCCGAGGAAGACCCGCGACGGCCATACAACGACAGCCAGATCGTCGAATTACTGAAAAAGGCGGATATAAAAATTGCCAGACGGACTGTGGCCAAGTACCGGGAGATGTTGAACATTCTCCCGTCTCACAAAAGAAGAAAATATTATTGACTTTTTCGGGTGAATCACATAGGGAACAGGGCTTCGTTTTGCGGTCCCGTTTTTTGCTGCGATGGTTCCGCGGTTACCATTCAGAGAAAGGAGTATGTCTATGCAGATTTCTTTTACCTTTCGCAACGCCGACTCAAGCGATGGGTTCAAAGATTACATAACCAAGAAACTCGGCAAGCTGGAGCGGTACATAGAGAAACCGGTCGAGGCCCGGGTCGTTCTTTCTGTCGAGAAGTACCGCAATTTTGCGGAAGTCAATCTGATCATGGCCAAGGGTGGCGCCATCAACGCGCGTGAAGAGGCTTCCGAGATGATACCGGCCATCGATGCCGTGGTTGACAAGCTCGAACGACAGCTCAAGAAGCAGAAAGACAAGATGCGGAGTCGCAAGGAACCTCCCCAGAAGGTGATCGCCGAGGGATTGGCCGATGTCCCCGCCGAGACAGCCGACGAGGACGAACAGTACCGCGTGGTGGAAAGCCGCAAGGTTGTTCTCAGTCCCATGTCCGTCGATGAGGCGGCCATGAACCTGGAGGAAACGGGAGACCGGTTCATGTTGTTCCGTGATTCCGCGTCGGAAAATGTTATGGTTATGTATCGTCGGGACGACGGCAGTTATGAACTGATCGAAGCCGCCGGTTGACGGTGACTGACCGGGGGTGATTCTAATGAATATCAGAGAAATTATAGAACAGAATTATATTGTTGACGAACTGAAATCAAAGACGAAACGGGAAGTACTGAAAGAACTGACACGCCCCTTCGCGGAAAATCTTTCCAATGTTGATAGTAATGGAATGGTGGAGGTATTGCTGGACAGGGAAAAGTTGGGAAGTACCGGTATCGGTGACGGCGTCGCCATTCCGCATGGTAAGATGACGGGGCTCGACCAGCTGGTGGTGTCCTTCGGAAGAAGCAGTGAGGGAGTTGAGTTCGACGCCCTCGACGGGAAGCCGGTCAATATTTTTTTCCTGCTCATGGCACCTGACAATTCGGCAGGCAAACATCTCAAGGCACTTGCAAAAATATCGAGAATGCTCAAGGATGCCGGTTTCAGGAAGGAACTCATGGAAGCCGACTCGAAACAACGCTTATATTCACTTATCGTCGAAAAAGACAAGATGTATCCCTGAATGAACGAACGTTTTCTTTCCGTCGATAGCCTGCTCGAGTATGGCCGGCATCGGCTCGGATTCAGGGTTGAAGAACCCGGGACGTCGTCGCGGTCTATTCTGTCAAGTTCAATCGTTTTTACCTGGAATGGCATCGGGGCCTGTTCCAGGAAAAACGTTTCGGCGCAGGCGGTGCTCATCGTGGCGGGGAGCCGCGATCCCGCTGATCAGGGTTCGGGGGATCGCTTTTTCAGGATTCTTCAGGACCACCCCCCTTCTGTTGTTATATATCGACCTTCTGACCAGGCGGTTTCGCGTAAACGGCTTCGACAAACGGCCGCAGCGGAGGGATTCGCGCTGGTGTCTACGTTCGAGGATCCCTGTTACGCCGGAAGCCGGGTGGCCGCTTTTCTCAGGGAGAAGATCGATATCGCAGTTACTGTCCGGGGCACGCTGGTGAACGTGTCCGGGACGGGTGTTCTCATCCGTGGAAGAAGTGGTTCGGGGAAAAGTTCATGTGCGCTCGAACTTGTATCACGAGGGCACCGTCTTGTCACCGACGACGTGGTGGCGATTCGCCGCGATCCCGCTGGAAAACTTAAGGGGAATGCTCCCCCGGCGATAAAAAACTTGATTGAAATCAAGGGGATTGGTATCGTAAACATACAAAGATTGTTCGGAGGCGGCGCGGTAGTCGAAGAATCGTCGGTGGACGCCGTTTTCGATCTGTCCGCTTACGGAGAAACGACGGCGGTTTCAGACAATAAACCGGCGGTTCACACTCTTCTTGGCGTGTCTCTGCCCCGGAGTTCAGCACGGGTTGCGTCACCGGCAGCGGCCGCTGAGGCCGTTGAGGAACTAAGCGTTCGAAGAAACGGGGAAGCAGGGAGTCACCACGACGTGAAGGTATCGTGACAGAGAAAGGCTATAGTCGAAGTGAAAACGGTCAGGGTCGTCATCATCACGGGGTTATCCGGTTCGGGCAAGAGCACGGCGCTTCGGTCGCTGGAAGATATCGGGTTTTTTTGTGTCGACAACCTCCCGACAGTACTTCTGTCAAAGCTCCTGGAACTGCAGATGGGCGTTTCTGGCGAAGTATCGAAAATCGCCCTGGTTATGGACTTGAGGGAAAAGAATTTTCCCGAAACCTTTGTTCGCATAATCACGAAACTCAAGAAGCATGGTTACAACATCGAGATTCTGTTTCTCGACGCCGGCGATGAATGCCTGCTCAACCGTTTCAGCGAAACGAGACGATCGCACCCGTTGTCGGCGGGAAAGACGGTTCTGGAAAGTATTCTGGTCGAGCGGACGCAACTGGCGCCGGTTCGTGAAATAGCCGACAACGTGATCGATACATCCCTGTACACGGTTCACGAGTTGAAAGAACTGGTGCAGGGTTATTACCTCAATCCGCTGGAAGGCAGAAAACTGGCCGTTAACCTCATGTCGTTCGGGTATCGCTACGGGTTGCCGCCCGACGCCGATTTGGTGTTCGACGTCCGGTTTCTTCCCAATCCCTTTTTCATCAATTCCCTGAAGGACCTGACGGGTAAAGATCCGGCTGTCGAGGAGTACGTGATGAAATGGAAGGAAACAAAGGTTTTTCTCGATAAGATATTCGACTTGCTTTCTTTTCTTGTTCCGCTTTTTGAAAAAGAAGGAAAGGCCTACCTGAACATAGCAGCCGGGTGTACCGGCGGGAAACACCGCTCCGTCGCTATAGCCAACCGGATAGCCTGTTTCGTGAAAGACCGGGGATACGGCACCAACGTCACCCACAGGGACATCAACAGGGTTTAGGCCCCGGCTGATCAGGAGATCAGGGAAGATCGGCCTTACCCAGAATGTTGTCGCGAATCCAGCCCGGATCCCACCACTCAACGGGATTGACAAACTGTTTTCCCAGAAAAATACCGAAGTGCAGGTGATCGCCGCCGGCAAGGCCCGTCATGCCGGAGCGGCCGAGAGGTTCGCCTTTTTCGACGAGAGCACCTTTCTCAGTGTCAACAGATGAGAGGTGTGCGTAGAAACTGAAAAGACCAAGCCCGTGATCGATAATGACGGTGTTGCCATAGATTCCCAGGTATTCCGCGTAAGCCACGATGCCCCTGTTGGAAGCCTCGATAACAGCGTTGACCGTCGAGGCAAGATCGACCCCGTCGTGGAGACTCCCGGTCACCTGACTGCCTTCGTAGGTGTAAGTCCGCCTGTCTCCGAACCCCGCCATGGTTGCGGCGTTGCTCATGCGCAGGAAACGCCCGTCCCAGAGCTTGCGTGGTTCACTCCTGGAACAGATTGCTTCGATTTGACGGGTGTTTTCCCTGCGGAGTTCTTCGTTGACGTAAATAAAGGCTTCAAGAGGCGAGACGTCCCGCAGCGCGGGAATAACGGTCTGGAATTCAGGCATGGTTGCTTCGAGAAACCTGTCGCTCAGCGGCAACGTCCTGTCCCGGAATGCCGCCTTGCGCACATGGTGAGAAAAGGTGGCGAAAGATTCATTGCCGGCCCTGTCGCATGCCGTAATACCGATCTTCATGTTGTCGTCGCGCGCGTCGACGGGGATAGCGAAAAGCACGGCGAAACGGGGACGTGATTCTTCCGAATCAAAGGGATAACCGGGAAAGAAGGTTGTGTTTACAAGGACGCCGGTTTTTTCGGCCGGTTCTGAAAGGCGGTAAACGACGAGACAAGATCCGCCGGGATTGATGTAGTGCGCGGAAGTCATCGTTGATATTCGGGGCGGCGTACGGTCGATCGTTACGGGTATGGTGACTGTAGACGAGTTTTTTCTGAGAGAATGATCCACGGCCGTTAATATGAGTGTTGCCGGTCCTTCAGAAAGATCGAGCCCGGCCTGGTCCAGAGTCAACCGCATCGTTTTTTTCATTTCACCGGGAACGGAAAAATCCATTCCTCCCAGGGGCTGTCTTTTGCCACCCTGATCGACAAAGGCGAGAACCTGGCGCAGGCCTCGACCCTCGTCGCTGAACCTGACCGAAAATATTGTTTCCGGTCCCACGTGCGTGATGTTGTCCGGCACG
This sequence comes from delta proteobacterium MLS_D, assembly GCA_002030015.1. GTDB lineage: Bacteria > Desulfobacterota > Syntrophia > Syntrophales > UBA2210 > MLS-D. The sequence continues at coordinate 63,545 of LQBH01000013.1, forward strand.
GTGACAACGGGCTTTTTCCCCTCAAGGTAGATCGAGCCCTGCCAGATTCCCAGAATAATCACGACGACCGCCGCGAGAGCCGCGACGTATGAAGAAGTTTTTTTCATGCTCGGGGAGAATCCTCTCTGATTCTTTATCGGGGCAGTATAATAAAGAACAGGTAAATTGCAAGCGGGACCGGTGCTTTTTCCACTAAAAAATTAATAATTATACTGGATTTGCTTGATTGACCAAAAAACCGGTATCTGATATTGTTTCGATCCTTTGCATCCAGTTCCGGCGGAACATTACGCAAGGAGGCAAGGAGGTGAGAGGAGGTGAGGGGAAGTGTCCGCCCTGTTCGGTATTTTTTTTTCGTCTTTTGCCGTTGCCTTTTCGGGCGCCGCGGCGCCGGGGCCTGTATTGTCGCTGACCATAGCTGAAAGTCTCCGCCGCGGATTCAGGGCGGGGCCGCTCATCATTCTCGGGCACGGCATTCTCGAGGCGTTCCTCCTGTTGTTTTTTCTCCTCGGATTGAGCAATATTCTGTCTCACCCGGTCATTCCTCCGGTTCTCGGATTGTTCGGAGGCATGTTTCTCGTTGCCATGTCCGTCGGTATGTTTCTGAATCTTGGAAAGAACGGCGGCGGTTCGATCGAGGCCGCGACCGCCGGCTTGCATGAAAAGACCGTCGGTTCATCCGCCCGTTCGTCATTCCGGCGCAACCCCGTTGTGCTGGGCGCCCTGACGAGCCTGGCAAATCCATACTGGTTCATCTGGTGGGCGACGATCGGATTCACCTATACTAAAATCTCGGTCTCGCTGGGGACATGGGGCGTCGTGTTTTTCTTCAGCGGCCACATCCTGGCGGACCTCGCGTGGTATAGTGGAGTATCGTTTTTATTTTCGCGGGGAAAGCGGTGTCTGTCCGGCGCCGTTTATCGTGGAATCATCGGGTGCTGCGCTTTACTTCTGCTTGTTTTCGGAGTATATTTTATCACTTGGAGCATTGGAAGTAGTGTGCCGGGTAGTGATTTTTCCATGAGGTGATTTTGCCATGTTGTCTGAGAAGCGGATTCTTCTGGGTGTTACGGGCGGCATCGCCGCGTACAAGTCGGCCGAGCTTATCCGTTCCTTTGTCAAGGCGGGTGCCCGGATGCGCGTCGTTATGACGGAATCAGCGTGCCGTTTCATAACACCGATGACGCTGGGGACGCTTTCCGGCGGCGAGGTATACACCGACACTTTTACGACCACGAAGGACGGTGAGATACCTCATATCGATCTCGCGTACTGGGCCGATCTGGTCGTGGTGGCGCCGGCGACGGCCAATATACTTGGAAAAATAGCCAGCGGTATCGGGGACGACCTGCTGAGCACGACGATGCTTGCCGTGACAGCTCCGGTTCTGCTGTGCCCGGCCATGAATTCGAACATGTATGCCAACCCGGCGGTGCAGGCGAATTTACAAAAACTTGCCGACAGGGGGTATCGGATTCTCGACGCGGATTCCGGTGATCTGGCGTGCAGAACGACAGGTCCTGGTCGCCTGCCTGATACGGCGGACATAGTGGAAGCCGTCGAAACAATACTGGCAAAGAAGGATCTCGCGGGTGTCCGTGTTCTCGTAACGGCCGGTCCCACGCAGGAACCGCTCGATCCGGTGCGGTTCATCACCAACCATTCTTCCGGAAAAATGGGGTTCGCCCTCGCGCAGGCGGCACGGCGGAGGGGCGCCGATGTGACCCTTGTCAGCGGTCCCGTTTCACTGGACGCGCCGCCGGGCGTGGAGGTGGTGCCGGTACAGGACGCCCGCAGCATGCGGGACGTAGTTATGAGCCGTCTCGCGGGGTCGGATGTTATCATCAAGGCGGCGGCTGTTTCTGATTACCGTCCCGGCGAAACTTCTCTCTCAAAAATTAAAAAAAGCAATGAAACATTGACCATGACACTCGAAAGAAATCCCGATATTCTCGCTTCCGTGGGCGAGGAAAAGGGTAATCGCATTCTCGTCGGGTTCGCCATGGAAACAGAGGATCTCGTTGAGAACGCGCAAAGGAAGCTGGTGTCGAAAAATCTTGATCTCATCGTGGCAAACGACCTGAGCGAACCGGGAGCGGGCTTTCGCCACGACACGAACGCCGTTCGCATACTGGACAGGGAGGGCGGCGATGAAACACTTCCTCTTATGGACAAGAAAGAGGTGGCCGACCGGGTTATCGACCGGGTCGTCGCCCTGTTGGAGAAGCGGGTCTGATGGCGTCGGAAGGTGTGGAAACAGGGCGAGTACACCTGGAAGAGCGTGAGGAACTGCTCCTGCTGGCGGGTTCTTTGAGGCGCCGCCTCGTTGAAGCGGCGGAAGGGGTTTCCTGGTCGCGTTTCACCATAACCGGCGTCGAGGCGGTTCCCTTCGAAGAGGTGGAATTTCCGGCGAATGAAGGGATCAGCGGAGAAAGAACCCTGGAGGTGATTCGAGCGGAACTGGGTGATTGCCGCCGGTGCGGGCTGCATGAGACGAGGCGCAACATCGTGTTCGGCGAAGGCAATCCGAAGGCGGACGTCCTGTTTGTCGGCGAGGCGCCGGGCGAGCAGGAAGACCGGCAGGGCAAGCCGTTCGTGGGAAGAGCCGGGCAACTGCTGACGAAAATCATCGAGGCGATGGGGCTCTCGCGGGAAGAAGTGTATATCTGCAACATTCTCAAATGCCGCCCGCCGGGAAACAGGAATCCCCGGCCGGAAGAAATCGAAGTCTGCGAACCGTTCCTGAAGGATCAAATACAGGTGATACGGCCTCGGGTCATCTGCGCCATGGGCAGTTTCGCGGCTCGGACCCTTCTTAAACGGGATGCGCCGATCACCGTTTTGCGGGGGAAGTTTCATTCTTACGATGGTATTCCCCTCATGCCGACGTATCACCCGGCATATCTCCTGCGGAATGCCGGCGCCAAACGCATGGTCTGGGACGACATGCGCATGATAATGAGTCTTTTGAAGGACGATGAGAGAGCCTGTGAAAGTACCCGGAACAATAATGATTGAACCTGTGAAAGGGGCGCGAATTGCATGGCGAAAGGCACAGTGAAAGGCCTCATTCTGGTTGCGATGCTGCTGGCGGTGTTTTGGTCGACTGCGGTTCTTCAGGCAGAGGCGTCGGACCTGGAACAGCCTGTTTTTAACGTGATTACCATTGATGCCGCCATTACGCCGGCGGCTGCCGATTACATCGTCAAGAGTATCAACGAGGTCCGTGTTTCAGGTGGCGCGGGACTTGTTATTCAACTCGACACGCCGGGCGGTCTCGATACGGCCATGCGCGACATAGTCAAGGCTATATTAAATTCTTCGGTTCCAGTCGTTGTGTATGTGGCACCGTCCGGCGGAAGGGCGGCCTCTGCAGGCGTGATGATCACCATGGCGGCTCATGTGGCGGTCATGGCGCCCGGAACGAACATCGGGGCGGCCCACCCCGTGGCCATGGGACTGGGCGGGAAAATGGATGAAACCATGGAGAAAAAAGTGGTCAACGACGCGGTCGCCTACACCGTCGGTATTGCCGAGCGCAGGGGAAGAAACACGGAATGGGCCGAGGCGGTCGTCAGGGAAAGCGTATCCATCACTGCCGAAGAGGCACTCAGGGAAAACGTGATCGACATGATGGCCTTGAATCTGCAGGATCTCCTGTCGCAGATGGACGGGCGGGAAATAGAACTTCCGTCAGGAACTGTGACCCTGTCGACCGCCGGTGCCGTGCTGCATCAGAAATCAATGGGATTCAGGGATAAAATATTGACAACGCTGGCGAACCCGAATATAGCATACTTACTGCTGCTGATCGGACTGGCGGGTTTATATTTTGAGTTCTCAAACCCCGGTTCCATTCTGCCGGGGGTCGTGGGCGCCATGTCCCTTCTTCTCGCTTTTTTTGCTATGCAGACGCTCCCCGTCAATTACGCCGGAGTGCTGCTGATAATTTTCGCGGTAATACTTTTTGTGGCGGAAATTATGATAACAAGTTACGGCATGCTTTCCGTGGCGGGGATCATATCACTGGCCCTGGGCTCGCTTTTGTTGTTCGATTCTCCCGATCCGGCTCTCAGGGTTTCTTTCAAGGTCATGATTCCCGCCGTTGTTCTCGTAAGCCTTTTTTTTATTACCATTATCGGCCTTGCCGTCAAGGCTCACGGCAGAAAACCCGCAACCGGAGCAGAAGGGATGATCGGAGCGACGGGGCGGGCGGTGGCGCCCGTTCACCGGCAGGGCGGGCGGGTGTTCGTCACGGGTTCATACTGGAACGCAGTCAGCTCCCGGGACATTGAGGAAGGGACGACTGTTCGGGTGACCGCCGTAAAGGGGTTGACCCTTGAAGTGGAACCCCTGGAGACGGATACATAAAAGCAGGTTGCTGAAAGGAGAAAAAGCCATGCTGTATACTTTAACAACTATTGTAATACTGGTACTCCTGTTCCTGGCGTCGGCCATCCGTATTCTGAACGAGTACGAGCGGGGCGTCATATTCCGGTTGGGGCGGGTGATCGCCACGAAAGGACCGGGACTGATTATACTGATTCCGATCATCGATCGTCTCGTTAAAGTGGATATGCGGACCATCACCATGGATGTTCCTCCGCAGGACGTGATAACCAGGGACAACGTTTCTGTCAGCGTCAACGCCGTTATTTATTTCAGGGTCCTTACGGCCAACGATGCGATCATCGAAGTGGAAAACTATCTGTACGCGACCTCCCAGCTGGCCCAGACAACCCTTCGAAGTGTCTGCGGTGAGACTGAGCTGGACGAACTGCTTTCGGAGCGGGAAAAGATAAACGCCCAGTTGCAGCGCATTCTTGATCAGAGCACCGATGCCTGGGGGATCAAGGTGAGCAACGTGGAAGTAAAGCATATCGATCTGCCCGAATCGATGAAGCGCGCCATGGCAAAACAGGCGGAAGCGGAACGGGAACGGCGGTCCAAGGTCATCGCGGCTGAAGGGGAATTTCAGGCCGCCCAGAAATTGCATGACGCCGGCGAAGTGATCGCGAAACAGCCCATCGCCTTGCAGCTTCGATACCTGCAGACCCTCACGGTGGTGGCGGCGGAAAACAATTCAACCACGCTTTTTCCTATTCCCATTGATATCTTTAAACCCTTTATGAAGCTGACGGAAAAGGAATAAAAGTGAGGCAGTTCATCCGATGCAATGGATGGTTGTACCGTAAGGAGCGATAACAGGTGGAACGGAATGAGAAAAAACGGAAGCTGACCGGTGCGCTTATTCTCATCGTGCTGGGTGTTCTTATTATTCTCAACACGATGGAACTGTACGAATTTTCGAAAAGCTGGCCACTGCTGCTCATAGTTATTGCTGTATCGACCCTGCTGCAAAAGGGCAGGGACCTGGGCGGCTGGTTTATAGGAATCGTGGGGGCGGTATTTTTCGTGATCGGCAATTTCGGCGACCAGGTGGAGCGGGTGACCGCCTATATCGTTCCTGTCCTGCTGATTGCTCTGGGAATATATCTTTTGGGGGATCATCTGAAAGACCGCCGAAAAGGTTCCGGGAAGTGACGACAGTCGGGGATGCATCAGTCCGGGCCGGGGGCGGAATGTTGTTTCTCTGTGATTTCGACGGAACCCTCAGTCCGGACGACATGGGCCGCGATATTCTGCGACATTTCTCCATCAATGATGAGTGGAAAGAGGTGACCCGTCATTATGTGAACGGTACAATAGGTTCCCAGGAGGCCTATCGGAGGATTGCCGTGCATATGCGGACGAGCCGTGAAGAAATGCGTCGTTTTGTCATCGACCGGGGGGGAATCGATCCTGATTTTCCGGCATTTTATGATTATTGCAAAACAAACGGACATGATGTTGTTATAGCGTCTGACGGGTTTGATTTCTATATCGAGACGTTGCTCGATAGATACGATCTCTCTGACATCACATATTATGCCAACAGGATTGTTTTTGAAAAAGAACGAACGGTAGCAGTCGAATTTCCTCATCGTAACGAAGAATGCAGACACTGCGGTAATTGCAAGCTGGCCATACTACGAAGACTCCGACCATGTTACGAAACAATAGTGTACGTGGGAGACGGCCAATCGGATCTGTGCCCGGCTGAAGAGGCGGATCTCGTTTTCGCGCGGGATGTTCTGTATAAACAATACCGTGAAATGGGAAGGGATTGTTTTTATTTTAGAAATTTCTCTGATATCCTTACCTATTTCAGGGATGGGAAGACAGTCGCATGGGGTGCATGACGCGTTCGTCGAAGGTTATAAACGGATAAGTCACGTCACACCCGTTACTGACTCGTTCAGGTTGCCAATAACCGGCGATTATGAAATACTGGCCGCCATTTCTATTATGGATGATCGGCGGGAATGGTTCAAAAGAAAAGAAATGCGAGGCAAGGAGAGCCACCTATGAAGAAGTTCGCAATGATGTTTGCCGCGATAATGCTGGTTGCGGCGTTTACAATTTGCCCGGTCGACGCGGCGGAACAGAAAAAGCTGGGTGTGTTGCCCTTTACGGTTCACAGCTCGGAGAACCTCGATTACGTGAGAAGCGGTGTCTGGGACATGCTCATATCCCGACTTTCATCAGGTGAAGAGATAAACGTCGCTGACAAGGAAACGATGGCGGCGGCCTTTGAAGGAACGGGGGGAAAAGATCTGGTCGCATCGGACGCCTACGAGATAGGGAAGCGCCTCGGCCTCGACTTCGTGGTGTGGGGCAGTATCACCAAGATAGGCAACAGCGTCAGTCTGGATGGCAAATTACTCGACGTTGACGCCTATACTACGCCGGTCGGCGTTTTTGAACAGACCCGGGGCATGGACGACGTCATTCCAAAAATCAGTGAATTTGCCCGGAAAATAAGCGCTCACGTGCGGGGCGAGAAATTTAGCGACGAGCCGGAGACAGTGTCGCCTCCCGTGATTGCACCTCCGCCGGGTCCCCGCGAAGAACGGGCCCGTGAGTTGTCGCCCAGAACAGGCGAACCGGTTGACGTGCTGCAATCCGGCCGGGGAACGCTCACATCGGTCATTAATCCGTCATTTATTATGACGCCGGAAGTTCTCGACCGACGGGGATTTGTTATGAGTTCCCGCTACCCGAGAAAATTCAAGGGTATGGATGTCGGCGACGTTGACGGTGACGGTAAAAACGAAATAGTGGTCATAGATCGAACCAACATATTCATCTACCGGTTCGAAGAATCCGGATTCGTTCTCAAGCATACACTGGCAGGTAAATCTTACGATAATTATATTTCCGTCGACGTGGCGGATATCAACGAAAACGAAATACCGGAAATCATAGTTACGAACATGAGGAGAGACCGTCTCTATTCGTTTGTCGTTGAATACCGCGAAGATTCCTTCATAACCATTCTGGACGGAGTCCGGCGGTTTCTCAGGGTTATCGAAACCGCAGACGGCCCCTGCCTGCTCGGGCAGGAAATGGGATTGAACGCCGCTTTTGAAAACCCGATTCATGAAATGGTCTGGGAGGGAGAAAATCTCCGGGACGGCCGGCGAATGCCCATTCCCAAAGGACTGTCTGTTTTTGGAACAACCCTGGCGAGTCTCGACGGCGGACGTACGGAACGCGTTATAGCCCTTGACGTATATGACCGCCTGAACGTGTTTCAAAAAACGAGCAAGCCTCTGCAGCAGATCTACGCTTTCGGAGCGGGTCAGGAACTGCTGTGGCGCAGTGACGACGCTTACGGTGGGACGGACAACCTTATTGAATATACACCGACGGATTCAGGTATTGACGATACCCATGACATCGCCTCGGAAAATGCTTATGCCAATGTCAGGATTCTCACCTACGATCTCAAAGGGGACGGAAAGAACGAGGTGATCCTGGTGAAAAACAGGTCGCCGGTGGGCCGGTTGCTTCAAAATGTAAAGATCTTCAACCGAAGCGAGATCTATGGTTTTGAATGGGACGGTCTGGGTCTCCTGGAAAACTGGAAAACAAAGGCGATTCAGGGGTATGTGACGGATTACCAGTTCAAGGATCTCAATAATGACGGAAAAAAACAGATAGTCCTGGCTCTTGTGCTGCCGACGTCCCAAAGCGTAATAGTCGCCTACGACTTGAATCTTTAATGGCTTGACAGGGAGTGATTTCTAGGGTAATAACCCCGCGTCCAAAGCGAGAGGCGGTGTAGCTCAGCTGGTTAGAGCATACGGCTCATATCCGTAGTGTCCGGGGTTCAAGTCCCTGCACCGCCACCAGTAACTACGAGGGGTTCTGAAGGCAGGCTTCATAACCCCTTTTTTATGCGAAGAAGGAAGTCCCGCCGATCGGCGGGACCGGATGAGAGTCCTGCTGCGAGGAGGTTGCCCATGTTCAGTCGCATACTGGTGCCGGTTGATTTTTCCGAGAAATGCCGAAGGTCACTGGACATAGCCGTCAATATCGCCGGCCGTTATGAAGGTTCCATTGACCTCCTGCACGTCATCGAAACGCTTGTGGATACGGAGTATTCAGAGCTGGAGTCATTCTACCGGAAGCTTGAGCGGAAGGCGTTAAAAGACATGGATGATCTCGTCGCGTCTTACCGGGACGGGACCGCTGATATTCACACACATATTCTTTTCGGTAATCGCGGACTGGAAATTCTCAATTATGCTAAACAGAGAAACGTGGGGCTCATCATTATGAATTCCCATGCGGTCGACATAAATCAGCCGGCGCAGGGCTGGGGAACGATCAGCTACAAAGTCGCGCTCCTCTCGCAATGTCCCGTGATGCTGGTCAAGTAATATTTCGTGACATACTAATGAGGATGCGCATCTGATCTCCCGAACCCTCGCTCGAAGGATAAAACAGAAACTGTCGGTTGTGCTGGACAGCAAGGATCGTCTTCGCGGCGTCTATGTCCACCGTCTTCTGGGCGACCGACTGTTCGCCCGCGAGATATGGCATATAAGCGAGCGTTCACTTTCCGGAGGGGTGGCGCTCGGTCTTTTTATAGCCTTTACACCAACCATCTCGATACAGATGCCGTTAAGCGCGATCATGGCGATCTGGTTTAAGGTGAACCTGCCCGTTGCACTCGTTGCGTGCTGGATCACGAATCCGTTGACGGCGGTTCCCATTTACACGGCGGCCTTCAGGGTGGGCCGCTGGATCGTCGATTGTCTTCCTTCCTTCATTAAGGCTTACGGATTTAGCGGTACCACGGCGCATTACTTTGCCAACGGATTTTACCTCGTCCTGGGCGGGATGATCCTGGGAACGGCTGCTGCGTTGGCGGGCTACATGCTTGTACGCGCGGCGTGGTGCCTGCTGGGGCTGGAAAGAGAATAAGGCGCCAGGACGAATGGACGACGGCGCGGCTGTTCACGGTTGACGATGAGAACAGGCGTATATGACCTCACACCATGGCGGTAATCTCGGTCAGGCGCTTTTCAAGGCGCCGTGAAGAAATGGTTTCGGCGGTTTTCAGCTCGGGGGCGAACAGAGACAGCCGATACTCCTCGATCATCCAGGCGAATTCATCCAGGGAACGTCGTTTTTGCTCCGACGAAAAGGGCGGAAGCGATTGCCGAATTTTCTCGAGGGCGTTTTCGAATGGAGCGGCCTTGTCGGCCTTTGCCTTGTCCTTTTCAAGATGTGCGATGCCGCGCTCAGCCCTGATTGACAATCCCCTGAGGTAAACGGGAAGTCGTGAAAGCCGGTTCTCGTCGAATCGGGCGGGGAAATCAGGAGGAACAAGCCGGTCGAGGTGATTTTTCAGCAGGTCGGTGAAGGCGCTGACACCGACATTGCCGCGGTTCGTTTCTTTCATGTCCAAAAGGCGGCGCCTGATTTCAATATACAGCCCGACCACTGGTTCGACGGTGGCCATAATTTCACGTGCCGTCTCGAAAATAAGAGGACGGGCCTGTGCCGCCCGGCGAAGAAATTCTTCCCGCTGACGAATCGTTCCCGGTACAAGTCGCCGTACCGCGACCCGCGCGAGCATGTCTTCAAACGCCTTTGCGCCGCCCGGCCAGGGAATAGATTGCCTGAGATCATCAGGGAGACGCAAACATTGAAGCAGGTATTTCCTGTCTTTTGCGAAGTGGAGTTCATAGAGACGCCGGATGCCGTCAGCGTGTTTGAAAAGCGCCTCTTCTTCTGTTCTGTAAAAGCGAACGTAAACGGCGCTTCCTTCTTCCGACAAGGCGGGATAAACCCGTATTGTTTTTTTTTGTTTCAGCGGTATGTCGATCCATCTGAACAGGTCTTCGAAATCCCATGTATTGAAAGGACCCTGCTCACCGGTCCGCACGGCCCGCTCGAAATTTTCGTCGATAGCGTGATCGGCGCTGTTCGATACCAGGTCGCTGATATTCCTCGATGCCTTGAGTTCCCTGTTTTTTTTACCGTCCACCAGGGCATAGCGGACGGCCAGGTGGGCAGGCAGGCTGTCGATCGGCCATGCGGCGGCCGGGACGACGATGCCGAATCGTTCTATGAGGGCCGACGACAGGGCTTGAAGAAAAGAGGTATCATCACCGGCGGTTTCGCTGTTCAACAGATCCGCGAGTTGATCCGCCGCTGTGCCGACGGGTATAAGATGCCTGCGGTATTCTTTCGGCAGCCTCTTGAGAAGGGCGTGAATTTTTTCCCGAAGCAGGCCCGGTATCTTCATGTCCGGTGACCTGCCGGCGACGGCGTGCAGAAGACGAGAGGGAATGTTCAGGGTCACACCGTCTTTCGCAGAGCCTGGTTCGAATCGATAAGTAAGGGAAAATCGTTCCCCTCCCACGTCGACCTGGTCGGGATAACGCTCCAGTTCTTCCGCGGGCAGCCATCGGCGCAGGTCTTCTTCGCGCATCCTGAGGAACTCGTCGGAACCTTTCTGTCGAATAATTTTTTTAAGGGTTCTGACATCGTATACCGGTCCCAGGCGTTCCCGGTAGAAACGCACCATGTCTTCCTCATCGACAAGGATCGTTCGCTTCCTGATCTTGTTTTCCATTGTTTCCACGCGGTCGATAAGAACCCGGTTGTGTTTTAGAAAAGGCGGGAGCGACGTGATGCCTTCCTCCAGGAGAGCTTGCTTGACGAATATTTCCGACGCTTCCTCGGCGTTGACGGGGCCATAAGAAACGGTACGGCCCGCCACAATAACAAGTCCGAAAAGCGATACCTGCTCTGTTGCTACCACTTCGCCGCGGAGGGGATCCCAGCGCGGTTCTGACCATGATTTTCGGCAGAAGGAACCGGCCACCTCTTCCAGCCATTCGCTTTTGATCATGCCGTTCATTCGGGCGAACAATCTCGACGTTTCGACTATTTCGGCCGATACAATCCAGGCCGCACCGCCGTTGAAAAGCCCTGATCCCGGGAAAAGCATGGCTTCCCGCCCCTTTGCGAAATGGTACATGTTTTTTTCTTTTTTTACGGCAACCTGGGACAGGTATCCGGCAATAATTGATTTGTGGATCGCCTCGTAAAGCTGTTCTCCAACAAGATTACCGCTGCCGGATGCTTCGGGTGGCAACCCCGATTCATCGAGAATCGCCGCGAGTTCGTCGCGGACGCTCGACCATTCTTTCATGCGCCGGAAGGAAAGAAAATGTTTCCGGCAAAAAGATCGTTTCCCCTTTCCCGATTTTCCGGACGAAGATCGATGGAAGGCGTTCCATATATTGAGCAGGGTTATGAAATCCGAAGCGGGATTGACAAACGCTTTCTGGGCTCGTTCCGCTTCCTGTTCCATGTCAGGCGGTCTCTCGCGTGGGTCCTGGACGGAAAGCGCCGCGGCAATCACCAGTATCTCATTGAGACAGTTTTCTTCGGCGGCTTCGAGGACGATACGGGAGATGCGGGGGTCGAGCGGCATAACGGCCATGTGATGTCCTTGTTCGGTGAGCAGGTACCCGCCGTTTCCGCGCGTGATTGCTCCCAGCTCCAGGAGAATATCGTAGCCGTCTCGAATAGTGCGCGGACGGGGTTTGTCTATGAACGGAAAGGACGCAATCTCGCCAAGATTCAGGTGAAGCATGCGAAGAATAATCTCGGCGAGATTGGTGCGCAGTATTTCAGGCGGCGTGAAATCGGAGCGCTTTTCGAAATCTTCTTCCGAGTACAGCCTGATGCAGATTCCCCGGGCGAGGCGGCCCGCCCGTCCCGTCCGCTGGATGACGCTGCTTTTTGCCACCGCTTTCACGGGAAGCCCCACGGTCCGACTCTGCGGCCGGTATTCGGCGATCCGGGCGAGCCCCGTGTCGATAACGTAGCGAATGCCCGGAACGGTGATTGATGTTTCGGCTACGTTGGTGGCGACGATGATCTTGTCTTCACGGGTGGACTGAAAGATAAGCCGCTGCCTTGCCGCGGGAAGCCGCGCGTACAGGGGCAGGACCAGGGTGTTTCGGTACCGCCTGTCCTCGAGGGACTCGCACGTTTCGCGGATGTCCTGCTCCGTGGGCATGAAAACCAGTATGTTTCCGCCCTCCCGGCGTTCTTTTAATTCTTTCACGGCGGCGAGGACCGCTTCGATGTGGGGCGATGACGCTTCGTCGCTTTCCGATGGGTCGGCGGGACGATAGCGGATCTCGACGGGCCAGGTACGCCCCGAAACTTCTATAACGGGTGCACCGTCAAAAGCTCGGGAGAATTTTTCAGGATCGATGGTAGCCGAGGTTATGATGATCTTGAGGTCGTTCCGCTGTGCCGCCAGTTTCTTGAGGAAGCCCAGGATGAAGTCGATATTGATGCTCCGCTCGTGCGCCTCGTCGATGATGAGCGTATCGTAGCTCCTGAGGAGCGGGTCGGACTGAGTCTCCATGAGCAGGATGCCGTCGGTCATGAACTTGACATATCCCCGGGGGCCGGTTTTGTTTTCAAAACGGATCTTGTAACCGACCGATTGTCCCACATGCTCACCGAGTTCTTCCGCAACCCGGCTTGCAACGGAAACGGCGGCGATTCTTCGCGGCTGGGTGCAGCCGATCAGGCCGTGAACGCCCCGGCCCGCTTCGAGACACATCTTGGGAAGCTGCGTGGTTTTGCCTGACCCTGTTTCTCCCGTCACTACAATTATTCGGTGACGGCGGATGGCGTCGATGATTGTTTTTCGCTGCGCCAGTATGGGTAGATCGCCGCCGTAGACGACGCGGGGGCGTTCCTTCAGCCGCCTGGTTTTTTTCTCTTCAGCCCGGGTCACCCTCCGTTCGAATGCCCTTCTCTTTTCTGCGATCGCGGCGTCGTTTCTTCCACGCATTTCATGGTATTCGAGACGTTCCAGTTGACGCAGAAGCCTGTCACGGTCGTTCGAAAGAACCGTTTTTATGCGGCGCCGCAGGTCGTTTTTTCTTTCAGGCATTGATGCTTTCCTCAATGGTGACGAACCTTTCGCACTGGCCACGATGAAAGAAAACAAGCGGCGGCAGATTCCGTCGATTTGATTTTCGCCGGTGGTTTGTGTAGTATAAAAACTTATCCCGGCAGAACTCAATAGTGATTACGAAAGGAGATGCTCCATGTCTGAGGAAAAACCGCTGGATAAATGCACCGTCAAGGAACTGCGTGAGATTGCCATGGGAATAGAAAGTATCCATGGGGTCTCGGCGATGAAAAAAGACGAGTTGCTGCGCGCGATAAAGGAGGCGCGGGGGATTTCGGAAGAAAAACCGGTTGAAAAGCCCGTGGAAACCATCAGGGAAGTGAAACGGCAGATTCGCGCTCTCAAGGAAAAAAAGGAAGAACTGCGGAATAGTGCCGATCAAATCGGTGTAAAACGATTGAAACGCAAAATCGGCAGACTGAAAAAGAAGACACGCACCATGGCGCGCGCCGCCTCCTGACGGTTTTGTCGTTCTCCGGCGTGTACCATATGTCGGGGAGGAAACAAATCGAGACATGAAACAACAGGGGCGGGGTTGAACCCCGGCGCATGGTAAAAGAGGGCCGGAACGGTGAAGAGACCGTTCCGGCCCTTGTCGTAACAGCATCACGCACACATGATCAGGCAGCTTCGAGTCGGACGGCGCAGACCTTGTACTCGGGAATCTTTGCAACCGGGTCGAAGACCGGGTTGGTGACGAGGTTCACCGCCGCTTCCCTGAAGTGGAAATTCATAAAAACCACACCGGGCGCCACTCTGTCGGTGATCAACGTTTTCGCCGTCACCGAGCCGCGGCGGGAGGATACCCTGACCGAGCCGCCATCGGCTATTCCCAGTTTTTCAGCGTCGGCGGGATTGACTTCCACGAGACTTTCGGGATATCGCTCCATCATGCCTTTCGACAGCCTCGACATAGTGCCCGTGTGGTAGTGATAGAGGACACGGCCGGTGGTAAGAACGAAAGGATAATTTTTGTCCGGTTCCTCGGCGGGCGGCCGGTATTCGATGGCGCTGAAAAGACCCAACCCGCGGGTGAAGCGGTCTTTGTGCAGGAACTTTGTGCCCGGGTGTTCTTCCGAGGGGCAGGGCCACTGTATGCCGGTATGATCGATCCGGTCGTAGGCGATTCCCGCGTAACTCGGCGTCAGAGCGCGGATTTCGTTCATGATATCTTCGGCGCTTGTGTACTGCATTGAATATCCCAGCTTTTCCGATATTCCCGCTATGATTTCCCAGTCGGCTCTGGCCTGTCCCGGTGCCTCAACGGCCTTTCTGACGCGTTGCACCCGGCGCTCGGTGTTGGAGAAAGTGCCCTCTTTCTCGGCATAACAGGCGGCAGGCAGGACGACGTGGGCGAGCTTTGTTGTTTCGCCCGGCAGGATATCCTGAACAATCAGAAGGTCAAGCCGCTTCAGGGCCTCTTCCACGTGTGTAATATCAGGATCGGACATCATAGGATTTTCACCCATCACGTACAGGGCTTTCACCTTTCCTTCATGGGCGGCGTCCATGACATCGACAATGGTGAGGCCGGGCTGAGCCGGCAGCGTGACACCCCATGCCTTTTCGAATTTTGCTCGTGCCTCATCGTTCGTTACCTGCTGGTAGCCGGTGTAAACGTTGGGCAGCGCGCCCATGTCGCAGGCCCCCTGCACGTTGTTCTGTCCTCTCAAAGGGTTGACGCCGCCGCCTTCAACGCCCACGTTGCCACAGAGCATCGACAGATTCGCGGTTGACTTGACGTTGTCAACACCGGTCGTGTGCTGGGTTATTCCCATGGTGTAAAGAATCGCAGCTGTTCCCGCCCCCGCGTACATGCGGGCAGCCTTGCGTATGTCGTCGGCCGGCACGCCGCATATGTTCTCTACGTATTCGGGCGTGTATTTTTCGACTACGGCTTTCATTGCTTCGAAATTTTCCGTTCGTGTTGCAATGTATTCCCTGTCTGCAAGATCTTCGGTGATAATGACATTCATCATGCCGTTCAGCAGTGCCACGTCGGTCCCCGGCCGATGACGGAGCCAGAGATCCGCGTACTTGACCAGTTCGATATTCCGTGGATCGGCGACGATCAGAGGTGTACCGCGCTGTCTCACGGCCCGCTTGATGCAGGAAGCGATAACGGGATGGTTTTCCGTGGTATTCGTACCGATTGCGAAAATCAGGTCGGACACCTCGATTTCACCGATTGAATTTGTCATGGCGCCGCTTCCGAGAGTCGCGGCCAGACCGGCCACGGTGGAAGAGTGTCAAAGGCGGGCGCAGTGATCGACATTGTTTGTTCCGATCACCGCGCGCATAAATTTCTGGAAAAGGTAATTTTCTTCGTTGGTTGCCCGCGCCGACGAGAAGCCCGCTATGCTGTCGGGGCCGTATTTATCCCTGACAGCCGAAATTTTTTCCGCAATATAATCAAATGCCTCATCCCATGTGGCTTCCTCAAGCTCGCCGTTTTTTCGAATCAGGGGCGTTGTCAGTCGACGGTCACTGTGCACGAAATCCATGCCGAACCGTCCCTTGGCGCACATCTGGCCGTAATTGGGAGGTCCGTAGTCCCGGTTGCCGGTAACACTCACGATTTTACCGTCGTGCACATTCAGGTCTATCTGGCAGCCGACGCCGCAGTACCCGCAAGTCGTTCGTACTTTTGTGATCTCCCAGGGCCTTCCCTGAAAACGGGCCTGTTTGAACGTGAGAGCCCCGACTGGACAGGCGTCGACACAGGCACCGCAGAAAACACAGTTCGAGTCGATGTAGTCGGCATCGAATGCGGGACCAACTTTCGCGCTGGAACCACGCATGGAAAAATCAAGCACCTCGTTTACCTGTACTTCGTTGCATACCCGCACACAACGACCGCAGAGGATACATTTGTTCAAATCCCGGACTATCATCGAATTGGAGTCTTCAACAGGGTACCCCGGAGGATCGATATTGAAACGTGGTTGTTCGATACCCAGGCGGTAAACCAGGTCCTGTAATTCACAGGCGCCGTTTTTTTCGCAGGTCAGACAGTTGTGATCGCCTGAAGACCAGAGAAGTTCAACGATAAGGCGCCGCGCCTTTTGTACCCGTTCCGTATCGGTCCGAACGACCATGCCGGGGCTGACGGGCATGGTACAGGACGCCACCAGCGACCTGGCTCCTTCAACTTCAACTGAACAGACGCGGCAGGCTCCTACGTTGGTGGTTCCACTCAAGTGACAGAGCGTGGGAATATAGATGCCGTTTTCAAGAGCCGCTTCGAGAACGGTCTTTCCGGGAACGGTCTCTATCTCCTGTCCGTCAATGTGGATGGTAAAAGTTTCGCTCATGATGTTCTCCTTGGACGTCCTTTTTTGTGATTGAACCGTCAACGGTTGAAATTCGAAAAGTTCAGTGAAAATAAAAAGATCAAAAAGACCGCTTCCGTGGTATTCCTCGTTCCCGGAAAGCGGCGGAATTATACCTTTGACACCGTCGAATGTCAAAAGATTACTTCTAAAAATAACGCAATAATGGAAACATTCACGTCACCGATGGATGATTGAAGAGCGGTCGCAGTTTTCCGTCTCAATTTTCTTCTTGATTTATCAGGCCCGGTGGTATAAAAATCCCCTCTTTACAAAAAGCAGGTCTCCTTCCCCGATCCTGAGAGTTCGGGGTGTAAGAGCCGAGAGGAGGATGGAATTTTGAGAAGGTACGAAGTTGTCTACGTGGCTTTCGACGACCTCTCCCAGGAGGAAGCGGACGCACAGCTTGAACGGTACCTGTCCATTATTTCCGGGTACAAGGGAACTGTCGTCAAAGTCGACAAGTGGGGAAAGCGAAAGCTGGCCTATCCGATTCAAAAACGGCGGGAAGGCTGTTATGTTCTTATCGATTTTGTGGGTGACAGCGCCATTGTTCCTGAAATGGAGAGGCGTTTTCGGATCGACGACAAAATTCTGCGGTACATTTCCGTCAAGAAGGCCGATAAGGTTGATCTCGAGGAAATCGAACGGGAAATAGCCGCGATTCGTGAAGCGGCGAAACCGGCCGAGAAAGAAGCGGTGGAGGAACCTTCCGAAGCTGCTGAGACCGGGGACATTGAGGAGAGTGAGCAGGAGCATCAGGAGACAAAGCCGGCGGAATCGCCGGAAGCGCCCGTGGAAGAAGATGCTTCATCGAAGGAGGTTGAATCATGAGCTACCCAGCACCACGGCGGCCGGGAGGATCCTCCGGTTCACGGGGAGGCAGAAGAAGATTTTATCACAAGAAAAAGGTGTGCCGGTTCTGTGCCGATTCGACCATGAAGATCGATTACAAGAGGCCTGAATACCTTAAAAATTTCATTACCGAACGAGGCAAGATATTGCCGCGAAGAATTTCCGGTACCTGCGCAAAGCACCAGCGGGAATTGACAATCGCCATCAAGCGTGCGAGAAACCTGGCCCTGCTGCCGTTCGTCGTTACAGAAGGATAGGCGCGGGTTCGGCGGAAAACATTTTTTTCAGTATGCAGTAGAGATCATGAAGCCGCAACGGGAACCTCGAGGTTACCATTGCGGCTTTTTTTCATTTTTCGCCTGTTACCGGCCGGCTGTCGATTCATCGGTGTTTTCCGTCCAAAGCTCCGCCGGGTCTTACTTTTTAAAGACCTTGATTCTCCGACTGTGGTAAGCTATTTTAATGCTCCCGGAACGCTTGGTCCTGTCACTCTATTCCGGTCAGAGAAGGGCGGTTCCGGGCCGAGTTCCGCCGGGTCGGGGGGTGAGCGTGAAAACAGCCCGAAGCGGCGGATGACCGGCAGAGGCTGAACGACGAAGGAGAGGGATACGATGAAAGTTATTTTGAAAGACAATGTGGCGTCCCTGGGAAAGGCGGGGGACGTGGTCAATGTATCGGATGGATACGCCCGGAATTATCTTATTCCCAGGAATTTTGCCCTCGAAGCGACGGAGGCGAATGTCAAAAAGCTGCAACGCGAGAAGGGCGTGCTCGCCGCGCGGGCGGAAAAAGAAAAGGCCGATGCTTCAGTACTGGCCGAACGTATAGGCCTGATGTCGGTTACCGTAGCGCGAAAAGTCGGGGAGCAGGATAAGCTCTTCGGATCCGTGACAGCCCGTGATATCGAGGAAGCGCTTGCCGCTCAGGACGTCCAGGTGGACAGAAAAAATATTCTGCTTGACGAACCGTTGAAAGAAATAGGGGAATTCCCGGTAAAGATAAAACTTCACCATGGCGTATTCGGTGAACTGACCGTGAACGTGGTTCCCGAAACCTGAATATCGAAAGACTGGCGCCATGCAAGATGTTGATTCATCACTTCACAAACTTCCTCCACAGAATCTCGATGCGGAGCAGTCCGTTCTGGGGGGTATACTGCTGGACAACAGCTCTCTGAACGGGGTGATCGAGGTCATCGGAGCTGATGATTTCTACAGCGAGGCTCACCGAAGGATATTTTCGGCCGTTCTCGATCTGTCGGAGCGGAACGAACCCTGCGATCTGGTAACCCTCAGCAACATACTGCGGGACAAAAAGGACCTGGATCGGGTGGGTGGCGAAGTCTATCTGGCGACGCTCGTCGACCAGGTTCCCTCGGCGGCCAACATTGTTTATTATGCGAAGATCGTCAAGGAAAAGTCAGTTCTGCGCAGTCTCATCGGCGCCGCAACCGGTATTCTGACCCGAAGTTATAACCCCGGGGCCGATGTCGACAATGTGCTCGATGAGGCGGAACACGCCGTCTTTGAAATATCAGAACACAAGGTGAAGCCGTCCTTTTATCCCATGAAGGAAATCATCAAGGACAGCTTCAAGACGATCGAGACGCTTTTTGAAAAGAAAGCCCTTATTACCGGCGTGTCCACGGGATACGGCAAGCTTGACGAGCTGACGTCGGGGCTCCAGAAATCAGACCTGATCATCATCGCGGCGCGCCCCAGCATGGGGAAGACGGCATTCGCACTCAATATTGCTCAACACGCGGCAATTGAACAGAATATTCCCGTCGCTGTATTCTCACTCGAAATGTCGAAAGAACAGCTGGCATTCAGAATGCTTGCCTCAGAATCACGAGTGGACGCGCAGCGGCTTCGCAAGGGATTCCTGGGTGAAATGGACTGGCCGAAGCTGACGGCGGCGGCGGGACGGCTTTCCGAAGCTCCCCTGTATATTGACGATACGCCGGCCATTTCGGTGCTTGAAATGAAGGCGAAAGCACGCCGGCTCAAAGCAGAGGCGGGACTGGGACTTGTCGTTCTCGATTATCTGCAGCTCATGCGGGGACGGGATCATAGCGTGTCGAGAGAACAGGAAATATCCGACATCAGCCGTTCGCTCAAATCCCTGGCCAAGGAACTCAACGTGCCCGTCATCGCCCTGTCGCAGCTCAACCGGCAGGTTGAGTCCAGGGCCGACAGGCGGCCTTACCTGGCGGATCTCCGTGAATCGGGGGCGATTGAACAGGACGCGGACGTGATCATGTTTATTTACCGCGATGAGGTTTACAATAAATCGGAAGACAACCCCGAACGCGGTTTCGCCGAGATCGACGTGGGGAAGCAGAGAAACGGTCCAACCGGTAAAATTAAACTGACTTTCCTGAAGGAATACACACGCTTTGAAAATCCCGCCTGGGTGCGCGACGAGTTCTGAGCGTCGGGAGAAGAAACGATTTCCTGTTTCAGGGCGTCTGCCCGGTTTTTGATCCTACTGCGACGTTGTCCTCGAAGTAGGGCAGGGCGAGCCGCATCTTTTTGAGTGCTTCTTTTTCTATCTGGCGGGCCCGTTCGCGCGTGATATTGAAGGTATCGCCGATTTCCTGGAGCGTCTTCGGCTCGTCCACCATGATTCTGTTTTGAATGATATAACTTTCCCGTTCGTTGAGTTTTGCCAGGGCGCCGGCAATGTTTTTTTTCACAAGGGCGCGCTGTTCGGCTTTGATCAACAGTTCTTCCTGGTCGGCATCTTCGTCGGCGAGCTGGTCGATGAACAGCGACTCACCGTCGTCGTTAAGTGTTGCATCGAGTGACAGGTCGCGGTTTGAAAGACGCTGGTCCATCTCGACAACCTCGGATTCCTTAACGTTCAGTAATTCTGCTGCCTCACGGAATTCGGGGTTTTCGGCCGACAATTGTTCGATATTGCGCTTGACCTGGTTGAGTTTAAAAAAAAGCTTCCGCTGTGCCTGTGTCGTTCCCAATTTGACCAGACTCCAGCTTCTGATAATGTAGTTTTGCATGTAGGCCCGTATCCACCAGACGGCATAGGAAATAAGGCGGTATCCCTTGTACGGGTCAAATTTTTTCACCGCGTGCATAAGGCCGATATTGCCCTCCTGAATGAGATCGAGCAGGCGCACCCGGTAAGTTTTATACTCGTGGGCGATCTTGACGACGAAGCGAAGATTTGACGTGACAAGTCGTTCGGCCGCTTCCATGTCGCCGTATTTTTTAAAGCGGACCGCCAGTTTGAATTCTTCCTCGGGGTCGAGAATCTTGAATTTCTGTATCTCCGCCATGTAGCGATCGAGGGAGTCGGTTACGGCTGGAAGATTCATACGGTAACTCCTGTGGACATAAATAATTAATTATAGTGTAACCTCCCCAAGAGTCAAGAAAATGTGGTGACAACTCATCAGACATGTTTGAGAGGACAGGCAGTTGAAGAACGATTGTTGCGTGGCGGTCGCGTCTTCGCTGGAGCCGCGCTTGACATCATGCAGGGGGTGCTTACATTTATGTTAAAAAACAGTCAATGGCGAATCATTCGATAATCGGTGATGAGAAAGTGAACATACTATGGAATCGCTCAATGAATTGATACTGGAGTTCGCAGCGAACCTTCAGAAACGGATCGCGGCCAAGGCAGTTCTCGTAAACGGGGACCTGTTGCCGGAGGGTTGCTTTGAAGAGGGGGCGGTTGTTCCTTCCCGCATGATTCTCATAACGAGGCAGCGGAGGGAAAACGACGAAGCGGGCTTCTCCTGCACGGGATTCGACGATGTAATCGCCATTCCCGACGTGAGCGTTACCCGCGTGAGCCAGATGAAAATAGCCGTTATTAAGGGCATGGCCGAAGGGTTGTTTGGAAGGGGCGACCGGCTGATTTGCCTCACCGGGATTCAGCGTCTCGGGTATATAGACAGTATTTTCGTTATAGATGTCGATCACGAATTTGAAATTCTTACCACTGAAGACATAACGGATTTCTTTCAGGCGGTCCGCCCCGAGGTCTTTGATACTGTGCTGAACATCGCCCTGGAGCTGGCTTCCCAGGGAAGGGAAGGACGTCCCGTCGGAACCATTTTCGTTATTGGCGATCACGAAAAGGTACTGCAACTGTCGCGTCAGATGATTATCAATCCCTTTCTGGGGTATGCCGAAGAAGAGCGCAACGTTATGGACCGGGAACTCCGGGAAACGATCAAGGAATTTTCCGCCCTCGACGGTGCCTTTGTGATCAGGGACGACGGCGTTCTCATGACCGCGGGCAGGCACCTGAACGTGGCTCTTGAGAGCGGCAGAGAATTCCCGAAAGGGCTCGGAAGCCGGCACATCGTCGCCGCGGGAATAACGAACGTGACGGAGGCGATTGCCATTGTCGTGTCCGAATCGACGGGAACGGTGAGGATATTCAGAAAAGGAAAGATATTCGTCGATATTGAAAAGGCGTTGACATAAAGGAGATTACATACATGAGATTTGACAAATTGACACTTAAACTTCAGGAAGCCTTTCAGCAGGCGGAAAATATGGCTGTGTCCCAGGGCCACCAGGGCGTCGATGTGGAGCATGTCCTGCTGGCGCTGGTATCGCAGCCTGATGGAATCGTTCCCGAGATAGTGAAGAAAATAGGGGCCGATCCGGGGAGTATCGAAAAAGATCTCAGAAAAACCCTGGAAAAGACACCCTCCGTATCCGGCGCCGGTTCGAATCAGAGATATATAACACAACGGCTCAACACCGTGATGGATAAGGCCTTCAGTGAAGCGTCACGTCTGCAGGACGAATATGTGAGTGTTGAACATGTACTCATGGCGGTCGTTGATTCCGCCGACGGAGATGCCGCTCGAATACTGAAAAGCCGGGGTGTAACAAAAGACGGCCTGCTGAAGATCCTGATGGAGGTCAGGGGCGGGCAGCGGGTTACCGATCAGAACCCGGAAGACAAGTACCAGGCGCTCAAGAGATATGCCCGTGACTTTAATGAGATAGCGCAAAAGGGCAAGTTCGATCCCGTAATCGGGCGGGACGAGGAGATTCGGCGCATCATGCAGGTGCTTTCTCGAAGAACGAAAAACAACCCGGTACTGATCGGCGAACCGGGCGTCGGGAAGACGGCTATCGTTGAAGGCCTGGCGCAGCGTATAGTAAACGGCGATGTGCCCGAAAGCCTCAAGGACAAACGGGTGGTCGGACTTGATATGGGCGCGCTCGTTGCCGGTGCGAAATACCGCGGGGAATTCGAGGACCGCCTGAAAGCCGTACTCAAGGAAGTAACGGAGGCCCAGGGACAAATAATTCTGTTTATTGATGAACTGCACACCATGGTGGGCGCGGGAGCGGCCGAAGGCTCAGTAGACGCTTCGAACATGTTGAAACCGGCGCTCGCCCGGGGAGAGTTGCGTTGTGTCGGTGCCACCACGTTGAATGAGTACCGAAAATATATAGAAAAAGACGCGGCGCTGGAAAGGCGCTTTCAACCCGTCCTCGTCCAGGAACCGAACGTTGAAGACACCATCGCGATTCTGCGCGGCCTCAAGGAACGTTACGAAGTACACCACGGCGTCAGGATCAAGGATTCCGCCATTATCGCGGCGGCTACGCTTTCGGACCGGTACATCAGCGATCGTTTTCTCCCCGACAAGGCCGTTGACCTGATCGACGAAGCGGCGTCGCGGCTTCGAATAGAGCTTGACAGTATGCCGGCGGAAATCGACGCCCTGGAACGGAGGATCATGCAGCTCGAAATCGAGCGGGAGTCCCTGAAGAAGGAAGCGGACGACGTTTCGAAAGACCGCCTGGCGAAAATTGAGACAGAAGTTGAGGCCCTGAAGCGGACGCGGGACGACATGAAAGTGTCATGGTCCCGTGAGAAAGAGGCCATCAAGGGTATACAGTCGATAAAAGAAAAAATAGAGGAACTTAAAACTGAAGAGCAGCAGGCCCAGCGGGAAGGAGATTTGGCGAAAGCGGCGGAAATACGCTACGGCGCGCTGGTGCAGCTCAAAAGTGATCTCGAGGGAAAGCTGAGGGAACTGGACGAACTCCAGGCAAAGGGCAAAACGCTGAAAGAGGAAGTGGATGCAGAGGACGTGGCGGAGGTGGTTGCTTCCTGGACGGGCATACCCGTTGCCCGCATGATGGAAAGCGACGTTCAGAAACTGCTGCACATGGAAGAGCGGCTGAGAATGCGCGTGGTCGGGCAGGATGAAGCGATCGGAACGGTTTCCAGCGCCCTGAGAAGAGCCCGCTCCGGGTTGCAGGATCCCAACAGGCCCATCGGTTCGTTCATTTTCATGGGGCCCACGGGTGTCGGAAAAACAGAATTGTCGAAGGCGCTTGCCGAGTTCATGTTTGACGACGAGCAGGCCATGGTAAGAATCGACATGTCGGAATACATGGAAAAACACTCTGTGGCACGGCTCATTGGTGCTCCGCCAGGATACGTGGGATACGACGAGGGAGGCTATCTGACGGAAACGGTTCGAAGGCGGCCTTACTCTGTTCTCCTCTTTGACGAGATTGAGAAAGCGCATCCCGATGTTTTTAATATCATGTTGCAGATACTGGACGACGGAAGGCTCACCGACGGTCACGGGCGGACGGTTGACTTCAAGAACACCATCACGATCATGACATCGAACATCGGTGGTCAATGGCTCCAGGATACCGCGCTTTCGCGGGACGAGCAGGAACGGCTGACTACTGAAGCCCTTCGGGCGACTTTCAAACCGGAGTTTCTGAACCGTATAGACGACGTGATCATATTTAGAGCCCTGACGACCGAGGATATTGCAACGATCGTCCATATACAGGTGGAGCGGCTGCGCGAGCGTCTGAAAACAAGGCGGATGGATCTCAGGTTAACGGAGCAAGCGGAACGATTCGTTGCCGAGGCAGGCTTCGATCCCGCTTACGGTGCTCGTCCCTTGAAGAGGGCCCTGCAGAAGAACATCGAAGATCCGCTGGCGACAAAACTGCTTGAAGGTGCGTTCGTTGAGGAAGATATGATCATTGTGGACGTGTCTGACGACGGCAAGGTGATCTTCGAACGGGCACAGCAGGAACAACGTAGGTAATGTATTACGCAGGTGCGGGAAAAAGCTTTTTTGTGATTTTTACGGTGATTTGTGTTAGTAAATATTTCGATATGTTGAGTGACGCGGGCTTGCATCCCGCGACGAGTGCAACGATCAAAAGCAGGGCGGCTGCCGGGGAGGAAACATGACGGAACGTGAAGAGGAAAAAGGTTTTGTCGTGAAGGATCGTAGAATCTTCAGCGAAGACGGCGATTCGAAGAATAACGTGGCTGAGGAAAGTCCGAAAAAAAATACGGCGGAAAATGAGAATGCCGATCCGCAGACGGCAGAAGGCGAACCGCTCGGAGACGAGAAAAAGAACGGCGAAAAAAAACCGGGCCGTGCCGGAGAACCGCCCCCACAGGCCCGGGAAGTTGATTTCTCGAGCTTTCTTTTTTCTCTGTATACTTCAGCGGTGTTGCACTTTGGAGACGTTGAGGATCCGGTGACCGGGAAAAAAGAAAAGAATCTCGCTGCAGCCAAGCAGATGATTGATATCGTAAGCATGCTTGAGGAAAAAACCCGGGGCAATCTCAACAGCGACGAACAGGGCACCATTGACGCGTTGCTCTACGAGCTGAGAATGCGTTACGTGAAGGAATCGTGAATGTCTTTGTGACAAAAGAGTCGCCGGCAAAGATCAACCTGATTCTGAAAGTTCTGGGAAAACGGGACGACGGGTTCCATGAGATAGCGAGTCTCATGCAGAGGATCGACCTGCATGACGACATGTCCTTCGCGTTGGCGGGGCAGGGTATCGCTTTGCGATGCACCGGCATTCCGGTTCCTGAAAACAGCAAAAATATTGTTTACCGGGCGGCGGAGCTTTTTATGCAGAAAACCGGAAGGCCGTCCGGTGTTTCCATCGAGATCGAAAAGCGCATTCCCACAGCAGCCGGTCTCGGGGGAGGGAGTTCAAACGCGGCGACGACCCTTCTGGCGCTCAATGAACTTACATCGGCGGGACTGGACAGGGATACCTTGATGGCTATGGGAGCATCCATCGGTTCGGATGTTCCCTTTTTTATTTACGGAAAGGCGGCCTGGGCATTCGGGCGGGGAGAACGCCTTGAGGCGGCGGAAAACATTCCGCCGATCTCGCTGCTCGTCTGCAACCCGGGTGTGCCGCTTGCGACGGCCGAGGTCTACGGAAACCTCAGAATTGGATTGACAAATGAGCCTATCCAATATACGATCCCGCGACTTCAGACCGTTCAACAGGTCGCGCGGGCGCTTGAAAACGATCTGGAAGAAGTGTCTGAAAGTCTGTGTCCGGCAATCAGGGATTTAAAGACCAGTCTGGCGGATCTGGGAGCTCTGGGAGTGCTTGTGTCCGGCAGTGGTCCGACGGTCTTCGGTATCTTTGAAACCAGGGAAGATGTTCTGGCCGCCGGTGAACGGTTAAAAACCGGAATGGGAGTACCTTTCGTGGCAGGTGCTGGTTCGCTTTAGACGTAATGCACCAGGGAGTCATGGCCGTGAAGTTCAGACTCGACGGAAAAAAGGCGTTAGTGACCGGTGGCAGTCGTGGCATCGGACGTTCCATCGCAATCGCGCTGGCCGAAGCCGGCGCCGATGTTGCCGTTGCAAGCCGAAAACCTGCGGATCTCGAGAAGGTCGCGAAAGAAATCGCGGAGAGAGATGTAAAAGCTCTTGCCGTTCCGACGCACGCGGGGCGCCTTGACCAGATACAGAGCATGGTGGAAAAAGTGGTGGACGCCTTTGGATCCATAGATATACTGGTGAACAATGCGGCCACGAACCCCACCATGGCATCGGCCATCGACGTAGACGAGCGGGCCTGGGACTCGATCATGAATCTCAACCTCAAGGGACTCTTCTTTGCAAGCCAGGCGGTGGCACGCGTCATGCGGGAACGCGCGGGCGGTTCCATTATCAACGTGGCTTCAATCGCCGGGATTTCTCCCGACGTGCTTCCTGTTTATTCCATAAGCAAGGCTGCGGTGATTCATGCCACGAAAGTGATGGCCGGGCAGTGGGCGTCCTTCAATATCAGGGCGAACTGCATTGCGCCGGGCCTGATCAAGACCGATTTCAGCCGGGCGCTCTGGGATAACCCGGAGATCCGCGACGCCGCGCTGAGTATGACTCCCATGGGTCGTGTCGGACTGCCGGATGAAATGGCCGGCGCCGTTGTATACTTCGCGTCAGATGCAGCCAGCTATGTGACGGGCCAGGTGCTCGCTCTCGATGGAGGCAAGACCATCTGAAGGGGCGAAGTTTTCCCCGGTGCCGGAAGGCGGAATAAGCGGTCGGCAATGGGGCGTCGTCAAGCGGTAAGACACAGGATTTTGGTTCCTGCATTCGGAGGTTCGAATCCTCCCGCCCCAGCCAGTATAAAGAGAGATAATACCATGCTTGAACGAATGAGAGTGTTTACGGGAAATTCCAGCAACGTGCTTGCCGGCTTGATCTGTGACAACCTCGGCGTTAGTGTCGGTAAGGCGAATGTTTCAACTTTCAGCGATGGTGAAACGCAGGTTGAAATCAATGAAAATGTCCGGGGTATGGATGTCTTTGTCATTCAATCCACCTGTAATCCCGTCAATTCTTATCTCATGGAACTTCTGGTTATGATCGACGCGCTCAAGCGTGCGTCGGCAGATCGCATTACCGTGGTCATTCCATATTACGGTTATGCCCGCCAGGACCGGAAAGCCGCCCCGCGGGCGCCCATAACGGCAAAGCTGGTAGCTGACCTCCTCACAACGGCCGGCGCGAACCGAATTTTGTCGGTCGATCTTCATGCCGGTCAGATCCAGGGATTTTTCAACATTCCTGTGGACAATCTCTACGCGATGAATATTCTTCTGGCATATCTTAAGGAAACGTATGCGAACGACAATGTTGTTGTTTCCCCGGACACGGGCGGTGTCGTGCGCGCCAGAGCGCTGGCTCAGCGTTTTGGGGGCGCGACGCTGGCAATTGTTGACAAGCGACGTGAAAAACCGAATGAGTCGCAGGTCATGAACATTATCGGTGACGTGAAGGGGAAGCGGGCCATCATCGTCGACGACATGATCGATACGGCTGGCACCATGGTGCAGGCGGCGGACGCGCTGTTGGAAAACGGCGCTTCGGAAGTCATCGCCTGTTGCACGCATCCTGTTCTCTCGGGACCCGCCATTGATCGCATTAAAGCATCACGGATTCACGAGGTAATCGTTACCGACACTATCCCGCTTCATGAAAAGGCGCGGGCCTGCGAACGGATAAAGGTGCTGACCGTATCGGGGCTTGTCAGTGAAGCAA
The DNA here is from genome assembly GCA_002030015.1 of delta proteobacterium MLS_D. Classification (GTDB taxonomy): domain Bacteria; phylum Desulfobacterota; class Syntrophia; order Syntrophales; family UBA2210; genus MLS-D. Next base: position 91,434 of record LQBH01000013.1, read on the forward strand.
TCAGGCGGATTTACTATAATGAATCCGTCAGCTCTTTATTTGTCTAGTCTAGGAGAGAATCATGAAAACAATAGAACTACAGGCGAACACACGGCCGCATTCAGGAACCCGGGAGGCGCGAGCACTGCGCGCGCAGGGATATGTGCCGGCCATATTCTACGGTTTCGGCGTTGACCCGATCTCCCTGTCACTCCGCGAGGAAGATTTCCTGAAAAAGCTTGCCGGGGAACGGGCAGAGGGTACATTCGTGAAGTTATCGGTGCGCGACGAGGCCGGAAAGGTATCGGAAAAATTGTCCATCGTCAAGCAGCTGCAGCTTGATACGCTGAAACGTCGTCTCATCCACGCTGATTTCTACGAGATCAAGATGGACCGGGAACTGACGGTTGATCTCCAGATCCACTTCACGGGGCATCCCCGTGGCGTCGAAGAGGGCGGCGAAGTGCAGACCCTGAAGCGTGAAGTCAGGGTATCCGGATTGCCCGGTTTATTGCCCGAGTCGGTCGAACTGGACATCAGCGGGCTCGGAATCGGCGATACCCTGATGGTGGGAGACCTGGTTTTCGATGAAGGCATTCGGGTGCTGGACGGCGAAGACGTGGCCCTGATAACAGTGTCAGCCATGAGAGTGACCGCCGAGGAAGAAGAAGTGGCCGAGGAAGAAGTGGCCGAAGAAGAGGCGGCCGAGAAAGCCGCCGGAGAAGAAGGACAGCAGGAAAAACCGGAGGAATAACCCTCGACGGCGGAAAGTTGAGGTGGTTCGGTGAAGCTGGTCGTGGGGCTTGGAAATCCTGGATCCGGCTATGTCCTGACGCGGCACAACCTGGGAGCCCTGATACTGGAAGAGCTGGCTGATGAGGCGTCGGTGCCCATCGCCAGAAAAGGTAAGGGCGCTCGGTACGGTACGGGAACGATAGGGCAGGAACGAGTCATGTTCGCGAGACCCGAGACGTACATGAATCTGAGCGGCAGGTCCGTCGGGAATCTTGCCCGGTATTTCGGTATTGCAGTAGCCGACATTATCGTCATTCACGATGACCTCGATCTTCTTTTCGGCGAGGTCAGGATCAAGGAAGGCGGCGGTGATGGAGGACACAAGGGGCTCATGTCCATAATCGAACAACTCGGCAGCCCTGATTTTGTAAGGGTCAGAGCGGGAATCGGCAGGCCGGTTTCGAAAGAAATGGTCGAAGCCTATGTGCTCGGAAGACTGACCGATGCTGAAATGCAGGAACTTCCTCGCATACGGGAACAGGGTTCACGGGCTGTTCGAGCGGTTATTTCGTCGGGTGCGGAAAAGGCGATGAACGAGTTCAACGCGAAGAGATCAAAAAATTCAGGCAAGGAGGTTTGAGCGAGGGCTATGGAATTTATTGTGGATTACGCGTGGTTGTGGGGTGCTGTGGGCCTGGTTATGGCTTTCGGCATTTATAGGTACGTCCTTACATTTTCTCCCGGCAACGAAACGATGGTGGAAATCATGGAGCGGATCCATGCCGGCGCCATGGTGTTTCTGAAACGGGAATACAAGATTATTTCCATATTTATCGCAGTTGTCTTTGTGATCCTTGTTTTCGCCCTGGGAATATGGACGGCCGTCGCATTTCTCGTGGGCGCCATAGGATCCCTGACCGCCGGTCTTTTCGGCATGCAGGCGGCGACCCTGTCCAACGCCCGCACGGCCGAGGCGGCGAGAACGTTTGGCCAGGGGCGCGCCTTGACGGTGGCTTTCTTCGGCGGCTCAGTCATGGGTCTTTCCGTGGCGTCGCTGGGTCTGGTGGGCCTGGGTATATTTTTCTTCTTTTTCGCTGAAACGGATTACACGGTCATAACGGGGTTCGCCATGGGCGCTTCGTCGATCGCGCTCTTTGCCCGTGTCGGCGGCGGTATTTTTACGAAAACGGCCGACGTGGGATCAGACCTGGTGGGCAAGGTTGAAGCGGGCATTCCCGAAGACGATCCACGGAATCCCGGTGTTACAGCCGACAACGTGGGTGATAACGTGGGCGACATCGCCGGTATGGGGGCTGATCTCTACGAATCCTACTGCGGGTCCGTCATCGCAGCCATCGCAATAGGCGCGACCATGGGCGCCATGGCGATGCAATGGATGATGCTTCCCATGCTTTTCATTGTGGCAGGCCTCCTGTCGTCGGTGATCGGTATCGCCATGTTTAATTTTCTCAAGAACATGAAGCCCCAGTCGGCGCTCAGTAATTCACTGTACATCGCCGGCGTGCTTTTTATCGTTCTTTCCTTTTTCGTTGTTCGCATTGTCACGCAGGGTATGGACGCCGAGTACCTCAAGAGCATCGGCATGATAAGCGCCTACGGACCTTTCTATGCTGTACTGCTGGGAATAATCGCAGGCATGCTCATCGGCGGAGTTACTGAGTATTACACGGCTCGCGGGCCCGTCAGGCGGATCGCGGAAGCATCGCAGACCGGTCCGGCCACAAACATCATCAGCGGTTTTGCCGTTGGTCTCGAGAGTGTCGCGGCGCCGGTCTTTTTTATTGCCATCGCCATCTGGCTCTCCTACACCATGTCCGGTCTTTACGGCATAGCCATCGCCGGCGTGGGCATGCTGGGAACAGTGGGCATGACCATGTCCGTTGACAGTTACGGACCCATCGCGGACAATGCGGGCGGTATAGCGGAACAGGCCCATATGCCTCCGGAAGTACGCGAAATCACGGACGGCCTCGACGCGGTGGGCAACACCACGGCGGCTATCGGAAAGGGTTTCGCCATTGGTTCAGCGGCATTGACGGCATTGGCCATGTTTGCTGCCTACACGACAACGGTCAGTACCTTCCCGGGTTTCGAGAACTTCGCTCTTGATCTTACGGAAGCGCACGTTATTACCGGCGTGTTCATCGGTGGCCTGATTCCGTGCATAATGGCGTCCATGACCATGAACGCCGTGGGCGACGCAGCATTCGAGATGATCAACGAAATCAGGCGGCAGTTCCGTGATATTCCGGGCATTATGGAAGGAACAACGCCTCCCGACACGAACCGTTGCGTCGATATCGCAACCACGGCGGCGCTGAAGCGGATGATCGCCCCCGGTGTCGGAGCTGTGCTGGCACCCATTATCGTCGGCGTTCTCATAGGACCCCATGCCCTGGGCGGATTTCTGGCGGGAGCCACCCTGACCGGTGTTATTCTCGGTCTGCTCATGGCGAATGCCGGCGGTGCCTGGGATAACGCAAAGAAATACATAGAGCAGGGGAATTTCGGCGGCAAGGGTTCCGAGGCTCACAAGGCCGGCGTTATCGGCGATACCGTGGGTGATCCCTTTAAGGATACCTCGGGTCCTTCAATGAATATTCTTATCAAGTTGATGTCGGTTGTTTCTCTTGTCATGGTGCCTGCCATCATGGCGATGTACGAAATGATTCACTGATAACAGCCGCATAAACATAGTAAAAGGGGGCGCGGGGTACCGCGCCCCCTTTTTGTTTGCGTATGTCCCGGTGATCTGTATTTCATGCCGTCGAAAACCGGCGTTTATTTTACGGGGGAACCGGCGGGCGGAAAGGAGGGAAGAAAACCGCCCGCCGGCAGGTGTTGCGATTCGTGATGGGATTCCGGAACGTCTCTCCTGAATGTTCCGGGATCGTCAGCAACCTTGGTGAAGCGAAATATACGAAACCTGAAGAAAACGTGCAATTGGCAAGTTGCTGAATCAGGGAGGGAAAAACCCTTAACGGCACTCAGGATGCGGTCCGAATAAAAAAAGATGGTTTCATCGATACGATGAAACCATCTTTTCGTATATACGCTGAAGAGCGATAAGGAAACAGCGCTCGTCAGATTCGAGGGGGGGGTGCCGGTGAGCGGAAAGGAGGGAACCGAAAACCGCCCACCGGCAGGTGTAAGCCCTTATATTCGTCATGGTGAAAGGTGCCGCTTATGTTCGAGAACCTGTATCTCTTGTTTCGGGAGTGAAAATACCTGAACGGGGGGCGGGAATCAATGGGAGTGTTTCTGATTTGTGGAGGTAAAAACTCTTATTACAAATAAGGGAAAGGCTTAGTTCTGCTGGAGGATGTTTGCAGGTGGGAGCCGGAGGAGAGCCCTTCGCCTACTGGTGCCTGTCGTACCGGAGGAACTGCATGGAGAAGGTGGCTCTTCCCTGGGTCAGTGACCGTAAATCGGTCGTATAGCCGAACAAGTGTCGAAGCGGAACGGTCGAGCGTATTTCGGCGACGGGGATCTTTTGTATTATACTTACAACTTCGCCTCCTCTTGAATTGATGCTGCCGATGACCTCGCCCGTGAATTCAGCCGGCGTCAGGATATCGACAGACATGACCGGTTCAAGGAGCACGGGGTGAGCGCCGGCAAGGCCGTTTTGAAACGCCGTCGAGGCGGCAACCTGGTAGCCAAGTTCCGACGACTCGCCTTCACGGTTGGATCCTCCACGTATCGTTACCTCGAGATCAACAACGGGATACCCGGAAAGAGGACCGCTCAATCCGGCATCACGGATGCTCTGTTCAATGATTTTATGATATGCCGGTGGTATCACCTCCGGGTCGAGCTCGTTGACGACGGAGAGACGGCCGCTTCGCGGTGCGGGGGTCAGTTTAAGGATGACATGGCCGAAATGCTTCTTTTCGCCGATTTTTTTGTCGAAGGTTTCTTCCGACTGGAATTCATTTTCAATGGTCTCGCGATATACGACGCGGGGTTTGCCAACGTTGACGCCGGTTTTAAATTCCCGCTGCAGGCGGTCGAGAACAACCTCGAGGTGAAGTTCTCCCATACCGGAAATAACGGTTTGCGCCGTTTCTTCATCATACTTGACCCTGAGGGTCGGGTCCTCGGCGGTTAATTTGTCCAGGGCGAGTGAAAGACGGGACTGGTCATCGGGCGTTTTCGCCTCGATGGCCCTGGAAATGACGGGTTCGTAAAAATCCATGGTTTCCAGGAGTATGGGGTGCGATTCATCGCAAATCGTGTCTCCCGTGCAGGTCTCTTTGAGGCCGACGGCGACGACTATATCTCCGGCGATTGCCTTGTCGACGCGCTCGCGCTTGTTGGCGTGCATCTTCATCAGTCGTGCCGTTCGTTCACGCTTCTGTCGCGTGGCGTTATAAACTTCCTCGCCGGCGGACAGCGTTCCTGAGTACAGGCGCAGGTAGGTTATTCGTCTTCCCTCGTCGGTCATAACCTTGAAGGCGAAAGCGGTGAGCGGTGCGTTCGCCCGCGTTTTTCTGATTTCTTTTTCGCCTGTCAGGGGATTTATTCCCGATACAGGACGGACTTCCTCCGGTGACGGGAGAAAATCAACGACGGCATCGAGCAGCGTTTGAACGCCTTTGTTGCGAAGGGCGGATCCGCAGAGAACGGGGACAATATCCAGTAAAAGAGTCCCCTTTCTCAATGCCTGCAGAATTTCCTCTTCGGGTATTTCCTCGCCTTCAAGATATTTCTCGGCGATGTCATCATCCGATTCAGCCAGTTGCTCGATCAGTGCCTCACGGTATTTTTCCGCTTCCACCGATGTTTCGGAAGGAATATCGATAATGTTGTAGGTCGAACCGAGAGATTCTTCGTCCCAGATCACGCACTTCCGGCGAATGAGATCGACGATACCCCGAAAAGTGCCGTTTTCCATGAGAGGTATCTGAATAGGCACCGGAACGGACGCGAAACGCCCTTTCATTGTTTTTACAGTACCGAAAAAGTCCGCGCCGGGTCGATCCATTTTGTTGATGAACGCTATTTTCGGAACACCGTACCTGTCAGCCTGATGCCATACCGTTTCCGACTGGGGCTCGACGCCACCGACGGCGCAAAAGACAACCACTGCACCATCCAGCACGCGAAGCGACCGTTCAACCTCGATGGTAAAATCGACGTGCCCCGGTGTATCGATGAGGTGAAGATCAAAATTCTTCCAGGGACATGCCGTGACGGTCGACGTGATGGTTATGCCCCGTTCCTGTTCCTGGGGCATCCAGTCCATGACCGCTTCGCCGTTATGGACCTCTCCGATTTTGTACGTTTTTCCCGTGTAATACAGGATACGTTCAGTAACCGTCGTTTTCCCCGCGTCGATATGGGCAACAATGCCGATATTCCTGATTTTTGTTAATTGTGCAGCACTCACCTGCCGGTACCTTCCTGTGGCGCGCAGAACAATGGAACCGCCGCTTTTCAGCCGTTTCCCCCGATGATCAATTCTTCATTGAAGACAAAGGGCGATGTCGTGTCGATATGACCTTTGAGCGTCTCCGTGGTCTTTCCTTCAATCCGAAAGGAGACCTGCTTGAGGGAGGGAATATTCTTTATAATCGTGTTGGCGACGGAATACAGGGTAATCATTTCGCTGGCGCAGCTTCCGGGATGAAGGTCGATGAGGCTTCTGCCGAAATCGATGACGATGCCGTCTCTCTCCGCCGATATATCGATCAGCTCGCTCTGGGCCGGGATTGTTCTCCCTCCGCCCGTGTTCGATCCTTCAATCAGCGCCTGTATCAGTTCTCCCGCCTGGTTTTCCATGTTTGAGCGTTTCGGTATATATCGTGTCTCCGGGACGAGAAAACGTTCATTCGCGTCGGCGAAATAAAGAATCATCTGTTCTTTTTCCTGTGTTGCGGTGGGACTCGTTCTGTCCCCGATTGGAGGAAACAGGGAATCAAAAAGGGTCACAAAGAAAAATATGAGAAATCCCACGCACACGGCGATAATGACACCGAGGATTCCCATCCTTTTCTTCTGCTTAGTTTTCTTTGCCCGCATCTGGCGTGCTTTTTTTTCTTTTTTTGTCGCCATGGTCCTGACGATTCCCTTCAGTCGTTTTTCCTGTTCGAGCGTCGCAGAGAAGATGTTGTCATTTTTGCCGGGGTGCGACCGTGGCCAGCAGGTTGCGAGCCTTCGCCGCCGTTTCCGAATCAGGCGCCAGTTCGATCGCGCGTTTCAGTTCCGCCGTCGCATCGTCCCGCATGTTCATGGCGAGAAGGGCTTTACCCAGGGAATAACGGAAGTTCGCCACGTACGGCGCCTGTTTCACGCATTCCCGCAGGTGCATGAGAGCCTCGTCGGGGCGATCGAGATTAAGCAGCAGTCTACCCGCGTTTTCGTGAATAATGGGGCTGATCCTGTTGGGACTGACATTCAGTGCTTCTGTAAAAGCGGCGAGCGCCTTCTCATAGGCGCCTTTCTCCCGGTATGCCCGACCTGTGTTGAACAGGGCGAATTCGGGCGTTTCATAGAGTACATTATCGAGGGCCTTGCGAAAAAAGGCTACGGCTTCGTCGTAGCGACCTTCTTCAAATCGAATAAGGCCGAGATAATTATAAGCCTCCGAGTAATCGGGTTTCAGCTCAACCGCCCGCCTGAAGGCCTGGAACGAATCATCCCTGAGTCCCCGGCCCCAGAACGAGAGTCCCAGGTAATAGTAAATTTCAGGATCTTCCGGGTTCAGGCGCCGGGCTTCGAAGAGTTCCCGCAACGCCGTCGTATATTGTCCCGACTCTATATTGGCGATGCCGTTTCTCAGGTGCACATCCGCTGTTTCACGGGTATGACGGTCAGTGGCGCATCCGGCAGACAGGAAAAGCACCACGACGGCAACGGCGCAGAAGCTTCCCGCCCGGCGACGTACTGAAAGAGAGGTAGGGGTCCCGGTATTACTCTTTCGCATTGATCCACCAGTCGTCCTTGCCCTCGAACCACCAGTCCGACGAATCTGTTTCAACGATGGTATTCGCCAGCTTTCTGCCGGTTTCCGTGTGAAGTCGTTTGAGCGCATAGGCTATCCATTGCTTGCTGTACTTGTTGCCGAGATCGCCGCACTCCTTCAATTGCAGTATGAGAGCGATCTGGTCGGCGTCGCGCGCGATGAGCGATTCCCTGGTCTCTTGCCCGTTGAATTCAGCAAGCGACGACGCTATTTCATTTCCGAATGAGAGTGTGCCGGCGAGATCGTTTACCGCTTTTTCCTCGTCCACGCGGACGTACTTCTTGTTGACGTAATTCATGTCGCCCGTCCTGGCTTCGGGAAGATCGTGAAACAGGCACAGACGGAGTATCTGCAGTTCATCGACGTCCGGTTCGAGTTTAGCAAGGGTGTACCCGATGAAAACGGTTCTCAGAACATGTTCCGATACGGATTCGCGGCCCGATCCCAGAAACTGGTATCCCGTACGGGGCGTTCGCTGCAGCATTCCGACTTCAAATAAAAAATTCGCTATGCTCTTCATGGCGAATCCTTTTTCAGAATCTTTATGCGATTATCCATCATGGCGCTTATTTTTTTAATTTCCAGCTGGAGTGACCCGATACCCTCGGGTTTCATGGAAGCAAGCCTGTCCACCCGTTCCTTCCAGAACGTAATGGTTGAGATCTCCTGCTCACGAATTTTCTTGTCGATCCGTGCCTGTATGCTCTTGAGCAATTCCGGATCGGGATCTGGCGTGCTGGCCACTCCATCCTCCCAGAAGTGAGTGATATGCATCGACAACATCGAGCTGCGATCCTATATCACTTGCCATCTCATTGCAACACCAATTCAGAAACAAAACGTCCGGAAAGCACGGACGGTTTGACTTTGCGGAGTCACTGGGATATTCTGCGCAGCGTGAAAGAGGGCGAGCTGAACCGGGAACGGAAGAAGTCGTGAGGGAATGAAATGAAAGGGAAAGAAATCGCATTGTCGGTGATGTTGTGCTGCTTCTTGGCGGCGGGCGTGATCCCGACCGAATGTTTCTCATCGGAAGAAACGGTGGTTCTGTCCTTTTCCAGGCAGCAGGAGGAAGCGGCGGGACCCGGAATATACCGCGTTCAGAGGGGGGATTCGCTCTATCGAATTCTCGAACGTGAGTGTTCCCTGAAGGATGATGAGATTCCCCGGATGCTTGAAAAGGTCAAGCAGATCAACCCATCAATTAAAAACATTGACGTGATTTTTCCCGGACAGGAAATCCTGTTGCCGGCAGCGTCCGAAACAGGGGATTCTGATGATGCAACCGGGACTCCTTCCGTGAACGGGGAAAGCAAAGAACAAGTAATGGACGACGGTGAATCTGCCGAACGGTCGACAATTCTCTATACCGTCAGGCCCGGTGACAGCCTCGGAGAAATACTTCACAGGCTCTTCGACATACAAAGCGGTGAAATGAATCGATGCCTCGAGGCCGTAGCCGCCGCGAATCCGGGAATAACCGATATCAACAGGATTTATCCGGGCCAGAAGCTCACGTTTCCTGATTTTTCGGCGTCTTCGGCGGATACCGCCGGACAGGTGCTCAGTGAACAGAATGAAAATACTTTATTTACCCTGACTGCGTCGGAATCACTGCCATTCCTGGAAGAAATATTTATCGCGCTTGGTGCGGATATCGTAACCGAAGGAAACTGGTATATTCCCCTCGCATCGTCGGGCAGAATAACCATTGACTGTGCACGTGTTCCTGTCGCGTCGTTTCCCGACGGGCACCGTATCCTGATGGACTGCGCGGGACTGATTCCTTCCTCGGTCGTGGGAACACTCCGTGAGCAGTGGAACAATTACCATGTCATTGCCTGCGGTGATGCCGCGGACCCGCTCGCAATCATTGACGGAATGGCCGATATGCAGCACGTTCCGCTGGTCGTTGAAAAAACCGGCCGAATGGCCGGCATACCGGGAAATCCCGACGTGCAGATCTTTTTCGATCGAACAGTCAGGGCTTCTTCAGGTAAAACCGCGGGAATTCGGCTGCTTGATGATGCAGATGAGCCGTTGCCGGACGGGTTGAGCGCCGCAATAGGCGCACGGGGTACGACTGTTATCGAAATTTCGGAATCATCGCTGTATTCGCCGTCCTTCGATAGTGTCGCGACACCGGCTTATCCTGCCCGGCTGGAAGGTCGGACGCCCGTCGATATGGCAATGGAAATTCTTCGATTTGCGGGGCTTGAGGTGCGACGTAACGCAGACGTACCGGTTTTCGTTTCGTCTGAAGACGGCTTCAACCTCTCCGTTTCGGCTGACCTGTACCTGGAGCGGGCCGACGGGGCGCTTCTGCTGACGTCGCGGAGTCTGCCTCCCCAGTTTCTTGCTATTCTCACGGAACGTGGATTCCGGGTACTCGAACTTTCGAAAATGACCCCTGGTGAGGCCATGATCGAACAGGTCGCACGCGCGGCGGGCCTGCCCGTCGAAAAAAAATATTTTAAATTTTCGCTTTTTCCGGAAAACCCCGACCGGCTTGACCATGTGAGATTTTCAGCAGTCAGGGTCGACGGAAAAGACGGTTCCCTTTATTTTGTCGAAGATTCCTTCGATGCCGTATTTTACCGGTTTTTGGTCAACCGGTGGAAAGTATTCGTGGTTGTCTATTGAGCGTGAAAGCGATCGGGCTGTTTTCGGGAGGCCTGGACAGTATTCTTGCCGTAGAAGTGCTACGTGAACAAGACGTTGACATTGCCGGTGTGACCTTCGAGACGCCCTTTTTCAGTGCCGAGCGGGCCCGGAAAATCGCCGGGGCCATCGATCTGCCGTTGCGGGTGATCGACATAACCCGGCCCCACCTTTCCATGCTGCAGGACCCACCCCACGGTTACGGCAAAAACATGAATCCCTGCATCGATTGCCACGCCCTGATGCTTGAAACGGCGGGGAAAATCATGACCGAGACGGGGGCTGATTTCATTTTCACCGGCGAGGTGGTGGGACAGCGCCCCATGTCGCAGACGGGAAAATCACTGCGCCAGGTGGCGAAACTGTCGGGGTACGGTGATTTTATTCTGAGGCCGTTGAGTGCGCTTCTTCTTCCTGAAACGGTTCCCGAGATGGAGGGAAAGGTAGAGCGACAGAAACTTCTCGACATTCAGGGACGGGGAAGAAAACGACAGATGGCGCTTGCCGATCGATACGGCATTTCGTCCTATCCCGCGCCGGGAGGAGGTTGCCTGCTCACGGACCCGGGTTTCTCGGAACGGTTGCGTGACCTGATGCGTTCCTGTCCCGATCCGTCGGTACGCGACATAGAGCTGCTCAAACTGGGAAGACACCTCAGAATCAGCAGCGACGTCAAGATAGCAGTCGGCCGAAACAGGGATGAAAACGAGGCGATCCTGGGAATCACGCGCGAGAGCGACATTATTCTCAGTGTGAGGAATGTACCGGGTCCCGTGGTCATTATTCCCGGCGGCGCCGGTATGGAGGAAGTTGAACGCGCCGCCGCAGTATGCGCCTTTTACAGTGATGCTTCACGGGACGCCCACGTTTATGTCCTGGCCAGAGGAAACCACGCCGAGCGGGTCGTGGAGACAATGCCGATGGACGCGCAGGAAGTGCGTTCCATGATCATAGAACACCGTCCGAAAAACAAAAATGTCGGCATCGTCAATTCGAACAAGTCGTGAACATATGGAAGCACGCGCCCGTCAGGGTCTGTGCTCGGGTCTCAGCAGGTCTTCCACTGTCTTGACGGGAGCGAACGTGACAAGAGGAACCTCGATGAAGACGGTGTTCCATCGCGCCATCGATCCGTTCCAGAGTCCCGGAAGTTCGAGCGCTTTCAGTGGCTGTCCCCGGTATGTCTTTTCCGCTACCATGAATGCTTCGCCATCCCGAAATCGGTACAGGTCGAAGCTTTTTCCCCGGAAATCTTTCAGCCCGCAGGCGATATCCACGGGATTGAAGTGCGTTGAAGAGTTCCAGATTGATCGCTGTTCTTCAGATGTGCTGTTGACCTGATTTTTCTCGACGATTTGGAGCGTCACCGACCCGTCGTCCTCGTTCACCCAGAAGGGGCCGCCGCCCGGTTCTCCCTCGTTCTTCACCATGCCGCAGACCCTGATGGGACGGTTCAGGCTTCGAAAAAGGAACTCAGCCTTTTCGGCGGCGCCGAGATGCCGGTAGGAAGCGGGAGGATGAAGGCAGAACGATTCCCGGCAGAAGCTCTCGACTTCGTCGATAGTCTCGTCGTCGGGAATTGCGAGCGCCTCAAGACGCCGCAAATAGTCGAATGCTTTTCTCTGCAGGTGCAGGAGACAGCCTCCCAGTACTTTCTTGTAATAGACGACGTCAGGCTTGAGGCGGTCCGGAACAACGTTGTCTATATTCTTGATAAACACAATGTCGCTCTCAAGCTCGTTGAGGTTTTTCAACAAGGCTCCATGCCCGCCAGGGCGGAAGAGCAGGCGGCCTTTATCGTTCCTGAACGGTTCTCCGTACAGAGTCGCCGCCAGGGTATTCGTGGAAGGGTGCTGCGGGGTCACCGAGACGTCGAATGTCACGCCCCGTTTTTCTTCGTGGAAGCCGCGAACCAGGTTGATGTGATGTTCCGCGTCTTTCAGGTGTTCCGGCGAAAAGGTGAAATGAACGCGGCAGGTTCCCGCTTCGTCGGCGATGTGCATGGCCGCCTCCGCGAGCTGTTCTTCGAGGGCGGTGCGAATATCTTCGTCGCTGTAACGGTGAAAGGGAACAAGGGCCTTCGGCGACGCGCCGAGATTGAGACCGCGCTCCGTCAGCAGGTACTCGATGGCACTGTCGAATCCAAGGTCCGTTGTGGAAAGGCCGTTCTTTTTCATTATCTCGATCAGTGCGGAGTAAAAGGGATAACGGGGAAGGACGTTCAGGAATTTTCTCCGCTCGACGGCGTCCTGCAGATCTCTCAGGCGAAACCAGTTTTGGAACATTCTCGTCGCGGCCCCGGAGGCGGGTACGAATTTCGTGAACCGCCCTTCCGCGGCAGCTTCGTCGCAGAGCGCCGCGAACCCGGCCGCAGTTATTTCATCAACGGCTTTGATGCCGTCTCCCTTCGTACAGGGTCTGTTCAGGGCAAGGGGACGGGGGCCCCGCGAGATACGATCCAGCTGGTCTTTCAGGTCGGCTTCCCTGACGCCCATCGAAGCACTATCGACACGGTCGTTGTTTGTGAAAAACGTTTCAGCCATGATTATATTCCTTCGGCGGAGATCCGGTATTTTTTCACGTCCGCCTGTTATCGCTTGACAAAGAGACAGGCCCCTTTTTATAGTTACTAACCGTTTTTGTATCGCAATAGTCCGTACGGAACGGTCGGCTCAGCGTCCTGAGAGTATAAACAAACAGATACTCCAAGTCAAAAAACCTTCGACGACGACAACACAGAGGAGAATGGTCATGGCGCAGATTGATGCTTTTTTCAAACTCATGAATGAACAGGGTGCTTCGGACCTTCATCTGGTTTCGGGGCAGCAGCCGGTCATCCGTATTCGGGGCGACATGGAACGGGTCAAGTACCAGGAACTTGAGAATGATTCTCTCAAGGCTATGCTGTACGAAATAACGCCGGAACATAAGATTAAGCAGTTCGAAGAAACGGGAGACGTCGACTTCGCCTACGAGATACCGGATCTTGCCCGGTACCGAGCGAATTTCTTTCAGCAGAAATACGGAGTTGCCGCCGTTTTCAGGGAAATTCCGAGTACGATTCTGAGTGCCGATCAACTTGGCCTGCCGCCGGTCATTAAGAAACTCGCCTCGCTGCCGCGCGGGCTTGTGCTGGTGACGGGACCGACCGGAAGCGGGAAATCGACGACACTCGCCGCCATAGTCGACGAAGTCAACAAGACGAGAAAAGACCATATCATTACTGTTGAGGATCCGATCGAGTTCGTTCACCAGAGCAAAAGCTGCATTGTCAACCACCGGGAGGTGGGCATTCATACGAAGTCTTTTTCGGCTGCTCTCAGGGGCGCGTTGCGTGAGGACCCGGACGTTATTCTTGTCGGAGAAATGAGGGACCTCGAGACCATATCGCTTGCCGTGGAAGCCGCCTCTACGGGGCACCTTGTTTTCGGGACGCTGCACACCACCAGCGCGGCCAAGACCCTTGACCGCGTCGTCGAAGTGTTTCCCGCCAGTCAGCAGGAACAGATACGTTCAACCCTGGCCGACGGCATAAGGGCCGTCATAGCCCAGGTGCTGTTTAAGCGCGTTGACAAGCCGGGTCGTTGCGCGGCCCTGGAAATCCTGATCGCCACTCCGGCCGTTCGAAACCTCATCAGAGAGGCGAAAACCTACCAGATTCCGTCCATGATCCAGACAGGCCGAAAGTACGGCATGCAACTGCTCGACGACTCAATCATGGAACTGCTGCAGAAAGGCTGGATCGGTCCGGACGACGCCTACACGAAATCGAACGACAAGGCAAAGTTCAGACCGTATCTGAAGAATCCGCCGACCGATTTCACGGAGGTTTAAGCGAAGACCGGACGGAACGCGGCTGTTGTTCTCCACGGTGGCTTCATCGATGCAACCGCACCGGCCGGTACCCGGCCGGAAAGCTGGCGAAGGGGAGAGTAAGTCATGAGAAAACAGGAAATGGACTTTATTCTGGGACGGATGCTTGATGCGCAGAAAAATGTTTCCGATCTGAATGTGACCGTGGGCAAACCATTCCAGGTGGAGAGCTCGGGCCAGCTCACGGCGGTCGACATGGATCCGTCCTTTGAACGGTTGACGTCTTTTCAGACGGAGATCATGGCACTGAACCTCATCAACCAGGACAGGAGATTGACGGAGTTCCTGGTAAGGCAGGGATCGTGCGATTCATCCTACGAGTTGCCCGGAAAGGCCCGCTTCAGGGTGAATATTTTTTCCCAGCGGGGCAGTTACTCCATCGTTCTCCGCAAGCTGGAAACGGAAATTCCCACCAGGCAGCAGTTGAATCTGCCCGAAGCGTTTGAGAAAATGTCGCAGGAAAAGAACGGCATCATTCTGGTGACGGGTGCCACGGGAAGCGGCAAATCGACATCGCTGGCGGCGCTGCTCAACGACGTCAATGAAGAGAAATCAGTCCATATCATCACGCTCGAGGATCCCGTCGAATTCCAGCATCGCCATAAAAAGGCGACTTTCAACCAGCGTGAGCTGGGAACGGATTTCGATTCGTTCGCGAACGGTCTTCGGGCGGCGCTCAGGCAGGCTCCCAAGGTGATTCTCGTCGGCGAGATGCGGGACAGGGAGACGGTGGAGATAGGTCTCAGCGCCGCCGAAACGGGACACCTGGTGCTGAGCACGCTTCATACCGTGGACGCGGGGCAGACGATCAACCGTATTCTCGGTATGTTTTCCACGGAGGAGGAGCGGCAGATACGCATCAGGCTGGCGGACACGGTCCGCTGGATTGTCTGCCAGCGACTGCTGCCGAAAGAAGGGGGAGGCAGGGTGGCAGCCTTCGAAATTATGGGAAGCAACCTGCGCGTGAAGGATACGATTCTGCACGGTGAGTCGGAAGGCAAGACCTACCGCGAAATTATCGAGGCAAGCCAGGCCTTTGGCATGATTACCTTTGATGATTACATTATCAAGTTGTACGAGGAAGAGCAGATTTCCGAAGAGACGGCCCTTGCCTACGCGACGACGCGGGGCGTTGTCAACCGTGGTATCGACGGGATCAAGGCCAGACGGGGCGAGGCCACCACGGGGATAGACGGGCTTGAAGTGGACACGGATTACGGCAGAGACCGGAGAAAGTGGTGAGACAAGGGGGAAGGAGCATACCATGAGCGAAGAAAAGACCGTCATCGACGAAATAACGTCACAGTCCTACGATGCCTCCGACAAACCATTCGATTTCATCGAGGAGGGACAGGAGACCGCCCTGCTCTGTGAGCCCGACGATTCGTTGAGAGCACTGGCGGGCGAGCAGTTGAAGAGTATCGGGTACCTGGTCAGCGAGGCGCAATCGGCGCAGGAGGCCCTCAAGAAGATGCGCTATCACATTTACGACCTGGTGCTGGTCAATGAAAAGTTCGATTGCACCGAGGGCGAGCGAAACCAGGTCCTGGCCTATCTCGAGGAACTCAACATGCAGGTTCGAAGAAAAATGTTCGTGGCACTGGCGGGAACGGAATTCCGCACGATGGACAACATGACCGCCTTCAACAGAAGCGTCAACATTACGATCAATAGGGAAAACTTCAAAGATCTTGGTTCAATCATCAAGCGCGGCGTTGCCGAAAATAAGGCGTTTTATCATGTCTTCAGGGAAATCCTCGCGGAAGCCGCCGGGAGGTCCTGAAGCGTTATTCGCGACAGGCCACAAAAAAAGCGGCCGGACCTTTCGAGGTTCGGCCGCCGCTGTTTTCGGTGGGCGAGGCGGTCTTATTCGTTCTTTTCTCTCAACAGATATGCCCGGGCAAGTTCCCGGTTGACGCGGACCACGTTCCGGTTCATGTTTTTCATCGAATATTCGTCGGTGATCAAGGGCAGCCGGTCGGCGTCTTGCTGGGTTTTTACGAATGAACCGGCAGGCACATATCGCCCGTCGGAAATCTCGACGCCCATAAGCATGACGCATGGTTCCAGTACACATCCCCGGCCGACGCGGGACTTGAAAACCAGGCTTTTCATGCCCACGAAGGTGTCGTCGCCGATCACCGCCGGACCGTGCACCTGTACCTGGTGCGCCAGGGACACGGAGCGGCCGATATACACGGCGTATCGCGCGCCGGCAACCTCGAAGGAGTTTTCCGCGATCAGGCGTCCTTCGCTTTCTGTTTCCAGTGCGTGAATGATTACGCCGTCCTGAACATTCGAATCGTCGCCGATGTAAATTGGTTGACCTTCGTCGCCCCGTATGGATGCAGTCGGCGAAACCAGGATATTTGCTCCCAGCAGCACATTGCCGATGACGACAGCCGCCGGGTGGACGTAGGTCGACGGTTCGATTTCGGGATACGAAACGGCGGAACTGAAATCCGTCTTGACGTTAGGCTCGATCATTATTTCCCTCCTTCAGTTTCATCAAAGCGTTCCAGACCCGGTTGAAGTTGCGTTCCAGACGGTCATGGTCGCCGTCATTGTCAATGACGAAATCGACCAGCGGAATTTTTTTGTTTATGTCCATCTGTGCTTCCAGGCGTGCCCGGGCCTCCGGCCGGCTCAGCCCGTTACGGGTCATGATGCGTCGAATCTGGGTTTCAGGTGAGGCCCACACGAGAACGGTGGCGTCGAACCGTCCCATCCACCCGCCTTCAACGAGGAGGGGAACGTCGGAGACGACGGTAGCCAGAGGATCCTCGCGGCGTATCAGATCGAGGCGACGACTCCATTCCGAGAAGACCGCCGGATGAACGAGGGCGTTCAGCCGTTGCAGCTGTTCCCGGTCATTGAAAACGACGGCGCCGAGTTTCACACGGTCGATCCGGCCCGCTTCATTGAGAACGGTTTCTCCAAAGGCGGCCGTGATTTCCCTCCATACCGGTGTTCCCGGTTCCTGGACCTCATGGGCGAGTTGATCGAAATCGATAAGCCGGACGCCCTGCCTCACGAAAAGAAGGGCAACCGTCGATTTACCGGTTCCGATACCGCCCGTTAAGCCTATGCTGAGCATGTGTCGTATCTATCACAGGCGGTTTGCGCCGGCAATTGGAAAGTTGCCGCCTTTCTCGGGTTCCATGTCTTGACAGTGGTGGAAAAAACTATTATGTATGTCGGAATTCACTACGGCAGGGAACCATCGGTGATCAACATCAGAAAACTAAAAAAACGTTTTGGTCCCATCACCGCCGTTGACGGTGTTTCTTTTTCAGCGGTGAAGGGAGATGTGCTGGGCTTTATCGGTCCCAACGGCGCGGGTAAAACCACGACTATGCGGATGATAGCCTGCCTCACGCGTCCCGATGAAGGAACGGCGGAAATCAACGGCTTCGATATTCGTAATGATTCGTTGAACGTCAGACGTTCCATCGGTTATCTGCCGGAAAACACCCCGTTGTACGGTGAGATGACCACACTTTCCTTCCTGAGATTTATCGTTGACATACGGGGTATTACCGGTGGCGATAAAGAGCGGGAGATCGAGCGCGTCATCGATATATGCTCACTTGAAGAGGTTGTTCACCAGTCCATCGAAACGCTTTCGAAAGGATATCGAAAGCGGGTGGGGCTGGCCCAGACACTGATAGGCGATCCGGCGGTTCTTATTCTCGACGAGCCGACGGACGGTCTCGATCCGAACCAGAAACGCGACGTACGCTCCCTGATTATGAACATGGCGCAGAACAAGTCCATCATTGTGTCCACCCATATTCTCGAAGAGCTCGAAGCGATCTGTAACCGGGCGATTGTCATCAACCGTGGACGGATTGCCGCCGACGCAACGCCGGAAGAATTCAGGAAACAGGGAGGCGGCAGAATCGACGAATTTTTCGAAACCGTGACGAGGGGAAGTGAGTAATGCGTACGTCACTGGTCATTATGAAACGTGAATTGCAGGGGTATTTTTCGACACCCCTGGCCTATGTGTTTCTTTTCGTTTTTCTGTTTTTCGCCAATTTTCTCACATTCCGGAGCCCTTTCTTCGAGGCGCGCCAGGCGGACCTGAGGATTTTCTTCGATGTGCTTCCGATTCTTTTCATATTCCTGGTCCCCGCAATCGGTATGCGGCTCTGGGCCGAGGAGCGTAAGTCCGGGACCATAGAAATGCTTTTCTCGCTGCCTGTCCGGGTTGGAGAGGCGGTGCTGGGGAAGTTTCTGGCCGCCTGGATTTTTATAGGAGCATCGTTGCTTCTTACCTTTCCCATGATAGTAACGGTGAATTATCTGGGGTCTCCCGACAACGGCGTTATCGCCGCCGGCTATCTGGGGGCCTTTTTGCTGTCCGGATGTTATCTCGCGGTGAGCCTGTTCTGTTCGTCGATCAGCAGCAGCCAGGTGGTGAGTTTCATCCTTTCCGTGATGGTCTGCACCGTCTTTGTTTTCGCCGATTATCCGTCGGTGCTGGTGGTTCTTCAGAAATTTCTGTCTGCGGGAATGATAGAAGCAGTGGAAAACATGAGCTTTGTCGTTCATTTTGAGTCAATCAGGCGGGGCGTTATTGAATTCACGGACATAACGTTTTACGTGATTTTCATCGCGGGCTGGATCTCGGCCGCCTGTGTTGTTCTGCATGGACGGAGGGAAGCGTGATGAACGACAAGAAACGAACGGCGGCGGCCCTTTTGTGCATCGCCGTCATCACATTTTGCGGCATAACGATCTGCGACCATGCGGGCCGGTTTCTTCGCGTTGATCTGACGGAAAATAAACTCTACACGCTGTCCGACGGCACCAGGTCCGTCGTCGAAGAACTGCGCCGTCCCCTTGAAATGAAATTATATTATGCCAGGACGGCGGCGATGAAAGGACCCGAGACGATCCGTGCTTACAACAATTATTTTTTTTATATACGGGATCTGCTGCGGGAATATGAATCGTTGTCGAAGGGAAGGCTGAAATTGTCGGTCATCGACCCGAGGCCTGATTCGGATGATGAACTGGACGCCGTCAGATACGGGCTGAAGCGCTTCAGCGCCGGCGATGAATCTTTTTTCTTCGGACTTGCCGTTGTATCAGAGTACGGTCGAGAAGCGACGGTTCCCTTTTTTGCCCCCAACCGGCAGCCGCTGGTGGACTACGAAATTTCATCTGCCATTTACAGCGCCGCCACCGCGACGAAGAAACGAATCGGCATTCTGTCGTCACTCCCGGTTTTCGGCGGGGGTATGTCGCCCTACATGGCTGAAATGATGCGGATGCAGGGCCGGGATGTTCCCGAAGAATGGAACATGATGGGGCAGTTGAAGCATTTTTACGAGGTGGTGCAGGTCGACGACAGTAACGACATTGAGAAGATCGACCTGCTCATGATTGTACATCCGAAGGGACTTTCCGATCATATGCTGGCGGCCGTTGACGATCACGTTATGAAGGGCGGCAGGCTTGTTGTGTTCGTGGATCCTTACTGTGTCGTCGATCCCGAGAAAGATCACGCGAAAAGAACGTCCGATTTGAACAGTCTGCTTGAAAAATGGGGATGCCGCCTGCGGCCCGATGCCTTTGCCGCAGACCGATCGCTCGGCCTGGAGGTACAGCTGGGACCGAACGAACCGTCCGAGCGGCTCGCCACCTTTATGGACCTGCGAGGGGAATCTCTTAACCGTGACGATGTCGTCACAGCGCGCCTTGAAGCGGTGCGCGTTCTTTTCGGAGGCGTTCTCGAGTCGACCGATGTGCCGGGTGTTCATTTTGAACCGATTGTTGCAACATCCCCGTCGGGGAACGTGGTGAAGGCGTCGCCGAAGGACGTTGTTGTTTTTTCTAATCCCGACATGCTGAAGCGGGTTCTCGAAGACGGAGAAGAATCTGTCGTGCTGGGGTGCAAGTTGACGGGAAGATTTAACAGTGCGTTTTCCAGAGCGATGCCGGGGAGCGACGCGACTGCGTCAGCGGAAGAACGGGTACATTCGAACGAGACGTCGCCGGAAACGACGATAGTCGTTTTTGCGGACGTGGATATGTTGAATGATTTCGTTGCGTTTCAGGATACATTCTTCGGTGTTGCGCCCCTGGGTGACAACATGAACCTGCTTCTGAACGTCATGGAAAACCTCGGTGGGGCGCAGGCACTGTCCACAGCGCGGGCCAAGGGGAAATTCAGCCGTCCCTTCGAGGTGTTCGACCGGATTGAGGAAGAGGCGGAAGCGGCGACGGCAAAAAAGGTGGCGGCCGTCGAGGCCGAAATAGCCAGGTATCAGGAAGAATTACAGTCACTCGGCAGGCAGCCGGGTGGAGACAGTGGCGTCGTCATGCAGGGAGACGTGATACAGAAGAGGCGTCATCTGGAGGAACGGCTTCTCATGGCGCAGCGTGAGTTGCGTGAATTGAACCGTGACAAGCGATTGCGTATCGAGTCTCTCGCAGGCACTGTAAAATTTTACAACACGCTGGCGGCGCCATCTGTTATTCTCCTTGTCGCCCTGATTGTCTTCCTGGTCAGACGGTACAAAAAAAACAAATATCTGGGAGTGCGCCATGAGTGATAAACAACTTGCAGCGCTGGGCGTTGCTGCGCTGATCATGGTATTACTCACGGTTATAATAACCCGCGAGGCTCCGGTTACCACGGACGATGCCTTTAAACGTGGAAGCTACCTTGTTCAGGGTCTCGATCCGCAGCGGGTTGACGGTATTTACCTGGAACGCGCGGGTGAATCCCTTCGCCTGGCCCGGTCCGGAGAACGGTTTGTGATTCGCGACAAGAACGACTATCCTGCGGTGACCAAGCGGGTGAACGATCTTTTTATGACCGTTGTCGGCATCAGATGCGATGAGTTAGTGACGGCCGACAGCGATAACCACGCGACGCTGGGCGTGGACGGCGGAGAGAGAAGCACGATCATCAGGTTTCTCGATGAAGATGGAAAGCCGAAGCTGGGCGTCATAATCGGGACCGCGAAGGAAGAAAATCGAAGCATTCGATCGTATGTACGCCTTGAGGGCGACGACCGCGTTTATCTTTCTGAGAGAACGATCCCTTTCGTCAATGTCGATTTCGGTGGATACGTGAGAGAACGTTTCTTCGAGGAAGCCGAGAATCTCTTTACGGAACTCCGGATCGTAAACCAGCGGGGACGCGTCGCGATACAGAAAAAAGACGGAGATTTCATCGTTGAAGGAGTATCAGACGTTGACGGGAAGGCTGCGGGCGATCTTCTGAACCGGGTTGTCACTATGCGCCTTACCGATATCGCGGGGAAGGGCGACATCGACGACATCACCTTTGAAACGGAGCTGACGCTGGTTCGGCGGGACAAAATTATTCATCGGATAAAACTGGGATCGCGAGACGGCGCCTGTTTCGCAAAACTGGAGGCGATCGCTGATTTTCCCGGAGGGGAGATCGTTATTTCACCGGACGAGTCCGACGAATCGCTGCGAGAAAAAGAAGCATTGATCATTGCCGCGGAAGCGGTGGATACATTCAACGAGCAACACCAGGGGTGGATCTACGAAGTGGACGGCGCCTGCGGTGATTTTATTTCGAAAACACCGGCTGAACTGTTGCTGGAGTAATCCGGTGTCCGCCGGCATGAATCGACACGCGGAACTATCATGAACGACGGGAAAGAACTGGAAGAAGCGGGAAAATTCGAACTTGACCGATACCTGGGTCCACCGAAACGTCCTGAAGGTCATGTTTCATTCACAGGCGCCCTGGAAAAGCATCCCCACAACCCCGAGAAAATAGTTCTCATAGTCGATCCGTTCAGCAGTCATCTTCTCTGTTACGAATTCAACAGGGCCGATATCGGCGGCCTCGAGGAATTGCCGAGCATCGCCACAAGCGACGGCGAGGCGGTTCACATGTACAGAATCTGGGTACGCAAGGGTTCGATCGGCGTACAATCCATTCCCTTCATCGTGGACGATATCGCCGGAAAGTGGAACCGTTAGCGTTCCGCCCGCCGTTCCGGCGACGACAGGAAGGATAACCCTGCCATGGATTCCATACTTTCCGGTATTCGTGTGCTTGATCTTTCGCGCCACATATCCGGGCCCCACGGCGCGTCTCTTCTGGCCGATCTCGGCGCCGAAGTAATACGCGTCGAACGGCCGGGAGGCGAGGAGGACCGGTACATGGGACTTCAGGGACCATCCGGTGACGGGTTCATGTTTCTCAACCAGGCCCGTAACAAGAAGGCCGTTACGTTGAATCTCGTGGCGGGAGGAGAGGCCCTTTCACTGTTCCTGGAACTGGTGAAACGATCGGACGTCCTGATCCATAATTTCAGCACCGGCGCGGTCGAGCAGATGGGAATTTCCTATGAGCGGCTCAGGTCGGTTAATAAGGCTCTTGTTTACGCGGAAATTACCGGTTTCGGAAGCAGCGGTCCCTACGCGAGACGGCTCGGATTCGACCAGATAGCCCAGGCGATGTCCGGCGCCATGCACCTCACGGGGTTTCCGGACACGCCGCCTCAACGATCGGAAGTACGTTACGTGGATTTTGCCGCCGGAGCTTATGCCGCGCTGGGTGTCGTGACGGCTCTTTACCACCGGCTCCTGACCGGCGAGGGGCAGAAAGTCGAAACAAATCTTCTTCAGACGGGAGTGGTTTTGAACGCCATGGCCATAAGCGAATACGAGACTGCCAGAAAGAAGCGATCACGCATCGGCAACCGATCCTGGTACACGGGGCCGTCGGACCTGTACCGGTCGCGGGACGGACGGTGGGTGTATGTCTCGCTGGTTACGAAGGGCCTGTTCCGACGTTTCTGCACGCTGATAGGACGTGAGGACCTGGCGGCGCGACCCGATCTCGAAACCGATTACCAGCGGTTTCAGAAGAAGGACGAGATCGATGTTCTCGTAAAAAACTGGGTCGCAGAACGCGACGCGCGCGCGTGCGAGGAGGAACTTTATAATGCCCGTCTGCCCTGCGGTATCGTGAATGATGTTGATGAGGTAGCGTCGGATCCACAGGTAGCCTGCTCAAACGCACTCGTTGATGTGAAACTATCCGGAGGAGAAAAACTGAAACTGGCCGGTATTCCCGTCGGACTGTCGCACAATCCGGGTGCGGTTACCAGGCCGCCGCCCGCAACGGGCGAACACAACCGGGAAATTTACCGAGGATTACTCGGCATCAACGACGAAGATCTGAACAGGCTCATCGAGGAAGGAATTGTCTGATCGGCGGCGGTCGATTCCGCGATATTCAGAGGGATTGTCCCGGACGGGTGAACATTGACAGCGGACCGGGTCTTATCTATGCTGGGCAACAGTCAGATGTCATATTCCTGAAGGTGAAACCATGGTCTACGAAGAGCTGATCCGACGCTATTCCACGCCCATGAAACCCGTCGCAGCCTCCCTTCCACCGAAGGGTTCACCGGTCAAGCCGGTGAGGGCGGTACTCTTCGATGTTTATGGAACATTGCTCATCAGCAGAGCGGGCGATATCGGCGGGGCTCAATCGGAAGCCGCCTCGAGAATCGATGAAATCGCTGAACTGTGCCGGGGATACGGTTTGACGATAGAGGCCGGTCTGCTGCTTGAACGCTTCTTCAGGAACATTGAAGCCGAAAAAAAACGTCTGTCAGATCAAGGCGTGGAATTTCCCGAGGTGCTGATCGAGGAGATATGGATGCGGGTCCTGGATATAAAAGACCGGGATCTGGCCAGGCTTTTCGCCCTTGAATTCGAATTGACCGTAAATCCCGTCTATCCCATGCCCGGTCTCGCAAAGCTTCTCGACGGACTGCGGAACAGGGGACTGGAAATGGGAATCATTTCGAATGCCCAGTTCTACACGCCTTTTCTTTTTTCGGCCCATCTCGGCCGCGACCTTGAAGGACTGGGGTTCAGGAAGGATTTACTTTTCTTCTCGTATAATCTTGGTTTCGGAAAACCGGGCGGTGCCGCTTTTGAAACCGCCGCTTTAAATCTCGAGAAAACCGGTGTCCGACGGGAAGAAACACTTTTCCTTGGGAACGACATGTTGAAAGACATACTGCCGGCTCGAGCCGCGGGGTTTCAGACTGTTCTTTTCGCCGGCGACAGCCGATCGTTAAATCTTCGAGAAGACGATGACCGATGCGGGGCGGTCAAGCCGGACATGATCATAACGGACCTCGCGCAATTGCTCGATTGTCTTTAAAAGTGGAAAAGATGGAAAGGCCGTCTTATTCTGCAGGCATGAAAGCGAACGATTCACCGGAAGAAATGAGGAGAGACGCTGCCGAGGTCTCGCAAAAAGGGGATGGTAAATGAAGAGTAAAACAAAAACAGTACTTGCCTGGTGTGGGGCGATTATCATCGTTGCGGTCGTCGCCGCCATGGTGCTGTTGTACCTGACGGGAAATGATTCCGGCGATGCGGCAAAATATTCGCGGACGGAAAAGCCCATTCACATTGGTGAAATAACGAATGGAGCGGCACAGGACAGGGTCGTTTCAGCAAAGGGTGAAGAACGGCCGATGTCATCCGGGGAGTCAAGTGCGAGCACCGGCCGGACGGGTATCGATGAGAATAACGATGGCAAGGATGCCTATCAGAAACACCTGGAAGCGATACGGAGTTTCTGCAGTTACCTTGACGAACAGGACTACGTTAAGAAATACGATGTTACCGAAGGCGTCTATTTCAGGATGCTCGCGGTTATCGACAAGCTTTCGCGACACACGCCGTCTCCCGTGGCGGAGGCCAGCGATACAATGCGTCTTACCGCCAACCTGTTCCATTTTTACCGGGTCATGGGGAGAAAAGACACGCTGCTGGCGGCGGAAATTCTTCTGAGGGAGCGGGATCGAATAGAGGCGATATTCCCTCATCTTTACGGCTGGTTGATGCTTGACTGCAGGCATCCCCGTCCCCGGACATCGGTTTCTCTCGAAACCCTCTATGAATACGGCGCCTATTTTCTGACCAGTCTCGGCGGCCGTTCTTACCTGGCAAGACGGGATTCAAAAATCGGATTCCTGGTTCGTTATTATTCGTTGCTGGTTGTTGAGCAGGCGGACGCGCAACAAAAAAATTATTACGGCGTCGATCTTCTGCCCTACGCAGAAATGCTTGCCGTCGACGCAACAGTCATCAGCGGCCTTGAACATAAACCGGGTTACGAGGCGAAACTGAAAGAAATAAGGGGAAAATTGCTCACGAGGTGAAGCGGGACAGGGCGCCCCGGTTTCTTCGGTACCAGAACTTCGGCATGATGTGATACAGCGTCCGCGAAAGGGGACCGATATATTCTCTTTTGCGGAGGTCGAACTGGCAGGCCTGGATGATCTGTTCGCGAATTTCCTGCTTGGTTCCCCCCTCGTTGAAAATTCGGTAGGTGCTTCGGAAGAGGGGACTGTACATGTTTTTCTTTTCCAGATAACGGTGAACATTTCTGATGGTGTTGGGGCCTTCCGGTGTTCCGTCGATTTTTTTCAGCACGTTCATGTTGGTCTCGATCGGATTTCCGTTATAGCACTCGTAAAAAAATTTGCCGTAGCGGTAATTCTTGCTTGCCATAGAAGATATCGTCACATACATGTCGCCTACCCCCGCCTGGCTGTAGAACGCCTGAAAGCTGCCCCCCAGGATTCTTGAAAGAGCCCTGATCTCGACGCCGGCCCGGGCGAAAATCGTGCCGCCGATTGAGCGACCGAGGTCGATCTGGTCGACGGCGCCCTTCAAGTTTGCCACGATATTCTTGAGCGCACCGCAGGCTTCAACGCCTACGGGATCGAAGTTATAAAAACAGCTTATTTCCCGCCGGTTCTGCCTTAGTAATTTTTGAACCATGAGAGACGATGATTTCCTGCCAGCGACCGACAGACAGACGGGGTTCCCCTGGGCGATATCGATATCGAAAAAGGGACCGCCGACACACACAAGATCGTATTTTTGCTTGAGATCGAAAAAATGATTATGAATTAACTGTGACGGCGTGATCAACTCGCGGGTTTTTTCGTCCGAAGCAAGTCCCTTGATCGGTGAGATGAAACAGGTTGATCCGGATTTCCTGGCTATCATGGGGCGAAGGTAGTTCAGTATTTCCGGAAGCCTGGGCATGGTGACAGAGAGAATAATGAAATCATTTTCTTGTACGAGTCGTTCGAGATCATTGGTGGCCGTCACCAGGTTTGGCAAACGGGGGACCCCGCCTGACCGTCCGGGCATATCGGCTAGACTCTGTGTGAAGTGACGGGGATTGAGGTGTTCCGCGTTGATGGCATTGCACAGGTCCGTGTCATGGTGGAAAAGCATGACTTTTTTCCCGTCCCGTCCGAACTTGTAGGCGAAAGCCGTTCCTAATCGTCCCGGGCCTATAATCCCGATGCTGGACGGGTCAAGATTTTTCATGACAGACTGGAGTGACATTTTACGTTTCCCCTGTCCGGAACCCTGTTCCGGGGTTTCCCGGAACATATTCCCGGCGAAATCACTGTCGTGCGCGCACAGTAGTGTTCCTGCGCTCAAGCCAGGTAAAATAGGCTTGCAGGACGTACACGGTGTCCTGGATATTACGGTACACGGGAAAGCCCGCTTGTCTGATGATGTTGTAGGTGGCGATGCGTACCCGCTCAATATCGATATTATCTTCGGTAAAATTCGCCAGAATGGGGATGACGGTCTTCTTGACATCCCGCGCCATGTCGAGAATGGTTTGCTCGCTGTTTTTCACATTGAGAAAAAGTTCGACCGCGGCGATGTAATCAACGGAAAAGTACGGTACGATAACATCTATGCCATCATCATCATCGAGCGCCTTCATGGTGTGGGCCATGACGGCGAGATCGAAACCGTACGCGCCCAGGTCCACGGGATTGACCGTCGAGGTGTTTACATCTTTTATTTTTTCGAGGATTTTTTGCTGTGTGTGATCCTGGAGTTCGGGCATTTCAAGCCCCGCTCTCACGGCTATATCGGAAAAAAGAACGGACATGCCGCCGCCGGCTCCAAGAAAGCCGACACGCCTGCCGGAGGGAATCCGCCTGGTCGTTCCCAGCATGACCAGGTCCATCATGTGATCGAAATTTTCCACGAGGATGGCGCCGTGTTGACGGACGGCTGCCGACCAGATCGTGTAATTCGACGCCATGGCGCCCGTGTGGCTGGAGGCCGCCTTGAAGCCCTGGCTGGTCTTGCCGCCTTTGAGGATGATAACGGGCTTTTTCTCTGTGGTTTGCTTCAGGGCGGCGAGAAATTTTTCCGTGTCCTTGATGTCCTCGATGTAGCAGGCGATAAGTCTGACGGTGTCGTCATCGGCAAAGTAATCAAGAAAGTCTTCAACCCGTATGTCTATCTGGTTGCCGTAGGACACCACCTTGTTGAGCCATATCTTCCTCGTCATCGCGAGGCTCATGAAATTCCCGGTGATTCCGCCTGACTGGCCGAGAAACGCGACGGAACCGGGTGACTGTTCCTGAGGAAGATACCCGAAGTTTATTTTTGATTCGGTGCAGTGCACGCCGACGCAGTTTGGACCAATGATTCGCACGCCACCTTTATGTGCTTCCCGTACCAGTTCTTCTTCCAGTTTCCGGTTTCCCGATTCCCCGAATCCGGAAGTAAAAAAGTGAACGAACTTGAATTTTTTGCGCGCGGCCGCCCGAATAATGTCGATGGACTGTCCGACCGGAGCGGCGACGATCGTCAGGTCGATTCCATCGGGAAGCTCATCTATGGAAGAAAGCGCGGGTGTTCCGTTGATCTCCTTGTGTTTCGGGTTAACAGGGTACAGTGCGCCCCGGTACCCGGCGCCCTGTATGGTGTGAAAGTAGGGGATCTTCCCGCCTCCGAGAGACGCGGATGCGCCGATAACAGCTACACTTTCAGGATAAAAAAGTCTGTCAAGATCCATTTTACACCGACTCCTTGAATGTTGCCGACAATTCCGACGAATCGTTGTCGGATCAGATCAATGCCGCGTTCCTTATCTATCAGAACAACCTTGATAGTCAACCGAAAACTCTGAAAAAGGATTCGCGAAGATCGGCGGAAACAATACAAGGTATGGAATTTGTATTATTATTTTGACATAGACATGTAAATGCTCTACAAGGGACCAGCCGACCGGGTGTCATAGCGGTCCGTGAAAAGGCCGACTTACAAGAGATGGAGAATTACTGTTTATGTATGAAGCGAGCGACCTGAGAAAAAACCTGAAAATTCAGATCGACGGAGAACCTTACGTGGTGACTGATTTCCAATTCGTCAAGCCGGGGAAAGGCCAGGCCCTGTATCGCTGCAAGCTTAAAAACATGATCACCGGGTCGCAGTTTGAGCGGACCTTCCGCTCCGTTGACTCTTTTGAAGAGGCCGATCTTCAGGAAAAAAAGATGCAGTATCTTTACCGTGAAGAGAATAAGTATTGTTTCATGGACAACGAAACATTCGAACAGGTGTACCTGACAGTGGACCAGGTGGCCAATGCGGCCGATTTCATGGTCGAGAACGTGGATGTAGATATTCTTTTCTTCGGTGACAAGCCCCTGGGAATTACTCTGCCGAACTTCGTCGATCTC
This sequence comes from delta proteobacterium MLS_D, assembly GCA_002030015.1. Classification (GTDB taxonomy): domain Bacteria; phylum Desulfobacterota; class Syntrophia; order Syntrophales; family UBA2210; genus MLS-D. Next base: position 120,216 of record LQBH01000013.1, read on the forward strand.
ACCGTAACCAAGGCGGATCCGTGGGTAAAGGGCGACACGGCCGCGGGCAACGCCAAACCCGTCGTCGTGGAAACGGGATACCAGCTCCAGGCGCCCCCCTTTGTCGAAGAAGGCGAGAAAATCAGGATAGACACCAGGACGGGGGAATACGTCACCCGTATCAAGGACTAGCATTCCCGATGGACGAACAGTGGCGACTGGCGCGGAAAAGCGAAGCCCTGAGAATCCGCTCCGCCATGATTCAGGCTGTTCGCCTTTTTTTCATTGATCGCGACTTTCTGGAAGTGGAAACACCGCTTCGAATTCCCGAGATCGCCCCCGAGGCGCACATCGAAGCGCCGGCCTCTGAAAACTGGTATCTCCAGACATCACCGGAACTCTGCATGAAACGTCTCCTGGCGGCCGGTTACCCACGATTGTTTCAGGTTGCCAGGTGTTTCCGAAAAAATGAGCGGGGACAACTTCATCTTCCCGAATTCACCATGCTCGAGTGGTACGAGAAAGGCGCCTGCTACCTTGATCTCATGGAGCGCTGTGAAGATTTGATAGGGTTCATAGCGGAGAAACTGGATCGGGGAGACGTTCTTGTCACGGCCGAAGGCCGGCGGATTTCGCTGGAGAAACCCTGGGAGCGTCTGCCCGTCACGGAGGCATTCCGCCGCTACACTTCCCTGACGCCCGAAGAGGCCGTTGCGCGGGATCGTTTCGACGAGGTCATCGGTTTCGAAATAGAACCGAACCTGGGACGCGGCAGGCCCACTTTTCTCTATGATTACCCCGTGAGCCTGGGTTCGCTGGCTCGGTTAAAGCGGGACGATCTATCTGTTGCGGAACGGTTCGAGCTTTACCTGGACGGGATTGAACTGGCGAACGCCTTTTCTGAACTGAACGACGAGGTTGAGCAGGGGCGGCGTTTTGAAAACGAGCAGCAACGGCGCGCCGCCGACGGCGGAACTGTTTACCGGGAGCCGGAACGGTTTCTTGCCGCGCTGCCGCATCTTCCCGATTCCGCGGGTATCGCGCTGGGCCTGGACCGGCTTATCATGTTGTTTGCGGGAGCGGCTCGCATCGACGACGTTGTCGCCTTTACGCCGGAGATGCTTTAACATAATCATGCTGACGGAATGACGGGGTGAGGCGGGCGATGCTATTTCCGCGATGCTTCTTCCATCGCCAGCACGGCGGCGCCGATGGCGCCGTTCACCTGGGCCCGGGGGGACACCTCGACAGGAATTTCCAGTTTTTTTTCAAGGGCTTTTACGACGCCCACGTTCCGGGCGACGCCGCCGGTCATCATGAGAGGGGGGCCAACACCGGCCCGATGGGCGAGGGTGGCGACCCGCGCGGCCACGGATTCGTGAATGCCGGCGATAATATCTTCCCGCAGCTCCCCTTTTGCGATAAGCGATATCACTTCAGACTCGGCGAAAACGGTACAGATGCTGCTGATCCGCGAAGGCTTGCTCGAGCGAAGCGACAGGGGACCGAATTCATCAAGGTCCACTTCCAGCGCCCGCGCCATGACTTCGAGAAACCGGCCAGTACCGGCGGCGCACTTGTCGTTCATGGCGAAATCTTTTGTCTTTCCCCGGTCGTCAATCACCAGGGCTTTGCTGTCCTGACCTCCCACGTCGACGACGGACCGCACGTCGGGGTTGAGATAATGTGCGCCGGCCCCGTGACAGATGATTTCAGTCAGAGTTTTTCCGCCGAAATCGGCGCTGTTGCGCCCGTAGCCTGTTGCAACGACGGCTGCTAAATCGGCCGACCGGAGCGAGTATTCCCGAAGCAGTTCGTCCAGGACCCGCCGTCCCGCCTCTGATGGATTGTACCCCGTGAGAATAATCTTTGTTCCAATGATGCCGTTTTCATTGATAACGGCCGCTTTTGTCGTAATTGACCCTATGTCAATGCCAGCGGTATACATTACTATGCGTGCCTTTCGTGTTCCACCCGGTTTCTGATCAGTTCCATGAAGGCATCAATTCTCGTTTCGGTCTGGGCTTCCGAAAAACTGCGCTCGTCGACCATGTGCGATTCGATCAAAAGACAGGGAATGTCGAGGCGCTCCCTGACCATGCGCTGTATGTCGTACTGGCCGAAGGAATAAGGCTTGCAGCTTCGATTGGAGTGCATGACCAGGCCATCCACGGAATATTTTTCCGCCATTTCGATGATGGTGTCCGCCATCTGGTCAACGCCGATGTTGAGATACATGCGCGTGTATCCCTCGGCCATGGAATCGAGAAAATGTTCATCCTCGATGTAGCGCAGCGACCTGCACCAGGCGGTATTATAAGTGTCCGCCACGAGGGCGGCGTCGTGGGCGGCGAATTTGTTCGACAGCCATTTGAGGCGGTACCAGATGGGAAGGTTGTCCCACAGAAGGCGGTACCGTTCGTTGGGGACAGCGCCGATTCCTTTTGCCACGCGGTCTTTCATTTCAGTAAGCAGGTCGCGGTAGTAGTCGACGGCGACCTGGGTTCCCCGCAGGGTGACGATGAGGGCCAGGTGATAAAAACCGTCAAAGGCCGTGAGAGGCGACGGCCTGAAGGCGGCCGTGTCAAGGACGGCCTGCCAGTACCGCTGGCCTTCCAGAGACAATTTCCCCACGTGGTCCATGCGGTCGTAATCAAGCTTTTTCCCCGTGACCTGTTCCAGGAAAGACACGTACTCGAGCACCTGCTGTTTGACGTAGCGTTTCGATTCTTCGTGATAGTCGGTGTGACACATGGGAGTGTCAAATATGAACAGCGGAACATCGAAGTAACGGGCCAGCACTTCGTACCACTTCATGACCGTGCCGCAGATATTGTTGCAGGCCACGAGCATGTCGGGACGGGGAAGACCCCCGATGGGGCCGCCGTTCGTCACGGAGGAGGCGATATCGGATCGCGCGTACGAACAGAGGTCTCCACTGTAACCCATCGCCTCCGCCTGTTCGCAGAGGGCGCCTCCCATTTTTGAAGCCCCGATCATGGCGCCGTGGTTTTCGGGGTAAACGGGAATGATGTCCATGGCGATCAGCGGTTCCACGGGACCGCCGCTGGTTATCCACGCGACCTGTTTCCCCGAATCCGCGGCTGTTTTCGCCTCAATGTAGTAGCCGGTCATGATTTCTTTCATTTTCGCGTCCATGGCTATGGGCGGTGACTGGATTCCACGGGCTTTTCCGTCGTCGGTCATGAGAGACTCCTTAATGTACTCAGAGCGTGTAGATAAAGGTTTCGAGTCTGGTCGCAAGCTGGCCCTCCGGTGGAAGACTGTCTTCGACCTCAATCAGCGTAACGGGAATATTTTTTGCTTCGAGGTATTCCTTGAGATAGGGATAGTCGAAGGCGTGAGGATCACAGAACTTGAGCAGAAAAAATAGTATTCCCTGCACTTTGTGTTTCTCGGCCATTGCCGCGAGCGCTTCCCCGCGGGCCGTATTGGACAGGTGTTTTGATGGACAGGGACGCCGTTCGAAATATCTTCGGGCAATCGCCTTAAGGTGATCTCCCGTCGGATCGATGAATCCGTCGAAAGCACGCGATCCCGTGCACAGATCATCCCATACGACCACGCCGCCCGAATTTTCCACCATGGAGTAGAAATCGGGATGATCGCAGAGGCTGCCCGCCACGAGAAGACGTTTTTTGTCGTCGGTTCCGCCGGTTCGGTAACTCCCCGCCTTGATTTCTTCGAGAAGACGCGAAAGGCGGCCGGGAAGTTCATCCCGGTTAAGTATCATCGAAGCCTTGACAATCGACGACACGCGGCTTCCCGATATACAGTCCGGATCGCGTGACCGCATGAGGTACAGATCGTCGAGCCTTTTTCTGGCGGCGTTGAAGGTTTCGATGGATCGTGCCAGGGCCGCGTCGTCGATTTTCGATCCGGACCATGCTTCCAGCTCACATTTGAACCGCTGCAGAATATCTTCGAGATATTCACGGGCAAACCCGGAGTCGAGTCGAACCGGGTGAACCACGTCGGCGAAGAAATCGAAGTGCGTATTGAGACGCCAGATATCCGACAGGCGTTGAATGGTGTCGCAGGTATGGGGGAAAACAGCGCCGTCGAGAAATGCCAGAGTTCCGTCAAGAGCGCTTTCGAGCACGCCCCGTGCCAGAGAACAGCAGTAGGCCTGCAGGTGGCTGTCGGCCTGAATCGTGGATTCCAGCGTGCCGAAAAGCCGAAGCGGATGTACTCCCGCAGCGTGGATGATCTCTTCAGGGGCGTAGGAACAGAGGTACCCCAGAACGGGGGTTCCCCCAGCCTTGATCCCGGCGCCGTAACGTTCCGGCTGATCAGCGGCCTCGAGGAAATGGTCAAGCTCGTTCATGGAAGCTCCTTTCTCCGTCACAATCGCGGTTGAACGAGTGTCCGTACAGAAATGCAAAGGAATGCCTGGACAGGTACCATAGAATGATGAAGCTGTCATGCATTTTTTACGATCTGTTCGAACTCATCGCGAGCGGAATGTAATGCCGGCCCTTTGCGTTCTTCAGGCTGAGCAGACAACACCCGGGGAATAAGCTTGCCCCTTTACTGGTATTTTATTGACTTACTCTTGCGTATTATTCATAGTACCTGTTCAATTTATCAGAAACAGAGACGATGGAATCAGAGCGGATACATCGGCAGTGATGAAAAGTAGAGAGTAATGGGAACCCCGGTCAGAGTCTTGATAATAGAAGATTCAGAAGACGACAGTCTCCTGGTGGTGCGCCGGATGAGACAGGGCGACTATGATCCTGACTGGTTGCGGGTTGAAACGGCGGAAGCGATGACGGCCGCTCTTCATGAAGAAACATGGGACCTGGTTCTCTGTGATTATAAGCTGCCGAAATTTGATGGTCTTACTGCCCTCGAAATTTTTAAAGACAGTGGTCTGGACATACCCTTTATTCTTGTTTCGGGGGACATCGGGGAAGAAATCGCCGTGGAAGCAATGAGAGCGGGCGCTCATGATTACATTATGAAAGGAAACCTTGCGCGCCTGATTCCGGCGGTTGAGAGAGAACTGAGGGAAGCGGCCTCACGAAAAGAAAAAAGAAACGCCGATCAGGAATTACAGCGGAGCAGGGCGCTTCTCGAAAGCGCCGGCCGAATGGCGCGATTCGGCGGCTGGAGCGCGAATCTCGCAGACATGAGGGTGACATGGTCCGACCAGGTGGCGGTACTTCACGAAGTGACACCCGGTACGTCCCTTACCGTGCGGGAGTGGATCGAATTTATCGCTCCCGAATCGAGGGACGGGATAGCCCGGGCGTTTGAAGAATGCTCGAGACGGGGTGTGCCCTACGACGAGGAAATGGAAATAATCACCGCGCGGGGAGGTCGACTCTGGGTCCGGACCACGGGAAAGGCCGTTCGAGACGAATCGGGTACGATCGTGGGCATACAGGGGGCGTTTCAAGATATCACCGAGAGCAAAAAAAATGTCGAGAAACTACGGAAAGCCTTGGGAGCGACCATCCAGGCAATGGCCGCCGCCGTGGAAACAAGGGATCCCTATACCGCCGGCCACCAGCGGAGAGTGTCAGACCTGGCCCGCTCCATCGGCGCGGAAATGAAGCTCGACCTGGACGTTATCGACGGCCTCCGCATGGCCGCCTCCATTCATGATATCGGAAAAATATCCGTGCCCGCTGAAATTTTGAGCAAACCGACGAGGCTTTCGAATGTTGAGTTCGATCTCATAAAGACGCACTCGCGTGCCGGGTTTGACATTCTTAAAGATATTGCATTCCCCTGGCCCATTGCGCGCATAGTTCTCGAACACCATGAGCGGATAAACGGTTCGGGGTATCCGAACGGGACGTCCGGTGACGAACTGCTGACTGAGTCGAAAATCCTG
>LQBH01000013.1:126089-128198 GCA_002030015.1 delta proteobacterium MLS_D
TCCCAGCCTGGGCATAAACGCGGCCCTGGAGGAAATTTCAAAAAACAGCGGAATTCTCTATGATCAGGATGTCGTCGAGGCCTGCCTGCGGCTGTTCCGCGAGGGGCGGTACGTTATGACGGATGATGCGGACCCGCGAGGTAACTGCTGACATGGGACAGACCGTCTCCAGGGCTGAAGTAGATATGTATCAGGCTGTTCCAGCTGAAAGCGCTCGTGTCTACCGGGACAGGATGTTCTTTTTGCTGGAACAGGTCAACCGATACATGGATTTACGAGACGATATCGACCGTCTTATCGGGAATAATCCCCGTTCCCGCATGTATGACAATCATCGGAATCACGCCGCTTTCATGGCGACTGTTTTTGCCCTGAACAATTATGGATTGCTTCTCGCGGTGGTCCCCTGGGTGTACCGGGCGTACGTGAACCAGGGATTCATGTATGAATATTTCCCGGTTCACCTCGGGGCGTGGCGCAAAGTTCTTCAGGAACACCTGTCTCGCGCCGACGCGGAGCCGCTGGTGGATGTTTATGATCGGCTCATGGCATCCCACGAAACCTTTATCGTCGCGTCGCGTGAGATCTCCTTTCTTGAAATTCCGACGGACTCACGGCGGGAAGAAGTGACGGCACGTTTCCTCGAAGAGCTTCTTCGGGGAGACAGCGCGCCTTGCCGGCCGGGGTACGGCCCCGGATTCTGATCGGGGGGTTGGCCTTTCGCCATTTGTCCGATCCTTCAGGTTTGCTGGGCTCCGACGGGTATGCCGAGGACTGCGCGCAGGCCGTCGAACTGGCGAGAAAGTGGCAGGGAGACACGATTGGTGAAGGGACTTGATCGGCTGATAGAGCGGAACCCCGTGGAGACGTCGCTGTTCCTGAATACATCGGGGACAGTCATGGTGATCAGGACGGACCGGAATTATCGTGTAGTTGATTGCAACAGGAGCCTGGTGACGGCATTGCGTCTCTCCGAAAAACCGGCCGGCGTTTTTCTTGGTGACATTCTTTTCCCTCTCGATGATACAAAATTTGAAGAAACGGCAGTTGCTTCGAAAGAAGCGGAACGGCCGGTACCGCAGGTTTTCAGACTGGGTTATTCCCGCGTGTTGTTCCGCTGTTTCATTTTCAACATTGATGAAGGATACCTGTTGTTCGGAGAGCGCATAGAGAGTACCGACACTGATGCGCTTAACGGCATGTCGCTGTTGAACAATGAACTTGCGACCATGACGCGTGAACTCGGAAGAAAGAACCGGGAACTGGAGGAGGCGAACCGCAGGATCACCGAGCTGACGAAGACGGATCATTTGACGGGACTGGCCAACAGGCGGTACTTCCAGGAACGATTCAGGGAAGCCATGTCGCTCGCCGTGCGCAAAAAGAACCCGCTGTCCCTCATCATGGCGGACCTTGATTTTTTCAAGACCGTCAACGATACCTACGGACACGACAGCGGGGATCTGGTCCTGAAGGAATGTGCCGCCGTTATTCGCGGCGAGTGCCGGCAGGAAGACCTCGCGGTCCGCTTCGGCGGGGAAGAATTTCTTGTGATGCTGCCGCAAACGACAGCCGAACAGGCAGGGGTCCCTGCCGAACGAATCAGAGAGCGGATGGAGCAACTGGATATTCTGGGCGATCAATACAGCATAACGACGAGCATCGGCATAGCCGAGCTGGAACCTTCAGATACGGAAGACACATTGATAAAGCGGGCTGACGAAGCGCTGTACAGGGCCAAAAAAGAAGGAAGAAACCGTGTCGTTGTGTGGTGAGCGTGGCCAGTGTGCCGTCTTACTTCAGTAAATATACAACTATAAAAAACACCTATTTTTGTTATTCCGGTGAAAACAGGAATCCAGTATTATCAATGGTATCCTTGATTCATCCTTACGGGTACTACAGCCGGCCTGCGCCAGCATGACGATTACAGGGGTTTTGATAAAGCCCTCAACGGGTATGTTCGCGGTTCCCCGTCCGGATCAAACAGGCAGTGTGTAGTCCTTTTCCTTAAACAGCCGCAGGCAGGCCTCGACGACATCCTGATCATAGAGAATTCCGCTGTTTTTTGAAATTTCCTCCAGGGCCGCGTTTATGCCCAGGCTGGGA
>LQBH01000013.1:128226-218332 GCA_002030015.1 delta proteobacterium MLS_D
GTCAGCAGTTCGTCACCGGACGTCCCGTTCGGATACCCCGAACCGTTTATCCGCTCATGGTGTTCGAGAACTATGCGCGCTACCGGCCTGGGAAAATCGATGTCTTTCAGAATTTCGTATCCGGACTCCGGGTGTGATTGTATAAGGCTGAACTCCAGGCCCGTCAGTTTTCCCGGCTTGCTCAGGATTTCAGCGGGCACGGATATTTTCCCGACGTCGTGAATAGCGGCGGCCATGCGGAGACCGTCGACGACGTCCCGGTCGAGCTTCATTTCCGAGCCGATGGAGCGGGCCAGGTCCGACACTCTCCGCTGGTGGCCGGCGGTATAGGGATCCCTTGTTTCCACAGCGGCGGCCATGGCGCGAATGACCGCCCCGAGGACTGTCCGCGTTCGTTCGACGCTGTCAAGGAGTTCCTTGGTGCGTGATTCAACCTCAGCCTCAAGATGTTCCCGCAGTCGTTTCAGTTCAAGGTGGGTGCGCACCCGCGCGAGCAATTCGTCCGATTGAAAGGGTTTAGAGACGAAATCGACGGCGCCCAGGGCGAATCCCCTTACCTTTTGACTGTGGTTCTGCAGGCCGCTCAAGAAAATGACGGGAATGTCACGGCTCTCTTTGTTATTTTTAAGATGGGCGCAGGTTTCAAATCCGTCTATGCCCGGCATGCCGATATCAAGAAGAACAAGGTCGGGCTTGTGAGACTGTATCGTTTGGAGTGCCGCGGCGCCGTTGTCGGCCGCACATACCGTGTATCCTTCTTCAGAGAAAATTTCCGTCAGCAGTTGAAGAACGGCGGGATCGTCGTCGACAACAAACAGGGTATTCTTTTGGAGCATATCCGGTCTCCTGGCGCAATGGTCGGTTTTGTCGGAGGAAGATTCAATTTTTTCCGGGCACACAAAAAGCATCAACCCGAACGCCGATACTGTGAAAACAATAAATACAACAAAAGCAATATAACAGGACAAGCAGCTCAGACAAGCATAAAGCGGCACAAAAAGCCTGTTTTATGTGAATTACGACCAGTTCGCGCTTTTTTTGAGTTGAAGGGTGCTTTTTTTAGAAAAAAGGAGAGAGGGGCACCTCCTCAGAAACAACCGGAAGTATCGCCCTCGAGGAAACGCTGCCTGCGCTCGCCGTAACGGGCCAGCGCGGCCATCGTCCAGGCGGCGTCGCCGGCCTCGCTGATAAGAGGGATTCCTTCGTTTTTCACGCGTGCAATCATTTCAAGCGCCTGTGGTGATCCGTCTTCCCAGAGGGGGAACATAACCAGGGGTTTGTGCGACGAATGATAGATGTCCAGCATATCGTCAAGCAGGCTGCGATCCGTGTAAGCCATGAAAAACCCCGGGGCAAAGACAATATCGATATCGTCATCGTCGTAAATGGCCTGCAGGCAGGCGGAGTACAGGCCCTGGTCGGACATGACGGCCGCCGTCATGTCCACGGGATTGCGCGCTGATCCGTAGAAAGGCAGGACTTTTTCGATGCGGTTTCTTGTGACCGTGCCGAGTTCCGGAACACAGAGGCCGAATTCTTCGCAGCGATCAGCCATTTCCACTCCCGGACCGCCTGAATCGGTCAGGATCGCCACGTTTCGTCCGCGAGGAATTCGACCGCTGTGGTGAGCCAGTGCGAAATTCGCGAGGTCGCGCAACTCTTCGAAGCGTATGATTCCCATCTGTCGGAAAAAGGAGTCGTACATTCTGTCCACGCCCGCCAGAGAGCCCGTGTGCGATGCCGCGGCACGCGTTCCGGCGCCGCTTTTCCCCACTTTTTTTACGAGGATGGGCTTGCCGGCACGAAGCGCCGCTTCCGCCGCCGCGCGGAATTTAGCGCCGTCCCTGGCGCCTTCCAGGTAGAGGCCCATGATGCTCGTGGTTGCATCGGACGCAAGATAGGTTATGAAATCTGAAAATTCGAGGTCCGCCTCGTTTCCCACGCTGATGAACGCGCCGCCGCCGATGCCTTCCTGGTAAGCCTTGATGAATGTACGTTCGCCGTAAGAGCCGCTCTGAGTTATAAACGAGAGCGATCCCCTGCCGTCCCGTTCGATATCGAGTTCCATCACGTCCGAAAAAGACGCCATGACGGCGTTTTCGAAGTGAATGAAGCCGATGCAGTTCGGTCCAAGAATACGCATCTCGCTTTCTTTCGCGATGGCCGCTATTTCGTGCTGGACTGACAGGCCTTCTTCGCCCGTTTCAGCGAAACCGGCGGTGAATATGACGGCGGCACGTACGTTTTTGGCGGCGCATTGCCTCAGTGAATTAATGATCCCCTCACGGGGAACGGAAATGACGGCCAGATCGACGCTGCCGGGGATGTCACCGATGGACGCGAAACAGGGCAGGCCGTCTATGGTTGTATAACGTGGATTTACCGGATAGATATCCCCTTCGAAACCTTTCTTCCGCAGGGCCGCGAGCGGGCGTCCTCCCAGCTTCGCCGGATCCGCCGAAGCCCCGATGATCGCAATGGAACGGGGATTGAAAAAAAACTCCATGCCGGATGTCGTTGAGTCTCCTGCCGTCTCTTGCATGGTACTCCTTTCAGGAATGGATGATAAGCGGCACCGACAAAGGCGCTCTTATCTCTTAAACGAATTTTCGAGGATGTCAACCCGTCGGGCATTTCAACCTCGACATTTTGTACCGGTCTGTTATAGTAAAAATTCGGTAAGGAGGATTGTCCGGGCCTCCCGGCGGCGGCATGACGCCGGGACATACGGGGGGGCGTTTTAGACATGCCCGGTCGCTGAATAATTGAAGAAAGGAGAAAGCTTATGGCGGGAAAGTCAGACGTTGGATGTGCCCGGCCGACCGGCGGAGTCGTCGGTAAGCCTGCCGCGAAAAAGGAAAAAACCGCTGAAACTCAGCAAACAGTGAAGGAGGAAGCATCTATGATCCAGGTAGGAAATTCCGCTCCCGATTTTGTCTCTCCGGCGTATCACAAGGGTGCTTTTACATCGGTAAAATTGTCTGATTACGTGGGAAAGTGGGTGGTCTTGTGTTTCTATCCCGGTGATTTTACCTTTGTCTGAGCGACCGAAATATCGGCGGTCGCCGATAATTACAAAAATTTTAAAAAGCTGGGCGTCGAAGTCCTGTCAATGAGCGTGGACAGCCAGTTCGTGCACAAGATGTGGAACGATTTCGAGATATCCAAAATGGTAAAAGGCGGTGTTCCCTTCCCCATGCTGTCGGACGGGGGCGGCAAGGTCGGCGCGGCGTACGGAGTGTATAACGAAAACGCCGGCGTGGAAAACCGCGGCCGATTTATTATCGACCCTGACGGCATAATTCAGGCATACGAGGTGCTTACTCCGCCCGTTGGAAGGCACGTCGGGGAAACCCTTCGCCAGATCCAGGCCTTCCAGCTCGTACGGAAGAGCAAGGGTTCCGAAGCGACACCCTCGGGCTGGAAACCGGGCAAGATGACGCTGAAGCCCGGACCGGACCTTGTGGGCAAGGTCTGGGAAGTGTGGAAAACCAAGATGGCCTCCGACTGAGTGTTGTCTTTTTTATTTTTAATAATAGCCTGCTGCGGGAGGCTGATGCAAAGGGCATCCCGCAGTAGGCTGATTGTTTTTTTTCACGGCAATATGTTCCGCCTGTTCATGATTACAATCCACGGGTGGAGCCATCCTTTTTCAAATCCGGCAGAGATCCTGGTGAAGAAGTGTGAAAAACCGTCGCGGAATCATGTTTATTTTTATTGTTATACTTATTGCCGCGATGACAACGGTATTTCCGATATGCGGCCTTTCAGGGCAAAACAGCGATGTGCCACGGTCGGCTGAAATCCGTATCGCCGACAGCAGGGGAAACTGGGGATATCCCGGTCCCTTTCTTCATTATCCGCGGGGACCGGGATACGTCAGAATGAGCTGGATTTTCGACACGCTTGTGTGGAAAGGGTGCGACGGATACGTTCCGGCCCTGGCCGATTCATGGTCCTATGACGCCGACCGGACAGCGTTTGTTTTTCATTTGAACCCCGACGCCGTCTGGCATGACGGCCGTCCCGTCACCGCCCGGGATATCGCTTTCACTCTTGAATTTTTCAAGAAGCATCCCTACCACTGGATCACCATCGATGACGTGGGGCGTGTGGAAACACCCGGTGACCGCAGGGTCGTCATATATCTCAAGCGACCGTTTTCGCCTTTTATTCCGAACGTGGCAGGAACAATGCCCATCCTGCCGGAACACGTATGGCAATCGATCGATGATCCGGAATCATGCCGGGATTCACGGGTGTTCATCGGAAGCGGACCGTACCGATTTGTTGATTTTAACGAGACGCAGGGAACGTACCTGTACGAAGCGTTCGACGACTATTACCGGGGAAGGCCCCGCGCCGAGCGCCTGATTTACGTCCATTCGGGCCACCCGCTCGCCTCATTGATCACGGGTCATGTCGACCTTGCGATGATTCAGCCTGAGGCGGTCGAAACCCTGCGTCGAGAGGGATTTGCCGTGATCAAGGATGAACGTGAATGGGTCAGGAAACTTATGATCAATCACCGAAAACATCCGTTCAGCGACAAGCGTTTCCGTCAGGCCCTGGCCTGGGCCATTGACCAACGCGAAATAACCGAAAAGGCGCATCGTGGATTCGGCGCTCCCGCGTCACCGGGCCTTCTTTCCCCCGACCATCCCATGTTTAACCCCGATATTTCCCACTATTCATGCAATACAGACCGGGCTCGTTCTCTCATCGAGGATATGGGATACCGGAAGAACGCGAAGGGCTGGTATCACCTGAACGGCCGTCCGTTGAATGTGAAGCTGCTCGCGTCGAACATCACGGCGGCGGGCCAGCGTATTCTTGATCGCGACGGGGACGTGATCCGAATGCAACTCGAACGAGTGGGTATTCAGGTCGACCTGATCTGCCTGGAACAGACGACAGCCGATGACAGAATAAAAAACTGGCGTTTCGACCTTGCCCTGTCGGGCCACGGGGCACTTACGGGCGATCCGTTGATACTGAACGAGATGATATCGACAGACCGGGGAGGCGGGTCGGTCAACAGCGCGCGGTTTGACGGCGATCGGGAGCTGAACAGGTTGTTGGAAGCGCAAGTACGGGAGATGGATGAGGATCGCCGAACCGATCTGGTACATAGAATTCAGGAAATCCACGCCGAATTGGTGCCGTCTATTCCCCTGTATTATCCCGATTCGTTCGCCGCTTTTCACCCGGGAAAGAATATCGTCTGGTTTTACACGAAAGGGGGGATCGGCAAGGGAATCCCTATCCCCCAAAACAAGATGTCCCTGATGCCGTGAGATGAAAATGACGCATCGCAGACAATTATGTTTCGCCTACCTGCTGGCGGCCCTGCTTTTGATCTGCGCCGGGTATATCCTGCCGGGATTGCTGCCGGGCGATTTCGTTACCGCCGCATATTCGGGATCGCCGGTGACGCTTGACGCTGAAGGGGAACAGATCGAGCAGGCTCGTCACGAGCGGCCTTATCAGGGATTCGGCCGGTACCTCGCCGACGTGTTCACCCTGAAATGGGGGTATTCCATAGCTTTCGGGGCGCCCGTGGCGGTCCTGATATTCAAGGCGTTTCCCTGGACGCTGCTGCTCATGGGAAGCGCTCATGTCGTCTCTATGACAGCCGGTTTTGTCATCGGCGTGGAAGCGGCATGGCGACGCGGGAGAGCGGCCGAAAGGACGGTGACCGGCTCCATGGCCGTCATGCAGGGAATACCGGAAATAGCAACCGGCGTGGTTCTTCTGGTCGTGTTTTCATACAATCTGGGGTGGTTCCCCACGGAGGGCGGCGTAACAGCCTTCGCCGATCATGACGTCTGGCGGCGGGTATCTGACATAGCGCATCATCTGGCGCTGCCTTTTCTGACGCTCTTTCTTGCTTACTTTCCTGGTGATTTCCTGCTGGCGCGAAGCGGCATGGTACTGGTGCTGGGGCAACAATATCTCGAGACGGCTCGCGCGAAAGGCCTGCCTCCGATCCGCATCCGCTATGCCCACGCGGCGCGAAACGCCCTCCTGCCGATGGCGACCAGGTTCGGCCTGCGCATTGCCTTCATGGTGACGGGTGTGCTGGTGGTGGAGACGATATTTGCCTATCCGGGGCTGGGAACGCTTCTCTTCAACGCCGTGGCGCTGCGCGATGTACCTCTGGTTCAGGGGATCGTTCTCTTTTCTTCCCTTGTCGTTCTGGGCATCAACTGGGGCCTTGATGCGGTGTACGGCCTTATCGACCCGAGAGTGAATCATGCATCGTGAAAAATATTTAAAAATTATTTTCGATCCGTTTTTCATCATCGGGATGGTCATGACCGCTGTTATTCTCCTACCGGCTGTTATCGCGCCGTTGCTCGGCGTGCCGGGTCCGGAGGATATGGATTTTCGGCCCATGAGCCCGCCGTCATCGGAACACTGGCTTGGCGTGAACGACGTCGGTGTCGATATTTTTTCAGAACTGGCGGCGGGAATCGGAAATACGGCTTTCTTCGGCCTGATCGCGGGTGCCGCCACGCTGATCATAGGATCCGTGGTCGGGCTGGTATGCGCCTGGTACGGACGTGCGGTGGACCTGGCACTGATGCGTCTCTCGGACGTGTTGCTCGCCGTCCCGTCGGTTCTCATACTGATACTGGCTGCGGTTTTCTTCAGGTTTTCACCAACGGCCGTAGCCCTGATTCTCGCCGTCCTGTCGTGGCCCACTGTCGCGAAAGTCGTACGAGCGCAGGCACGTGTTGCAAGGAACGGCGAGCATGTGCAGGTTGCTCACCGGATGGGCGCCTCCGGGTTTTACATTCTTCGACGCCACGTGGCGCCCGAACTCTATCCCTTGTACGTTGTGGTTTTCGCCGCGAAAGTCCGAATGGCCATGTTTATGGAGGCCTCCCTGAGTTTCCTGGGGTTGTTCGATCCGGGACGTCCTTCTCTGGGAATGATGATTCGGCGTGCCGTCGAGTATTACTACATCGACGCCTGGTTGACCTGGCTTGTTCCTCCCGTTGCGTGCCTTTCACTGCTGATAATGAGCGTTACCCTGGCGGCCCTTGGTCTCGAAAGGACGTTTGACCCGCGCCTGAAGGAGGTAGTGTGAAACTCGCCGTTCACGACCTGAGCGTGACCTATCTTACGGATGATCGTGGCGGGCTCCTCGCGCTTGACCGGTTCGACCTGGCGTTGACGCCCGGCCGCGTCACCGCACTGGTCGGGGAATCCGGTTCCGGCAAGACCACCGTCGGCAAGGCCCTGATGGGACTGTTGCACGGTAATGCCCGTGTCGAGGGTTCAATCAGGTTCGACGGTATCGAAATGAACGGGGCGGAAGAAAGGCGGTTGAATGAGATGCGCTGGTCCCGGATCGCCATGGTATTCCAGAACGGCGCGGTGAACCTGAACCCGCTTCATCGCATCATCGACCAGGTGGCGGAACCGCTGGTTCAAAAGGCGGGATTTGCGAGAGACGAAGCGCGGATTCGCGCGGTCGAGTCCATGGAAGCACTCGAACTCGATCCGGCCCTGGGACGCCGTTTTCCGCACGAACTCAGCTCGGGCGAGAATCAACGCGCACTCCTGGCGATGGCCTTTATCATGAATCCCGAAGTGGTGATCCTGGACGAGCCGACGGCGTCGCTCGACGCGGTTACAAAGGTACTGGTAAGTCGATATGTCACCGAAGCGCGCAACCGGGGCGCGGCGATTCTTCTTGTTACCCATGATCTGGATTTAGTCGCGTCCGTGGCCGACGATGCGGTTGTTCTGTACCTCGGCCGGACCATGGAAACACTTCCGGCGGACAGCCTGTTCTCATCGTCACTTCATCCCTACACGTGGGCTCTCGTCCGTTCGTATCCCGGCAGGGAAACACACCGTGACCTGGGAGGAATTCGAGGCGACGCCTTTTATCGCATTGTCCATCGGCATAGTGAACATGACGGGGCGATACGTCGGCACTCTCATGTTATCGGCGCAGATTCGCCGCATGTGGACGGTCATCGGCCGCCGGGGGGCTGTCTTTTTCGGGGCCGCTGTACCCAGGCTATTGGCGATTGCGCGGAACGGGAGGTGCCGCTGATGCAGGTGAACGGACACCTCGTGCGGTGCCTGCGCGGGGGGGTTACGGCGTCGCTTGATCTCGGCGGAATTGAAAAAAGGTACGGTGACGTGGTTGCCCTGCATTCCACCGACCTGTCACTGCGGTCGGGCGAGTTGTTCTGTCTGGTGGGCGAATCGGGTTCGGGAAAAACGACCCTCGCGATGATCGCGGCCGGCGCTCTCAAGCCGGACAAAGGCCTGCGCATATTCGAAAAACGCGACATGGACTGCTGGATCGACGAGGATCGACGGTCCCTGGCGATGCGAATAGGCATCATTCATCAGTATCCGGCCCGTTCAGTAAGCCACCGTTTAACGACATTCGACATCGTAGCAGAACCCTTGATGATTCGGGGAAGAAAACAGGGCATGGACGAAATTCGACGGCGTGTTCTCAACGCGTTGCGTGACGCGCATCTCGCAACAGAACCGGATTTCCTTGGTCGCCACCCTCACGAGCTGAACATGGGGGCGCTGCAGCGCCTGTGCATCGCCCGGGCGCTGGTAACCGGACCGTCCCTTATCGTGGCCGACGAACCCACCAACTCTCTTGATCCGAGCGTCCAGGCCAAGGTGCTGAAAATGATCATGGATCTGCAGGTTGAGAAGGGCCTCACGCTGCTCCTCGTTACTCACGACCTCGGGCTGGCGCGAAAAACGGCCGACCGAATAGGTGTCATGATGGCCGGGAGACTGGTCGAAGTCGGACCGGCGGCGCGTGTATTGAACCGGTTTCGTCACCCTTACACGGGATTTCTGCTAAACGGCGATAAGCCTGGCGCCAACAGACGGCCCGCCCTATCGGGAGGCTGTCCATTCGCGTCACGATGCCCCCGGGCAAAAGAGGTCTGTTTTCGTGAGCCGCCCGGCGTGACGGGGCCGGATCGCTGGGATCACACAGCCAGGTGTCATTTTCCCCTATCCGGAACATAAAATAATATTTTTTCGAGAGGACAGGCACGCGCGGCCTGAACGGGCTGGAGCGGTTAATGCCGGCCACGGCGTCGTTCCCGAATGTTCGGCACGTCCAACGGACGGGGAACAGCGAATAGTATTTGAAGGGGCGTGAATATTACTTCGCTTCTGATGAAGCCGCCAGGGCGGCCGGCAGGTAAAAGAGACCGGCGTAATCTTTTACCATGCGATCGGCGTTAAAGCGCCATCCCAGGGTCTGCATGGCATGTTTCATTCTCTGTACCCATTCGAGGGGTATATCATCGACATGGTCATAATAAAGAGGGATCACTTCGTGTTCGAGTGTGTCGTAGAGAAATTCGGCGTCGCGCCGATATTGCTCCGCGGGATCATCATGCATGCCGCCGTGTCCTATGGCAAATCCGTTGGCCCCGTCGTAGGCCTCGTTCCACCAGCCGTCGAGTACGGACAGATTCAGCCCGCCGTTGAGGACGGCTTTCTGTCCACTGGTGCCACAGGCTTCCAGCGGCCGACGGGGATTGTTGAGCCACACATCGACTCCCTGCACCAGGTGGCGGGCGAGATTGTAGTCATAATCTTCCACGAAAACGATGCGCCGCCGCAGCGACTCGTCAAAACTGCACCGGGCGATTTTTTGAAGCATTTGCTTGCCTTCGTCGTCGCGGGGGTGCGCCTTCCCGGCGAAGATGACCTGAACGGGCCGGCGGGCGTCGGAAACCAGGCTGACCAGATGTTCATAGTCCGACAGGAGCAGGTCGCCCCGTTTATAGGCGGCAAGACGGCGGGCGGACCCGATGGTAAGGACGTTGGGGTCGAGAATCCTGTCGATTTCCTCGATAGTACCGGTATGTCCCAGGCGCTCAGACTGGGCTGCCAGTCGTCTTCGAACGAAACGGATGAGCCGCACCTTCAGGTTCTGATGCGTTTCCCACAGTTCTCCGTCGTCGATTTCTTCTATCTTGTTCCAGATATCAGGGTGACACATTCGGGACGGCCACGTGCCTCCCAGCCGGGCGTTGAAAAGCTGCACCATTTGCGGTGCCAGCCATGAAAGGGCGTGAACGCCGTTGGTTATGTGACCGATCGGAATGTCTTCTTCGGGCCGGGACGGCCAGAGTTCCCGCCACATCAGGCGGCTCACGGTTCCATGAATGGCAGAGACGCCGTTCGCCCGGCGGCAGCTTTTCAGCGCGAGAACAGTCATGCAGAAATTCTCGGAGTCGTCGTCGGTGTGAACGCGGCCCAGTGCCATGAGATCGTGGTGGGACAGGCCCAGGTCGTCACGCAGGACACCCAGGTGTTCTTCCGTCAGGTCTGAAGAGAAGCGGTCATGCCCGGCTGACACGGGCGTATGGGTCGTGAATACCGTGTAAAGCGACACCCGGCGGTGAGCGCGCCGGAATGGAATGTTGTCGTGTTTCATGACGCGCCGGGTTTCTTCGAGAATGGCGAAGGCGCTGTGTCCCTCGTTGAGATGAAGTACGCCCGGATGAACATTGAGTATTTGCAGCAGGCGGGCGCCCCCGACACCCAGGAGCAGCTCCTGGCGGATACGGAGACGGTCGTCGCCGCCGTACAGGCGCGACGTCAGGTCCCGGTCTTCCTCTGAGTTTTCCTCCACGTTTGAATCGAGAAGAAACAGCCTGATTCTTCCTACCTGTACCTGCCAGGCCCGCGCGAAGAGCCTGCATTTACGGGTCTCGATCGCGACGAGAACCGGCGTGCCGCTGTGATCACGGAGTAATTCCAGGGGCTGGTTCGCGACATCGAGAGTGGTGTATTCTTCTTCCTGCCATCCGTCGGCGTTCAGTCGCTGGTCGAAATAACCCTGGTTGTAAAGAAGACCGACGCCGATGAGTGGCACGCCCAGGTCGGAAGAACTTTTCAGGTGATCGCCCGCCAGGATACCCAGCCCGCCCGAATAAATCGGGAGCGATTCATGCAGTCCGAATTCGGCGGAAAAATAAACGACGGGCCGCATGGAAAGATTGCCGCAATGAATCTTACCCCAGGTATTTCGTGCTTCCAGATATTCATTGAGCCGGCGGAAGGCATAGTCGATTCGGCTGTGCAGCGCCAGATCGGCCGCGCGTTCTTCAACCTGGCCGGAGGTGATGCCGTTAAGAAAGGCAATGGGGTTGTGCCCCGATTTCCGCCAGAGAATCGGATCGAGGTCCATGAAAATGCTGACCACTTCAGGGTGCCAGGTCCACCAGAGATTCATGGAAAGCGCGCGAAGACGGTCATGGAGTTGGATTGTTTCATCCGTCACAGAACACCTCCCCCGGTGGCTGCCGTGATTTTCCGTTTATTCGTTGAGCTTGGCTGAAAAACGGAATGTTCATTCCTGTCGCGTGAACCGTGACCGCCCCCCGCACCATGTCGCCCGAAGGATAAAAATAGTATACATTCACGAAAACAAGTAACCCTTTCAGGGGGCACTGTCAAGCATTCCATCCGCCCGGCTGTTCGGGAGTTTTCGCGACAGGGCGTGTCAAAATGGCTCTTTTCTTCCTTTTGATTTTCCTGATCCTGTGGTAGCTACAGGAAGCGCTGTTTGCCTCGGTCTTATTGTGTCAGGGGAATAATGAACGTGAAAAAAACAGGAGGAAGACAACAATGAGCGACAGAGAAGAAGCGATTCTGCAGCAGGCTTTTGACCGTGCGAAGGCCCACGAGAAGGCGAGCGGGGGATGCCCCCAGTGCACACTGGCCGGGATTTTCGAGGCCCTGGACATCTGGGACGATGCGGTATTCAAGTCGGCCACGGGTCTCGCCGACGGGGTCGGGCTTACCGGCGATGGTCATTGCGGCGCCCTTTCGGGAGGGACGATGGCGATCGGATACTTTTTCGGCAGGTCACGTGAAGGATTCAGCGATGTCATGGGTCAACTGAAGGCCTGTATTCTAGCTAAGAGACTGCACGATGAATTTATCGAAAAGTATGGTACCTGTCGCTGTGCCGACCTGCAATCAAAGCTGGTGGGACGGTTTTACAATCTCTACGATCCAGCCGAGTTCGAGGCGGGATTTAAAGCGGGTATGCCAGAAAAATGTTCCACCGTGGTAGGAGAGGCGGCACGGATGGCAACACGCATTATCCTGGAAGAACAGAAAAAAGAGAAAGAGAAAGCGCAGAAAAAGGAAGGCGAAAAATAGACGCAACAACCGATGGAAGGGAAAAAAGGCTGAAACGGGAATCCCGCCGCACCCGGTTATTTCTATCGATAACAGCTCCTGTCGGCGTGTACGGGTGGCGTTCGAGTTGACTCGGCGGTACCGGAATAATGGTCTGAGCCTGTCCTGCCGCGGCGTGGAACGCGGCGGCGTGAGTGTCTCATGGAAATACGTATTATTTCCACCGAATCGCTTGGCGCACGCGGCATGTGCGTTCTGGTCGGGACAAGCCGACGCCGGGTTCTCATCGATCCGGGAATCGCCCTCGGTCTGGTCAGGCATAAATTGCGGCCTCATCCCCGCCAGATCGAGCGGGGCAGGGAAATCCGAAACGATATTGTTGACGCCTTCATCGGTGCGACCGACATCGTGTTCAGTCATTACCACGGGGATCACGTTCCCCTGGCCGAGGCGAATCCCTACCAGTTTCCCCTCTCGTGGGTGTCCGGACATCTCCGGAATAAACGGCTCTGGGGATTGAACGCCGGACACGCGAACCAGGTAATGTCTTCCAGGGCGAAAGACATTGAGGAGGCCGCGGGATATGCCATAAGAGCGGCGGAGGATGTAACCGACGGTGAGCTTTGTTTCTCCGCCGCTGTGCCGCACGGTACCTGCGCGGCTGAAGAAAACAGGGTGGTAATGACCCGTATTGAAGAGTCCGGCCGGGTTTTCGTACACGCCTCGGACATACAACTCACCGAGCGTGAACCGGTGCGACAAATTATCGACTGGCGCCCGACGGAAGTATTTGTCTCTGGTCCGCCCCTTCACCTTGAAAAATTATCTCTGGAAATGCGCTCCAGGGCGTGGGAAAACGCTCTCACCCTGGCCGAATCCGTGGATACTCTGATCATCGATCATCACCTGTTACGATCATGGGAGGGGGTGGAGTGGCTGGACGGACTTCGGGAGAAAGCGCATCATTCTATTATCTGTGCGGCCGACTTCAACAATGTCACGCGGTTATTTCTTGAAGCGGACAGGACACGTCTTTACGAAGAAAATCCCGTTCCCGCGGGATGGCACGAAGCCTATGGACGCCAATGGCGCGAATCCCGGAGTGGAAGCCGCTGAAACATGAAATCACCGTTCGTCGTGCCGCTTACACCGGCCGCCATGATGATTCAGTTTACAAGATGAAAGAATATGTCTGGTCATTTGTTCTTCACGGACCAGTTTTTCATTGAAAGAAGTGCCCGATTTGTTTATAAGGTAAGCGCTTTTTGGGGGAACAAACAATCAAGGTCACTTTTTTACGTATTGCTGTTTGCTGGACCGGTTAAGAAATGCCGCACCGTGAGGTGTCCGGCGTTTTTCAATGTCAAAAATACCTGTTTTATTCCAGGGAGATGGCCATTATTACGGCGGGTACCGGGCGGGCAATGTTCGTCTGTCCGCGCACCCGCATAAATCAATATCGGAGGGAGTTCTATGAAGAAAGCGGATGTAGTTATTTTGGGCGGGTTGTCGGGCATTTCCGCGGGAATGAGTTGCAAGAGGCATTATCCGGATAAAAAAGTCATTCTTGTTCGAAAAGAGGGGACAGTTCTCATCCCGTGCGGCATACCGTACATTTACGGAACCGTCGGAGGCCCGGAAAACAACGTAATCCCGGACGGCCTTCTGGAAAACGTGGGGATAGAGCTGGTCCAGGGTGAGGCTGTCGACGTGGATCGCGAGAAAAAAACCGTGATAATGAAAGGCGGCGATACGATTGAATACGATAAACTTGTGTTCGCCACGGGATCGGTTCCGCTGGTTCCGCCGATTCCCGGCGTGGACAAGAAAAACGTGTATCCCGTAAAAAAAGAGTTTGATTACCTCTCAGATGTTTACAAAGCGATGCAGGACGTCAAAGACCTGGTGATCATAGGTGGTGGATTCATCGGCATGGAATTCGCCGATGAGTGCAGGAAGGGCAGGGACATCAACGTTACCGTCGTTGAGGCGATGTCCCATTGTCTTCAAGCGGCGATGGACGATGAGTTCTGCGAGTTGGCCCAGGAGAAACTTCAGGAAGCGGGAGTCAACATTCTGGTCAATGAAACGGTTGAGGCCATCCTGGGCGACGGCGAGGTTACCGGCGTCAAACTGGCGAACGGCAGTGAAATAAAGGCGGACATGGTCATTCTCGGAATCGGCGCGGTTCCCAATACCGAACTCGCGAATCGTGCCGGTCTGGAACTGGGGTTCAGGAACACTATACGAGTCGATCGCTATATGCGGACGTACACGGATCCGAATGTGTTCGCCTGCGGCGACTGCGCGGAAAAAGCGTCATTTTTCGACGGGAAACCCAGCGGCGTCATGCTGGCGTCAATAGCGACATCAGAGGCGAGAATCGCCGGTGCGAACCTGTATTCCCCGACTCACCACAATTCAGGGGTCATCAGTGTTTTTTCCACGGTAATCAACGGGATGGCGTTCGGTGTCGCCGGTCTTACGGAGCGGTGCTCGGAACAAATCGGCGCCAAGATTATCATTACAACAGCGGAGGCGCCCGACACGCACCCGGGTGGCATGCCGAACTCCTGTCTTACAAAGGCTAAACTCATTTTTTCAAAAGACACCGGCGTTATACTTGGGGGCTCCATATGCGGGGGCAAGTCCGTTGGCGAAATGATAAACGTGGTGAGTGCCTGTATCATGCACAAGATGACGGCTGACGATATCGTTAAATTCCAGATGGGGACACATCCGGCCCTGACATCATCGCCAATCATGTATCCCATCGTAAATGCCGCCTGCAAAGCGGTTCTGCCCCTCAAGGGGTGCGAATAAGCCGTAAAAGGCACGAAATTGCTGTAATTTCAACTGGCAAGGCTGCCGATGGCATCGCGGAATAGTGACGCCTCGGCAGCCTTGTTTCCGAGAGACTCATCGATTGTGCTGTTTTCACTTTTTTATTGTCTTCTTTTCTCATTTCTCTATTTACGCAGTTTTACCGGACGGGCAACTCTTTCATAAGATCTTTCTGAGGGAAATATTCCGTCGGGTGAAAGGGTGTCCTTGACAAGCGTGATATGCTGCATATATTCGATAAAAAGAATATATGAAAACGTTAATATCTGACGTGAACATGCAACTATCGAATGCTGAAGAGATAACAGGATTTTTTAAGGCCCTGAGTAATCTAACTCGGTTACGAATAGTAGCGGAACTGGCCAAAAATGATAAGTGCGTAAGTGATGTTGAAAACATTATCGGAACAAGACAGGCAAATATTTCACAGCACCTGGCGGTACTGAAAAAGTATGGTGTCGTCGACTGTCGCAGGGATGGGAATATGCGGTGTTACTTTCTCAGGCGGCCCGAGATGGTAAAAAACATATTGTGGCTGCTCGAGAAGAAGGAATAAAAATCGTAAGAAAAACCTGATCACCGGTTTCGGAGCACGGAAACGGCTGACATGTTCCATTAGACAGTCTTCTGAACAAGAGAGCAGAATTGGTGCTGCAGAAAGGCGCCGTTCGTGGTGTGACAAGACGTTGTGAAAAAACATGACGACGTTATGACAAACTAAAAATACTGGAAAAAGGAGCAGGAACACAATGGTATTTGACGAAAAAACACGACAGCAGATTAAAGAAAAATTCGCGATGGAATTGAAAAACGATGTTCATATCAGGTTGTTTTCCAGCAACCTGGTTACGGGAAACGGCCCGCAGGAATATACTGAATTCACAAAAGATTTTCTAAGGGAGCTGTCCGACTTGGATGAAAGGATTCGTGTAGATTTTGAGAATATCTATGATGAGGAAGCAAAAAAACTGGGTATCTCCGTCTCTCCATCGGTGCTTATCGGCAACGGGAGCGGCAGTTATCCGGTTCAGTATTTCGGCGCACCGGCAGGGTACGAGGCGGGTTCTTTCATTGAAGCAATATCAATGATTTCAAGGAGCGACAGCGTTCTTGAAACGTCTTCAAGGGATAAGCTGCGGCATGTTGACAAAGAACTGCTCATTGAAACGTACGTGACCCCGGCCTGTCCTCACTGTCCGAGGGCGGTTGTGCTGTCCAACCAGATTGCCATCGAGTCCGGCGGAAAAATAGTATCACGGTGCATCGAAGCCGAAGAAATGCTGGAACGGGCGAGGCTTTTTAATGTTTCGTCGGTTCCGCAGCAGGTAATCAACGAAGACCGGGATTCAATCACAATTGGTGTTCAACAGGAGAGAACATTCGTCAATCAGGTGCTGGAATATGGGTCCGCCCGTGCGAAGGAGATACTGGCTGCGGAGGAAGCGGAACGAAGGAAAAAAGAAGTATTACACGATAACCCCGAGAGCCCGGTTGTAATCACCGACGGCAACATCGACGAGGCAATCGGAAAGTATCCTTTCCTGGTTATCGATTGCTGGGCCGAGTGGTGCGGTCCCTGCAAGATGATAGGACCGGTTATCGAGAAGCTGGCGTCGGCCCGTCGGGGCGATATAGTGTTCGGAAAACTGGACGTTGACAGCAACCCTTCCACTGCGTCCAGGTTCAACATCAGGTCCATTCCGAATCTTCTCGTATTCAGAAACGGTGAAAAGGCAGGAGATATCGTCGGCGCCATGCCTGAAGAAATGTTGTTTAAAAAGATCGAGGCATACCGGTGATGAATCCGCACGTTGTAGAGGGAGGCCGATAATGAAGATTGTCGTTCTGAAAGAGTATGAACCATCTGAAAAACGTGTTCCCGTGATTCCGCCCGATGCGGGGAAACTGGTGAAGATGGGCGGCCAAGTTGCAATCGAGACAGGCATGGGAGAAGCCTGCGGGTATTCCGATGATGAATATATATCGGCAGGAGCAATGGTTGAACAGGATCGCGATTCTCTGCTGTCCACCGCCGATCTGGTGCTTCGATTGCGCGCGCCGTCGGTTGCGGAAACAGGGCTCATGAAAAAAGGGAGCGTACATGTCAGTTTCTTTAATCCGTTCAGCGAGCGGGAACTGCTTGAGGAATTTGTGTCGCGAGGGATCGACGCCGTCAGCATGGAGATGATTCCGAGAATAACAAGGGCCCAGAAAATGGATGCCTTGAGTTCTCAGGCTGGACTGGCGGGGTACATTGCGGTCATCACGGCCGCGAATCGGCTTAACAAGATTTTCCCGATGATGATGACGCCCGCCGGGACGATTACTCCCGCCCGGGTCTTTGTTATCGGCGCCGGCGTGGCCGGTCTTCAGGCGATTGCAACAGCCAAACGGCTTGGAGCGAGAGTGCATGCGTTCGACACGAGGCCTGTCGTGGAAGAGCAGGTTCGCTCACTCGGGGCGAAGTTTCTCACTATCGATCTGGGCGGAACAGGCCAGACAAAAGAAGGATATGCCAAAGCCCTTTCCGAAGAGCAGATCGCAAAACAGCGTTCCGCGATGGCGAAACAATGCGCCGATTCTGATGTCGTGATAACCACCGCCCAGGTGTTCGGAAAGAAAGCGCCGCTTATCGTCACCAGGGAGATGGTTGAGGAAATGAAAAAAGGAGCTGTTATCGTTGATCTCGCCGCTGAAAGCGGGGGAAACGTAGAAGGAACAGTAAGCGGAAAGGAAACAGTAATAAACGGGGTGACCATAATCGGGCTTGAGAACGCGGCCGGTTACGCGGCGGTTCACGCGAGTCAAATGTATTCTGGAAATCTTCTGAGTTTTATAACCGAGTTCTGGAACACAGACAGCAAAACTCTTGATCTGCGTCTTGATGACGAGATCATACGGGGAAGCCTTGTTTCTCACGGAAACGAGATTTTCAGTGAACCCTTGAAAAAGGTTGTGTAAAAGGAGGAGCGATCATAATGGATATCGCAGTGTGTCGAAGTTCCTGCCTGATCTGCATGAGCATGGTGCTCGTACTCGCCATATTTCTCGGGTTCGAGATCATATCGAAAGTACCGGCGCGTCTGCATACGCCGCTTATGTCGGGCAGCAATGCCATTTCGGGTATAGCGCTCGTCGGTGCGGTTATGGTGGCGGGTTCGGCAGAGAGCAACCTGAATATTATCCTGGGAACCCTGGCGGTCATTTTCGCCACGATTAACGTGGTGGGCGGTTACCTGGTTACCGACCGCATGCTTGGAATGTTCAAGAGAGGAAAAGAAGGGGGCGGGAAATGACTATAGAGCACCTGGTGAACCTGGCTTACATCATTTCCGCGGTCCTGTTTGTCTTCGGTCTCAAGCTGCTTACCTCGCAGTCGACTGCAAGAAAAGGTAACCTCATGTCGGCGGTCGGGATGTTCATCGCCGTTGTTATGACGCTTCTCATTAAAGACATCATTGATTACAAGTGGCTGATTGTGGGTGTTGTTGTGGGAGGGATCATCGGCGCGTTTGCCGCCCGACTCGTTGCCATGACGCAGATGCCCCAGATGGTTGCCCTGTTCAACGGTTTCGGCGGTATGGCAAGCCTGCTCGTCGGGTGGGCGGCATACCGCGTGATGTATAATTTTGACCTGTTCACGGCAACCACGATTTTTATCGCCGTCCTCATCGGGGGCGTCACGTTTTCCGGGAGTATCGTGGCCTGGGGAAAGCTTGCGACAGTTATAAGCGGACGTCCCATTCTTTTTCCCGGCCAGACCGTTTTGAACAGCATTTTGTTCATCGGCACCCTGGTGGCGGGAGGAATACTGCTGATGGATGCGCCGATAAGCCCGGTCATGTTGCTTACAATTATTCTGTTGTCGCTGATCCTGGGAGTGATGGCGGTTGTTCCCATCGGCGGCGCCGACATGCCTGTCGTAATCTCGCTTTTGAACAGTTATTCCGGAATCGCGGGATGCGCGGCAGGGCTCGCGGTTCAGAATAATATTCTGATAGTTGCCGGCGCTCTTGTCGGGGCGAGCGGAATTATATTGACCAACGTGATGTGCAAGGCCATGAATCGTTCGCTTACCAATGTTCTTTTCGGCGGTTTCGGCGCCTTAACGGTCCAGCAGGAAGGCGGTCCCGAGGGAGAGGTGAAACCGATTTCGGCGGAGGATGCCTATTTTATTCTTGAGGCGGCGGATTCGGTGGTTTTCGTGCCCGGATACGGCATGGCGGTCGCACAGGCGCAGCACGCCGTTCACGAACTTGAAAGGATTCTCGAAGAAAACGGAACCGACGTTAAATACGCCATCCACCCGGTCGCGGGCCGCATGCCCGGTCATATGAACGTGCTTCTCGCTGAAGCCGACGTGTCCTACGACAAACTCGTTGAAATGGACGATATCAACAGGATAATCGCGGGAGTGGATGTCTGCGTCGTAATCGGGGCAAACGACGTGGTCAACCCGGCCGCCCGGGAGACCAGGGGCAGCCCGATATACGGCATGCCGGTCATCAATGTCGATAAGTCCAAGACGGTTATAGTGCTGAAACGATCGATGGCGGCCGGGTTCGCGGGAATTGAAAATAACCTGTTTTACAAGGATAATACGCGCATGCTTTTCGGTGACGCGAAATCGAGCCTGGCGGAACTTGTTGCCGAATTCAAGAAAAAATAAAAATTGCTGGTCAAAGCAGGCAGCCAAAAGGATGTCGCGTACATAATCTGTCAGGGTCCTTGTGAGGATATACAATAAAACAGAAAGAGCGGGAATACACGCAGTCGTGTACTGAATATTGAAAAGGAGCGGGGTTATTGTGAAATTAATGGTTGCTTTTTCAACGGATGACGGAGAACGTTTCAACGATGATCATTTCGGCATGGCGCAGTATTTTCACGTTTACGAATTTTCAGACGGTACAGAAAATTTTGTCGAATCACGGGAAAATATAAAATATCAGGAGGATGCGTCGCTGAAGCACGGGGACCCCGGCAAGGCGAAAGCGACCTCTTCCGTGCTCGGCGGTATTGATGTGATCGCGGGCAAAAAATTTGGTCCAAATATCGTGAGGTTGCTCAAAAAATATGTTTGCGTGGCGATAAAGACAGACAGAATTTCTGATGCCGTACAGATGATACATGACAACATGGACGCGGTAATAGAGGCGAAGAAACAGGGAGAAGACAGAAAACACCTTGTGGTGAGAAATCGTCATTCGGGGCGGAAGTCTTGACACAACTGCGTCTTCGAAGGCGGTGCCGACCGCGCAGACGCTCCGGATGCTGTAAATAAAGAAAGGAGTTGGTGATAATGCCGAGAGGAGACGGGACAGGACCGAGAGGACAGGGCCCGGGAACCGGGCGTGGACTGGGGCGTGGTGCCGGCGGTGGCGCCGGCGGTGGTGTCGGACGCGGAGCGGGAGGTCGCGGCAGGGCGGGCGGCCAGGGTCTCGGAGGAGGCGGAGAATGCGTGTGTCCGAATTGCGGCTACACTGCTGCTCACCAGGTCGGGACGCCTTGTTATGATCTGGAATGTCCCCGATGCGGAACCAAAATGACGCGGTAACAGGGGACGTCAATTACAGAGAGTAGTGCCGGTGCCGACAGGCGGACCGAAACTCGATCAGGAAAGAGTTTTCGGTTTCGGCCCGGCGATTCGCCGCCGGTGACCGTGTGCGCCGTACGCCGGAGGTTTGGAAAGACGGGTAAAAATACGGCGTTGCCGCATGGACTGATACCGCGGGTTCACCGGAATACCGGCGTACAGAGTGACATTCCGGAATAACGACCAGGCAGCGCTCCCTTGTAAAACCACATGATCAACATAAGTGGTAACTGTTTGCCATGATTATTGAAACCACCAGGCACGCGTTGATGATAACGAGCTTTGTGTTCGTTATGATGTTGATAATTGAGTACATCAACGTGCAAACACGAGGTAACTGGCAGGAATCGTTAAAAAATTACCACTGGTTGCAGTATCTTCTGGCGGCGTTTCTGGGGGCCGTGCCCGGTTGCCTCGGCGCGTTTACGGTGGTGGCGCTCTACACC
Organism: delta proteobacterium MLS_D; assembly: GCA_002030015.1. Taxonomy (GTDB): domain Bacteria; phylum Desulfobacterota; class Syntrophia; order Syntrophales; family UBA2210; genus MLS-D. Next base: position 149,281 of record LQBH01000013.1, read on the forward strand.
CATAACGTGGTGAGTTTCGGCGCCCTGGTCACCGTCATGGTCGCGACGAGCGGTGACGAAGCCTTCGTGATGTTTTCGATGTTTCCGGGCAAGGCGTTTTTGCTGACGGCAATTCTTTTTCTGATCGCCCTGGCCGCGGGATACGGTGCAGACATCCTTTTCAAGCCGGAAAAAGTTACTGTGCGCGGGTTTGATCGGCGGCTTCAGTACCATGATGAAACCTGCGTGTGTTATCCGAAGGGTGAAATACTTCATCAGCTGAAAGATTTAACCCTTCAGCGCGGATTGTTGTTGACTGTTCTCGTGGCATTCATTTTATTACTGGTATCCGGCAGGCTGGGTCCCGAGTCATGGAACTGGATAAAGGTCACGTTGTTCGCCGGTTCACTCGCCGCGCTTTTTATCGCCGCGACGGTGCCCGAACATTTTCTCGAAGAGCACCTGTGGAACCACATAGTAAAAGTTCACATACCACGGGTATTTCTGTGGACATTCGGGGCTCTGCTTGTCCTGGCCCTGTTGTCGAACTACCTTGATGTTGATGCTCTGGTCCGTTCGAACCAGCTTGTGGTTCTGCTTGTCGCCTGCCTTGTGGGACTTATTCCCGAATCCGGGCCGCATATGATGTTCGTCATTCTTTACGCGGAGGGATCGCTTCCTTTTGGAACGCTTCTGGCAAGCTCTATTGTTCAGGACGGCCATGGAATGCTGCCCCTCCTCGCCGAATCAAAGAAATCTTTCATTCTCGTCAAAGTCGTCAATTTCGGAATTGGATTGCTGGTCGGTCTGCTCTGGTACACGGCCGCCCGGTATCTCTGACGTATGTTTCAGCACTGTCTTAACGATAGAAGCGACACGAATACTATTGAGTTCTTTGCTTGTTGTCCGTGAGTCAATTATTTGAAGCGGAAAGCCTGTCATTACGGCAGGGGAAGGAGGATGTTTCATGAAAATGTTGTCATCGGAATTGGCAGTCGGGAACAGGACATTGAAAAACAGGACTGTCATGGCGCCCATAAAAACGGCATACGGTGTTTTAACAGGGGAGGTGACAGACCGGCATCTCCGGTTCTTCGAAAGGCGGAACAGGTACGTGGGGGCGATTATACCGGAGCCGTTTTATCTCCATTCATCGCTTCGCGAGCTGCCCGTTCAGATAGGCATGCACCATGATGATATGATACCGGGGCTGAAAAAACTTTCCGACGTCATTCACGAGCACGGGGCACTTGCCGTCGCGCATCTGAATCACCCCGGGCGAATGGCGAATCCCCGCATACCCGGAAACCGTCTTCTGTCCGCTTCGGCACGGGCGTGCCCCACGGCCATGAAGGAACCCGCGGAAATGAGCATATCTGACATAAAGGAATCACAGGAACTCTTCGAGAAGGCGGCCCTCAGGGCTCGGGAGGCCGGTTATGACTGTATCGAACTGCAGTTCGGTCACGGATATCTTGTCGCCCAGTTCCTGTCGGAACACGTCAACGAACGCACCGACGATTACGGCGGAACGTGGGAAAACAGGATGCGTTACGGTATCGAGGTGCTCGAGAGAGTGAAGAAGGCGGTGGATATTCCCGTGATCGTGCGCTTCAGCGCTGATGAAATGACGCCGGACGGTCTCGGACTCGAAGACATGATGAAACTGGCTGTTGTGCTGGAGAATCAAGGCGCCGAGGCGCTCCACGTTTCCAGTGGCTCCATCTGCGAGACGCCGCCCTGGTACTTTCAGCACATGGCGGTACCGAAGGGGAAAACCTGGGAGTTCGCAGCGCGTATCAAGGAAAATGTCGGCATTCCAGTTATAACGGTAGGCCAGATAAATGAAAAGGATGATCCCGAACCGGTTCTTCGAAAAGGCATGGCGGACGCGGTCGCGATCGGGCGGGCCCTGATCGCTGATCCGGATTTCGTCGGCAAAATTCTTGGGAAAGTCAGCGATCCCGTGCGTCCCTGCGCGGCCTGCCTTGAGGGGTGCATAGGAGGCGTCAGGAGCGGCAAGGGACTTATGTGCGTCATAAACCCCGAGGTGGGTCTTGACGGAAAAGAAATTTTGCCCGCGGAGGCGATCAAAAACGTTGCGGTTGTGGGCGGCGGTCCCGCCGGTATGGAGGCCGCGCTCGTTCTCGACCAACGGGGGCACAAGGTTACACTCTATGAAAAAAACAGCCTGGGTGGTCTGCTCAATCTGTCGTACCTGACGCCTCGGAAAGGGAGTCTCAAAAAAATACGTGATTACCTGGTACAACAGACAGAGGAAAAAATTACTATCGTACGAAAGGAACCGGATCCTCAGGAGCTTATAGATGCATTCGACGCCGTGGTACTTGCAACGGGTTCACATCCGAAACCTCCCGTTATTCCAGGCCTGAAACAGTGGCACTGGGCGGAAATACTGAAAGAGAAAAATATGCCCGGCAATCAAAAGGGGATTATTGTCGGAGGTGGTTTCATTGGAGCCGAAATAGCCGAGATTCTCGCCCGGCACGGAAACGACGTAACCATCATCAAAAAGACGCGGGAGATAGCACCCGCCATGGAACCGATGTCGAGAAATTTCCTGTTGAAGGCGTTGAAAGAGTTGGACATCCCGGTTATCACCGATGCGGACGTGGTGAACGTTGAGGGTGGCGCGGCCAGAATCAGAACGGGTTCCGAGGAACGCGTCATGGAAGGTATAGATTTTGTGGTTTACACGAAAGGCATGGTGCCGGAGCGCTCGTTGAAGGACCTGCTGGAAGGAAAAACAGACGTTTATACGATAGGCGACTGCAGTGAAATCGGCAAGGCGATTGATGCCATACACAGTGGGTACGAGTGCGCCCTGTCGATTTGACCCGCGGGGAATAACGCAGGAAGGTCGTATGAAAACAGCAGGAGTTTGTGAACGAGGAATGCCGGTGGAGTAACAAAAGAGGCGCCCGGAACGTGATGTCCCGGGCGCCTCTTTTGTTGACGTGATCGCCGGTATGGGATTTCAGGACGTCGGACGTCCGGAAATCCCGGGTTACTTTTTCGGCGAGCCGTATAATTTTTGAAATTTCTCAAGCATTTTTCGAGGTGTTACCGTCGGCCTGTCGTAAAGCGGCAGTTTCTCCTCTATGCCGAAGAGATATTTCGATATGCTTTTCAATTTTTCAAGGTCGTATCTCGCCATCATGGTGATGGTTTCCATCTGCGGCGATCCGCCGCCGTGGAGACCGGCGACCTGTGCCACGCCGGCCATTTCCCCCACGATGAGGTTCTCCAGACCGCGGAAGCAACGCTGCTGGTTTTCAGCTGTTATCGCGGGATTTCTCATCAGATACTTGTTGGCCAGCGCCCCTGTCTCTTCAGAGAAAAATTCCTCCTCGAACGGCAGAGTTGCGCAGAGCCCGCCCGCGAGATCGGCGACAATTTTATACTCGTTGTAAATTTCTTCACCCGCGAGTCTTCTGCCGGCATTGGTCAGGACTTCGTCGGGAATGTATGTTCCGGACGACGATTTTTCAGCGCGGTAAGCGCTCATTTGACCGGCGGCGAAGACAAGTTCAGCCACACCGACCATGTGGGAGATTTTCTCTCTGGCATGGTCTTCCTTCTCGATGCCGTTATACTCGGCCGCGAGGGCGGCCGCGCTGGCCAGCACTTCAGACGTTGCCGGCTTGCAACCCGTGTAGGAATGCCGGTGATAGTGAGCGAAAAGCAGGGCAAGGAAACCCGCGTACGGTGTCTGCCGGGGATCGCCTTTGCCGTCGAGAAAGACGCGCTCTCTCGGCACAAAGACATCATCAAAAATGGTAAACGATTCGGCGTCTCCTATTTCAGCAATAGGGGCCTGCTGATATTTCCGCTTGTGGTTGTATGCCGGTCTGACCAGCATCTTTACACCGTCCCAGTCGGCCGGGACAGCAAAGGCGACGGCGTATTCGCTGTCCTTGTCGGACATGAACCGCGTCGGTATGGCTATGATCTCGTCGCTGACCGGGGCGGTCGTGTTGTCGATTTTTGCTCCCCTCACGACGATCCCATCAGGCCTGCTTTCGACTATTCTCAGGTAAAGATCGGGATCAGCCTGGGCGTGGGGCCTTTTCAGGCGGTCGCCCTTCACGTCAGTCTGGGCGCAGTTCGCGGTTATGTCGTTATCCTGCCAGTACTGAAGATATTTCAGGAAATTTGTGTTGGTGTCGGTGCCCAGGGCCTGGTCCATCTCGTAGGTGACGACGGACAAAGCGTTCATGGAGTCTATGCCCATGCATCTCATGATACAGCCGCCGACACGGTGGCATATGAGCCTGGTCATCAACTGTTTTTTCAGGAGATCATCGACGCTTTGGTGAATGTGAGTAAATCTGTTTATTTTTTCTCCGTTCAGGTGCGATATAGCGGTGGCGAGGCCATCCCATTCAGGATCATTCGCCCGGTCGTATGTTTCTCGTATCACGCGCAACTGTGCCGCAAGCCGCTCGTCCATCCTGTCGCATTTGTCGCCGCCTATGTAGATGTTTTTCTTCAACTTCTTCAGCCGATCAAGATACTCGTCATACGTCTTTACTCCCATGTTTCCGTCTCCTTTCTTTTTGTGCGATCAAACATTGATTGCCCGCCGATCGCTTTGTTCCCGGCATGATGTTTCTCCCGCCGGGAACCAGGGCTCACAATTCAAGGTTGCGCTCTTCGGTTTTTATAATGGCGGCCGCGGTCGCCGCGGGGCAGGTTCAAACAGGATTTACTCGTTGGAAATTCGCGTGCCTCGCCCGGAAAGCCGTTCCCGTGAGGAGATTATGTATATTTTGACATAACACTAACTCCTTTTGATGCTTTTTACAAGACACGTTATCATTGATTATGAAAGGTTTTTACATGCATGCAAAGCGTTCTGACAATCTTCCGGACATCCGGCCGGAGCACCGACTTTCGAAGAACTGATTCCCGCCTGAAAATTTCGGGGCGACTGTGATACCCGGGACAGTCTGGCGTTCAGAAAAAGAAAATGTTCCTGTCGTGATTGAATCGCGTCGCCCGTAATGAACCTGTGTACATTTTTATCCCGTTTACGATAAAAATAAATGATAATAATTTCTGCTTTACGGCTGCTGTGTGTCGCACAAAACGTGTGAGAGTTCATTCCTTCGTGGAGGCATGAGGATGTGTTTCGAGCCGGTCCGGGTTGTGTGTTACAGTGGTTCAAAGGCCGATGAAAGGCCGACGGCCTTTATTCATCGGGGGCGAAGAGTGGAAATAGCGGAAATCATGGACCGCTGGTATGAAGGGGGCATTGATCCCCGCAGCCCGGTGGTGAATTATTTCAAAGTCAGGACGGAACACGGCGAGGAATGTCTTCTGCAATACCTGTCGTTGTTCGATGCCTGGTCCATCCGGATGTGACCTGTATCAGGGTTGCCCGTTAGGGCAGGAGATTTTTCACGGCAGGATGTTTTGCTGAAAATATGTTGGTCGTTTCGGACTCGTCATCGAAAAGGATGATTGCCGATCCTTTTTCCAGTTTTTGCATGACCGTTCTGTAGTTTGCCTCCGGCAGGACTTCGGTTTCACCGTAATCCGTGCCGAATCGTGAGATATATTCTTCTATGACGCCGCGAAGCGCTTCTTTGCTGAGCCTGTCAGGGGGAATGACGTGAACGGCCATGAGACGATAGTCCTCTCAGTTCAAGGGTGGGGGGAGTTTTCCATACCAAATAGAATTATGACATAGTCGATATGCGACGGAAAGAAGAAAAATCCCGGTCGTTCTGTGCGTCGCGTCGGCCATGTTCTTTAAGTGGGGTTATTGAAATGCGGGTCCCCGGGAATGGCAGTGAAAAATTGTGTCAGAGACAGGAAAACGGAGGCCGCCTTTTCCGTGTCGGGGCCGTCGCCGATGATGGTAAGAAAACGTTCGTCAGTGGGTGGTTGCGGAAAAATGGAGATCTGGTGTCGTCCGCCGACGTACTGGAACAACGCCGGTTCGGGTAGATCAGAAAAATCCAGTATACCCTTTACACGAAACACGGAAGGCGGAAGTTTCTCCACGGCTCGCAGAAATTTTTCCCGGTCCACGGGGGTGGTCAGGCGGATGCTCTTGGCCGAAAGGCCGTCGCGCAGGTGAGAAGGATGCAGAAACACGGCTTTTTCAGTATCTCCGGCTAATTTCGGAGAAAGATCGGCTCCCATAAGAAGCGCGGGGTTCAGGATGCCGTCAACGGCGGGTATCAACGGTGCGGTCGGGTTTATATCACGCAGCGTCTGTTCTATCGAGGCCAGGCGGTCAGAAGGAACCAGGTCTTTTTTATTAATCATGACAATATCCGCCCCCCGTATCTGCTCCACGGCGATGGACTGTTCACGGAGTGACCCCTCGATGTTTTCTGCGTCGACAACCGTCAGCACGCAGTCGAACCGGGCGATATCATCCATTTCTTTTATTTCGTCCTGCAGGTTGAAAGGATTGGCGAGGCCGGACGTTTCCAGGATGATGACATCTGGAGAATATTCATCGAGTATTTCACGCACCGTCCGCTTCAGGCTGCCAGACAGCGTGCAGCACACGCAACCTTCGTCGATCTCCGTCACGGTGTAATCGAGTAATTTACCGTCAAGACCGATTTCGCCGAGCTCGTTTTGAATCACCGCAACGAAGCGGCTCCGTTGAGTCTGGTAATCGATGAAATGTTGTAAAAAACTGGTTTTTCCTGATCCCAGGAATCCGGTTAAAATAATCAGGGGCGGCCGCTGGTCAATCCCTGTTATTACCGTGCCCGCGCTTGCCCCGGATTCGCCGAGCCGGTGCGAACCCCACCAGAGCTTTCCGGCGCAGGACGGCGGGGCATTTTCCGAATCACTCGCCGAAACGGCAAACAGGCAATCCGAGCCTTCCGGTGCGATTGTCGAACTCAGTCGGTCGAAATCCGCCTCGCCGTAGCCGGTCATAACGAGACCATTCCAGAGATCGGGCGCCGGCTCGGAAGAAATTTCTCCGGATGACGAGTAGGTCTGTTGGAATCCCGTATATCTTTTCTCGATGGCGTGGTCGGGCGCCCGGTCGAGATTAAGGGTGATCGAAGCGGTCAGTACATCGAAAAACCCGAGTGCCGTGTCAAAGGCGGGAAAATCCCGGTCAACTTCACCGGGCGACAGAAGCTGGACGGGGATTCCGTTTTTCACAAAAGTCACGCCATCTTTCGCCACGGTGCGCTGCGATGATTCACTCAGCATGGCGATGGCCAGCGCGGAATGATCTTTTCGAACGAAAAGGAAAAATGTACCGATTCCAAAAAGCGGCATCAGATCGGAATGCTTGAGAAATTCACGGATACGGTCCTGGTAGTCATCCTGCTGCGTTACCGCGGCGACTTGAAGGGAGAAACGTTCAACAAGTGACTCCTGCTCGTTTGGAAAGTAGCAGAGACCGAAACGACAGGTTATCCACTCCTGAACTGGCTCGCTGTCCAGAAAAAAAAGGCCGAACACCCCCTCGTTCCCGGCGATTCTCGCCGTCCAGCCCTCGGCGGCGGCGGAAACCTGGTGTTTCATCCCCCGCCATCCGACGGCGCGCCGTGTCGCCATCTGAAACTGAGTGCGGTACAGGATCGCCCTCAGCAACACCCGAAGAGCGATATCAGGGGACTCTTCCTCTTCGCTTGTGATAAAATGGTCAAGCGATCCGAGAATCGACGGCATCAGGGTTTATTAAGTTCCGATTTTGGCTCCAGGAACTGAATGGCGACAAGCTTCCCTCCACGCCAGCTTGCGCGGTAAACCTGGACGATATCTTCTCCCGGAATTTCAGTCGCTCCCCCCTCGGTACGACCTTCCACCGTGTAGGTGATCACCGGTCCGTTCCTTTCGGTCTTAACGACATAGGGTTCTCTGATGACCAAGAGCCCATGGCCTGGCGGATCATACTCGAATCGCAGTACTTTTTCAGCACCGCTTCGTATTCAGCGGGTGTGCTGTGAGAACGCATACACTCGCGCATTTCGGGAATTATCTCTTCACGAGCAGGGGCTTTCGGCCCGGAAAATTCGAGTGAAACGAGACGGCCGTTTTCCCAGCACGCTTCATACACCTGCGTGGTGTGACCGGGGATTTCGCTTGATGTTTCCTCCACCGTGCCCTCCACGGTATAGCATATCTGTGAATTTTTCTTTTCCGTTTTTATCACGTAGGGATTTTTTATGAGGAGCAGTCCCATTGCCTGGCACATAATCCCCTGGCCGCAATATTTTGTAATAACTTTGGAATAGGCCTCCTGGGATACGTGGGCCTCCATACATTCGCGCATTTCCGGAATGACGCCCTTGTCTTCGGCAGGGTCCGCAAAGACCGGTTCCGCCAGAAAACAACCCAACACAATCATAAGAACGATTCGTTTCATAATATCCCTCGTTTCCCGAAACAGTCGCCGGGAGCAGCGGTTGTATAGAACAAGTCACTTTTTCAGACCCGGCCGGTTCGCCGCAATGCTTCCTCTCCTCAATGTCCATCACTTTGCCCCGAGACCGGCGGGAAAAGATTCTCCGCCGGTCCGGAGAACGGTTTACACGTCGATTCCAAAACCTATCCTGTCGCCGTTTCCCAGGTAGACATCCTCCTTGGAGCGGTAGCGTGCCGTGCCTTTCACGATAGGATACCCAGCCGCCGCGAACTTCTTGGCACATACTATGCCCGTGCAGTGATTGCAGCCGATCTTTTTGAAGTCGTACTTGCCGAGAGAGAGCACCAGGTCGTCGTACTTGGGATCCCAATCTTCAAAGGGAGATACGTGCAGGCCGCCGTATACGCCGTACAGTTCGTCGTTCTCGTACTTAATTTCCTGGTATGCCGTTTCAGCGAACTGAATAATGCTCTGATGACAGCACCCCGTCACGCTGACCAACCCGCGGTCTTTTATATTGAAATACATGGACTGTTCGCCATAGACGCGGCATATGATCGGAATAGCGAAAACATAGGTGGCGAAACCCGGAACGATCGGCTTCAGTCCCGGTTTGACTTTGATCACTTCGCCCGTATGCCCTGAATCCTTCAGGTACTGCAGTCCCTCGGGATAAAACGTGTCGGGTATGTAGACGGGTATGTTCGGGTCGTACTTGAAGGTGACAGGAATGCCCCAGTAATGGTCAAAATGTTCGTGAGATATGAACAGGGCCTCGATTTCCCTGTTTTTCAGCATTTCGTCGATGCCCTCGCGCTTGAAGCATTCGTGGGTCCACTTGTAGCTCCAGCCGCTATCGAGGAGATACTTGTGTTGTTTTCCGTTCATTTCTTCCATTTCGATCAGGCAGGCGTAGCCACCGGCGTTCTCGGGATGAACCGAAAGCTTCTCGGTGATATCCCAGGCTTCGTCGACGTCGTTCGGCAACAGATGCTTGATCTTGGCGATGCCCTTTTCGTAACTGCCTTTGCCGAGGCCTGTCCCGTCACCGAAAGGCGGCCAGTTGTATAAATACTGGTCTACCAATAATCCTCCGGCCCCTTTGATGTCGTTCATCAGATCGGCGTTGTTGAACCAGCTCGTTTCTGAAATATTTGTTATTTTGACATATTTACACGCCCCGATGTCGGCCATCTTACGCTTGACGGGGGAGAACTGAGCCTTGCGCCACGGCGAGTAGGAATATACTCCCATCGCAAGAACGGATCCCCCGAGCGCGCCCATGGCCGCGCCCTTGAAGAATTCCCTGCGGTTGATCGTGCTTTTGTTTTCAGACATGGCTCCTCCTTTATCACCATTTAATGGATGATTGTAATTGATTCGTAGGCCCAGGGGAGCACCGCCAGGATGATAAAATAGATCACCACTCCGCAAACGGCGCCGACTCCCAGTCCCCACCCCAAGGTGGGATTCCACCGGACTTCCGCCAGCCGTGCCTCTTCCTCAGCGTGATCGGCGGCGATTTCATCGGCGGTTTTCGGTACCATTTTCCAGCCCGGCCAGTTATCCATGAACCAGTGATGCGCAAGCCAGATATTGATGAGCCAGATGGTCGGTATCATGGGAAACTGCTGAGGATGGGAAAATCCTTTCTGGGTACCGAGGAAATAATGTGATGTCGCGTAGTAGAAATAATAAAGCAGAATCGCCGCAACGGCCGTTATAAGGGTCCGGACGAGTACGTTGGTCGGCAGGCTGAACCGCTTGGGCCAGTTGCCGCAGTAGAACGTAATGAACAGAGCCGGAACGAGGAAAAAGACTGCCATCTCGCCGACATGCAGCCACCGCCAATCGGGCGCGAAATCCCGTCGTGTACCGCGGATCGCCTGTCCCCAGGTCAGTTCCTGTGCGAAATACAGGAAAAAGTGAAGGGCCCAAGCGATGGCGATGATGCCGAAGAAGGCCGTTACCCGGCGCAGCCAGGTAGTTTTTATCAGTTTGAAGGGGAAACGTTCCCAAATAGTTTCCACAATCCACACCGTCACCGTGGCGCACATGATCCAGGAAACGTGGAAATTACCCGAAACAGTGTCGGCGAAACGCTCCCAGTAAGGCGGGGCGATGGATGTGAAATACTGCCAGGGATAGTAAAGAATGCCCATGTGAGAGTGCATTGTCATGAAGTATATCATCGTGCTCAGGAAGAATGTCATGACCAGTATGCTGATTCCCTTGGCCGGCTGACTCATATTCTGCCAGGGCGCTTCCTCGCAGGCTACAACCCAGGCTGGACTCAGCCATGATGCGATTGCCGCGAACATCAGGCAGGCAAGGGCCGCATATTCGATGGCGAAAAATTCAGTAACGCCAGGCAACTCTAATAAACGACCCGGATTAAAATAGGCCAGGCCTAAATTGCCAAGCAGACCCTCGAAAAATCCTTTAATGAGTATAACCAGGATACCCACCGAAATCGCGGTGAGTATTGCCCCTTTGTATAACGGATGACTGTTTTCCAACCAACTTCTTTTAAAGGGCCAGTAATTGAAAATGTACACCATCCAGATCAGCATAATCAGCCACCACCTGGTGTACATGTACCCCACGTACGGAGTGTACATCCGCATCCACCCCCGGGAGTCCTGGAAAATCCACCACGTGACGTAAAACACCGCCAGCGTGAGAACCAGGGCCACGATTGCCGGCATGGGCTGGGGCCAGCGCTTGACCAGTTTCCGTTCTTCCAGGTATCCTACGCCATAACGCTCCATATGTCCCTCCTTTGGTTATCGGTTCACAATGTTACTGGTTATCAGGGCGTCGAGAGGAATCGGCCAATTGCTCATACAACGACCGGCGCAATTCTTCGCTGTCGGCGTCTTTCTCCTCTGCAATTCCTGTCCTTTCGGATTCCATGGCCAACAGTGACGGGCTCAATTCAGTGAAAGCCGGATAGCGATTATCGTGCTGTGTTTCACCGGAGTCTCCCTCCTGAAACGCAGTCACGACGCGAGTCGCAGCCTGTCCGATTTCCAAGCACTCTTTCCTGAAAAACTGTCTTCTGGTGATCATGCGCCCCCTTATTAATGGTCCTGGAAAACCCTCAGTTTGATTAACTAGCAATAGAGATGCCACGACGCGCGTTACGATACAATCTCAGTTGATTCAAAGGTGGAGGGCCCGAAAGCGGTTACAAAAGAACCGGTCGTTTTTCATGAAAGGAACAAACCGCACCGGAACGGCAGGAAAAAGGGTGCGATATGTTCCCATGGTTCAGGTCGTTGTTTCGATAAATCCCGGCATGCGGAAATGGTCGCGATGCAGATACCCTCGCCGGTATGCCGCCAGGACTTCATCGATATCTCCCGATATACCGTAAATAAGACGTATATTTTTCTCTTTGAGGAAATTCGCGAAGAAGGAACTCAGGGCGCCGCAGATGACAACCTTCACGTCATGATTGGTGAATGAACCAAGACGATCATTCATGCAGGAACATTCAATGGAGAAGTGACAAGATTCAGAATCAATGACCAGCAACCTGGTGCAGGCATCCAGTACGGGGGCGACTCTCCCCATGAACTCAGGGATAGCGACGCGCCCGTCTGTGCCGGAAAACGACGTGCGGAAGCCGTTTTCTGTTCGCGCGTCGCCACTGTTCAGTATTGTTTTCCCGGGTTTCATAATCCGGTGCCCGTTCGACGGAATATTTCTGCAAATAGAATGATTCCTTCACATTGCAAAATTTGTACCCCGGCGACGCCGTTCGTTCCTGAGGATGTCGCGCCGGAGTCCGATTAAGCGGGATAGGAGTCCGATTAAACGGGATAAAGGTTACGTGAGGGTCTCCCGGTAAATGTTATGTAATTACTTTTTTGTAAAACATAATGTTATATGTTATTAATTATACTTTTGCTGTTGTTTATACCCGCATTCCATTCACCGGGAAAGAGATTGGAGGTGTAACGTGGATGTTACACACCACCATGAACTTATCCTCGACAGCATCGCGGAGGGCGTTTTCACCGTTGATCTGGATTGGCGTATTACTTCCTTCAACATGGCTGCTGAGAAAATAACGGGTACTCCGCGTGAGCAGGCCCTGGGGCGGTACTGTTTCGAGGTCTTCCGCGCGGATATATGCGAGACATACTGTCCGCTACGATGGACCATGCAGGGGAAGAAACAATTGTCGAACATGCCCGTATACGTGTATCGCGCCGACAAGAGGCGTATTCCCATTTGTGTCAACACGGCGCTTCTAAGAGATGAAAATAACCGGATTATCGGGGGCGTGGAAACCTTTCAGGACATGTCCGTGGTCCGGGAACTTCGGAAAGCGCTTCAACAGACGCATTCTTTTAACGATATAGTAAGTGAAAATCCTCAGATGCTGCAGATCATGAGTCTGTTGCCCCAGGTCGCGGCAAGCGGCAGCACCATTCTGATAGAAGGCGCGAGCGGGACCGGGAAGGAACTCGTGGCGCGGGCCATTCATCATCACAGTCCACAAAGCGCGGGTCCTTTCGTGGCGGTCAATTGCGGCGCCCTGCCGGACTCGCTTATTGAATCGGAACTTTTCGGGTACAAAACCGGCGCATTTACCGACGCGCGGCATGACAGGCAGGGACGTTTCGCGATGGCCCAGAACGGCACGATTTTTCTTGACGAGATCGGAGATATTTCACCCTCCGTCCAGGTCGTGCTGCTTCGCGTGCTTCAGGAACACATGTACGAACCCCTGGGGTCCAGCCAGCCGGTTCCGACAAACGCCAGAATCATTGCCGCCACGCATCGCAATCTCGAGCAACTGGTGCAGGAAGAAAAATTCAGGGACGATCTTTATTACCGTATTAATGTTTTTAAACTGGTGTTACCGCCGCTCGCGGAACGTAAAGATGATATTCCCCTGCTGATCGAGTTTTTCATTGAGCGTTTCAATAACCGAAAAGGACGGTCCGTTGTGGGCGTCTCAAAAAAGGCCATGTCTGCGCTGATGATGCATGACTGGCCCGGTAACGTGCGCGAACTTGAAAACGCGGTCGAGCACGCGTTTATTCTGTGCCGGAACGACATTATCGAACTTGAGGATCTGCCCGACAACCTGGCGCCGGTTCAGGAAACAACCGTTTTTTCGGGAAAAACATTGAGAGATATAGAACAGTTTGCCATACTCCAGGCGCTTCGGCGAAACAGGGGAAAAAAGACGGCCGCGGCACACGAACTCGGCATAGATAAAAACACGCTACGCCGCAAAATGATAAGGTTGGGGATCAGTGGGAAAGGCGGTGAGCAACGCGCCGTCGGAGGCGGCAGCGGCTGACTCCAGTACGGAGAAGAAGGCGCCGTGAGCAGGCCGGGCTTTCTCCGGCGATTTCCGGGAAGGGCGGCCGGTTTGAACAATTCTTCCAGTGCTCGTCGTTTTTATTATTCCCCGGATTCGGGAACGAGCATATTAAGTGTGTCCGTAAAAAATGTAACAAGCGGTCCCATCGCCAGGCTTCCACCCATCATAAGGCCGACGGCCGCGGTCTCTATCAGCTCTTCCCGGGTTGCTCCGGCCTGAACGGCCTGGGCTGCGCGTGCGGAAATACAGTACTCGCAATGTGACGCTATTCCGATGGCGACGCACATCAGGCTCTTCGTTTTACGGTCCAGGGCCTTCGATTGCAAAACAGTCTCGTTAAGATTTCCAAATGCCTTGAGAGTTTCTTTGTCCACCTTGGCATACCCGCCGAGCGCGCCTTCCATGTGTTTCAGAAACACTTTCGGATCTTCCAGCATTGCCATTCTCCTTCCTTTATTTCGGATTTCCAGATTACTTTGCCGGACCTTGTCCATTCTCGAAAAAACGGTGATGACACATGTAGGATTCTAGCCGCCTTTATGCGGGTTTTGCAAACACATATACACGGGAACAATTAATAATAACATCATTCGTCCTCGCGTGTACACGGCACGAACCCTGTCATGTTCCGTTATTCTAGGAGGGGCCTGAATCCGGTTTTTACGATGAAACATCGATTTCTTGACATAACTGCTTAGAAATATTAGCGTAAACAAACTATGCCGTTATTCTGTTATAGGATGAAAATTCAGGTTCCTGCTGTTTTTAGTTGAAAAGGAGCATTTATGAAAAGAAAGGGAAGTTACAGTCACAATTATGATCCTGATAGACTTCGTGAATTAATTCAGGACGGAAAAAGCGCCAGAGAGATTATGAGGGAGCTGAAAATCTCCAAGTACAGCCTCCAGGAACAGTTGCTCATGCTGCAGGTTGAGGACAAGAAGCTGTACATCATCAAGGACCTGCTGGATTTTAAGACAGAAGAGGAAAAGAAATGGACGAAGTACAAGAAAGACGGAGTAATATTTTCGGAAAGGATGCTGGAATTCACCGGGTTTAAACCGGGTGATGCGTTTGAAATGGTAGTCGAGGAAGGCCGAATAATTCTCAAAAAGATATAATGCCATAAACTGAAAATCAGCTGCAGAAGGGGTGATGATGGACGATAAACATGATTTATCATCTGAGTTGCGGAAGGTGCACACCTGGAAGAATCTCAGTCGCAAGGGTCTCAGATACGATATTCAACCCTGGGTTTTTTTCGGGGGAGCCGGAATTATCCTTCTCGGCGTTATATCAACACTTATTGCCGGCGAAAAAGCCGAAGCTTTTTTTGGTTTGATTCAAAGCTGGATTGCAAGCATGACGGGGTGGTTTTTCATTCTTGTCATGAATGTCGCCTTTGTTTTCTGTATTGTTCTTTTATTATCCAAGTATTCAAAGATGCGTCTCGGCGGCGAGGACGCCGAACCGGAATTCAGCCTGGCAGGCTGGTTTGCGATGCTGTTCAGCGCCGGCATGGGAATCGGCCTGCTTTTTTACGGGGTCGCGGAACCGATGTTTCATTATGTCGCCAATCCCTTTAGCGAACCGGGCACGGTTGAATCAGCGAAAAAGGCAATGGAGCTGACGTTTTTGCACTGGGGCTTTCATCCGTGGGCCATTTACGCGCTTGTCGGATTGGGACTCGGCTTTTTTGGTTTTTCCAGGGGACTGCCGCTGTCGATACGCAACATATTTCACCCATTGCTTGGTGACCGAATTTATGGACCTGTCGGAAATGTAATCGACATTCTCGCGACTATCGCCACGATGTTTGGTGTCGCGACATCACTCGGACTCGGCGTTCAGCAGATAAACGCGGGACTCAATCACCTGTTCGGAGTGCCGCAGAACGTGGTGATACAGGCAATCCTGATTGCAGCGATCACGGCTGTCGCGACGTGGTCAGTCGTTCGCGGCCTGGATTCGGGAATAAAGTTATTGAGCCAGATCAATATGGTGGTCGCCGGTTTGTTAATGGTTTTTGTGCTCATACTCGGACCCACGCTCTTCATTATTAACGGAATACTTGAAAACACGGGCAATTATATTCAAAACCTTCCCTCCCTGTCCCTGTGGTCGGAGTCGTTCAGTGAAAAAGGCTGGCAGGCCGCCTGGACGATATTTTACTGGGGCTGGTGGATAGCGTGGTCGCCCTTTGTCGGCATGTTTATAGCCCGCATCTCCTTTGGCAGAACAATACGTGAATATATTCTCGCCGTTCTGATAGTACCCGTCGCCGTTACCATCGTCTGGATGACGGTTTTCGGAAACAGCGCCATTTTCATCGAACATTTCGGCGCGGGGGGTATGGCAAAAGCGGTCCAGGAAAATATTCCCGTATCGCTCTTTATTTTCCTCGAAAATTTCCCCTTTTCCCTGGTTACTTCGTTGACAGCAGTGGTCGTAATCATCACTTTTTTTGTCACATCGTCGGACTCGGGATCAATGGTTATCGATATCATTACGGCGGGCGGCACCCCCGATCCGCCCAGGCCGCAGCGCATATTCTGGGCCGTGTTAGAGGGCGTTGTTGCCGCGGTGCTTCTCGTCGGCGGCGGGTTGATAGCGTTGCAAACGGCTGCGATTATTACCGGGTTTCCGTTCGCGATTATTATCCTGGTTATGTGCTGGTCGTTGTTCAAGGGGCTGCTGGAAGATTGGGAAGAGTATTACGAATAAGTGAAAAGGATCCCGACGAAGCCTCATCGGGATCCCGCTGGTAATCTGAGGCGATGACAGAGGTCTGGATCATGGTCAAATGGCACTACCTGTTTACTGTGGTATTCCTGGTATCGGCGCTTTTTGTGAACGGAGCTTCAACAGCGTACGGCCAGGAGGAAAAACCGACGGTCCGCCTTGCATACGTTGAATGGTCGTCGGAAATAGCCAGCACAAACCTGGTAAAGGTGATTATTGAAGAAGAGTTGGGATATCCCTGTGAGATAACAGCCATGACCACGGACAATATGTGGCGGGCGGTCGCCGAGGGCGAAGTCGACGCGATGGTCGCGGCATGGCTTCCCGGTACACACGCTCATTTCTATGAACAGTACGGCGAATGCGTGGACGACCTTGGTCCCAATCTCGAAGGTACGCGTACCGGCCTCGTGGTGCCGCAGGTGGCCCCGGGAAGGCAGACTGCTCGTTCCGGCCTTAAAAACGAACCGTATATCACGATCGATTCAATTCCCGAGATAAAGGAACATGTCGACAAATTCCGCGGCCGGATAATCGGGATTGATCCCGAGGCCGGCATTATGCGTCAGACAAGGGAAGCCATGAAGGTATACGGGCTTGAGGACATGAAACTGGTATCGGGAAGCGAAATTTCGATGACCGCGGAGCTGGCAAGCGCCATAAGAAAACTGGACTGGATCGTTATCACCGGGTGGGTGCCCCACTGGAAATTCGCCCGCTACAGGTTGAAGTTTCTTGATGATCCGGAAAAAGTGTACGGCGGCGAGGAAACTATCCACACGATGGTTCGCGAAGGACTCAAAGAAGACATGCCTGAAATTTACGCGTTCCTCGACAATTTTTACTGGACACCGGAGGACATGGAGCAGCTTATGCTGTGGATCGAAGCCCGGAAGGGCGTATATCCCGAGGACAGCGCACACCGGTGGATGAGCTATCACCGGGACAGGGTTCGGGAATGGCTTCCCTGACGGGGGAAAAGGAAACTTTCTTCGGTTCATCGGGAATGCCATCCCTAACGAGAAAACAGAGCCAATCCCGATCGGCGATTGTCGTACCGGCAAATCGAGGGCGGCGGTTCCGTCCCCGTGTCATTATTCTCCCGCGAGTATTCGGAGTGTTTCCGTGGGGGACTTTCCCAGCCTCGCGGCCAGGCTTCTCAGCCGGTCATCCGGTTTTGCCTCAATTCCCTGCGATTCAAGCCGTGGAATGACGTCTTCCCACGAAAGCCCCTGTTCCTCGACAACTTCCTCCAGGGTTTTTCTTCCCATTCCAGAACTGTGACCGTTTCCGGCCTGGCTGGATACGTCGCTTCCGGCAGGGTCCTTAAAAGCCTCGGACTTTGTGCTCGAGGAAGGCGTTGTTGAGCCGTCTTGTTCCCACCTGTCAGTGAAATATTTTCCAAGATCCATGACGGTGCTAAAGGGGGGAACATTCCACACGGAACCAAAGAACAGGACAAGACAAAGCACCGAAGCCGCCGCCAATTCACGTTTTAGAGTCAGAACCTTTCGGGCCTTGTTCCAGACATAATGAGCGAAGATTTTCCAGTTGTAATACAAGTGAATGACCGCGATGAAAAAAAGAACAAACCCGAAAATGGTATGTAACGCGATCCATTGGTCTTTTGTGAGTCCCCAGAGCTTCCACATGGTCCAGTCGGCGACCCTGTGCTGAGGAGCAATATAAAGAATAACCCCGGAGATGAAGTCTATGACAAAGGAGATGGTGAGCACAAACGTCGTACATCCCCGCCAGTGAAATATTTTCTTGTTTTTCGTCATGGATCGGCTGTTTCTTATTTTGCCAGTATATGATTGGTCGTCACGTCCGCGATAAGCCTTTCCTCTTCTCCGTAAACGCAGGTCCGAACGGTGCTCACGGTTTTGCCCCGCTTCACGAATGACGAGATCGCCCTGAACACGCCTTCCGTCTGGTTGCTGATGAAATTGGCGTTCAGCGTAATGGCAAGAGGAAACCCCTTCTGGCCTGTTGTTGCCCGTTCCCCCGGCCGGAAAGAGCCGAAAACCAGTATTGTGGCCAGGATATCCGCGAACCACAGCATCGCCCCCACGTGAACAACGCCGTAAGGGTTCTTGATGCCGTCATGAATGGGCATTTCACCCACGACGCGGTCGGGGGTCTGCTCAACAACAGAAAATCTAATCGAACCTTCGTAATCCATGTGTTCTCCTTTTGCAGTTCCGAATCAGAGGAACGGTAGTATTAACGTTCCCGTGCCAAATAGGGGACACACGTCCCGTATTTTTGTTGGAAGAATAATTCAAAACAGAGAATATTTTTGTCATGCAGAGAGTAATCGTGATTTCAGCGCCACAGTAACCGTACCCTGTCATCAAGCGAGGTAATAACCGCGTCGATGTGTTCTTTGATGACAAGAATAAAGCACCATATCTCGTTTCCGAAAAAATGTCGAGATCGGTTTTCTGGAGGAAAACAGGGAACCCCAGAACACCGTTCCAGCGAGTCATGGAATCGGAATCGACGCATGTGGAAGAATCGATCAAAAGGAAGCTCGCCAGGCAGCTTGAAGGACTCAATCCCTTCGTGCTAAGAAAAGCCATCGATACACGGATTAGAAAAGTCTCTGCCGTCAACACCATACGTCGGTAACATTTATGTATGAAGCAAGGCGTCACCTTATGAATCTCTTTGTCGCCATACGGCTTCGAACCTGGCGGTTTGCCCTTGAATAGGGACAAACCTTACGACAGAAAACGGTTCTTTGTACAATAGATGTCAAGGTGTTTCCGCAGAGCATGAAAAAACTGATCTATCCCGGAAATCGACCGACGGGGGGTGTTTTGATCCGGGTTCTGTGATCACTCCGGCCGTATAATAATTTTCAGGACATCAAATGGCTCATACTCCCGTGAACCAAGAATCAATCACGGATTGTTGGGGTCTGTCGCATAGAGAATTTTTTAATGGAAAACGACATAGTTTGTCTCCTTTCCCAAGTTTGCTGGGACAGAGAAATTGATATTTTCAACCTCCCTCACAATCACATTTTACCCTGTGGCAATCCCGGTTATCCCCCGCCCGATTTCAATGCCCTCTGTGCCTCTTCTTTGCTTTCGTACATGCTTGATATTACTTGCTTCTCCTCAAGGGCTTCTCCGATTTTCATCCGAGCAAAGGCGTTTGTTGAGTAGCGTGTCGTGTTGATGTAACAATCCTTAACGAGTTTCTTAACCATTTCCGTGTACTCATCAATCAGGTGCGGCAGGATGTTGAAATTGTCATAATTGACGATGGTATAGACTTTTTTCCCGACGGGTCCGAGGATATTCCTCACCGCACGGTCTATTTCCTGAATTTGTTCGCTCAATTTAACATGGTATCCCTCGAAGTTGACGAAGAAAAGATTCTCCTCGGAGTTATAGGTCAGACGTTCCTCCAAGGGAATGCTGATGAGATCAGTCTCCAAGCCCATTGGTTCGGGACAGAAGATCCTCTCATCCATGAGACGGAGATTTTTGATGACTGGTTTAAAGTCCATCAGGGCGAGGATGTCCTTCTCAAGGTCAATTCCGGGTGCGATCTCGATAAGCTCAAGCCCTTCACTGGTCAATGCAAAGACACAACGCTCGGTTACATACCGCACATATTGCCTCTGTTCCGCACTGTATTTCCCTCCGAATGTCATATGGTCGACTTGACTTACGAACTTTTTCGCCTTTCCTTCTTGGTCGATTTGGAGCTGTTTGTCGTTCACGGAGACCTTCAGCCCAGCCGCTGTAAATGTACCAACGAATATACACTTCTTCGCGCACTGGCTGATATTGATAAATCCGCCGCACCCGGCGAGTTTCGGGCCGAACTTGCTGACATTGACATTTCCGTCCTTGTCTGTTTCGGCCATGCCGAGGCAGGTGATGTCCAGACCGCCGCCGTCATAGAAATCGAACTGATAGGGTTGGTCAATAAGGCAATCGGTGTTGGTGGCGGCGCCGAAGTTCAGCCCCCCGGCGGGCACCCCGCCGATAACGCCCGGTTCGGCGGTAAGGGTGAAATATTTCAGGATCTTTTCTTCGTTGGCGACATTCGCGACGCCTTCGGGAATGCCGATTCCGAGATTAACGATATCATTAACTCTCAGCTCGAATGCCGCCCTTCTCGCGATGATTTTTCTCGCGTCCATTGCCAAGGGAGCCAACGAATCCAGAGGAACTTTTGTTTCGCCGCTGAAAGAGGGATTATAGACCTCAGCAAAGGTCTGCCAGTGGTTCTCGGGACGGGCGACAACGACGCAGTCAACCATGATTCCGGGCACCTTCACCTGTCTGGAATTCAAGGTTCCCTTCTCGGCGATCCGTTCAACCTGAGCGATGACAACACCGTTAGAATTCTTAACAGCGGTCGCAATGGAAAGATTCTCCAGGGTCAGCGCCTCCTTCTCCATAGTTATGTTGCCGTCCGTATCGGACGTCGTGCCCCGTATCAGTCCGACATTTATGGGCATGAGCTTATAGGCAAGATACTGTATGCCATCAAATTCAACCAACTCCACAATATCATCTTCGGTTATATCATTAAACTTTCCGCCTCCATACCGTGGATCTACATATGTTCCCATCCCAACGCTCGAGATGGTTCTGGGTTTATGGGCAGCGGTATCCCTGTACATGTGAGATATCACCCCCTGGGGCAGATTGTAGGCGATGATTTTGTTTTCGCTTGCCAGTTGCCCCAGCTTGGGTGCCAGTCCCCAGTGTCCCCCGATGACTCTTTTTACCAAGCCTTCGTGGGCAAAGTGGTTTAAACCCTTATCTTTCCCGTCGCCCTGGCCGGCTGCATACATGAGGGTGAGGTCACGGGGATGACCGGTTCTTAGAAAAAAAGCTTCAACCGCAATGGCGATCTCCTCGGCAAAGCATGTTCCGACAAACCCGCCGAATGCAATTGTGTCTCCGTCTTGTATCAGTTGAACAGCCTCTTCCGAGGTGACCACTTTATTCCGAGCCCGCATGACGCCCCGTAGGATGGGATGGCCGCTCTTCGTGTTTGAGGGGGTTCCGTTTAAAACCATGGCATGTCTCCTTAAGAATAATTTTAGATGTATGAGTTTTTATTTCGGCGGACTGACCACGGCCTCGCCTTCCAATACCGTGATTCCGTCCTGATTGTAGCAGGTGGTTTTTAGCCGCACCTTGTTCTTGACGGCCGTGATTTCTATAATTTCCGCCTTGGCGGTAATGGTATCGCCTATCCTGACCGGGGCCAGGAACTTGAGGCTCTGATCAAGGTAGATTGTTCCGGGGCCTGGCAGTTTCATCGCTATAACCGTTGAAATAAAACCCGCCGACAGCATGCCGTGGGCGATACGTGTCTTGAAAAAGGTGCTTTTCGCATACTCTTCGTTGGTGTGCGCCGGGTTAAAATCGCCGCTTACGCCGGCATAGAGATAAATATCCGCCTCGGAAATCGTTTTAGCAAAATCCGCCTGATCACCGACCTCTAGTTCTTCTATGGTCTTTCCGTGCATATTCTGTTCACCTCGCTAAGATTAGGGTAAGTTGCAATTCTAAAATGATAATATGATCTGAATATCTCAAGAAACATGCCAGGACGGAAAGCGGAGGAGAGATAAAAGTTCAAGGTTAGGAAATATCAAGCAGGCTCTCTGTTCGGTCGGCGAAAAGCCACTTGGAGAGTTGCCGGAAAGGGGGGTGTTGAGATAACCGGGAGTGTATCAGCAAGGCTACACTGTAGATACCCCGCTGCCGTCGTGAAGGGGGATATTATGTTTTTTCATCTTCTTGTACAATAAGGTACGATGAATACCCAAAATCTTTGAGGCTTGTTGCTTGTTGTACTTCGCACTAGTAAGTGCGTGGAGAAGCGCCTCTCTTTCGGCTTCTTCATGTACATTTTTCAGGGAGATCTTGTCTGTATCAAGAGATATAAGGTGCTGTCTTTTTTTACTGGGTGGCAGGGTCCGCCTCAAATAAAAGGGGAGATCTTCGGGGTAAATGGTATGGCCCTCCAGAGCCGAAAGCGTCCTTTCAAGTACATTCTGAAGCTCCCTCGTGTTCCCCGGCCAGTTGCTCTTCTTCAATAATTCCTCGGCCTCGGGTGTGATTGATATTTCGGATATATCGACATTTTCTGTAAGATTCTTCAGTAAATGCCTGGCAAGGGGGATGATATCATCTCTCCGTTCGCGCAGGGGAGGGATGTGGAGCGATATAACGTTCAAACGATAAAAAAGGTCAAGTCGAAACCTCTTTTCCGGAACCATCTCTTCGAGGTTCTGATTGGTGGCAGCGATAAGGCGGAAGTCGGAATGAACCGCCGCCGTTCCTCCCAACCGAGTAAATTCCTTGTCCTCGAGGACCCTCAAAAGCTTCGGTTGCATGTCAAGGGACATGTCGCCGATCTCGTCCAGGAATATGGTGCCGTTATCAGCCAGTTCAAACTTTCCTTTCTTGCCGCTGCTACTGGCCCCGGTGAAGGCTCCTTTTTCATATCCGAACAGTTCCGATTCGATCAATTCCTTCGGAATAGCTGAACAGTTGAGGCGAACAAAGGGATACACCTTCCGGGAACTGGCACTGTGGATTGCATGGGCGAAAAGTTCTTTGCCGGTGCCGCTTTCACCCGTTATCAGTACGGTGAAAGAGTTGGCCGCCGCCTTTATGGCTTCTTGTTTCAGGGAGAGCATGGACTCGCTCACCCCGACAATGTTGTCAAATGTAAAGCGCCTTGATCGAAGGCTGAGGAGTTCTCTTTCATACTCTTTCACCTTTGTCTCCAGAGTGGAAAGTTTCTTGGCGAGTTTTGTTAAATCTTTGGTATTCTTGAACATCACTTGGCCGTACACGGCGGTCACTTTGTCGCCCTCCTTTATGGGAATGCGCTGGACCACCATATTCTGCCCCTTGATCAAATGAGAATGGTTAATTTCGGGGATCCCCGTTTTTGCCACAATGTGCATTCTGGAGTTCTCAACAACTTCAGTGCAATGCTTGCCGATTTGCTTCTCCGGGTCTACATTGAGAAACTTGCCGTAGGGCTTATTAAAGTGGGTCACGTAACCATCCGCGTCTGTAACGACAGCGCCATTGTATATGCTGTCGAAGACCAGCGGATCGATTCTAAGCTGATTCGTTATCTTCTTTAAAGACTTACGTTCCTTTGACGGAATAATCGGGGTTGCCTCCTTTATCTATCTATAAAGTGTACCAAAAAAACTACATGTTACCATTCTAATACTTATTCGCTCTTCTGTTTGTCAACTATTTTTTTCACGTTAGTCGAGATATCCCGCGTCAAATCACGAATACAATGGAACCTTTCCGGCGGGACGGCACGCTGGTCTGAAACTTGCATCACTGGGAACTACTGAAAAGGTTGTGAAGCGCTTTGTGGAAGGTACCCTTCGCACAGGCGATATTGTGAGTTAACAATTACCGAAAGGAGAAGTATTATGAAGAGACGAAATTTCTTGAAGGGCATGGCCGCAACGGGCGCTGGTGTGGCCCTGTCCGGTGGTGTCGGAACTCTGTCAAAGGCCCAAGCACGGAAGCAGGAGGACTTCGGTGTAATTAAGAGCCTGAAAGTACACGTTATTTCGGAGACGAGTTGGTTTGACAATCCCACCCTTGGCAAGGACATCAAGGCGGCCGGCGGAATCAACACCAACCAGTACGACGTTGTCTATACCGAGGAAAACCTCGGCGGCTATGCCGCTCTGGTTGAAGTGGAAGCACTCGACGGCAAGAAAACCAAGTATCTCCTCGATACGGGCTGGAGCAACGACTGGATGGATTACTGTTTTGAAAAAGACGGTATCGACAAGATGCTTCAGAACAGAGAGATCGATACCATGATCATTTCTCATGATCACATCGACCACTACTTCGGCCTGGAGAGTACGCTGAAACATCAGGACGATATCAAGATTTACTTCCCGCCTACGGCGATGAAGAAAAGCTTCGAACTGCTCAAGGGTGCCGACTTCTCGGCCACGCCGGGCTGTCCGAAGAACAGCATTCCACACAAGGGTGAACTTATTGTGACGGAAACCGATAAGCTGTACAAACTTCAGGACGGCGCGGCGCTCGTTTTCTTCGATGCACCGGCAACGCTCCAGGTGCGCGGTGAGAACGTCATGTACTTCAATATCAAGGACAAAGGATATGTCACCGTTACCGGTTGCTGCCATCCCGGCATCATGACGCTTATTAATTATGCGCGGAGGAATTTCAAGGACGGTAGCAATAATTACGGTTGCTACGGCGGTCTGCACATTTCTCCCTTTGAAAACTGGGATCCCAAGATGGATGACATCCTCAAAGGTGTGAAGGCCATGAACATGACCAAGGTCGCCTGCAACCACTGCACCGGCTGGATCTGGGCGGAGAAAGCGGACAAGATGGGCATTCCCATAGTTCACGGCACGAACAAAAACCTGTCCTACAAGAAGACGGGTACTCTGGCTAAGGCAAATACATCCAACGTTTATCTCGGAAATGGGGATGAGGTCATTTTCTAAAGAAGGATAATACGATTCTCCGTTCACCGTGAGGATGAAGGGGTCGACTACTCCAGGAGAGTAGGGTACTTGGGGTTTGACCCCTTCTTTACGGAGGTGTGACTCATTTTAAACCGAATTAGGGGGTTCTTTCATGAGCAACAATCAATCGCTTGAGAACTGGCTTACAACGAGACAGTTGGAGCCTCGATGGTCTGTCGGTCTGTCAGGGGTTGCAAACCTGATCGTCCTTCTCATCGGCGTCTTTGCCGTATGGTGGATCTTTTTCTCCAATGGCGGGATATTCAAACTGTATACGCCTCTCCTGGGCTTCTCGCTGGTCATATGGACGCTGCTCATACTGCTCTGGCAGACGGAACTGTTTGACTACTGGCCGTTCTCACGCTCCTACCTGCAGAATACCCATCCGCTCGCCAAGGGCGCGACGATGTCACTCCTCATGCTTGTCATCTACCTCGTCCTTATCATCGGGTGTGTCTACCTGATCATGGGCAAACTCGGCATCACCTATTTCAACTGGAACAGTCTCATGACCTATGGAGATTTCGGCCAGGACGCCACATCCACACGGGAAGCCGCGTCATGGGCGATGCTGTGCCTCTCTGTTCCGTTCTTCCTCGTGAGTGTCTGGTTCATGTTCGGGATCGGAAAGGATCTCTTTCCTGAATTGAAACAGCCAAAGTTCGGGATCGCCATGTGGTCGATTATCGCGGTCCTGGGTATCTACTTCTATTTCATTTTCTTCCATCCCCACATTGGATCCATGTTCTATCCGAAACAGATCTATGCCGCGGTGCCTCCCTGGTGGGAAAGCATAGCGCAGACCAACAGCGCCGAATACAGTCTTGGCATCCTGTTCGTCACCGTCGTCGGCATTTTCTATGCTTTCCATCTCTGGGACGGCTGGCCATATAACTACGTTCAGAAACAGCCGTGGCGCTTTATTTATTTCGCCGTTGTCAGTCTTGTCATCGGCTATATTATCTTCCGCGTTCAGTTGTTCATTTTCGACTATATCTGGTATGAAGCCTATGTCGGCGGTCAGAATGAAGCCAACTTCGGTTGGCGGTATAGCCATACCGTCACGATGGCGAATTTTGTCCTTGTCATCGCTCTGATTCAAAACGTCTTCTTCGGACAGGCATACGAAAAGATGAACGCTGTCGTGCGAGGCCTTATCAAGACCATCGTCGCTGTTGTCGTTGGCCTGCTTTTCGCGTGGGCCTACTATGCCTGGGGACCGGCGCTTCTCGGGATATGTGGGGGTATTTCCCATCCGTCGGAGAATGCCGCCGCCTTCCTGATTATGGTTATTAACCTGATCATGATTCAGGATTACTTTATGGATCGATGGCCCGGGTATCGGCTCAAAAAATAACCGTTCTGAAGGGATAGATAAACATGACCGTGACCAGGCATATTGATCCTCTTGTTTCTTTCGAGATGCTTCTGCTCGAGCTGTTTCAAGGGGTATTTCAGAACGATGCGGCGCGGCGGCAATTCGGTTTTTCCCAGATATCGCAGGTGACAACCTCTGACGGTCTGCTTTCATGGTATTTGTGGTTTTCTGAAAAGCCCGGCGCCTACTCTCTTACTGTTACCGAGGGGCAGGTGGTGTCTGAGTCAGACAATGTGTCCGGTAACCAGCAAGATACGGATATCTTGGAGGGCCGTCTTGCTATACGGTATTTCCCTGATATGGAAGATGAGATGTTTGATTCCCTTTCCTGTTATGAGCAGATATTTCGGATGGGACCTTCCTTCGATGCTAATGGTACGCCCTCTTTTGAAGGGGGGCGTACCATGCATGACGGTTTTTTTGTCGCCGGGTATATGAATATTCTCATCCATTCTTCGAAAGCCGATGTGGATTTTTTCTGCTCTGCACCGGACAGATGGCGGGATTACCGCCTCGACGGCCTCACATTGACCAATGATAAGGGAGAGTCCCGCCGGGTCCTCTCTCCCGGTGCCGTTGACCGGGACTTCCCCGGCTGGGATATCTCGTTCTTTATCTTAGATAAAATTATTTCATCGTTCTGTTTTGTGTTCGGTCAGGCGCCCCGGTGCGTGGGAGCCGCCTCCAGGCCGTTTGTTCACTACGAGATCGATTCGAAACAAACGGTCCGTACTGTGAAGGACCCGGATATAACCGAGTGCGCCTTTGGCGTCTCATTTTCCAACCACGCTGGAGAAAATCTTTTGAAAAAAAGATATGGCTCTTTTGCTGAACGGTTTGATTCACCGGATTACTCCGTGATCGGCATGTGGAAAGATCCTGACGGTATCCCCGCGCGGTGGAAGAGGCCGGAGTGGTGGACGATCAGGACCACACATTTTCATGCCGACCCCGATTACGTCTGCTCCTGCTACGCGGACGTCTAAGGAAAGGATTGAACTGGTATGATTGACAAGTCACGTCGCAGTTTTTTTAATGAATTCTTTGTGAAAAACGCGATCAAATGTGTTTCCGAAGCCCATAAAGCCTACGAGGACACCAAAAATGATCTCGACTACTTCAATTCCTTTGAGTCGGCCTATCCCCTTATATCTGAGAGCTACTCTTTTCTCGAAGATGAAGTGATACGCCTTGGGATCGACACCGAGGGGATGACAAAACTCGAAATCGTTAGGGAGATTTACGAACGAAACAAAAATGTTCCTTAACCAAAGTTTTATCCCACGGTGGACACAAAAATAGTGATATCGGGTGATTAGTGCTAGAGTGTCAAATTTATGGTCACTACATCTTTACATTTCAACCTACGTAGGTTTCAGTGGAGCACTGGTAATTCCAAGCGCACTATACACATCCGCCTGTTTCGGTGTCAGGATACCGCAATACCGTAGATGAACTATTGTACCGTCGGCCGTGGGAAGATGTGTGCTAAGAGCAACGTGTGTCTTCAGTAGTGAATGAACCGTATTCCAACGATGACTGAGATACCGGCTGTTGGTCACGTCAAGTAAGGTTCGCAATTTCCAGTAACGAGTCCATCGACACCTTCCGTTTACGCTGCCTTTCCTAGTGCCGCCCGAAGGCAGCAGACTTGAATGTCGCGCAGGCTCTCTCGGTACGGGAGCTGGGCGAAGGCCATGCAGAGGTACTGATCCCAGCAGGAGAAACTGATCACCTTGTGGTTGCCGTCGTAGCGATCGACGCATTTCCGAAACTCGTAGGGGGTGACAAAATCCATTAACTGGGGAAAAATCGTTTTCCCGGTATTCATGCGCTGCCTCCACTATCGTCGATGGCGGAGACTGGCATATCGGGGAAACTATTTTCAAATCGATAAATGACATTTTTCGCTCAATCTAGTTATATTTCAGTCATTTGAAACAGGTGAAAAGTTCAACCTTGGGACAGAAGTGTATTAATAACAGTATTAATAGCATATTATCGGTCACTGTTCGGCCCCCCCCAAAGAACTGCATGTAATATTATCAATGGGTTACACGTGACCAATCACTTAAAATAGCCGTATTTTGTTGCTTTTTGTGAAAATGTGGTTAAAGTTGGGCTAGGAAAAGCCATCGACACACGGATTAGAAAAGTCTCTGCCGTCAACACCATACGTCGGTAACATTTTTTATGAAGCACCGTTACCGCTTCCACGCTCTTTCGGTAACATTTATGAAGCAACTGGGCAGTTCTTCTATCCTGATTCTACACATGCCCTGATTTTCGGGGCCGGTTCCAACACAGCGTGAAAGACGACGTCTCTAACGTGGTTTCGTCTCGGGAGTGGTTACGACGCGCGACGGGACCGGATGGGGGAATACAGGCGGATGTTGGAACTTCGTAGAAATTTCGCAGCACCTGCAGGGAGACAGAATAAGAATGGCCGACAAAATTTATCCCGATTCCGGCGTTGAGTTGACGACCACTCTCGCAAAGCATTACGACAGGGTTTTGAACATCGGGTCGCTGGGTCTGTACGCTGGTTTCATACGAAAAGCCATACAAGAAATGCGCATCAATCCCGAAGATCACATCCTGGACCTGGGGTGCGGGACGGGAAGAAACGCCCGTCTCATGACGCAATTTCTTAACGAGCGGGGAAAGGTTACCGGGCTGGACATTTCCGACCACATGGGAAAACATTTTTTACGCACGTTTCAAAACGACAGGCGGGCGGAGTTTATTCGCACGCGTATCGATCAGCGGTTCGATCTGGGAATTTCCGTCGACAAGGTATTTATCAGTTTCGTCATCCACGGGTTCCCGCACGATGTCCGCGACATCATCATTCAGAACGCGTATCGCCATCTCAAGCCGGGCGGAACATTTCACATACTTGACTATGCCGAATTCAACCTGGACACGATACCGGTTCACCACCGTCTGATCTTCAAAACCTTTGAATGTAAGTACGCCTTTGATTTCGTGAGCAGAGACTGGAAAAAAATTTTACGGGGACACGGGTTCGAAGAATTCACCGAGTGGTTTCACTTCAGGGGATATGTCAGGTTGCTCAGCGCAAGGAAATCCCGAGAGTAACGCTTTCCCCCTCCGGGAGGGGGTGGTTCAGACGGTCATCGGCTGCCTCCGGAATTTCATCCCTCCGCTCAGATCGGCTGTTGAAGCTGCTGCATGTTGTTTCAACAGGTGGACCGGCAATCACCCACCAGGCGCGTGGTCCGGCTGAAGACTGGTAAACAGGACCATTGCGGTGTACAATCAAAAATAACGTTAAAAGGGCACACTAAGGCAACAGGCATCGTGCCGCTGCACGGGTGCGGACTGACGTCCGTTTCTGCGTCTCCGGCTTTCATAAAAAAGTTGGGTCGCGTATGAATATTTATTCTCTCCCGGCGATCATCTCTTTTACGGTCAATTTCAGCACCGCTTTCATCGTCCTGATGGAAAATCCGCGGGCAACCTTGCACCGGTGGTTTGCGGCTTTCATCTTCAGTTTCGCCGTCTGGAACCTGGCCGAAATTCTCATGTTAAACAGCGCCGACCTGTTACCAGCCATGCTGGGTGCGCAGATTCTTTACAGGGTTATTTTTCTCACTCCGGCATTCTACGTGATTATTTCCTATCTCTTCCCCAAGAACTTGGGCACGTTTGCGACGAGGCCCATCTTTTATGTGGCCGTTTTCTCGCTGCCGGTTCTGGGCCTGTGCCTGTCTTTTCCTGACTTTCAGATAGAACTGGTTTCCCTGAAAGAGGCACTCAATATTTACCATTATCATCTTACGTTCAACCTCAATCCTGTTTTCTTATTTCTCCTGCTTGTTTCACTGAGTTACATCGTGTGGGGAAGCGTTGTTCTTGTTATGAAGATCAAGCACTTGCGCACTATCCGTCTCAAAAACCAGACCCGTTTTTTCGTGTCGGGGATGGTATTCATCTTTGTCGGGTTTATAGCGATCATTCTGCTGAAGGCCAGCCTGCGGAATCCGGCGTCCTTTTATTGGCTTTCAACCATTTTCACTTTTATTGTCGCTCTTTTTTTCCTCATAACCATCATGAAGTTTCACCTGTTCAAGCCCGGGAAGATGCTCAGCGGGGGAATGACCTATACCATTCTTTCCGCCGCGACCCTCAGCGTCTACTTTTTTGTTGTCAGGGCCGCCAGTACCGGCCTGGAGTCGTGGATCGGAATTGACTCGTACATGCTCAACGCCGCCCTGATTGTTGCCTTGATCTTCGCCATTGTGCCGTTCGAAAAGCGTCTCAGGAGATTATTCGATCGGCTGCTCAACAGGGATTTACATCAGCAGCGTGGTAATATCCTCGCCTTGTTTCGTGAGTTACAGGGATATCACGAAAGGTCGGCGTTCTTCGAGATTATCGAACGGTTTTTGGTCGATAATCTGAAGAGTTCGGCGGTTTTTATCTTTGATTATCGTCCGGAAGTTAATCAATTTGTTGAAAGCCACGCTGACGGTACGATACCGCCTGTCCCGGAAAGCTCTTCTCTCGTGAGAGAACTAAAAAGGAAGAAGGGCGTAGCAGAGTTCTATGAAATCACCCATACAGAAGAGAGTCATGAATATCACAAATTTCTGGAAGATGTGCACGCGAGATTTCTTGTGCCCCTCACGTACGCAGGCAACCTTATGGCCATCGTGGTCCTGTGCCGCAAGAAGTACGGTCTCGAATATAATGAAAACGAAAAGGAAATCTTGTCTATCCTGGGTAGTGAAGTAGCAGCCTCGCTGCGCAGGAACCAGATGATCGAAGAAATGCGCGTGAAGGATCGGCAGCGGTTCCAGGTGGAAAAACTCGCCTCTGTCGGTCAGCTCGCCGCCAGCCTCGCCCACGAAATCCGTAATCCACTTAACACCATTTCCACGTCGGCGCAGACACTGCTGCAAAAAAGTATTACCGAAATCGACAGGAAAAACCTCATGCGGTTTATCATTGAAGAGGCAGGCCGCCTGAACCGTATACTGGAAGATTTTCTGAGCCTTGCACGAATCGGGATGGGGACCCTTGTCCCCATAGACATGGAGGGCATGTTCGACAGGCTCTGCCTTGAACTGAAGAATCTGGACGATCTGGATATACCTGTCTCGTACGAAATTACGACACGCCACGGGGGACTTGTCAGCGATCCCGATTTGCTGTTCCAGGCGCTCCTGAATCTGGGAATTAACGCGCGAGCCGCGATACGGGAACGCTGCAGCAATGACGAGGACTTTACCTGCACGGATGGAATGATTCAGTGCGTGGTGAGCGCGGATACGCATCATTTTATAGTTTCAGTTACCGACAACGGTATCGGAATTTCTCCTGATGCCAGGAAATTATTATATGATCCATTTTTTACGACAAGGGAGAAAGGTACCGGGCTGGGGTTGTCCATTGTTCACCAGATTGTCGCGGTCCTGTCCGGGAGTATCGAGTTCGCGTCGCGGCCCGGTCATACACGTTTCTCCATTTTACTGCCCAGGAAAACAGCGGAATAAAGCGGGAAGGATTGCCATGGAACAGGCTGAACGGACCATTTTAATCGTCGATGATGAAGAAAAGATCCTGAAGGTTCTGGAGATAAACCTGAAGGAGAAGTACCGCCTTCTGCTGGCGCGAAACGGTGACGAAGCCATAAACTGCCTCAGGAATGCCGCCGTCGATCTGATGCTGACCGATGAGCGTATGCCCGGGCGGAATGGCATGGATCTGCTCAGCTTCGTGCAACAGCATTACAGGCATGTCCCCGTGATTATCGTGACAGCCTTCGGTTCGGTGGAGCATGCCGTGCATGCCATGAAGATGGGAGCGTACGACTACATTTTGAAGCCGATAAAGATAGACGAGTTACAGCGGCTTATCGAAAAAGCCCTCCATTATTCCCGCCTTCTCAGTGAAAATGTCGAGTTGAAAGAACGACTCAAGAAATATGAAGGGGTCAAAGAAATTATCACCGCGAATCCCGGGATGAGGGCCCTGTTCGAGACCCTGAAGCAGGTCGCTGCGACATCCGCAAGCGTGCTGATAGAAGGAGAATCGGGGACGGGGAAGCAGCTGGTGGCCTCATCAATCCACTATATGAGTTCCCGGGCCGATAATCCTTTTATTGAGATTAACTGCGGCGCTATCCCGGTGAACCTGCTGGAAAGTGAATTGTTCGGTCATGAGAAGGGAGCTTTCACGGGAGCGGTGCATATGAAGAAGGGCAAGTTCGAACTCGCGGACAACGGCACCCTCTTTCTGGACGAGATTGGTGAATTGCCGCTGGAGCTGCAGGTCAAGCTGCTGCATGTACTGGAGAACCAGACGTTCACCAGGCTGGGCGGCACCCAGCTTATCAGGACGCATGCCCGCATCGTAACAGCGACAAATCGAATATTGAGCGAGGAAGTCGAGGCGAAGCGATTCCGCAGCGACCTGTATTATCGTCTCAAGGTTGTGTATGTGCGCATACCTCCCCTGCGGGAACGCAGAGAGGATATTCCTCTTCTGGTGCGCCATTTCATGGAAAAATATAATCAATTACGTGATGACAGAAAGACAGAAGTTGAACTATCCGGCGAGGCGCTCGATATCCTGCAATCATACAGCTGGCCGGGGAATGTTCGCGAGCTGGAAAACGTTATTCAGCAGGTTATCATTTTCGCGAAGGGTGGCCTTGTTACGCCGGATGCGCTTCCGCCCGAGATCGTACAGGATACGGAGCCGTCCATGACGAAAGAAGAACTCCGGGAAGAAAAGAACAGGCGAACAAAGGCGATTCTGCGTGATGCCGAGCATAGCTTTTTGAAACGAATCCTTGAAAAAACCCGGGGGAACATAACCCGGGCGGCCGAGATAAGCGGCTATGATCGCAGGCAACTTCAAAACCTGATCAAAAAACATGGTATTAAAACGGACTATTTCAAGTAGCGTGAAATCGAATTGCACAGCTCCCAGCCCCCGTCTTTTCTGATATTTCCTCGTAAGCCCTTCTGTCGCCTGTGAAACGGCATTTCCCGATATCACTGACTCATCAATAGCGACGCGGAAAAGTGCCTTCCTAACATATTGTATTTATTATATAAAAAAATTGTCCGTCGGTGGCATGGATTTTGATCAATAGAGTTACAAAAGGGTCATTATCATAAAGCCCGCTTATAGCAGAAAGGAGGCACGGCATGTCGAAGATGTGGCAAGCATGGACGGTTGGCATTTTGGGAGTATGGCTTTTTATAGCCGCATTCCTGTCCTTTTCATCAATGGGGAATTTGTGGAATGATTTAATTGTTGGCGTTATCGTCGGCATTGCGGGGTTTACGATGATCAAAGAAAAGAGCTGGCAGGGCTGGACGGCCGGTATTCTGGGAATCTGGTTGATCATCGCGGCCTTTATCCCCTCGTTGCAGGCCCACGCCGGGAATATGTGGAACTGCATCATCGTGGGCGTATTGCTGATGGTCGCAGGGTTTGGCGCCTTTGAAGGACAAGGGCGTCAGATTCCCCACACCGCGTAAAACTCTTTTCGAAAAAGAGACCACCACAAAGGCCGGGCCGGGAGACCCGGCCTTTGCGTATGGCAGGCCTGACTTTCTGCCAGCAGATCGCCTATCTGAAAAATAGCTTCGAATTCCGGGCCATCTTTTTTTACCAGCGGGTATGTATCCCTCCGTGGTAATATGGTTTTGTGATTGAATCAATTCCCTGAAGTCGATGATTGACCGTATTGAAGAATCATGCGAAGTTATGAACTGTCTGTTACGGGTTCTCCTGGCAATCTTCGTATGGTCGGTAGTGGCAAAGAGTTAAATAACCTGAGAACAGGTGAGAGTTTCTGGATTCCGGATCAAGCTTCGCTTGTCCGGAATGACGGGAAATAAGGTTTTTCAGGGGGCAAGTCTTTCGGAAAATGACTTGAAGCGAAAAACCCGCACGCCGACAAAGGAGGAGCTAACATGAAACTGAGTCCCGGATCTTCCGCACCGGAGTTCAACACAAGCGACAGTAATGATGTCGGCATACGTCTTTCCGGATTGATCACAGACGGACCGGTGGTGCTTGTTTTTCTCAGGGGATTCACCTGACCTTTTGCACGAAAACATCTGGGTCGGATGAAATCAGCTATCGCGTCGTTCGAGGAAAGGAAAGCTCACATTGTTGTCGTTGCGCCGCATGGGAAGTCTCGAGTAAGGGCCTACTGGGAAAAAGAAAATCTCCCCTTTATCGGCATTCCCGATCCCGACGGAACGTTGGGAAAGCTCTACGGACAGGAATGGAACCTGGTCAAGCCGGGGAATCTGGGGGACGTACTTCAACTTATCAATACATTCAAATGCATGAGCTTTTGTACAGAGTGAGTTCGTTCATAAAAAATGATGTGCGCTATCGTTCGACAACACCTGCCAGTCAGTAGACGGCACGATTTGTGGTATCGCAGATTAACAAAGGAAATGGTTGGCGTATCTGCGGCTAAGCGGCGGGCGGACAGGCGAGCTTGATCGCGTCGGCGACCGTCCCGCGCAGCCGCTTGATGGCCAGGCAAGAATTAAATGCTATGTACTCTGAATTCCACGCTCCATCGCTTCCTGCGGGGTTACTCCTGCGTCGATGTATGCCTGCCACATGTTATTGCCGTACTCGCGCATCGTCTCGAGATCAACGATGGGCTGCGTGATCCGTTTCATGGTCTCGTCCGACACCGTGAAGGTTTGTACAAGCTCCGCGCCGGCCTGTTTGACCGCGTCACAAATATCGGCGCGGACCTGTTCAAATCCCGGCTGGGTCATCGTCTCGGCGGCAGGCCGGTAGATTTCCCCTATGAGTGCTTTGCCGTAAATGTATCGCAGGTGTGAAGACATCAGGTCGAATATGGAGGGCTCGGGAAAACCGGCAACGGAAAGGGAGACAATGAGCGGATGACGCCCGCGAAGTGGGTGTGCGGCCTTGCCTTTGTTCTCGATGATAAACGGTTCAACAGCGGGGAGTGTTCGTTCGATAAACGTCTTGAGCTGCGCGTTGACGCCGAAATGATAGAGCGGCGTGGCATAGACCGCAAGGTCGGATTCCAGGAATTTCGGGAACAGTTCTCTGCTCATGTCGTCCTTATGGACACAGATCCCCGGTGTCTTTGTCCAGCATGTGTAGCAGCCGATACAGTACCTGATCTTGCGGGAACGGAGGTTGATAACCTCCACATCGGCATGTGCCGAACGCATACCCTCGACAAGCGAATTGAGCAGGAGCTCCGTTTTGCTCTGACCCTTCCCCCGCGGACTTGCATTGAGCGCAATTACTTTCATGGATCTCTCCTTTTCTATGTTTCCCTTTGAGCACAGGGTGAAAAAATCATGAATGCTCCGGCATCATCGACACGTTGCACCGCAGGCAATGTGTCGGCTGGAGCATATGAAGACGGGAAACAACTGTCAAGCGGAAAGAATCAGCGGTATCGGGAGGAAAGACAAGGACTACGACCAATCGTCGGAGAAATAGGTCGGGCAACATCTCAAATAATTAAATGTTATGTCCCGGAACACCCCTCAACTTGACATTACTCCTATCCTGCGGATCTGGTCTGGACTGACGAGTTCCCCTGAGATCGCATGGCGGGGAAGCCTTTCCGGTGCAGCAGGTTTTGTTCCCGCCTTTGAAAACAGGGATTGCCGCTTGTCATTGGAAAATTAATCCACCCGGGCCTGCATGGATGAAGTACCACACTCCCAACATTTAATCTGGAAAGTTTTGACTAAAGGAACTACTATCATGCCGAAAAAAATGGGGAATGGCTATACTGTCATTGGTGTTTCTTCATGACGCTGCATAATCAAAAGGAGAGAACGGAATGCGTGAAGCCGTTATTGTCAGTGCGGTGCGAACCCCCTTGGGATCGTATAACGGAACTCTTGCCGGCATCGGGGCCACCGATCTTGGTGGCCTCGTGATCGCCGAGGCGATTCGTCGGGCCGGAATCGAGCCCGCGCTGGTCAACGAGGCAATCATAGGGCAGGTTCTGCCCTGTGGCTACGGTCAGAATCCGGCAAAACAGGCTTCCGTCAAGGCAGGCCTGCCCTGGGAGACCGAGTGCATCACCATCAACAAGGTCTGCGGTTCATCCCTCAAGGCGGTGATGCTGGCCGCCCAGGCCATTCAACTGGGCGATGCCGACGTGGTGGTGGCTGGCGGCATGGAAAACATGAGCATGGCGCCATATTACCTGGAGAAGGCGCGATTCGGCTACCGCATGGGGCCCGGGGTGTTGCAGGACCATATGATGCACGACGGTCTCTGGGACGTAGTCAATGATTTTCACATGGGCATTTCCAACGAATTGTGCTCAGAAAAATACGGCATATCACGGGAAGAGCAGGACCGGTATGCCCTGCGCTCATATGAGCGCTCCCTCGCGGCGATTGCGGAAGGCCGATTCAGGGAGGAAATTGTGCCGGTACCCATTCCCAGACGCAAGGGTGAACCGGCGCTGTTCGACACCGACGAGTGCCCCCGTGAAACCAGCTACGAAGTCCTGGCCGCCATGGGAGGCGCCTTTAAAGAAGGAGGAGTTACCACGGCAGGTAATGCCTCGGCAATCAGCGACGGCGCTGCAGCCGTGGTGGTGATGGCCCGGGAACGGGCCGAAGCGTTGGGTTGTACCGTGATGGCCACTATCGGAGCGCAGGCCTCCTACGGCATCGACATGAAGTACGTGCTGGTGGCGCCCATCGGGGCGGTTCCAAAGTGTCTGGCCAAGGAAGGCATTACCATCGACCAGGTGGACCTCTTTGAGATCAACGAAGCCTTTGCCGGTTCCACCTGCGCCGTCATACAGGAACTTAACCTCGATCCGGACAAGGTCAACGTCAACGGGGGCTGTGTGGCCCTGGGCCACCCCATCGGCTCCAGCGGCTGCCGGGTGCTGGTAACTATGCTCTATGAAATGATTCGGCGAAACAGCACGACCGGTCTGGCAACCCTGTGTCTGGGAGGCGGTGAGGCTGTTGCCATGGTGGTGAAACGATAGGGCGTAACGGACGGTGTGACGGGCACGCCCGGCGAAGATGCACTGAACGGATAACAGGAAATGAAGGAGCGGAAATAATGATGATCAAGACCTTCGGCGTAGTCGGAGCTGGCCAGATGGGCAACGGTATCGCACAGGTGGCGGCCATGAGCGGCCTGAACGTGGTGATGAACGATATCCAGGATACCTTCGTGAAAAAGGGCCTGAAGACCATCGAAAACTTTTTCGATCGCGGTATTGAAAAGGGGAAACTGACGGCGGAACAGAAAGCGGACGTGATGGGGCGCATTACGCCCAGTACCGACATGGGAGACATGGCGGCGGCTGACTTCGTGGTGGAGGCGGCCACGGAAAAGGAACCCCTGAAATTTGAAATTTTCCGCAAGCTGGACCAGGTCTGCCGCCCGGAGGTAATCCTCAGTTCCAACACCTCGTCCATTCCTATCGGCCGCATTGCCGCTCAGACCGGACGGCAGGACAAAGTCATCGGTATGCATTTCATGAATCCCGTGCCCCTGATGAAGCTGGTGGAGGTGATCCGGGGACTGGCTACCTCGGAGGAAACCTTTCAGACCACGTGGCGGTTGTGTGAGAAATTCAACAAGACGCCTGCCGAGGCCAATGATTATCCGGGATTCCTGGCCAATCGCATCCTGATGCCCATGATCAACGAAGCCGTATACGCTCTCTATCATGGCGTGGGTACCCGGGAGGCCATAGACACAGTGATGACCCTGGGGATGAACCATCCCATGGGACCCCTGACTCTGGCGGACCTGATCGGCCTGGACACCTGTCTGGCCATTATGGAAACCCTCTATGACGGGTTCAAGGATTCCAAGTACCGTCCCTGTCCGCTGTTGCGAAAGTACGTGGAAGCCGGATGGCTGGGGCGTAAAACGGGAAGGGGCTTCTACAGTTATTAAGTTCCGAATAGTCACAGAACCGCTGTCCGAAAGCCGGCCGAGAGGAGGAGCCGTCATGCCGAGCCCTGAAAAAACCACTCCCATTGGCGCGCGGATAAAAAAAATTCGCGGCAGGAAAAAAATTGCCCTGAACCAACTGGCCAACGAAACGGGATACAGCGTCGACTATCTGAAGGCCCTGGAAAAGGGAGCCGAGATGCCTCCGGTGGGCACCCTGCTTCAGATATCGCGGGCCTTGCACGTCAATTCCGGCGAACTGTTGCGCGATGAGAAGGAAGCCCTTGATCAGCGGACCGAAGCCTATGCCAAGCGTACCCGGAACTATGCCTATACCAACCTGACGCCTGCCGCCGAACACAACCACCTGGGCGCCTTTCGCATTTACATCAAGGCCGGTCAGGCCCACGAGGGCGTGGGGTACCGGCACGAAGGCGAGGAGTTTGTGTACGTGCTCGCAGGCAGTATCGAGGTGACCGTGGGCGAGCAGGTCAATCGCCTGAAAAAAGGCCAGTCACTTCACTTCAATTCGGGCATTCAGCATCACATGCGCAATATCGGAAAGATTGATGCCGAACTGCTGGTGGTGCTTTACAATCCCTGATCACCATGCAAAGTGATCATTTGTGCCCATAGATCTGTGTCAAAATCCTCATCGGGAAGGCGGGAGTTGCCCATGTCGATACTGCTTACAGAGGAACAGCGCATGATTCAGACCATGGCCCGGGATTTCGCCCGGGAGGTCGTGGCCGTGGGGGCCGCCGAGAGAGACCTCACAAAGATCTTCCCTGCCCGGGTGCTTGCCCAGATGGGCGAACTGGGGTTCATGGGTATGATGGTGCCTCCTGAATTTGACGGCAGCGGAACCGATGCCGTGAGCTACGTGTCAGCCCTGTCAGAGATTGCCTATGCCTGCGCCTCCACGGCGGTGGTCATGTCCGTGCAGAACTCCATTGTCTGCGAGAGCCTGCTCAATTTCGGCACCCGGGAACAGAAAGAACGATTTCTCAGACCATTGGCGGCGGGGAAGGCCATAGGCGCCTTTGCCATGACCGAACCAGACGCCGGCTCCGACCCGGTGAGCCAGAAGACGACGGCACGCCGGGACGGCGACCATTACGTCATCGACGGCACCAAGCGATTCATTACTTCCGGCGGCAACGCGCGGACAGTGCTGGTCACTGCCAAGACGGATCCCTCAAAGAAGCACAGGGGAATCAGCGTTTTCGTTGTGCCCCGGGAGACGCCCGGCATGACTGTCGGCCATGGGGAAGAGAAGATGGGCCTGAGGGCCTCCGATACCACCGACCTGATTTTCAATGAATGCCGCGTTCCCGCTGAT
Source organism: delta proteobacterium MLS_D (assembly GCA_002030015.1). Lineage (GTDB taxonomy): Bacteria > Desulfobacterota > Syntrophia > Syntrophales > UBA2210 > MLS-D. The sequence continues at coordinate 188,931 of LQBH01000013.1, forward strand.
CAGCGCCTGGGTGAAGAGGGGCAGGGATTCAAGATCGCCATGCGGGGACTCGACAGCGGCCGTATCGGTATCGCGGCCCAGAGCGTCGGCGTGGCTCAGGCAGCGGTTGACGCGGTGGTGGAATATACCACCACGCGGGAACAGTTCGGCCAGCCTGTCTCCAGATTCCAGGGATTGCGGTGGATGGTGGCCGACATGGCTGTGGAAGTGTCTGCCGCGCGGCAGCTGGTTCTTTCCGCCGCCGCCATGAAGGACCGGGGGGAGAACTACACCATGCAGGCCGCCATGGCAAAACTGTACGCCTCCGAGATGGTGAACCGTGTTACGGGAACCGCTGTCCAACTGCACGGAGGCTACGGGTACACTATGGACTATCCAGTTGAGCGCTACTACCGCGACGCGCGCGTCTTCACCATCTACGAAGGAACTTCTGAAATCCAGCGTACGGTTATCTCCAACCATATCTTCAATGACAAAAAAAAGTAGGGACACTGCCCACTTTTTCCGTACTTTCTTTCAGTAAAAAACCGGGCAGCGTCCCTGTTTTTAACCCTTCAGCCGGATGAACCGAATCAAAACGCGTTTGTCAAACGCTTTAACCGGACCTACAGGAATGAACTGCTTGATCTTTACCTGTTTCGTGCCCTTGATGAGGTCAGAAAGTCAACCTACCGGTGGATGATTGAATACAACAATGAACAGCGGCCCCATGCTGCCGTACGGGGGGCCGCCTATTTTTGTTCCTGAGGGTTACACAGCGGTCACACGAGACATAATGTGGAAAAAAGTATTAACGTGGACGTTTGTGGACGCTGAAGCATGAAAAAAGGGGTTGCGGAAGTACCGTAACCCCTTGATTTTATGGTGAGCTGCCGGGGACTCGAACCCCGAACCTACTGATTAAGAGTCAGTTGCTCTACCAGCTGAGCTAGCAGCCCTTTTATATGTAAGACGTGTAACGGTCTTTTTTCTGGTACGCCCGGTAGGATTCGAACCTACGACCAACAGATTCGAAGTCTGCGACTCTATCCAGCTGAGCTACGGGCGCATGTATTGTTTGAAGTTCTTTCAGCCCGTTCCGGGGCAACCGCTGTTTGAAAATTGGTGTCACTCATAATCTTTTGCGCATGTTCCGTCAAGTATTTTTTAACGGAGTCGCTCGACCTGAACCTCGGGCAGGTCTGATCCTGACAGATGACAGGCCGCGAAATGGCCGTCTTCGCATTGTGTAAGTTCGGGCGTCCTGGTCGAACAGATGTCCATCCGGTAGGGACAGCGGGGATGAAAGGCACAGCCGGGCGGCGGGGCGAAGGGACTGGGAATATCTCCGGGAAGGGGTATCCGTGTCTTTTTTGACCCAGGATCCGGTACGGGGACTGCCGACAGGAGGGCGCGGGTGTAGGGATGACGGGGCGATTGAAGAATCTGCGATTTTTCGCCCAGCTCCACGATTTTCCCCAGGTACATGACGGCGATCCGGTCGCTTACGTGTCCTACGACGCCCAGGTCGTGGCTGATGAAAATATAGGTCAACCCGAACTCGCGCTGAAGCCGTTTCAGCAGGTTGAGTATCTGCGCCTGGATTGAGACGTCCAGGGCTGAAACCGGTTCATCGGCGATAATGAGATCGGGGTTGACCGACAGGGCCCGGGCGATGCCGATGCGCTGGCGCTGTCCGCCGCTGAACTCATGGGGGTAACGATCGGCCTGTTCTTCGGTAAGGCCGACGGTTGTGAGAAGTTCGGTTACGCGTCGCTTTCGCTCTTTACCGGTCGCGAGATTGTGTATGCCCAGGGCTTCCCCGACGATGGCGCCCGCGCTCATGCGTGGATTAAGCGAGGAATAGGGGTCCTGGAAGATGAGTTGAACCCGTTTTCTGAAGTTTCGCAGCTCGTTGCCTTCGATGTCGGTGACGTTCATGCCGTCGAAAATAATGCGGCCGTCCGTGGGTGTATCAAGGCGGGCTATGACGCGACCCAGCGTTGATTTTCCGCAACCGCTTTCTCCCACCAGGCCGAGTGTTTCTCCCCTGATAACACTGAGCGAAACACCGTCCACGGCTTTGACGGTTGCCCGGCTGCGTGTGAAAAGGCCGCTTACGACGTGAAAATATTTTTTGAGATCGACCGCCTCCAGCAGGACGGGGGCGTTCCCTTGGTTTTCACCGGGTTGTCCCGTTCCCGTCTTTTTCAGATAAGACCAGTTCATAATCGCTCACTCACCGGTATTTCCAGCAGCGCACGTCGTGCCCGCCGGGTAACCCGATCATGGGGGGATCTTCCTTCCTGCACCGGGGCATGGTAAAAGAGCATCGGTCCTGAAACCTGCAACCGGGAGGAAGATCGAGCAGGTTGGGCACAGTGCCCGGAATGACCTTGAGATCGCCCCGGCGATCCTCGAGGACTGACATGCGCGGTGTCGATTCCATGAGACCGACCGTGTAGGGATGGAGAGGGTTCGAGAAAAGTTCTTCAACGGAACAGTATTCGACGACTTTGCCCGCGTACATGACAGCGGCGTACTGGGCGGCTTCGGCGATCACGCCGAGGTCGTGCGTTATCATGATGACGGACGTTCCCGACTCTGTTTTCAGCCGGTTTATCAAGTCGAGTATCTGTGCCTGTATGGTGACGTCGAGCGCGGTGGTGGGTTCATCGGCAAGCATCAGCGACGGGCCGCAGGAAAGGGCCATAGCGATCATTACGCGCTGACGCATGCCGCCGCTCAACTGGTGAGGATAACTTTTCAAGCGTTCCTCGGCCGAGGGCATGCCGACCAGTTGCAGCATTTCCAGGGCCTGGGCCAGGGCCGCTTTTTTTGAAAGTCCCCGGTGAAGCCTGATCGCTTCGGCGACCTGTTCACCGATTTTGATGACGGGATTGAGGGAGTTCATCGGTTCCTGAAAGATCATGGACAGTTCCCGGCCTCGAAGGCTTCTCATCTCTTTTTCCGGAAGACCGAGCAGATCACGGCCCTTGAAGCGTATCGCGCCGTCCGCGATATCGCCCGGGGGATGCGGAATGAGACGCATGATCGAGAGGGCCAGCACGGTTTTGCCGCATCCCGATTCACCAACGATGCCCAGGGTGTCTCCGCGGTTCAGCACGAGATTGACACCGTCGACGGCGCCGACCGTGCCTCTGCGCGTGTGAAACAGGGTTTTCAGGTTTTCTATCTCAAGAATTGGATCCATTCGCGTCCCGCGACCATTGTTTCAGGAATTCAAGCAACAGGCGGACGCCGACGCCGGATGCGCCCTTCGGGATGTATCCCTTGTCTTTGGCCAGGAACGACGGTCCCGCGATGTCCAGGTGCGCCCATGGTGTGTCCCCCACGAATTTTTTCAGAAAGAGCGCCGCGGTGATGGCGCCTCCGGATCGGGCACCCGCGTTTTTCATGTCCGCCACGTCACTTTTGATAAGATCGTCATATTCCTCCCAGAGGGGGAGTTCCCAGAGCGTCTCGCCTGTTGTTTCGGAGGCAGTTCTGAGAAGATCCTTGAGGCTGTTGTCGTTGCCCAGCATGCCTGTCAGGTGGTCGCCCAGGGCGACTATGCAGGCGCCCGTCAGGGTGGCGATATCGATCAGGACGGCCGGTTTGAAACGTCGAGCGTAGGTGAGCGCGTCGGCGAGAATCAAGCGTCCCTCGGCGTCGGTATTGACGACTTCGATGGTTTGTCCCGAAAGCGAGCGAAGAACATCCCCGGGTCTGTAAGCGCGGTCTCCCGGCATGTTTTCGACAGACGGAACCAGCCCGACGAGATTCAGGGGAAGCTTCAGGGCGGCGGCGGCCTTGAGGACAGACAGTACCACGGCGCCGCCGGCCATGTCGTCTTTCATGGTTTCCATGCCCGAGGTGGGCTTGAGATCGAGACCGCCGCTGTCGAACGTAACGCCCTTGCCAACCAGTACGACCGGTGCTGATTTCGACGCGCCCCCCTGATAATTGAGGACGATCAGTTTCGGCGGCTGGGCGCTTCCGCAGGCGACGCCGAGCAGGGCGTTCATGCCGATTCGTTTCATCGCCGTGGCGTCGATAATATTGACCGAAAGTGTTTTTGATCGGCCCGCCTGCCGGGCGGTGTCCGCCAGTTTCGAAGGGGTCATTTCGTTGGCCGGGGTAGTGACAAGGTCGCGGGTGAGTGTTACGGCGTCACAGATTATGCGAGCTTCGTGGAGCGACTTTCTCGCCATTTCCGCGGATGACGGATCGTCGGCTATAAGCGTGATGGACGAAACATCGGGCGGGTCGGTCCGCGCTGTTTTGAAGGTTTCGAAACGATAAAGTCCCAGGAGCATTCCTTCGACGGCGGCGCTCGTCGATTCGTAGAGGTGAAGCGTGTCGTTTCCGAAATCCAGGGAAAGGGAGAAGCTCCGAATCCTGCTTTCGCGAAGCGTCCGCGCCGCGCCGGCAAAGGCGACTCGTATCTTTTCCCGCGTTAATTCTTTCTGCGGGCCGAGTCCGAGCATGAGAATACGTTTCGACGGCAATTTTCCTTCCGTGTATACCAGCTTGGTTTCATTGAGTTTGCCGGTGAAATCGCCTAAATCGACTATCCGGGAAAGCAGCCCGCCGCCTTTTTCATTCAGGCGTCGTGCGGCGCCTTCAAGCGAAGTTACCGTATCTTCGTGACAACCGACGATCAGGGCTTCGGTTTTGCAGCTTTCCGGTGTTTTTTTCGCGATCGAGATTTTCATGGCCAATGAACTCTCCTTTCCGAATCAATGTCAAGCAGGTACGTCCCGCGAACTTCGCTCCCACATATCACATGCGGCGGTATAATCAAAGACGGTGGTGATGCTGAAAAGGGCAGGGCGACAGAGATTATATGGACCGTCACGCCTCCATTGTTTCCATCGCCTTTCGAATATCACCGGCCTGGGTGCTGTCGGTGGACAGATGCTCGAGGGCGGTGCGGAAATGGAAGAGGGCGCTTTGCGTCTTGCCGATTTTTTTAAAATAAAACCCAAAATAATAATGTGACTGGCCGAGCTCACCCGTGTTCCCGTAATTGACGGCGAGATGGTAGAGGGTGTCTTCATCTTCGGGATCGATCGTGTTGACATGCCGCAAATACGTGATGGCCTCTGCCGGTCGATTCATGGTTTCATGACACCTTCCCAGGTAAAAGAGAATGTCACGGTCTTCTTTTTTCAAGCCGTAGGCTCGTTTCAGCATGGCGAGCGCGTATTCCACGTTGCCTTGTTGAAAGAGACTTATACCGAAGTCCCTGGTAATTTCCCAGTCGAGTGGGCTCAGCTCCAGTGCCCTGCGAAAATGCCGGTGCGACGATTCGATTCGTCCCATTTCACTCTCCGACACGGCAAGTCCGTAGAGAGCTTCCGCGTCGTCGGGGGTGCGGTTGATCCGGTCGGAAAAGATGCGCACGTTGTCTCGCGGTGTGCCGAACGCAAGATGTAACCGTGTCTGATACCGGGTGAGGCCGCCGATGATTTCTTTCGACCCTTTGTCGGAATAGCGCGTTTCCAGCAGCATGGTAAGATAGGTGATGCGATCCGAAGTTTTCGGATGGGTGAGAAAGTACGAAGGTACCGCTGTAGAATAATACTGGTTGAATTGCATGATCTTTAAGAATTCGAGCATGCCCCTGCCGTTGTAACCCGCGCCGGTCAGGTAGGCCATGCCGAGGCGGTCCGCTTCCTCTTCATGTTCACGGCTGTATTTCAGGCTCATCGTCGTTGAAGTGGCGCTTGCCAGACCTCCCATGACGGCCGCTCCTTCACCGCCGCCGAGGAACGCCCCGGCAATGATCGCGGCCAGCGTGGCGATACTTTGCTGCTTTGATTTGGCGATCATCTGGGCGATGTGCCGGGCCTGAATATGGGCTATCTCGTGGGCCAGGACTCCTGCCAGCTGGCTCTCGTTTTCCACCAGATTGATAAGTCCCGTGAAGAGGTAAATGTAGCCGCCTGGAGTCGCGAAGGCGTTGATGCCCGAACTGCGGATGACGGAAAAGGTGAAATCAAGAGGATATTGATTGTCCTGCGTGAGAAGACGCCGCCCGACTTTATCAATATACTCGGTCAGCCGCTCATCTTTCACGAGCATGTCGGCTTCCTTGATTTTGTCGTAGAATTCCTTTCCCAGCCGCTTCTCATCCTCGTAAGTGAAAGCGGCGCAAGAAGGCACGGGAAACGCCGTCCCGAAAACGGTCACCAGTGTGACCAGGAAGATCACCCGCAGCACTATAGAAATCCGGTTCTTCTTCATAAAACGTTTCGTCACTTCCGCTTATAATTGTGAATGATGATAACGTGTTTTGGGTTTTCAGGCAAGGCAATGCAGTGATCCATAATCTGCGATCAATTGTCTGTAAAGCACGTTATTTACCCCGGCCACCCTGAGGCCCATATTTACCCGGTCATCCTGAGCTCCGTTGAAGGATAGACCGGGCGAGCACGAGATTTGAACTGTCTGTACCATGAACAGGCAAAACCAATCGCTGATTTTGGGGGTAAACGGCAACGCGGTCGTCCTTCGTACCGCGTGACGTCTAATCCGTTTGAAAAATCGGGACAAAAAAAGTACATCCAGAACGAAACGTATGTCTTTCGTCCGGCAGGAAGAATTGCGCCTCATATGAAACATGCCGGTGTACGATTCGTGCTTTGACAGCATTACGGTTCTGTGGTAGTGGGGCTTTTTTATTTTCCCGGGTGACGTGTTTTTTCGGGAAGATTTCCCCGGTGGGGCGGCGTTTGTGACTGTTCCGGGGCGGTTGACGAGGGGGGCTGGTGGACGGCAGGAGAAAAAGACCGATTATCGTGGTTGACGGTCCAGCCGGTACGGGTAAAAGTACTGTGTGCAGCCTGTTTGCCGAACGAGCGGGCTACTGTTGCCTCGATACGGGGGCCCTGTACAGGACTGTCGCCTGGCTTGCCCGTGAACGGTCAGTGTCGCTGGATGATGAAGACCGCCTGGCCCTTTTATGCGGTGCCATCTCGGTCGTCGTGGATGAGGCCGCCGGTCGAATGAGAATTTTTGCCGACGGAGAAGAGATGGATCAGCGGATTCGGACGGACGAGACAGGAATGGCGGCCTCCCGGGTTTCGGGCCTGCCGGGCGTCCGGCGGGCGTTGCTGCCGCTTCAGAGAGCGGCAGGAGCGGCGGGCGGTATTATCGCGGAAGGGCGTGATATGGGAACGGTCGTGTTCCCGGATGCCGACATAAAAATATTTTTGGACGCCGACCCGTCGGAACGGGCGAAACGACGATATCGGGAATTGACCGAACGTGGTGAAAAAGCGGATTACGATGAAGTGTTGAAAGACATGTCGTTTCGGGACGAACAGGATATGACGAGGTCGGTAGCGCCGCTGAGACCGGCCGATGACGCGATAGTCCTGGATACGACGAGGATGAACCGTGAGGAGGTCGTTCAGTCGGTCATGGAAATCGTCCGGTCGAAAAGGGCGGTTTCTCACGAGTCTTCGGTCCTTTAAATCGCCAAATTGCTTGATATTTCATTTTCACTGTGGTAGCAGTTGAAGTTCAAACAATAGCTATATATTAAGCCCAGGGGGTATTTGGTTAATGGTTAACGATGATAACGTAACAACCGGACATCCGGAAGAAACGCCGGAAACGGAAAACATGCTTGACGAGAAAAAAGCGGCGCCGGACCAGAGTGAGACGATGTCCTTCGACGAGCTGTTTGAACAGAGCCTGCAGGACATATCGACCGGCAGGATGGTAACAGGTCGTGTGGTGGAAATTACCGGTGAATCAATCATGGTCGACGTGGGATATAAGACTGAGGGGCGGATAAACGCGGCTGAGTTCAAGGACGAAAACGGTGTCATAGCCTGTTCCGTTGGCGACGAGATAGAAGTTGTGGTGGACCGGAAGACCGAAGAAGATCTTATCCTTTCCCGTGACAAGGCAATAAGGGCGAGAGTATGGGATGACATAGTCGAGGCACATAACAACAACACCTGTATCGAAGGAACGATCGTCAGGAAGGTCAAGGGCGGTCTCACCGTCGACATAGGCGGTTGCCAGGCTTTTCTGCCGGGATCACAGGTCGATGTGCGGCCCGTGCGCGATCTTGACCGGTATATCGGCGAGACGACGGAATTCGAGATTCTGAAATACGACAGAAAAAGAAACAACGTCGTTATATCACGAAAAACGATTCTCGAACGAGAGCAGGAAGAACGCAAGAAAGAGATTCTGGCGACCATCGAAGAAGGCATGGTAATGGACGGGGTGGTAAAGAATATAACAGATTACGGCCTCTTCGTAGACCTGGGAGGTATCGACGGTCTTCTTCATATCACGGATATGTCCTGGGGCAGGATCAGACACCCCTCGGAAAATTTTTCGCGTGGGGACACCATCACTGTCAAGGTTCTCAGCTTTGATCCGGAGAGGGAGCGAGTATCCCTGGGGTTGAAGCAGTTGACGGAAAACCCCTGGGATTCGATCGTTGAAACCTATACCGTCGGATCCACCGTCGAAGGTCACGTGGTCAGCATCATGGATTACGGTGTTTTCGTTGAACTGGAGCCTGGTGTGGAAGGCCTGGTTCACGTATCGGAAATGTTCTGGACAAAGAAAATACGCCATCCATCAAAAATCGTGTCCGTCGGCGACGAAGTCCAGGTCCAGGTGCTGGAGGTCGATCCGACCAACAAGCGGATTTCACTGGGCTTGAAGCAGACCATGCCGAATCCTTGGGAACTCATCAAGGAACAATATCCCGAGGGAAGCGTCATTACGGGTAAAATTAAAAATATTACGGACTTCGGTGTTTTTGTCGGTATCGATGAAGAGATAGACGGTCTGGTGCATGTGTCCGACCTTTCGTGGAAAAAGCGGGTTCGGCATCCTTCGGAGCTGTACAAAAAGGGGCAGGAAATCGAGGCGATGGTGCTCAACATAGATGTGGAAAACGGCAAGTTTTCCCTTGGCGTGAAACAGCTCGAACCGAATCCCTGGGAATTGTTGAAAGAGAAGTACGGTGTCGGCGGTGTGATAACGGGCGTCGTGACGAATGTGACGGACTTCGGTGTTTTTGTGGAAATAGAGGAAGACATCGAAGGGCTGGTTCATATATCGGAAATAAGCAAGAACCGCGTCAAGGCGGCCGGCGATGTGCTGCACGAAGGCGATACGGTAACGGCAGTCATCAAGAGTATCGACATGGAAAACCAGAAGGTGGCTCTCAGCATCAAGGATTACGAACAGTCAGCGGAACCTTCATCGCAACGACAGTATGTCAATAATAATGAGAAAGTCGTTTCCAACCTCGGTGATCTTCTGGCGAATATAAAAATGTAGGACAACCCCGGAATATTTCCGCGTTGGGGGCATTCGACGCGTCATTATGCGTATGAGAAACCACCCCATATTCTTCGGCCTGTTGCTGCTCGCGGCAATAGGCCTGTTCTTTGTCCTGGCGGCGTATGCTGTTCTCACCGCCGCGAAGGGAGATGCTTTTCTGTCGGCAGGCGGTCCGAAGATAGCAGTCGTCGAGGTTGAGGGTATAATAAGCGATTCGCGGGATGTGGTTGAGCAGCTCGACATCTACGAAAAGAATAACGATGTCAGGGCCGTCATACTGAGGATCAATTCGCCGGGCGGTGGCGTCGTTCCGTCTCAGGAGATCTACGCGAAGGTTTTGAAGGTTCGTGAACGGAAGACAGTTGTTGTCTCGATGGGCGTTCTCGCGGCCTCGGGCGGGTATTATATAGCCTCGGCGGCGGACCGCATCGTGGCCAATCCGGGAACGGTCACCGGCAGCATCGGCGTCATCATGCAGTTTTCACAATTCGACGAGCTTCTTGAAAAAATCGGGTTGAAAACCCGGGTTATCAAGAGCGGCGTATACAAGGACACGGGATCGCCGTTCAGGGACATGACCGCCGAGGAACGGCTCATTCTGCAGGACATGGTCGATGATATTCACGACCAGTTCATCGAGGCGGTTCTGGCCAATCGCGATATTTCCAGGGAGAAGCTTATGGAAATATCCGAAGCGCGGATATTCACCGGGCGGCAGGCATTGAAGGAGGGGCTCGTCGATGAACTGGGAGGGTTCGAGGATGCCGTGACGGTAGCGGCGACTCTCGCGGGTATCGTGGGTGAACCGACGGTACTGTATCCACAAAAGAAGAAAGGCCTTCTTCGTTACCTTTTGAGCGAGGCGGCTTCGGCACTGACCGGGGCATTGCTGGAAAACGACGTGAATGTGAGCTACCTCTACCGGGACGGCATTCCTTCTCTTTCCAGGTAAACGATAAAACAGGAAGAAACGGGAGCCGGTGGAGACATTAGGGGTGCTTTTCCCTTTCAGGGTCGGCACATAATTACAAATCAGGCGGATTACTGAAACAATGGAAAAAGAGTACAAAACCATACTCGTAGTTGAGGAAGAAGGATTCGCGACGATAACCCTGAACCGGCCCGATGAAATGAACGCCATTTCACGGGAGATGCAGCTGGAATTGCTCGACTGTTTCACCCGCATGGAGGACAATGACGGTGTACGGGCCGTGGTCATAACAGGCGGCGATTACGTATTTTCGGCCGGCATAGACCTGAAGGAGCTGTCTTCGCTGCCGCGCGAGGACGACAACGGAGAATACATCACGTCAATGATAAAATATCTCCAGCAGATCTATACCTTTAAACGCCCCGTCATCGCGGCCGTCGGCGGCATTGCTCTGGGCGGCGGGTTTAATCTGGTAACGGTGTGCGACATGATCATCGCTTCAGAAACCGCCATTTTCGGGCACCCGGAACTGAAATTCGGCCTCAACCCGCTTTTCAATCCCCTTGCCCGTTTTGTCGGAACCGCGAAAGCGAAGGAAATCACCATGCTTGGTGAACCCATCGGCGCCCGCGAGGCGATGCGCATCGGATTGGTCAACAAGGTGATGCCGCCGGAAATGTTCCTTGAAGAGGCGAAGTCCATGGCACGGGAACTTGCGCGGCGACCGGCCCGGGCAATCGAGGCGGTGAAAAAACTTTCAGACATCGTTCGGCGTTTGGATAAGAAAACAGCGCTGGAACATGAATTCGAAATAACCGCGTTACTTTACACCCTCAAGGAAAGCAAGGAGCATATGAGTCGCTTTCTGGAAGAGATGGAGACGCGAAAAATAAAAAAGGATCCATCGTAGCGGATCCCTTGTTTAATAAAAAGCGGCAGAAAAATTATAATGTTAAAGTGCTTATTCTTCGTAGAGCTGGCTTGCGAAGTCCAGTAGCTGGTCTTTCCGTTTCTTGTGCTGAAGTTTTTTGAGAGCCTTTGCTTCTATCTGGCGTATCCGTTCACGGGTGACGCCCATCATTTCGCCGACCTCTTCAAGCGTAAAAGGACCATAATTACACGCAACCCAAGTACAGTTGCAGAATGTATCGGTCTTGAGCCACCAGTCGCAGGTCTTGTCCTGGCAAGGCTTCACGATGATTTCTCCCGTCTTTTTGCATCGGTAAAGACTGGTCACTCGTTGTTTCCTTTCTTCCCCCGAGGGAGAGTCAACGGTTGTTCGCTGTTTTCTGTTTCCGCGTCACTCAGTGGATGGATGACAGCAATACATAACTAAACCTGATTACATATAATGCTTGACCGTATTTTGTCAATTGAAAAGGTGCCGGAATACGCGATTGTTTTTACATGGTCGATCCCGAAAAAACTCGTTATCTGGATCGACTATACTAAGGTTTCACTTCACGCCAGATCCCCGGGGCCGTGAAAAATATTCCCGCCCTGATCGGGGCTGATTGTGACTCTTCACGGGCTTCAACAAGTCGCCGGTATGCCTTGATCTGATTCCGGTACCTGTTTGATTCAGACGTTATGTAATCATCGACACTCTGTCCGCCGGCGGGGCTGCCGCTCTTGAAATCAACGATCCACCAGCACGTACCGTCGAACACGGCCAAGTCGATGGCGCCGGATCGAATCGACTCCGATGAAAGCGCCTCTTCCAGCTTCCATTCGGTATGAATAATGGCGCCGTCGGCGTTGAGCAGGCCCGCAATGAAAGGGGAATCCACTGTGTCGGCGGCTTCTTTGAGGAGGGTGGGGGCGATGTCGAGCGCGGATTGCCCGTCCAGTCCCTCACGTTTCAAGGCTTCTACGACCGATCGGGACGAGGGGAATCGCTTCTTTTCGATATAGTATTTCAAAAGTCGATGAAGAACAGTACCCCGTATCGCCGCTCTTGCGGGGATGAGCGCCGTATCCGCCGCGCTTTTGCCTGTTTCGGGGACGGGTTCTCCGGGGAAATCCCTGCCGGATGTTGCCTCGGGTATAAACGAAGGCGACGGCGTCACGGTAAATTCAGGTTTTTCTGGCGTGATTATTATTGGAGGCGGCAGGGAAACAACCGTGCTATTTTTCACGTTCCTTCCGTCGTCGCCGGGGGGAGGAGGATTGACCGAGACAGAAAGGAATGAGTCTCCCGAAGAAGGAGTTTCTACGCCTGGATTGACCCGGCTTCTCGTTTCGTGTCCCAGGATCCACGTGAGCGGGCTGTCGGAAGGCGGCGAGAGACAGTCGTTCTTCTTGTCCGCGACACCGCTCATGACGAGATGGAACCGGGCACGGGTCGCCGCCACGTAGAACAGGCGTTTCGCCTCACCCCACGCCCTCTGTTTGCTGAACCGCTGGAGTATCTTGTAGAGGGGATGAGGGACGGAAGCTCGCCGGTCTTTCGCCGTGGCTATGAGGTGATCTTCACGCCGTCCCGGAATGCGCTCCACGAGGTAGGGAGGATTCTTGCTGTTACCCCCGGAAAGAGACCGCCAGTCAAGAAAGGGAAGAAATACTATGTCAAATTCAAGTCCCTTGGCGCGGTGAATGGTCATCATTTTTACGGGAGATCGGGCCGTCGTCGGGTCGACAGGTTCGTAAAAACCATCCATGAGGTTCTCGAAACGGGTCAGGCTTTCCTGGGGGGTTCCCCGATCGGCTTCGTTTAAAATTTCGCACAGGCGAATACAGTTGGCAACGCCGGCCATGCCGTAGACGGCCGCCGTTATTCCCGGGCCGTCCAGATCTTCCCAGAATTTTCGCACCACCGTACCAAGAGGATCCCTCCCGATCCGCATCATTCCCCGGTCAAGCGCGCGTATGATCGGCTGCAGTTCCCGCCGGTCGCGGCTTGTCCGCCGTATTTTGTCGATCCATGAATGACCTTCGGACAGGGCTGTCTCCACCAGAATGGAGATGTCGCACCACGACCAGGGTGAACGCAGCAGCGACGCCCAGGCAAGGTCGTCATGAGGGCGGACGAGAAGCCTGGCCATCTGAATGAGGTGAGCCGTCTCCGGTCTGTCGGCGAGTCGAAGACCTTCTTCAACCTGGACGGGAACTCCAGCTTCGCGCAGGGCTCTCAGGTATCTTGTGAGTCGGTTTCTGGTAAAGAGAAGGATACCCAGGGACTGTGTTCCGCCCGTTTCGACGACGAGTTTTTTTACTTGCGACGCGAGCCAGACGGCTTCATTTTCACGAGCCCTGTCACGGTCGGGGTCGGAAAAGACGGCCAGGTCGAGACGGGGCGTCTCCCGTTCGCCGTTGATGCCCGCGGCCGTTGAGGGACTGAAGGGTGTTTCGTCGGCGTCCGCGTCGGGATCAGTCATCACTGTTGTTCCGAAAAGATCGTTCGTCCATTCGATCAGACGCTGGTGGGATCTGAAGTTCGTATCGAGGCGGAGGCTCGAGAGAATGAGAGGCGGCAATCCGGGGCGGGGAATACCGTCTTTCGCCTCGTAGAACAGGCCGACTTCGGCATTGCGAAAGGCGTAGATGGACTGTTTGGGGTCGCCGACGATGAAGACCGTTTTACCGTCGCCGGGTTCCCATCCGCTGACGAGGTATTTGAGCAGTTTCCACTGGGTCCGGTTCGTATCCTGAAATTCATCGATGAGAATATGTATGAGCCGGTGATCCAGAAAAAGAGACAACTCGGAGGGATCCGCGGTGTCGAGGATTCGGAGAGCGCACTGTTCGAGGCCCGTGAAATCGACGAGCGAGCGCCTCCGGCAGAGTTTTTCGTAATCGCCGATAACCTCGGCGCAGAGGATGATGAGATCGAAAAGCACGTCGATGTCAGCCGGGGACTCATCCTCGGCCGGGAATTCGCAGGTTTCCTTGAGAAGCGAGGCAAGGCGGTGCGGCATGCCGGTGATGCGGCTTCCCCACTCGCTTTTTTGAAAACCCTGGTAGAATCCCGTTTTCGGACCAAGTTGCTTGCGGGGCGTTCCTTCCTTTGTCAGGAGCACGCCGGCGACGGCCTTCCAGAGGTAAAGATTCTCCCAGCGGGCTGACGGAGCCTGTCGGGGAAGCATTCCCGCTGCCGCGGCGCCCTCGGCTTCAAGGTGATGAATGAATTCGTTCCAGCGGTGGCCCAGTTCGCTTCGCACGAAATATTTCTCGAGTTCGGCAAGTCGTCGCTCTACGTAAAAACAGGTGCGTTCTTTCAGGACGGCGGTCAGGCGGGTGGGGTCGGATCCTCCCGATTCACGTATCGTTCCCGTCAGGTCGGCGAAGCTGTCTCTCCGCTGGATAATGTCCGCCAGTTCATCCTCCAGGTCGCGCCGGTTGTTGTCGTGGTAAAGAAGCCGGTTTTCAAGGGCGGTTCTCGAGGCGTGACCGACAGGAAGCCGGCCGAGCCGCTCCATGGTAAAATCAACTGATTCCTTCGCCATCTGCGGTTGCATTGTTTCATCGATTATATCGAACTCGGGGTTGATTCCGCCCTCCAGGGGCGCCCGGGCCGCCAGGTAACGGCAGAAGCCGTGGAATGTCATTATGTTAAGGGCGTTTGACGATGCGGCAAGGTCGATCCGCCCGCCGTGGCGCTCCAGTGCCCCGGCTGCGGACTGCAACAGCACGCCGTCCGCGTCGCCATCGGCGGGCGATCCGCGACGTGCCCGCTGCAGGGCGTTCACAACACGGCTTCGCATTTCCTGGGCGGCTTTTTCCGTGTAGGTGAGGGCCAGTATTTCGGAAGGATGCTCCACCGTTCCGAGGAGTTTCACAAATCGGATGGTCAGCAGCATCGTTTTGCCCGATCCGGCGGGAGACTCCACGTGAAACGACCGGGTGACGTCAAGGGCATTCATGCGTGATTCCTGGTCGATAAGATCAATCGTCACGGCCGGTCTCCTCGTCTCCATTCTCTGCCGCCGGAAGGTCGTGCGAAAGGCCGCGAATACAGGTTGTTCGAAAGGGACACTCGGTGCAGAGGGCATCGGGTTTCCTGACATTCGAGAATGGGTAGGGGCGGGGGTCAAAACGGCCATCGGCGAGGAGGCGTCCCATGTCGGCGATAATCTCACGCCACTGGTCGAGTGATTCACCGACGCATGAAACAATACGATATTCCATGGCGTTCAATGATTTGACGTGAATATATCCTGCAGCACAGGGCGCATTGTCGATAGTATTTTTCTGCGACGAGGCCCATTCCCGCAGCGCCATGAAGTAAACCGCGAGCTGGGGCTCGGTGAAACGGCTGCAGAGGTCTCCCCGTGACGGAAGCCTGCCCGTTTTGTAATCAAGGCACAACCATCCTTCCTGTTCGTTGAAATCGATCCGGTCCATAATGCCGCGGACGGGGAAGGGACATCCCTGAACGGTAAGATCCGTGAAGGAACGTTCTTCGGTCAGGCAACGCCATCCTTTCGATCGGTGTTCGGCTTCCAGATCGAGCCACTGCTCGAAAATGCCGGGGAAAGCGGCATCGGCAGATCCCAGCAGCCTCCGTGCTTCGAGACGCCAGCCGGGATGATCCGCCACGTCGGCAAGTTCTTTCGAAACGCAGCGTTCGATCAATTGTTGAGCTTCATTCCGGTTATGAACGGGATCAATGCCGGATTTCCTGGCCATATCGGTGAACGAGGCGAAAATTCGGTGCAGACGTTCGCCGCGTTCCCGGCGGCTCGGGGGCGCTTCCGCTTCTTCAAGTGGTTCAATACTGAGCATCTCCTTCACCAGAAAAGTGAAGGGGCAGGAAAGGGCGGTTTTCAGGCGCGATGGCGAAAGCCCCCGTGAAAGTTTTTTGAGAAGAGCCGGGTGTGATGAAAGGGCCTGGTCGGCGTAAGGCGGGGCGTTTGCCCCGTTGCTTTCGGAATCCGCGGTGCGTTCCCATGCCGCCCGGAGCCAGGAGGCTCGGAGCCACGCCGGGTCGGGATCAGTCCAGATGTTGATGGTGTGATGTGCCGATTTTTCGGGCCAGAAGGGCGAGGGCGTGAGTGGTTTCGTGCCGTCCTGTTCGGCCCGAAACAGTTCGATCACCGGTGCCGAATGAAGAATACGGTTAAACACGACGCGGGCGAATTCAAACTGACTTTCCGCCGTTCCGCCCTGGACGAGGGCTCGTTCTGACCCGTCCATCAGGGGCAGGGGGCGCACGGGTTGCGGCAGGGAGTGGTCGTTCATGTCGAGCAGATACAGCTTGTCGAATTCAAGCCCCCGCGCTTCGATGATGCCCATGATCTGAATGCCCGCGTCTTCCGGGCGTTCGGGTTGCGTCCGTTCGAGTGACGCCCGGTGGGTCAGCCATTCGACGCATTCGGCGGCGCTCATAACCTGGTCGTTCATGTCGGTCCGGAATTCCCGAATAACGGTCGCAAGGTGTCGCCAGGCAAGACGGTCCTGCTCGTCGGCCAGTACGGGGAAACCGAGGTTTTCCCAGGTTCGGGACAAAAGATCGATCCAGAAAGAAGGGGTACGTCCGCCGGAGGCCAGGCTGTCCCGGAGTTCTTTCAGCCTTTCGAACCAGTCTCTCAGAAGATCGTTCTCATCGCGGCCGGCGGATTCGATACAACGGCGCAGTTCTTCCAGATTCGATGAGACACCCTTTTTAAGCCACGTTCGATCGGCGCGGGCGGCCGAGTGGCGTTCTTCCCGACGCAATCCGTAATAGGAAGACAGAACCAGGGAGAGCAGGGTTTCGCGCTTTTCTCCTTCAAGGAAAAAACGCAGGGGCAGGAGGGATGCCGTAAACAGGGGAAGCCGTGAGAGCGGGGACCCCAGGGTGATGTTGAACCAGTTTTCGCCGGTTGGGAGGGTGCTTCCCAGGAGGTCTTCCAGATTCGACGACAAGGCCGGTCCGCAGGTTTCAACGTTTGGAACGATCACGCCGATCCGGTGAAGGGGAACATGCCTTGCATCTTCGACGAGCCGGCCGCAGAGGCAGGTAATTTCCTGCTCAGGCGTGGGAAGCGTTGTCGCCGTGACATCTCCCGGAACAGATCGTTGCGATTGTATGAAGGAGACCTTTGAGACTTTCCGGAGATACGAAAAAAGATCCTTTTCGCGGGGTGATGGGAACTCGAATCCCAGGATGGAACAATCGATCGGCGGTGTAATCGCCTGCTGGCGCATGGCCGTGATTACGCGGAGAACCAGTTCCTCGGGGTGAAAATATCCCTGAGCTTCAATCCGGGCGCTGAATCGGCGTGAGACGTATCTTCGCCATTCAACGAGTGGGGTGGAAGGCGGACCCGCGAGGGGATCGATTCCGTGGCGGACCAGGATCCCGTAAGTATCGTCCAGGAGCCGGCAGAGGGAAGCCCCCCTTTCCAGCGGTTCCGGCGGGGGAGCGTCTTTCATGACGGCGCTCCAGGTACCCATGCGCCTCAGGTCCGGAGCGGGCAGTGTTTCCGGCCAGGATTCGTTCCATTCCCGGTCCAGCCATACCTTGAGACTGACGGCGTCAGGACGCTCCCAGGCGGGATGTTCCCCTTGAATCCGGGCTCGTCGGAAATCATGAAGAAGCCGCCTGGCCAGTCTTCCCGTCGACGTCAACCACAGACCGCCCGCGAGGTTCATAGGCATTTTTTTACCCTGTTCGCTGTTCATGGTAATTTCTGCCCAAACTGTACTGCATGACGGACGCCATGGCAAGTCCCCTGAAAATATCGATTTGAATTTGCAATTTTTGAGGGGTAGGTGGTACAAAAAAACCCTATCCCCCGCGGCGGAGGCCGTGACGTGAGGAGCGTGCCATGGACTTTATAAAGATTCGGTTTAACGATGATCGAAATGCGGGTACCGGAGCCGAGCAGACAGGAACAGGTCCGACGCTTCGGTTTTTTGAACCGATGTTTACTGTCTATCGTCGCATGTGGCGTCCGGCAGTCGATATCTGCGAGACAGAGGATGACTACATTGTTTTCGTCGAGCTGGCAGGTGTGCAGGGAGATGATCTCAGCCTTGAGATCAGCAACCGGACGGTTCGTATTTATGGAAACCGGCAGGAACGCTTGCAGACAAACAGGACCCGTTATCATCTTGCCGAGATAACCTACGGGTACTTCGAGCGGTCGCTCACCCTTCCTATCCCCGTTGACCGGGACAGCGTGGAAGCCGTTTTCTCAGAGGGATTGCTGGAAATTCGAATACCCAAAGCCGACCAGGACACCACTGTTCGAAAGATCCTGGTGCAGGGGCGGTAACAAGCGGACGCCGAACCGCCTAACCAAATCGAACTCTGGAGGATCCCATGATTGAACAGCAGATTCCGGGAGACCTGAAAGATATAAAAATTCCCGATATTATTCCGATTATGCCTGTACTTAACGTTGTCGTTTTTCCTCACATGACCTTTCCCATGGAGGTTGTGGGGGAACGTGCCATCACCCTCGTCGACGAGGCGATGTCGGCTGACCGCCTGATAGGCATCGTGGCGATGGAAAAGCAGCCGGAAGAGGAATTGCCCAGGCCGGAAGAAATACACCACATGGGCACGGTGACGGCAATTCTGAAAATGGCCAAGACGGGAGACAACAAAGCCCAGCTCATCCTGCAGGGAGTCAGCCGTTTCAAAATAATCGAGTTCGTCGAGGGCAAGGCTTACCTCGAGGCGAAAGTGGAGAGACTTGCCGAGAAGGAGGCAACGGGTCTTGAAGTCGAGGCGCTCATGGCAAACCTGGTGGGACTGTTCGATCGAATCGTCAAACTGTCTCCCTTTCTGCCTCAGGAATTCGGCGCCATGGCGAAATCAATCAAGGAGCCGGGCCCCCTGTCAGACATGATCGCCACCGTTATTAACGCTTCCGTTGAAGAGAAACAGGATGTCCTGGAAACCCTGGACGTAAAAAAACGTCTCGAGAAGGTGACGCGCCTGGTCAACCACCAGGTCGATATCCTGGAGTTGGGTAACAAAATACAGACGCAGATCAAGGGCGATTTCGATAAGAGCCAGCGAGAGTATTTTCTTCGCCAGCAGTTGAAGGCGATCAAGGAGGAGCTGGGCGAGGGTGAGGACGACGGGAAGCTGGAAATAGAAGAATACCGTAAAAAGATCGAAGAAAAAGAATTGCCGGATGAGGCAAGAAAAGAAGCGGAGCGTGAACTGTCGAGACTTTCGCGCATGCATTCATCGTCGGCCGAATATACTGTTGCGGCCACCTATCTTGACTGGATAACGGAGCTTCCCTGGAACGAGGAAACAAAAGACAGGCTCGACATCAAAAGAGCGAGAAGGATTCTCGATGAAGACCATTACGGGCTCGAGAAGCCGAAAAGAAGGGTCATCGAGTACCTGTCAGTCCGCAAGCTGAAGCCGGATACGAAAGGGCCGATCCTCTGTTTTGCCGGTCCTCCGGGGACGGGGAAAACATCTCTCGGAACGTCGATCGCGCGAGCGCTGGGACGGAAATTCGTCAGGATTTCTCTCGGGGGCGTTCGGGACGAGGCTGAAATACGGGGTCACCGCCGCACCTATGTCGGGGCGCTTCCCGGAAGAATCATTCAGGGTATGCGGCGGGCCGAAACGAAAAATCCCGTGTTCATGCTCGATGAAATAGACAAGCTGGGAAGCGATTTCCGCGGCGATCCCTCGTCCGCTCTGCTGGAAGTCCTTGATCCTGAGCAGAACAACAGCTTTGTCGATCATTACCTCGATGTCAGTTTTGATCTTTCGCGGGTCATGTTTATCACGACGGCGAATATTCTGGAAACGATTCCGCCGGCGCTGCGTGACCGTCTCGAAGTGATCGAGCTGCCGGGCTACACGCTGGAAGAAAAAATAAAGATTGCCGAACGGTACCTCATTCCGCGCCAGATCAGGGAAAACGGATTGAAACCTGGACTCATACGTTTTACGAAGGCGGCCAAGAAGGAAATAATCACGTCTTACACCAGGGAAGCGGGGGTCAGGAATCTCGAACGCGAGTTAGCCAACGTCTGCAGAGCTGTGGCCAGTTCCGTCGCCGCTGGAGAAACCTCGAAGGCGGTCATCGGTATGAAAAATCTTCAGAAATATCTTGGACCTCCGAAGGTCACCTACGAGAAAAACACCCGTGTGGCGAAACCCGGCGTCGCCATGGGTCTTGCCTGGACCCCGTCGGGCGGCGAGCTTCTCTTCATAGAGGCGACGGCAATGCAGGGGGGAAAGGGGCTGATAATGACGGGACAGCTGGGCGACGTTATGAAGGAATCGGCGCAGGCCGCCCTGAGCTTCATTCGGTCCAATGCGGGGGAACTGGGCATCGATGAAAATTTTTATAATAACATGGATATACACATTCATGTTCCGGCAGGCGCCATTCAGAAAGACGGACCTTCAGCGGGTGTAACCATTCTGACGGCCCTGGCGTCGCTTCTCACGCAGCGTCCCATCAAGCAGGACCTTGCCATGTCGGGTGAAATCACGCTCAGGGGCGCCGTACTTCCCGTGGGCGGCGTCAAGGAAAAGGTGCTGGCGGCTCACCGAGCCGGAATTAAAACGATCATTCTTCCCAGGTGGAACAAGAAAGACCTGGAGGAGGTGCCGAAGCATGTCAGGAAGGACATTAGGTTTAACTTTTTTGACGATATGATGGACGTGGTCAAGGCCGCCCTGTCACCACGACGGGTCGGCGAATCGACGTCAGTCGAGGCCCGCAGTGGTTCCTGAGCCTCCTTCACCGCCGGAACGCATGAGCACTAGCTGTTCTCGGCATAGTGTTTCGTAAAATAATCTTCAAGAATTGCGGCGTGGTCGAACACGATCGGGTCGGGCAATGAATCTTTTGTGAAAACACCAACGTCGGCGGCATCGTCGCCTGCTTTCGGTGTTCCCGAAGCGCGTACCGTAAAGACCGTTGAAATGGTGTGCTGTCTCGGGTCGCGCCGGGGATCTGAATAGGTGTGCATCTGTCTGACAGAGGTGACCGCCAGGGATGTCTCTTCGAAGGCCTCCCGTTTTACGGCCTGTTCCAGCGTTTCTCCGTAATCGACGAATCCTCCCGGAAGGGCCCAGCCAAGAGGTTCGTTTCTGCGTCGAACGAGAACGACGCTCCCTTCATCGATTTCGATGATCGCGTCCACCGTCGGCACCGGGTTGCGGTACCGTTTTATTATTCCTCCGCAGTGTGGGCATTTTTCACTGGAAATAGTCGACATGATTCACCCGGTCCTTCCCAGCCGTTTTCATGCCTGCTTATAATAGGACTCCGTTGCTGTCAAGAACGGTGCGGGCGGGGGCGTGCGCCGGCGATGGAAATCCTTGACAATTGGGGGGCAATTCATTAGCCTACGCCATTACATTCTTTGCGGGGGCGGATATGATTGGTGTCGTAGTTGTTACCCACGGCAATCTGGGAAGAGAGTTGATACGGGCCGCCGAATTGATAAAAGGCGACCTCAAGGGAGTGGCTCACGTATCCGTCGATGCAACGAGAGGTGTTGAAGACCTGAAAAAGGAGATGACGACGGCCATCAAGAAGGCCGACAAGGGTGAGGGCGTGCTCATATTGACGGATCTTTTCGGTGGGACGCCTTCCAATATATCGCTGTCCTTTCTGAAAAAAGACAAGGTAGAAGTAGTGACAGGCGTCAATCTTCCCATGCTTCTCAAGATGCCGGACGCCCGGGCCGGCATGACGCTTTCCGAGTTTGCCGATTTCATAGCGGAATACGGCAGAAAAAATATTTACCTGGCGAGCGCCATATTAAACCGGAAAACAGAAAATTGAACAACTTCTTTCGAGACGGTGCGAAGCGGACGGTGAAACGATCGCTGGTTCGAATCGATAACAGGCTGGTTCATGGACAGATTCTCGAATCCTGGGTTCCCTTCCTTCATGCCTCCAGCATCGTTGTAGTAAACGATGAAGTAGCGGGCGATATCTTCCGGGAATCAGTTATACGCATGGCCGTCCCCAGGGACATCGAGGTTGTTTTCTGCGGTATTGATGGTTTCGCCCAACGGCAGAATTCGGAACAGGAAGGTGACAACCGCGGGAACACTATTATTCTTTTTGAGTCAATCGGAGACGTGATCAGGGCGTATCGCCTCGGGTTCAGGTTCGAAGCCCTCAACGTGGGCAATGTTCAAAACAAAGGTGATCGCACCAGGAAAATCGGAACGCGTGTCCACATGAGCGACGGTGAAATTGAAGACTTGATGATGCTGGTGAGACTCGGAGTTGACGTTGAAATCAGGAGCGTCCCCCGTGACAGGTCGGTATCGTTCGCGGAAGCCGTTGGAAACGCGAGGGGGGACTGAATCGGAACGTCCCGGTGCAAGGATGACCAGGGGGCGATAGAGCGGATTGTCTGATATGTGGATTTCGGCGGTTGAGGCGTCTCTCCTGGGAGGTTTCCTGTGCCTCGACAGGATTGTCCTGCAGATCATGCTTTCGCGTCCCGTTATAACGGCGCCGTTGATCGGCCTTGCGCTGGGTGATCCGCTGACGGGACTCATGGCGGGCGCGATAACGGAGTTACTCTGGATCGACCGTTTCCCCATGGGAACATACCTTCCACCCAATGATACCATAGCGGCCGTTCTCATGACGGCCGGCGCCATAATAGCCGGAAAACACACAGGCGGCGTGTCGCCGGAACTATTGGCGGCTGCCGTGCTGCTTTTTGTGCCTGCGGCATACATCGCGCGGCAGCTCGATATGCTGATTGCCCGTTCCGCCAATGCCGCGGCGACTGCCGCGGTGAAAGACGCGCGCAGTGGTGATGCCCGGGGCATAGCGGTACGGCATTATACCTCCCTGGCGAAAACGTTCGTCCTGTCGTCGGTGTTCATATTCACTCTGCTTATGCCGGGAACGGTACTGCTGGTATATATGTTCCCTGCGCTCCCGGATTGCTGCATGAGAACCCTTGCGATGGTATACTGGTTTATCCCAGTGTTGGGGTTTGCTGTCGCGCTGGCTACCATCAAGGTCCGGGGGGGACTTCCGGTCTTTGCCGGGCTGTTGCTCGTTGCGATGATCCTGTTCGGCCTGTGGTAAATGACGGAGTGAGCGGATGGCTCTGAATGGACTCCCAACATATACACCGGCGGATGGCGGAATAAGAAATATGACGACGGACGACCTGGAAGCCGTTCTGGCCATCGAACGGTCGTCCTATGTCACGCCCTGGAGCAGGGAAATGTTCCGGAGCGAATTGTTTTCAGACATTTGTGTCAATCGTGTCATTCTGCGTGAAAATGAAGTCGTCGGATACAGCTGTTTTGCGCTGGTGGTGGACGAGGTGCACTTGCGCAATATCACCGTCCGCCGGGAATGGCGTCACCGGGGCGTGGCGACGGTGTTGCTCCACGACATGATTCGAACAGCACTGGAACAGGGCGCCGTTTTCGCCACGCTGGAAGTGAGACCCTCGAACATGGAAGCCGTGGAACTTTACCACCATTTCGGTTTCAGCGTCACGGGCGTAAGGCCTGGTTATTACGGTGATACCGGCGAAGACGCACTGATCATGTGGGCGGATATCGGTAACAGCGATTATGGGTGGCTCGGTCGCGAAGCGGATTATTATGGAACAGACGCAAAAACGTGAAACGGGAATTGTGAGGTCGAACAGGGAAACAGCGCGGGGCCACTACGTTATTGAAGTGGAACTTCCCGGGCTTTTTGGCGTGGTCTGTCCCGGTCAATTTGTCATGTTCAGGCCGGGAACGGGCGAAACACCGCTCCTGTCACGGCCGTTCAGCGTGTGTTCGCAGACTGAAACGGGCGAAACCACGAGAATCGAACTGCTCTACCGCGTCGTCGGAGCCGGAACGGCCCGAATGGCCTTATTGCGCCAGGGTGACACGGTCAATGTGCTCGGACCACTGGGACGCGGATTTGACATGGATGAGGGCCGCCGCGTAATCCTCGTGGCCGGGGGCGTGGGCGTGGCACCGCTCATATTCTATGCCGGTCTTCGACGCGCACGGGAAGAAGACAGCGGCCGCGTCCGCATTGTTGCCTACGTGGGAGCGGCTGACGAGGAATCGATCGTCGGTGTCGAACGGTTGGAACCGCACTGTGATGAGGTAAAAATCGCGACCGATGACGGAAGTCGCGGCTTCAGAGGCACGGTGACAGAGCTGTTCCGGAATGATGTGAAATACTATGAGAAAAAAGCGGTGGTAGTCAGGGCGTGCGGTCCGAGGGCGATGTTGTCTGCTCTTGCCGATGTGCTTGACGGACAGGGTATCGCCTGCCAGGTTTCCATGGAAGAACGGATGGCCTGCGGCATCGGCGCGTGCCTGGGATGCGCCGTCAAGGTTCGCCTGGGCGACGGAAGCGTCGGTTACCGCCGGGTCTGCAAGGAAGGGCCCGTATTTGATATGGAGGATATCGACTGGCATGAAAACTGACGGCGCGGAGCGCCCGAACATGGCGGTCAGTATCGGCCGGCTGGTGTTGAAAAATCCAGTTATTACCGCTTCGGGGACCTTCGGTTACGGGGAGGAGTTCGCTCCGTACCTTGACCTGGACCGGCTTGGCGGAATGGTAATCAAGGGGATTTCAGAAAAACCGCGCATGGGGAACCCGTCTCCGCGCATCGTGGAGACGCCGTCAGGGCTGTTGAACGCGATCGGCCTCGAAAACGTGGGAGTTGATGCCTTTATAACGGAGAAAGCGCCTTTTCTGGAAACACTCGATACGACAGTGATAGCCAATATTTTCGGTGAAAGCGTCGATGAATATGCACGTGTTGCGGGTAAATTGACGGGTGTGAAATGTGTTGACGCACTGGAAGTAAACATATCATGTCCGAACGTCAAGCGCGGCGGAATGGATATCGGCGCCGACCCGGAGCAGGCGGCAGAGGTAACCCGTGCCGTCAGGCAGGCGACGAATCTTCCGGTGATAGTGAAGCTGACGCCCAACGTCACCGATATAACCGCCGTTGCCCGGCGGGTCGAGGCCGCCGGTGCCGACGCGCTTTCACTCATCAACACCCTCAGGGGAATGTCGGTTGATATTTACACGGCAAGGCCGAGGCTCGCAAACGTGACGGGCGGTCTCTCGGGTCCCGCGATCAGGCCGTTGGCTGTTCTGATGGTGTGGGAGACGGTGCAGGCCGTATCCATTCCCGTCATCGGTATGGGAGGCATCATGAACGCCTGTGACGCGCTGGAATTTCTCATAGCGGGAGCACGGGCCATCGAGGTCGGTACGGCGAATTTCGTCAACCCGGCAGCCGTCCTGGACATCATCGACGGGATCGAACGGCATCTCGGCGACGCATGCGTTGACGATATCAACGATATCATAGGAACGCTCGATTGTCGGCGGAAGTGATGACGAACGGGGCATACGAAATATGGGAGGGCATGTACCTTGTCGGGGGACCAGGTGTAACACACGCTGAAGACGCCACGTCGTTTCTTGTCGATTGCGGCGAAGACCTGGTAATGATTGATGCGGGCGCCGGTCCGAGCGCTCCGCGCATCGAGCAGACGATCAGGGACCTGGGCTACAATCCCGACGATATAGCGGCGATTATTCTTACGCACTGTCACATTGATCATATCGGTGGTGCACCTCATTTTGTCGATTCATTCGGTTGTTCTCTCGTGATCCACGAACTCGACGCGGAGGCCGTTGAAACGGGAGATCCGGAACGGACGGCCGCTCGACTCTACGGCACCGTTTTTCCTCCCACGCCGGTTGATGTTCGCCTGAAAGGCGATGAAGAGGTGCTCTCGTTCGGAACCCGTGAAATCCGCTGTATTCATACGCCCGGGCACACACCGGGTTCCCTGTCGGTATGTATCGATCATCGCGGGAAGCGGGTGCTTTTCGCACAGGATATACACGGTCCCTTTTTCGAGACGTTCGGGTCCGATCTGGGAGCCTGGAGAAAATCCATGAGGGGCCTGCTTGAACTCGATGCCGATATTCTCTGCGAGGGGCACCTCGGTATTTTTACGTCGAAGGAACGGGTCCGTTCCTACATAGAAGGATATCTGAAAGAATAGGGTGAGCAGTCGATTGGATGAGGTCCGGTTGTGTCAGTCCCCGATGCCTCAGGCCTCCACAGTGCGTCGCATGGCGGTAACAGCGTGCTCTGCGCCGTTACCGGCGATGATCTCAAGAAATACATCAACCGAGTCGGGACAGAGCTGGGAACCGCGTACCTCGCTGATAATATTCAATGCCCTGTCGCGGGGCATTCCCTTCCGGTAGGGCCGGTCACTGGTAAGGGCGTCGTACGTATCGGCGACGGCCGTCATTCTCGCCCACAAAGGAATTTTTTTCCCCCGGAGCCCGTCCGGATATCCCCTGCCGTCGAAACGTTCGTGATGGTGCAGAATGACGGGAAGAAGTTCACGCATGCTCGGGATGACCTGCAGAATGCGGGTACCCACGGTCGGATGGCTCTTGATAATCGAAAATTCTTCATCAGTCAGACGTCCCGGCTTCAGCAGGATACTGTCGGGTATGCCGATTTTACCGATGTCATGCAGGCGGGCCGCCGTCGACAGTGACTCGATATCGGTCTCGTCCATCCCCATGTGGTGTGCCATTTTGCAGACCAGGTCGGCCACCGACTCGGAGTGTCCGCGCGTATATTGGTCGCGGGCTTCGAGGGCGGTGATGAGGCTGGTTATGCCTGCGAGAAAAAGCCGCTGTTCGCCTTCAAGACGCTGCTTGTCCTTGAGCATCAGGAGAACATGGTGGGACAGCAGTTTCTCCACCGTGATGACCAGCTGTTCCAGGTTAAAAGGTTTCACCAGAAAGGAAGCGACGCCCTGGCTCAGCATTCTCCGCATTATGGAACGGTCGCCGTTGGCGCTCATGACAACGAAGGGAATGTCTTTGTAGTCTGGTATATTCTGAACGACCTTACAGAATTCAATGCCGTTCATGACGGGCATGTCGATGTCGCTGAGGATGAGGTCGGGACGGGATGTTGCGATGCGTTCCAGGGCTTCTTTTCCGTTCCCCGCGGTGACGACCCTGAATCCCGCTTTTTCGAGACTTTTCCTGACCATGCCGCGTACCGTCAGTGAATCGTCCACAACCATAACCAGGTGACTCCGGTGAACCTGATACGATTCAAGCACCCTCTTTATGGTGGAGCCGAGTTCCTTCGGGGCGCTGGACTTTGAAACGTAGGCGGAAGCGCCGACCTGAAATCCGCGGTCTATGTCTCCTTCCGTGTCGTGTGAACTCAAAATAATCACCGGCAATCGTCGTGTGGCGGGGTTTCTCTTGATTTCCCGGCAGAGAGTAAAACCATCCATGACGGGCATGTCCACGTCGGATATAATAAGATCAAAGGTGTTCGAGAGAGCGGCCGCCAGTCCTTCACGGCCGTTTTCCGCCTGCGTGACCTGCATTCCCTGTTTTTCAAGCCTTTGGGACAGAAGCGTGCGAACAACGGCGCTGTCTTCGACTATCAGTATGCGGGGGGACTCCATCATGTGGAATTCACTTTCGCGGTTGCGGACAACCGTAACGGTCGTTTTTGAGGCCGGCGGGCGGAACATCGGATTCAAAGGTTATGCGGGGTCAGAAGACAAACCTGCCCACCTCCGGCCATCCAATCGGCAGGTTGACGCCGGTCCTTTAGCAATTTTAAAAAATAATTCGGACGCGATTCATTTGCCCCGTCCGGGCAAAAAGGGTATACGCAAATAAAACAGTGTAAATAGGTGGTTGCTTACTGCCATGAACATTTTTATTCTCGACCGTAATATTCGAACCTGTGCCAGGTACCACGCGGACCGGCATGTGGTGAAGATGATTCTCGAAGGCGCACAGATTCTGTGCACTGTTTTAAGCGAAAAAGGGATGGAATCTCCTTATCGTCCGACCCACCGAAATCATCCCTGTGTTCTCTGGGCGGGCCTTTCGCGTGATAACTGGCTGTGGCTCAGAGAACTGACGATGCGTCTGAACGATGAATACCGCTACCGTTTCGGACGTTCCAACGATCACAGCTCGGCAGTCGTCGTACGCGATCTTCAATGTCCTCACTTGCGTGACAGGGGATTGACGGAGTTCGTTCAGGCGATGCCAGAACGCTACCGTGTTCCCGGTGATGCCGTCAGTGCTTACCGAGCGTATTACGTGGGCGAAAAGTCTGGAATTGCCAGGTGGACGAGAAGGCGGACGCCGCGGTGGTACAGGGACGCCATGGCGCTCACGGGGAAAAGTGACTGTTACCGGAGTGAGTGAATTTTCGGTATTAGGCGGCGCGTTTCGACTTGAAACAATGCCGTCGTAACGGTAGACTTTCTTGAGAACGGGAATAAACATTCGGTGGGAGCTATCGAAAAGGAGGAACGTCATGAAAAAAAATGATCGTAAAGTTCGACGGGGGAAAGTTATCCGTGTCCTCAACGAGGCGCGGGCGATGGAACTGCAGGCGATCAACCAGTACATGAACCAGCATTACAACCTGGATGACATGGATTACGGGGAACTGGCGGCGAAGATAAAGCTCATCGCCATCGACGAAATGCGGCATGCCGAGACGTTCGCTGAGCGCGTCAAGGAACTGGGCGGAGAACCGACGACGGAACCAGAAGCGCCGACTGAAAAAGGACAAGGCGTCGAAGTCGTTTTTCCATTTGATACGAAGCTGGAGGACGACACGATTGAACGATATAATGAGTTTCTCGCCGTCTGCAAAGAAAACGGAGACAGTACCAGCGTGAAAATATTCGAAACGATTATCGACGAGGAACAGGCGCATCTCAACTACTTCGACAATATAAGCAGTCACATTAAAAACCTGGGCGCGGCTTATCTCGCGAGGAAAGCCGGTACCCCATCGGAAACGGGCCTGCAGCCGAGCGGTTTTGTCATCGGCACGGGTGAGTAATACCACAGGCACGACCGGACGGCGGTCGAACAGATCTGGTCGCTTCCGGTCATTCGATTGCACGTTTCGTTCAATCCCCGTAACGCTTCGTTGAAGCGTGCGGGGTTTTTTATGGTTGTTGTTCTGTGGCGCCGTTTCGGCTTGTGGCAATAATAAGCAATAATATTAAAGGGATAAAAATAATAGTGTGACCGTTATTCAGAATGGCACGGATCTTCCAATAGAGACAGGCAAAGAACACAATCCGACACGAAGGAGGGCAGAACGATGAAACGGACAATACAGACAATGATCATGACGGTGTTTGCGGTACTGGTCACCAGTTCCTTCGCCTACGCCGAGTACATGGCGACCACGG
>LQBH01000014.1 GCA_002030015.1 delta proteobacterium MLS_D
CGACGCTTATATCGAGGACCTGCTCAAGAACCGGAACATGACACGAAAGGAACTGCTGGAAGGTCTCGCCGAGGAAGGGACCACCGTCGAGGAGCACCGGGAAACGGTCCGCCGGGAAATATTGAAGTCAATACTTGTCGGACGCGAAATCAGGGCTCGGGTCTCGGTAAGCGACGAAGATATCGGGAACTATTACCGTGAACACCGGGAACGGTACGAGGGAAAACAGGCGGTTCGCATTCAACAGTTGCTGGTAGCCGTCCCGAAAGACGCGGGTGACGAAATCCGAAAATCCTTCAGGGCACGGGCCGAAAAAATACGGGCCATGCTCGCGTCGGGCGAAAGTTTCGACGCCATGGTGGCGCACTATTCCGACGGTCCCGAGGCGCAGGCGGGAGGAGACCTGGGTTTTATTGAAAAGGGCATGATTCTGCCCGACGTGGAGGAAGTCGCCTTTTCTCTTGAAAAAGGAGCGATAAGCGACATTATCGAATCTCCCGCGGGATTCCATATCATACAGGTCATCGATCGGCGGGGCGCCGGGCTGAAGCCGCTTGAGGAAGTACGGCAGGAAATAATCGACGAAATCGCCGGTGAACAGATGGAACAACGTTTTCAAGGCTGGCTCGAAGATTTGCGGGCGAAAGCCTATGTCGAAATCCGGCTCTAGAAGGAATGATCGATCCGCCGCCGCGTCACGATAAACACGCAGCTACAGGTACACACGCCTCATAATGAACGCCATAAAGGTCCGCGGTGCATGCCGGCATAATCTGAAAAACATTGACGTCGATATTCCCCGGAACCGCCTGGTCGTCATCACGGGAATGAGTGGTTCCGGGAAATCATCACTGGCTTTCGACACCATTTACGCCGAAGGACAGCGACGATACGTAGAGTCACTTTCAACCTATGCCCGCCAGTTTATCGGCCAGATGGACAAGCCCGACGTAGAATCCATAGAGGGACTGTCCCCGGCCATCGCCATCGAGCAGCGCTCGGCGAGTCACAATCCCAGGTCCACCGTGGGAACCGTCACGGAAATTTACGATTATCTCCGCCTTCTCTTCGCGCGGGTGGGGATCCCGCACTGTCCCCGCTGCGGCAGGGAGATCCGCTTCCAGACGGTGGACGCCATGATCGAGCAGATCAATGCCCTGCCGGAGGGAACGCGTCTGCAGGTGCTCGCACCCGTCGTCAGGGGAAAGAAGGGGGAGTTCCGAAAAGATCTCGACCGGTTGAGAAAAGACGGATTTGTCCGCGTCCGGGTCGACGGCGAGGTTCGCGATCTGTCCGAGGACATCGAACTTGAAAAGAACCACCGCCACGATATCGAGGTGGTGGTCGACCGTCTCGTTGTGCGCGAAGGAATAAGAACAAGGTTGAGAGATTCCCTGGAAACGGGTTTGACCCTCTCGAGCGGCACCATCAGGATCGCCCTTCAGGGGCGCGGAGACGAAGAAGACCTTGTTTTCAGTGAGCACTATGCGTGCGACGTCTGCGGCATCAGCATTTCCGAAATAGCGCCCCGCATGTTTTCCTTCAACAGCCCCTATGGGGCTTGTCCCGAGTGTGACGGACTGGGAATAAAAAATTTTTTCGATGTCGACCTGGTGGTTTCCGATCCCGGTCTTTCTCTGCGGCAGGGGGCCGTGGCGCCCTGGCGGAACCGGCATTCACTGTATTTCCACCAGATGCTGGAAACACTCGCGGACCACTACAATTTCGACTTGAACAGGCCTTTCGAAAATCTTTCCGAGAAGGTACGCCGGATCATTCTCTTCGGGTCGGGGGATGAAACAATCGAGTTTTCTTATAACCGTCGGGGGCGACGGCATTTCTACCGCAGACCCTTTGAGGGCGTCATTCCTGCTTTGGACAGGCGGTATCGCGAGGCGGAATCGAACGACGTCCGGGCCGATCTGGCGCGTTATATGAATATAACGGAATGTCCCGCCTGCGGCGGCGCCCGGCTTCGCAAAGAAAGCCTGTCGGTCCTGGTCGGCGGCATGAACATAGACGAGGTGTGCCGTCTTCCCATCCGCACGTGCCGGGATTTTTTCGACACGGTAAAACTATCGGGACAACAGCAGGCGATTGCCGGGCCTATTTTTAGGGAGATAAGGGCCCGCCTGAACTTTTTGCTGGACGTGGGAATGGATTACCTGAACCTGGCCAGGTCCTCGGGAAGCCTGTCCGGGGGCGAGTGGCAGCGCATCAGGCTGGCCACCCAGATCGGGTCGGGCCTGATGGGTGTCCTGTACGTGCTTGATGAACCGACCATCGGACTGCACCATCGGGATAATCTCCGCCTCACGGCAACGCTCCACCGGCTCCGGGACATGGGAAACACCGTCATCGTCGTCGAACACGATGCCGCCGTCATCAACGCGTCGGATCACATTATCGACATGGGGCCGGGCGCGGGTCTCGACGGCGGGCGCATAATTTTTCACGGAACGCCCGAAGAGGCCCGCCGGTCGGAGTCATCGCTCACGGGACAGTATCTCTCGGGCAAACTCGCCATTCCCGAGCCCCAAAAACGACGGGCGCTTCCGCGACGGTTCATTCGTATCGAAGGCGCCGTGGAAAACAACCTGAAAAATATCGACATAACAATTCCCGTCGGTCTCTTTACCTGTGTCACCGGCGTGTCGGGATCCGGCAAGAGCACTATGGTTATCGAGACGCTTTACAAGGTGCTTCGCAACCGCCTGAACCGTGAATGGTCCCGCACGGGAAAGATCAGGCGGCTCGTGGACGCCGGCGGAATCGAGCGGACGATCATGATGGATCAGCAGCCCATCGGCAGGACACCCCGGTCCAACCCGGCCACGTACACCGGTGTTTTCACCTTGATCCGCGACCTCTTCAGTCGACTGCCGGAAGCGAAAGCCCGGGGATACAAGCCGGGTCGTTTCAGCTTCAACGTGAAAGGCGGGCGGTGCGAAGCCTGCCAGGGCGACGGGGTCACGAAAATAGAAATGCATTTTCTGCCGGACGTGTACATAACCTGCGATATCTGCCGGGGAAGACGGTTCAACAGCGATACACTCGAGATACGATACAAGGGGAAAAACATCGCTGACGTGCTTGATATGACCGTCGACCAGGCACTTATTTTTTTCGACGGTATTCCCGTCATCAGGGCCAAGCTTCAGTTACTTGTGGATGTTGGACTCGGCTACATCCGGCTCGGCCAGTCAGCCACGACGCTGTCGGGGGGTGAAGCTCAGCGCATCAAGATGTCCCGGGAGCTGGCGAAACGCGATACGGGAAGCGTTCTGTACGTTCTCGACGAACCGACCATCGGACTGCATTTCGCCGATATCGAGAAACTGTTGCGGGTGCTTGACCGCCTGGTGGAACGGGGCAACACAGTAGTAGTGATAGAGCACAACCTGGATGTCATCAAATGTGCCGATTACGTGATCGACATGGGTCCCGAAGGGGGTGACGAGGGAGGGCGGATCGTCGTCGCCGGTACGCCGGAAGCAATCGCGGCCTGCGAGGCGTCCCTGACGGGACGGTTTCTGCATGGCCTGTTGCATAAAGACAAACCCTCGGAGAGGCAGCCCGCCGCCAGGCGTGATAAATCGCGAAATTCCGGTGACGCATCGGTATGACGGGAGCGGTCCTCACGGGTGAGGGGCCGCGGTGTAAAGACCGTTGGCTGTTAGGTAGGCCGCGACGGTTTCCGGGACCAGGTAGCGGATCGAGCGTCCCGCCGCCAGCCTGTTTCGAATGTCCGTCGATGATATGTCGAGCAGCGTGAGGCGCCTGAAATAGAGGTTTCCGCCGTGCTCTCCCCGGAAGCACTGTGCGCCGTCGTCGTATCGGTATTCCGACGCGATTTCCGAAGGCGGGGCATCACCGGCATCGGTGGGTCCGACGCCGGGTCGTGTCATGACGATGATGTCGCATCGGCGCATCACGTCGCGCCAGTCTTTCCACCGGGTGATGTCCTGAAAGGCGTCGCGTCCCATGATAAAGTAAAGCCGGTCGTCGTTGGATTGCTCTCGCAGGAACGCCTGTACCGTGTCGATTGAATACGAAAGGCCGTCCCGACGGTTTTCCCGCTCCGAGACGATAAAGGATGGGTTCTCTTCGACGGCCAGCCGCGTCATGACGGCGCGGTGATGAAACGCCGCCGGTTGCTGCTCCGTTTTCAACGGCTGCCGGGCGGCGGGAATAAAGACTATCTCGTCGAGATCGAACAGTTCCCGAATCTCTTCGGCGCAGCGCAGGTGTCCCAGGTGAACAGGATCAAAGCTGCCTCCGAACAGTCCTCGTTTCATGATCGTAACTGGCCGTCGCCGTAAATAATAAATTTGGTCGTCGTCAATTCCTCGAGGCCCATGGGGCCGAAGGCGTGCAGCTTCGTCGTGCTGATGCCGATCTCGGCGCCGAGACCGAGCTGGAAGCCGTCGCTGAATCGTGTGGACGCGTTGGCGAGAACCGTTGAGGAATTGACCTCGGTGATGAAGCGCCGGGCGTTGTGGTAATTGTTGGTGACAATGGCTTCCGTGTGCAGTGATCCGTAGGCGGCGATATGGTCCATGGCCTGGTCGATGTCGTCCACCACGCGGATCGCGAGAATCAGGTCAAGGTATTCAGTGCTCCAGTCTTCCTCGGTCGCCTCGTCGATGTCCGGCAATACGGCCCTGGCTTTTTCGCACCCCCTGAGCTCGACGCCCGCCTCGCGGAGGCGCTTCGCCGCCACAGGAAGAAAAACCTCCGCGATGTCACGGTGAACGAGCAGTGTTTCCATGGCGTTGCAGACACCGGGCCGCTGGGCCTTTGCGTTGACGCAGATGTCGACGGCGCTTCCCATGTCGGCGTCAGCGTCGACAAAGACGTGGCAGACGCCCTTGTAGTGTTTGATGACCGGTATGCGGGAGAGGCGGACCACGGTCCGTATCAGTTCTTCGCCGCCCCGGGGAATGATCAGGTCGATGTAGTCCTCCAGCGTGAGAAGCTCTTCCACGGCCAACCGGTCCGTCATGGCAACGGTTTGAATGGCGCCGCCGGGGATTCCTTCCGCCTGCAGAACTTCACGCAGAACGGCGGTTATGGCGAG
Source organism: delta proteobacterium MLS_D (assembly GCA_002030015.1). Taxonomy (GTDB): domain Bacteria; phylum Desulfobacterota; class Syntrophia; order Syntrophales; family UBA2210; genus MLS-D. The sequence continues at coordinate 5,081 of LQBH01000014.1, forward strand.
GTTCGAATGAATCGCTTCGGAACCTCCTCGCAGAATGACGCTGTTTCCCGACTTGAGACAGAGCGCGGCCGCGTCGGCGGTGACGTTGGGCCGGGATTCGTATATGATGCCGATCACGCCGAGAGGAATGCGCATCCTGCCGACCAGGAGTCCGTTGGGACGTTTCCACATGCCGGTTACGGCCCCGACAGGGTCGGGAAGGGCGGCCACTTCCCGCAGGCCGCGGGCCATGTCGGCGACGACGCTGTCCGTCAGCTGAAGCCGGTCCGTCATGGCGGCCGAAAGACCTTTCTTTTCCGCGCCGTTCAGGTCTTTTTTGTTTTCCGAGATCAGCGTCGCTGCTTCTTCCTCGAGCCGATCCGCCATGCGGAGCAGGGCACGGTTTTTTGTTTCCGATGAGAGGGTGGACAGCGTTCTCGACGCCTTTTTCGCTTCGCGCGCCAGGTTCATGATGGGTTCTGATATATGCGCCATAGGATACTCCTTGCCGCGCCGAAGACCGTAGAATGGAAAACAGCCGCGGCGGGCAGCCGCCTGTTTTTTTGTTGAGAGGACGTAATCTATAGTATATGAGGTGACCTGTCAAGAAACAGCGGGGTTGGGTGACCATGGAACAGGCTATTGAAATAAGTGCCGGCGGAAACATTTACGAAAAGATCCGCGACGGCATGTTCACGTTCGATGATGTCTCGGGAGTTGTTGGACCTGCCGTGGGACCCCGGTGGTTCCTGGCGGCGGGTTTCGACCTGGCTCTCATGAGGGCGGGCGTTCTGGGCAGGAAATACCCGGTAACCCTGGCTGGCGCGTCGGCGGGAGCCCTGCGGTTCGGCGCCTGGGTACAGCCGGAACCGGAGCGTGCTTATCGGCGTCTGGTCGATTCTTACAGCAGTCTTTCATTCACCGGGCGGGACACACCGGCGACAATTCAGCAGGCACTTGCGGACGTGATCGATGAGTACATCGAGGACGACGCCGTTCCCTTCGTGCTGGCGAACAGGCGATACCGACTGGCTTTTACGGTCGCCCGCATGCGGCACCTGCTCCGTTCCGACATCGGCCTGTTCCAGCTGCCCGCACTGGTCATGGCGGGTCTCTGCAACATCGTTTCACCGGGAGCCCGGTCCCTGTTTTTTCAGCGGGTCGTATTCTACAGCGGGTACCAGCCGCCCGCCTTCTGTCGCAGACCGGAGTTCCGGGGACTGACGATTCCGCTCGACCAGGCGAATTTCAAGCGTGTTCTGCTGGCCTCCTCGGCGGTGCCTCTGCAGGTGGCGGGTGTAAAAAATATTTTCGGGGCGCCCCGCGGTTTGTACCGCGACGGCGGCCTGGTGGATTACCATTGCAACCAGTATCACGGCGGTGATGGAGACGGCGTGGTACTGATGTTTCATCACCAGAAGGACATCGTACCCACCTGGCTGGACGGCCGCCTGATACATCGGACCCTGCCGCCGTCATGGACCGGCAACGTGCTGCTTATAACGCCGACGCCTTCGTTTGTAGCGTCACTGCCGGACGGAAAGATTCCCGACAGGACCGATTTCACCACGTTCGCCGACAACCCGGAAGAGCGACTGAAACGGTGGCGGCGGGTTATTGACCTGTCCATGCCCCTGGGCGGGGGATTCCTTGATCTTGTTGCGGGCGGCGGCATCAGGAATGTTGTTCAGAGGCTTTGACATGGAAGGTACATCCGCCTCACGGAACAGGCGGGAACGTTGCGAGAGCGCCCGCCGTGTGCTCGATAAAGCGATGCGGAACTGCCGCCTCTGTCCCCGTCGGTGCGGCGTCGACCGTTTCCGGGGGGAGCGGGGATTCTGCGGTCTCGACGATCACATGGTTGTCAACTGTGCCCTTCCCCATTACGGCGAGGAACCGCCCCTGTCTGGAACGGGAGGGGCGGGTACGATATTTTTTTCATCCTGCAACCTGCGGTGTCCGTACTGTCAGAATCACCAGATCAGCCATTCCGTCCGGGGACGTCCGGTCTCGCCGGACGAACTGGCCGACATGATGCTGCACCTTCAAGAACTCGGTTGCCATAATATCGAGTTCGTAACAGGAACGCCCCATGTCGCGGGTATCGTGCGGGGCGTCGGCAGGGCGCTCGAGCAGGGGCTGAGTCTTCCGCTGGTTTACAACTGCGGCGGATATGAAAGCGCGGAGGTTGTCGAGTGTCTTCAGGGAATCATCGACGTGTATCTTCCCGATTTCAAATACGGCGAAACCGAGGTGATCAGACGCCTGGGGGCTCCACCCGATTACGCGGAACGGGCACTGGCGGCTCTGAAGATTATGATACGACAGGTCGGCGACGGTTTGATTCTGCGAGATGATGCGGCATACGGGGGAATCATCGTGCGTCACCTGGTGCTGCCGGGCATGGTGGACAATAGTCTCGCCGTTATGAGACTCCTGGCGCGACACGTGTCGAAGTCGATCCCGCTGAGTCTCATGGCGCAATATACGCCGATGCCCCTCGTGGCGGACGACCCGCTTCTCGGGAGGCGCGTCGCGAAGGACGAATACGAACGCGTGGTGAACGAGGCGATCGCCCTTGGTTTCGAGTATCTTTTCGTTCAGCAGGTCGACACTGTCGACAAAATTCCCGACTTCGATAAAACAGCTCCTTTTCAATGGAACTAAGAGTATGAAAAGGTGTTCAGCCGGGCGTGCCGACCCGCCAGCGAAGGCTTCAGTTACAGTTATACTAGTATGGATTTGTCGCTGTTCGGAAAAATGCTTGTCGTGATCGGTCTCGGCGTTATGCTCACGGCGGGCGGAAAAATTCCCTGGCTCGGCCGTCTTCCGGGGGATATTTTCGTTTGGGGCAAGTACGGCTCGTTTTATTTTCCCCTGGCGAGCTGCCTTATCGTAAGCATTGTGATGTCCCTGATAATATTTTTTTTCAGAAACCGTTGAAAGTGGTCAGGGCAGCTCTTCCACGGGAACGTCGGGCGGTGGATCGCAGCTGAAAAGATCGTCGGGAAGCCCCTGGTTGACGGCGATGTCCGTGAAGCGATAGCTGCTGGTCGTGTCGTACGGATCGGTTACGTCATATCCTGTAATAAGAAAGGTATCGACGTCGACCGAGAGGGTGATCTCCTGAATGCCGTCAAAGGGTTCCCGCGGTTCCAAGTCTATATGGTAACATTTCTTCACGTCCCCGGCGGGCTCGCCGAGGCTGATGATGAAGTCGTCCTCGAGCCTGCCCTCTCCGGTGAGAAACTTCGCCACCATCCGCGAGGCCCGCGCCTCGCCGGTTTTCTGCAGATACACCTTGTTGTCGTCCGGCAGGTAGAGCCAGAGGACGTCGGGATTCATCACCAGCAGCTTGCCCCGCGGTTCCCGGTATTCCCAGCGGAGCCGTTGCGGCTTCTTGTAATAGAAGGTTCCCTCTTCCCGCAGCACGGTTCCCGTGAGGGCGACGGGCGCCTGGTGAAAGAATTCCGCCTGAAGATCTTCAATCCCGTCGTACTTGTCCCGGATTCCCGCGACGATTTCGGAGAGATCCGGCGAATCCGGGGAAGAAGTCGATTCGGCGTTCACGGATACCAGCGTCAGAGCGAATGTCAAGGCCGCCAGAAACGTGAGGAAAACATATCTGCCTGCGGTACTCTTCACGGGGTGATCCTTTGCACAGAGGCCGTTCTTTTCGCCCTGCCCGAAAGGCGGGCAAACCGTTACTAGGTTCTTGTCTTTGCCGACTTATGCGGTCCTTCAACAAGGCTGTCCACAGACCTTTTAACAGGCCTGTTGATGAGTCGACGTTCAGGGGTCAATTCTGGCGCGCCACCCGAAGGGATCATCCCCTTCGCCGTACTGGATTTTTAAAATCTCGTCGTAGAGCCGCCTGGTTATTTGGCCGACCGATCCGCCGTTGATTTCATAGTCCCGGTCCCGGTACCGGATCAATCCCACGGGGGAAACAACCGCGGCCGTTCCCGAAGCGAACACTTCGGTAAGGCGACCCGCATTCATTGATTCGATGAGGTCATCCATGGACAGCCGCCGTTCCTCGACGTTCATGTCCCAGGAGCGGGCCAGCCGCATGATGGAATCCCGCATGACGCCCGGAAGGATGGTGCCGCTCAGGGGAGGCGTGACCAGCGTCCCGTCCAGGACAAAAAATATATTACTTGTTCCCACTTCTTCGGGACAAGTGCGGGTCAGGGCGTCGAGCCAGAGTACTTGTGTGTATCCCTGTTTGCTCGCTTCCGTGCTTGCGTACAGACTGGCCGCGTAGTTTCCCGCCGCCTTGCAGTTGCCGACGCCGCCGGGGCAGGCCCTGACGAAGCCGTCGCTCACGTAGATCCTGGTGGGATTGAATCCTTCCGGATAATACGCTCCCACGGGAGACAGAATGATGAAAAAAAGGTAGGCGTTTGACGGATGAACGCCCAGGGCGACCTCGGTGGCGATCATCGTCGGCCTGATGTAAAGCGACGTACCCCGTCCGTGGGGGATCCAGTCTTTTTCAACCCGGATCAGCGTTTTCAGGGCTTCCATGAAGAAATCAGGATCAACGGGCGGCATACAGAGCCGCTCTGCGGAGTTGTTCATGCGGGCGATGTTCTTTTCTGGGCGGAACATGTAGAGAGTGTCATTTTCTCCCCGGTAGGCCTTCATGCCTTCGAATATTTCCTGCCCGTAATGAAAACACATGGTTCCCGGGTCGAGCGAAAAGGGGCCATAGGGAACGATGGACGGGTCGTGCCATTTCCTTTCGGCATCATGATGCATGACAAACATATGGTCGGTGAATATTTTTCCGAAGCCGAGGGCCGATTCATCAACGGGTTTCGGTTTCCTTCGCTCCGGCGTGACGGGGTGTATTGTGATTTCCATTGATGTGGTTCCCCTCCGGTAGGATGATTTTTGTGACGCCTTTTCTATGTAAGATTTTTCGGGGTTCGCGCCGTCGGCGCTGCGGACGGCAACCCATGTCTCAAACGGAAATATCTAGCACTAAACAGCGGTTCGATCAAGGGTTCTGTACTGAATCGCCTCCGAAACATGGTGCGCCTGGATCGCGGATTCGGCCTCGAGGTCGGCTATCGTGCGGGCCACTTTGACTATTTTCGTGTATCCCCGGGCGCTCAGGCCGAGTGAATCCACGGCCATTTCTATAAGTTCCCGGGAGCTTTGATCGAGAGGGCAGAACTGTTTTATTTCTTTCGAACTCATGCGCGCGTTGGTTATCGTTCTTCCGTCGAAACGGCGTTGCTGAATTTTACGGGCCTCACGGATCCGTTGTTTGATGGCAGCCGAGGATTCGGCCGGCGCGGCGCCTGCCAACTCGTTATAGCGCAGCGACGGCACATCTACGTGAATGTCGATCCGGTCCAGCAGGGGACCGGATATTTTCGCGCGATACTGGCGCACCTGTTGCGCCGTGCAGTGGCAGGTTCGACGGGGATCGGTCAGGTAGCCGCAGGGGCAGGGGTTCATGGCCGCGACGAGCATGAAGCGAGACGGAAAGGTGATCGTGGCTTGCGAGCGGGATATCGTAACGGCGCCTTCTTCAAGGGGTTGTCTCAACACCTCGAGCACGTTTCGCTTGAACTCGGGCAACTCGTCGAGAAAAAGAACGCCGTTGTGGGCAAGGCTGATTTCGCCGGGTTTGGGAACATGCCCGCCGCCCACCAGGCCGGCGTCGGATATGGAATGATGGGGCGCCCGGAAAGGCCGGGTTACCAGGAGCCGGTCGTCGCCGTTCAGGGTGCCCGCCACGGAGTGAATCCTGGTTGTTTCCACCGATTCCTCGAAAGACGGTTCAGGCAGAATCGTGGTGAGACGCCTTGCCAGCATGGTCTTTCCCGATCCTGGCGGTCCGATCATAAGAAGATTGTGTCCACCGGCGGCGGCCACTTCCAGCGCCCGCTTCGCCTGCGCCTGTCCCGCCACGTCACTGAAATCGATGTCCTGTTCGAGACTCAGGCGATAGAGATCATCGCGGCATGACCTCGTCGGTTCGATGGACCGGATCCCGTTCAAGTACTCCACCGCTTCGTGCAGGTAATCAACGGCGATGACCTCGATGGAATCCACCAGAGACGCCTCCCCGGCGTTGACGCGGGGCAGAATAATGCCCGCAAGACCCATGTCCCTTGCTTGCAGGGCCGCGGAAAGCGCTCCGTTCACTGGTTTTACGGCGCCATCGAGAGAGAGCTCGCCGATGAAGAGATGTTGTTCCATGGTTCCCGGCGGAATTATTTCTTCTGCGGCGAGAATGCCCAGCGCTATGGGAAGATCGAAAGCGGTCCCTTCCTTCCTGATGTCCGCCGGTGAAAGGTTGACGGTAACCTTGTGGCGGGGAAAGGGATATCCTGAATTCCTCACGGCCGACCGTACCCGGTCGCGGCTTTCTTTTACGGCGGTGTCGGGAAGTCCTACGGTTGAAAACTGCGGGAGGCCGGAAGCTGTGTCGATCTCCACATCGACGGGGTGCGAGTCTATGCCGATAATGGTCCCCGTCTTTACCTTAACTATCAATGTCTTACCCCCCTGAAGTTCCGCCGATTGTAGGAGATGAGACGAATTATGGCAAGATTTTTGTTGTTTCCGCTGCGGCGATGCTGGTACACTCCTCTGCACCGCGATTTCTAATCAGGGAGAATAATGTGAAATCATGATCGGGTTTTTTGACTCCGGTTTCGGCGGGCTTACCGTTATGAAAAGCGTCGTGGAACGTCTTCCTTCATACGATTATTATTATCTCGGCGATAACGCGAGGGTTCCTTATGGAACACGTTCCGCCCGACTTGTTTATGAATTCACCCGCCAGGCAGTGGATTACCTGTTCAGGGAAGGATGCCCCATTATTATTATTGCCTGTAACACGGCATCGGCCGGTGCGCTGAGGCGAATTCAGCAGGAATATCTTCCACAGGCCTGGCCGGAGAGAAGGGTACTCGGTGTTGTCCGGCCATCGGCGGAGGCGGTGGTGGAAAGGGGCGGTCGCCGCGTGGGAATTCTCGCGACCGAGGGTGTCGTGACTTCGCAGGCCTACATTACGGAGATCCACAAGCTCGATCCCTCTGTTCACGTAGTCCAGCAGGCCTGTCCGCTGCTGGTACCAATCGTTGAGGCGGGGGAACATGACCGTCCCGTCGCCGCCGCCGCGGTCGCCGCCTACATGGAATCGCTCTTCGAACAGGCGGATCGGCTCGATACGATCCTTCTCGCCTGCACACACTATCCTGTTCTGAAGAATCAGCTGGAACGCCAGGCACCACCCGGTGTCGAGATTGTCGAGCAGGGGCCCGTTGTGGCGGAAAAACTGGAGTATTATTTCAGGCGGCATCCGCGTATTGAGAACATGATTTCCCGGGAAGGTAAACGCATCTTTTGTACCACCGACAGCTGTGACCGATTCGACCGCCTTGCGGGAATGTTTTACGGGAAAAGTATATCCTCGGAGCTGGTTCGGCTGGAGGGAGCTTCCTGATGGTATAAGGTGGTTCGGCGGGACACAGCTCGTCTTGACGGGTCGGTGATGCTGTGCTACAAAAAGCTTCGCTTTTCCGCATTCCAACATTGCCCGTTTCACATGGTCGCGCAAACAATGGCTGAATTTACTCATCTTGATCAAAACGGTATGCCTCGAATGGTCGATGTCTCCGAGAAGCCGGAGACTCATCGCGAGGCAGTCGCCCGTGGAACCGTGCGGATGAAACCCGAGACGGCGCAAGCCGTTGAACGGGGAGTCGTCGCCAAGGGCGACGTACTCGGCACGGCAAAGACGGCAGGTGTCATGGCTGCGAAACGGACGGGTGATCTCATCCCCATGTGTCATCCACTCCAGTTGACGTCTGTGGATATTTTCTTTTCCGGGAACGCCGCCGCCGGTGAAATTTCGATCGAGGCACGGGTGAAAACAGTCGGCAGAACGGGCGTCGAGATAGAGGCCATGACGGCCGTCAGCGTGGCGGCCCTGACGATTTACGACATGTGCAAGTCAGCGGACCGGGGAATCGTTATTTCCGATATTCGACTCGTGAAGAAAAGCGGCGGTAAAAGCGGAACATTTCAGAGAGAACCGGAATAGAAATCATGGCTTTCAACCAGATCGAAGACAGTGCCGTTTATGGAACGAGAAAGATGCTGCTCGTTCCCCTTGCGCTGGACGCGATGCTGGCCCTGGCGTTGTTCCTGATCGTTTTCCCGGCGGCGGGCGTGTCGGCCGAAGCCGCTGCGCTCGGTATTATTGCGCTCGCGCTCGTCGTGCTTCTCGCCGAGTTGTTTGTCCGAAAGGTCGAGCTCGGGATGGAAGGCATTACCATTTCGAAGTTTTTGCGGACAAAAACGTTGGCCTGGAACGATATAACCCGCGTGGACGCACTGGCGGTGAGGAAGAAAGTCTACATTCTGCTGTCGACGAACGGCGGTTTTCATGTCGTGTCGAACAATCTTGCCGATTTCACAAAAATCGTCTCTTACATAGTATCGAAAACGGGTGACGAAAAAATTGATCCCGCCGTGAGGAACATTCTCGCAAATCCGTTGCGAAGAATATCCGACGTGGTTCTTCTCTGGCTCGCGGCGTTCATCATGGTCGGGATCTTGTGCTATAAACTGGTTTACTGACGCGTTACCAGTCGATGTACCATCTCGCGGCCGTACGGTATGCGAAAGGCGCAGGTCGATCAGCGGAATGGCGCCCGCCGCCGGCCGGGCTCAGAGAAACAGGAAAGGACGGGTTGAAACAGATATGATAATGCGCAGCACCGACGGGGTCAATTCGGAGAATTGCCGGGCCGTGGAAGAAGTCATCGAAAAACGGCTGGAAGAGATCGTAACGATTCTCAGTTCGAAGTGCCAGGATAACAGCGCTCTCTATGACGAAATCCTCTCTATGGTGGAACGGGCACTGATCAGAATCGCCCTGCAACGATCATGCAATGTCAAAAAGTCCGCGGCCCTGTTCCTGGGAATCAACCGTAACACACTCCACAGCAAGATGAACAAGTTGGGCATAGAAACCGCGGAAGACAACCGCTGAGGTATTTTCGCCTTTCCTTCTCTTCCTCATTCCGCCGCGTCAGATCACTCATCATCGGGAAACATGCGGTCAGCAGGTCTCCGCTCGGGGACGCAGACTTTTGGAAGACGACCTTCATTCCAGGCCGCAGACACGTACAATCCGCAGTAACAGCTTCCGTATTCCCGTATATCGTCGGCCCGGTATTCGCAGGGGCAGATGATATCCCGGTCCTTCTCGCGGGATCCGGAGGCAAGCCGGCAGGGGCAGCTCATGTAACCGTATCGCCCCCGGTTCAGAATAAGCGCTTTCAGCAATTCCATTACCAGGCCGGAATCCCTGTTGAAGAAAAATCCCTGTCTTTCCTGTGACGCCTTGAGTGCTTCATAAAGTTCTTCCGGAGTTTTCATGCTTGCAGGGCCTCCTTGATAACCTCTTCCCTGTATCCCACGATGACCAGATCATCAATGAGAAGCGTCGGGAAGGAGCAGCGGGGATTCAGCCGTTTGACTTCGGCGACCGCCGCCGCCTTGTCCACCGTGTCGAGCAAATCCACGTCGGTCCAGTCGTATTCGACATTGTGTTCGTCGAGCAGTTTTTTTGTCGCCCTGCAGTGAACACAGGTGCTCAGGGAATACAATTTTACGGATCGTGCCATGGCCCGCGCTCCTTTTACTTACCGAGTTTTTGATCGCTGGAATCACCTGACATGCCGCCGGCGATGACGGCCAGCATATCCTGGTGAATAAAGCTGTTCGAGGCGACGACGGCCGGTGATTCAAGGTGGTATTCGTTCCCGCCGAGGTCGGTGACCAGGCCGCCCGCCTCGGTTACAAGCAATGTTCCCGCGGCCGTATCCCAGGGGTGCAATCGCAACTCCCAGAAGCCGTCAAAGCGGCCGGCCGCCAGGCAGGCGAGATCAAGCGCGGCAGAACCGGCCCGGCGGATCGCCCGTGCGCGCAGGGCCATGTTGCCGAAGTGATTCAGATTGTTGTCCGGGTTGACGCGGATGTCGTAGGGGAAGCCTGTTGCCAGGAGGCTGTCCGACAGCCGGGCCCGTTGCGAGACGCGAAGCGGCTGCGTGTTCAGGAAAGCGCCCGTTCCCTTTTCAGCCGTAAAGAGTTCGTTCCTCAGTGGATCGAAAACCACGCCCAGCACCACGACGCCTTTGCGTTCAAGGGCGATGGAGACGCAGAAAAAAGGGAATCCGTGAGCGTAATTGGTGGTTCCGTCAAGAGGGTCGATGATCCACCTGTACTCGGCGCCGGTGGAAAGGGGCGGCGATTCTTCGGACAGAATGTCATGGTCGGGGAAGACACTTCTGATCCGGTCGATCAGAAACCGTTCAGATTGACGATCGGCTTCCGTCACGAGGTCGATTTCACCCTTGAAGCTGATCTCGTTGATCGATCCGAATCGTTGCACAAGGAGTTTGCCCGCTTCCAGCGCCGCGTGCACGGCGAAATCTTTTACATGAATCATGCCCCAGTCCCCCCATTGGCATACACAAAGGCATCGTTCTTTTCAAACCGAAAATTTCTGTTCACCGCCGGCGGAGCATGCGGGAATTTTTCTATTGATTCCCACTGGTATTGGTGCTACTAAAATTCAGTTATCACAATATACCGGTAGTGTGAATGGAAATATGGAGGGAGAGTATATCAAGGAGCGAAACGAGGATCGCAAAGAAGGCCAGTCTCTCTTTGGACTCCGGGAGCTTCGAGAATCAAAGGGGATAAGTTTCAGGGAGATTGTAAAGGCGACAAGAATAAGTCCTTTCATGCTTGAAGCGATCGAAGGTGATGACTTCAGCAGGCTGCCCGAACCGGTTTACACGCGGGCCTTTATCAAGGCCTACGCCAGGGCGCTCGACATAGATCCCGCACCCGTTCTCGAACGGTACGACGCATACAGTGAGGTCCGCGAAATACCGGACAACCGGTATGAAGAGTTGAAAAAGAGAAGAAGCCGGTCTTCCGGCCGGCCCCGGTTGATTCTGACGGCACTCATTCTCTGTCTGGTATTGGTGGCGTTCTGGTATGCCTGGGGGCAGAGATCACACTGGTACCCGGAAGTCCGGCAGATCTTGAAGAAGCAAGTATCGGAAACGGTTTCGGTTGCGCTGCCGGACGTGGAAGAAGCGATCACGGTCGATGAAAAGACAGATCGAATGTCGGAGCCGGTTTCCGTCGAGAAGAATGCCGGAACGGATCTTGCGGCTGAAGCAGTTCAGGAACCCGTGCAAGAGGAGTATACAATTCCCGAGGCGGTGATGGACGGGGATTCCGGGGACCTGCAATCAATTGGCATCGGCGAGATGCCGGAGAGTGAAGAAGTTCTTCGGCAGGAGGTTCCGGCGGAGGAAGAAGCCTCGGTGGAAGAAACGGTTTCGATTGAAGAAACAGAACCCGCCGCAACCATACGGTCGGAGGAACAACCGGAAGAGTTGGTTCTCGAGATACGGGCCAGGGAATTAACCTGGCTGCAAGTCATTGGGGACGAGGGACTTCCTGAACAGATGTACTTGAAAGAGGGCGATGTCATTACGCGAAAAGCGATGGAAAATTTTGATATCATCATAGGTAACGCCGGGGGCACGGAAGTGATTTTTCAAGGCTCATCCCTGGGATCTCTCGGGGAAAAGGGAGAAGTTGTATTTCTGACACTGCCGTGACGTTGTTGTGTCGGTGCCCTAATGAGGAGAAGAGCAATAAATCCCGGTTGACGGGGGCCTGTATGTTTCATTATTATAAGCTGACGGGGCGGGGAACGGGACAGACCCGTCGCCCGGTATCCCCTTTCCCGAAACGGAAATCAAAATGCTACGGTGCGAGGTAGAGTGAAATGTTCGGAATAGGAATGCCGGAACTGCTGATAATCCTGGTGATAATCCTGATCATATTCGGTGCCGGAAAACTGCCGGAGATCGGCGGGGCCATCGGAAAGGGAATACGGAACTTCAAAACGTCCTTCCATGACGAGGACAATCTGTCGGATAGTGAAAAGCCGGACAAGAAGATAGAAGACAAAGACAAGTAACCGTCAGAACGGTACGTCGTCGTCGTACGTGCCGGAAGTACCGGTATTTCCGTAGTTGCCCGCCGGAGCATCGTCCTGGTCGGATCCCTGTCCCTTTCTGTCGAGCATCTGCATGGTGGAGGCGACGATCTCCGTCGTGTAACGCTTGTTGCCGTCTTTGTCGTCCCACGAACGCGTCTGTATGCGACCCTCCACGTAGACAAGGCTTCCCTTGGACAGGTATTTGCTGCATATTTCCGCGAGCCTTCGAAAGGTGACCACCCGGTGCCACTCGGTACGTTGCTGCTTTTCGCCTTCCCTGTCTTTCCACTGTTCGTTGGTGGCGATATTCAGATTCGTTACCATCGTTCCGTCCTGCGTGTAGCGAATCTCGGGATCCGCTCCCAGCCGACCCACAAGGATAGCTTTGTTGACCATAGAACCTCCTTTCGAAATGTCTTCTGGATTCGGGAGCGACTATAACAGCCTTTCCAGCCGTTGGCAAATCAATTGTACGGTAATCCCGAAGCCATGGGTACGAGGCGAGGGGCGATGGGCGACAGGTAGGAGGTGAGGGGCGGGGTCCCGTTTTCTCAGTCCCCTCCCCGGGAGGGAAGGGATAAAGGGGAGGGAGATACCAGGCAGGTTCTGATATCCGGTTTCACCTGTTTCCCGGGCAATCCCCGGATGCCGGCCCGTGTGCTCGTTAGGGTATTCGCCGGCATGATGAACAATGGGAACAGGAGGCGCGTCCACAAACCCGGAATGGCGGAAAATAAGAAGACGTCGGGTCGAAACCGGAATGACAGGGCATAAGTGGTGCCGGGTCAAGTCGGCATGACGGTGTTGAAGCGGGAGGGAATTTTTTCAAATCTCTCTCTTTTTCCGTAAGAATTATGCAACACTTCCGCCTTTCTCTTCGGGATATATGGGTTGACTTCACCCTTCATATGCATTAGAAACTGCGAAGAATACACGGGGGATTGCCCGGCGTGCGGTTCGAGCGGGAGTGAACCGGGAAGAGGGAGAGCACGTTCTTTGAGCATCTGGGAAAGTATAGGGTTGGGTGTTCTTCAGGGCCTGACGGAATTTCTTCCTGTCAGCAGCTCCGGTCACCTGGTTATAGCACAGAGTTTCATCGGGGAATTTGAACAGCCGGGCGTGCTCTTTGACGTAATGGTTCATTTCGGTACCATGCTGGCCGTCCTGGTGTTTTTCAGGCGTGAACTGTTCGCCGTTCTTCGGGCCTGCCTTCCCGGGGACCGGCCCGCCGGCGCCGAGGGGTTGTCGTCCGCGGCGGGACGGAAACTCGCGGGAATAATTGTTGTCGCGACCGTGATGACCGGCTTTCTTGGCTTGATGTTTCAGGACAGGATTTATGCCCTTTTCGAATCTGTGCAGACCGTGTCCGCGGCGCTGGTGGTAACGGGCGTTCTGCTCTTTCTGTCGGACCGGGTGCGGGAGGGACGTCGCGGCCTGGAGAACATGCGGATCATCGACGGCATAATCATCGGTCTTGTTCAGGCCTGCGCGTTGGTGCCGGGTATTTCGCGATCGGGATCAACCATAACCGCCGGAATTTTTCTCGGATTGAAGGGTGAAGCGGCGGCGCGGTTTTCTTTTCTCATCGCCGTTCCCGCGATTCTGGGGGCGACGATCCTGGAAATGAGGCAGGTATCGATGGTCTCTTTCGAAACGATGATGATTTATTGCATTGGTGCTGCTGCGGCCGCCGTGGTGGGATTTGTGACCATCGCGCTGCTCATGTTCGTCGTTTCAAGGCGGAACCTGCGCTATTTCGCGTATTATTGCTGGATACTGGCATGTGTATTGTGCCTGGTGAACAACCTGTGATCCGGATTCCATGAAGAAAACAAACAGCGAATACAAAAGATGGCGGGAGATAGCGGCGGTTGTCCTTTTTGCGGTCGCCGTTTTTCTGTTCATTTCCCTTCTGTCCTATGACCCGCGGGACCCCTCCTTCAGTCACTATGTGTCGGAAAAGATCAAGGCGCACAATCTCGCCGGGATCGTCGGTTCCTACACGGCCGACGGCATGGTTCTGCTGCTGGGTCTGACCGCGTATCTTCTGCCTCTTGGCCTGGCCTTTCTTTCCTTCAACCTGTTTACCGGAAAAACAAAAAAGATTGATTCGTTCAAAATTCTGGGATTCCTGGGCATTCTGTTTTCGTGCGCCGCCTTCATCGGGCTTCGTTTCCCCGATTCGAAGCTGTTTCACGCCGGGTCGGGAGGTCTGCTGGGAAGGCTGTCGTCCGAGGCGCTTCATCTGTATCTCAACACGACGGGAAGCACCCTCCTGCTCATCGTCGTGTTTCTTGTCGCCCTTATCGTGACCTTCGACATATCTCTCGCCGTTCTTGCGCGCCGGTTGCGCACCGTCGTCCTGGCACTATCTTCATGGGCCGGGGACCGGCTTGCCGCCGGACTGAAGCGGTTGAAACGAAAGAAGAAAAAGGCAAAAGCTCCGAAATCGGCCCCGGTAAAAGCCGCCGTCCACATAGCCGAACCGTCCTCGGAAAAGCCGGCGTCCCGGCGCGGCAAGGAAATAGAGCAGACGACCTTTTCTTTTCTTGATCATCACAAGCACGCGGAGTTGCCGCCCGTGAATCTTCTTGACAAAGTCGAGGTTCAGGACAGGACAGTGAGGAAGGAAAGCCTGCTTATGAACGCCAGGCTTCTCGAGAAAAAGCTGTCCGATTTCGGCGTGGAGGGAAAAGTCGTCGAGATCAAGCCCGGTCCCGTGATCACCATGTATGAACTGGAACCGGCATCGGGCGTCAAAATCAATCGCATCACCAATCTGTCCGATGACCTTGCCCTTGCCATGAAAGCCAAAAGTGTCCGAATCATCGCGCCCATTCCCGGGAAGGCGGCCGTGGGCGTTGAAATTCCCAATCAGGAACGGGAAAACGTATACCTGCGGAGTGTCCTCGATACTGAAACATTCCGCGAGTCGAAATTGAAGCTTCCCATCGCGCTCGGTCAGGATATCGTCGGGAATCCGATGCTGGCGGACCTTGCCAGAATGCCCCATCTTCTGATAGCGGGCACCACCGGTTCCGGCAAGAGCGTGTCCCTCAATGCCATGATCTGCAGCATCCTTTTCAAGGCCGCTCCGGAAGAGGTAAAATTCCTCATGATCGATCCCAAGCGGCTGGAATTGTCGGCATACGAGGGAATTCCGCACTTGCTTCATCCCGTCGTGGTGAACCCGAAAAAGGCGGCCCAGGTGCTCAAGTGGGCCATCGAAGAAATGGAGCGCCGCTATGAACTGATCAGTCGCGAGGGAGTGAAAAGCATCGAGCGGTACAATAAAATAGTGGAAAAACAAAGGGCGGAAGAAAGCATCCGCGCGCAAAAAGCGTCCGAATCGCCGGCGGACGAAAACGACCGGTTTCACGAACGGTTACCCTACATCGTTATCGTTATCGATGAACTCGCCGACCTGATGATGGTGGCTCAGAGAAACGTGGAATCGTCACTGGCCCGTCTCGCCCAGATGGCCCGGGCCGCGGGTATACACCTGATCTTGGCGACCCAGCGGCCCTCCGTGGACGTCATCACGGGCGTCATCAAGGCGAATTTCCCCACACGCATATCCTTTCAGGTGTCCTCGAAGGTGGACTCACGCACCATTCTTGACCAGCTGGGCGCGGAAAAGCTTCTCGGCGCTGGCGACATGCTCTTTATTCCTCCGGGCACCTCAACGCTTGTCCGTATCCACGGCGCTTTCGTTTCCGACCGGGAAATAAAGAATATTGTTACGTTTCTGAGAAAACGCGGCGAGCCGGAATACGACGAATCTATAGACCGATTCACGCCGGAAAGCAGGGAAGAAGGACCCCAGGATGAGGATATCGACGAGCGATACGATGAGGCCGTCGAACTGGTGACCGACCTGGGACAGGCCTCCATATCGCTGGTCCAGCGGTACCTGAAAATCGGCTACAACCGAGCCGCCCGCATGATCGAGAAAATGGAGGCGGAGGGCATCGTTGGCCCGGCGGACGGGTCGAAGCCCCGCAAAGTGCTTACCGGAAAGATGCCGCGGTGACGTGAAAACCTTTTCATCGGTTCGCCTTGGTTGCCCCAAGAACATCATAGATTCTGAAGTCATGGAAGCCCTGCTCGAGGAGCGTGGCTGGGTTCTGCAATCGTCCTCAGATTTCGTGGATGCCATTCTTGTCAATACCTGCGCCTTCATTGATGAGGCAAAGGAGGAGGCAGTCGACGCGATTCTTCATGCCGTGGAGATGAAAAAGCAGGGTCGTTGCGGACGCGTCATTGTGGCGGGATGCCTGGTGCAGCGCTACGGGCCGGAACTGGTACGGGAACTGCCCGAGGTGGATCTTTTTGTCGGCACCGACGAGGTGGGACGAATAGCGCGCCACGTCGCGTCACTCGAGAATGAAGCCGGAAACGCGCCTCGTCTTGCCGCGGAACCCCCGCGTTTTCTCATGACGGCCAACCATTCCCGTAATATGGTCGCCATAGGGCCGAGCGCCTATATCAAGATAGCCGAGGGATGTTCGAATCATTGTTCCTATTGTGTCATCCCGGCACTCCGCGGTCCATTCCGAAGCAGGCCCGTCGAGGATATTCTCGAAGAGGCCGAAGGTCTCGCCCGGAACGGCGTCCTGGAACTCGTGCTCGTGGCCCAGGAAACAACCTGCTACGGTCCAGATCTGCCGGGTCGCCCCGGCCTGGCCCGGCTCCTGGAAGAGCTTGCCTCCATCGAGAAAATACGGTGGATCCGGGTGCTCTACACGCACCCCCGGCGACTTGACAAAGGGCTTTTCTCGGTCATGGCGCGCGAGAAGAAGGTTTGTCCCTACCTCGACGTTCCCCTGCAGCACATTGACGACGATATTCTGCGGGCCATGAACAGGCGGTGCGACAGCCGCCGGATTCGACGTGTACTGGAACAGGCACGGGAAATAATACCGGACGTCGCCCTGCGCACCTCGCTCATCGTTGGATTCCCGGGCGAGAGCAGGGACCGTTTTCAAAAGCTTCTCGATTTCGTCAGGGAAATCCGTTTCGACCACCTGGGCGTTTTCCGGTACTCGAGAGAAGAAGGCACGGCGGCGGCTTCCATGGAAAAGCAGGTCGGAACGAGGACCGCGGAATCGCGAAGAAATATTATAATGTCGGAGCAGGCCCGTATTTCCGGCGAGATAAACCAGGCCCGCCGGGGATCGGTTTACGACGTGCTGCTGGAAGAACCGTCCGATATTCCCGGTTACACTCATATTGGAAGAACCCCTTTCCAGGCGCCTGAAATCGACGGTGTCACCTATGTGGACGCGCCGGGGGCCTCGACGGGAACAATCATCCGGTGCGTCATAACGGATGCTGACACGTACGATCTGTTCGGAAGCGCCCTTTCCCCGGAAGAACAGGGTACGGGTATAAGCGAAACCGCGAAGCGGCACGATTGATGTTACGATACCGCCCGGGTGTTCGATAGGTGTTGCGAATAATTGAGGATTGTGAGACATAGCAAAAACGCCCGCAGAGGCAGGCGAGTACTACGACACGGGCAATTACAATCAGGGAGGATGAATGCCGTGATACCCAAGATCAAAAGAATATTGTATACGACCGATCTTTCCGGGAACGCCGGGCACGTCTTCGGGTATGCCGTGAATTCGGCGCGGAAACACAACGCCGAGATGATTCTGCTTCATGCCATCGAGCCGCTTCCGCAAAACGCGCGCATGTGGATGGAGCTCTACGCGGATGAAGGCAGACGGGCGAAACTGTTTGAAGAGAATCGGCAACAGGTGACTGAGATGATCCGTGAACGGATCAGGACATTCGCGGAGCGTGAACTGGCTGATGATCCCGAAGGTTCCGTACCCATAGCCGACATCATCGTCGAGGAAGGATACCCCGCCGAGGTAATTCTCAAAAAGGTGGATGAACTGAAGTGTGACATCATCATCATGGGAACCCACAGCAAGGGCGTCATTACCCACGCCTTTCTCGGAAGCGTGGCCGAACGGGTACTGCGGCGCGTAAGAAAACCGGTGTTCATTATTCCGCAACCCTGACGGGTAACGAAGTGAATCCGGTCATGCCGGGCCTTGCGTGTTTCAAAGGCCCGGCACCGGCCGG
Source organism: delta proteobacterium MLS_D (assembly GCA_002030015.1). Lineage (GTDB taxonomy): Bacteria > Desulfobacterota > Syntrophia > Syntrophales > UBA2210 > MLS-D. The sequence continues at coordinate 23,223 of LQBH01000014.1, forward strand.
TTCGTCAGTAGAAATCGCGGAGCAGCTCGAGCAGCTGTCGCTCTTCGACGGGAGCGGGATTTCCCACCGTGTTGACGACGTCCTTGGATGCTTCAAAGGCTATTCGGGGCAGATCCTCCTCGGGTACGCCCAGGTCCCTGAATCGGGTGGGCGCTCCGATTTCCTCGTAAAGTTTCAGCAATCCTTCCTCGAGATTCCGCGACCGGTTCAGTGTCCAGGCGATGTCCTCGAATTCCTGTCGGCAGGCTTTTTCATTAAACCTGGCGAAACAGAGCAGCGACGGCGTGACGGCCCTTCCGTGGGATATGTGATACCGGGCACCGATGACGTGGCCGAGACTGTGACCGACGCCCAGTCCCTTGGTAAAGGAGACACCGCCGTAAACCGCCGCCATCGCCATGTCGGTCCTGGCCTGCAGGTCGCCGGGGTCGGCGCAGACCTTTGGCAGGCTCGATCCGACGAGCTTGATCCCGTAAAAGGCCAGAGCGGAATAGTAGGGATGATAAGGCATGAGTGTCCCCGTGTATCCCTCGATGCAGTGGGCGAGGGCATCAATGCCGGTTTCGGCGGTAACGCGCTTCGGCAGCGTGCTGGTCAGCTCGGGGTCGATGATGGCGAGTTTCGGAACGATGAGTTCGCTCATGATAATAAATTTGATGCCCCGTTCGTGGTCGCTCAACACCGCGTAGGTATTCGCCTCGCTTCCCGTTCCCGAAGTTGTGGGAATACAGATGACGGGAGGCAGGGGGTTCCGTATCTTGGCTGTTCCTCCCGCCAGGCTTTCGAATTCCGACATGTGCCCTTCATGCGTGACCCGCACGGAAAGGGCCTTGGCGGCGTCCATGGAACTTCCTCCGCCCATGGCGATAATGCCGTCGCAGTCTTCCCGGTGATAGAGATCTCCCAGGCGGTCTATCTCCTCGATGGGCGGATCGGCTTCGATATCACTGAAAAGAACCGTTTCAACCTTGTGCTTCTCCAGTCGTTTTATCACCTCGTCGGCGCGTCCCATTTCTTTCATAGTTGGATCGCAGATGAAGAGCGCTCTTGTCATGCCGAGTGCCGCCGCCTGACCGCCGATTTTCGAAAGTACGCCCGCTCCGATCATGAGCGGCGGCAGTGAAGTGATGCGCACCTCCCAGATTTTCCGTGGTTCCCTGAACGCGTCCATGCGGTCCCAGATACCCCGGATTTCGCTGTCGTCAACGTCGAATACCCGGTTGGTCGGCGGCAGCGGTTCGGTTCGGTAGAAAGCGGGGTAAGGCTCCCAGATAGTGCTGAACTCAGCCCCGCTGTTGAAGGTGTTTTCATCTTTCAGCGTCTGTTTGGCTATTTCAATGACGTCGTTGCCCGCCAGTGATGTTCCGTAGCGGCTGTTGAGCAAATCGGCGAAAAACCCGTAGAGGGACGCCTGGCCTCCCGGCACGGAATTGAGACAATACCCGATGGTGTCGCAGGCCGCCGCACGGATCTGGAATGCCAGGGAATTGTCCGCCTGTCCCGTCTTCCTCCCGGGCATTTTGTAGGTGAGACCGGCATTGTGGTCGGCGCCCATGGGGCTGGTGGCGTACGTGACGCCGATGCCCTTGGCGGCCCGCCCGTCGTGCGCCGGCAGTCCCTGGCCCTTGAAAGCGGGAACCCGATCGACGTTCAGGAATTTTGCCGTTTCAACGACGCCCTGTCCCAGGATGGCCCCGAAGCCGTCGCCCTTTTCTATTTCATCGAGCAGTTTCAGGGCGCCCCCGGCGTCGCCCATGCGCAGCCTTCCGCCGGAGACAGCCACGGCCAGGGTGGCGCCTGTTTCGATGAGATCAATGCCGATGTCGTCGCAGCGGTGTTTCAGCCGGGCGATATCATCGAGTTCGGTAATGTCGAGATTCGTGCCCAGCAGGCTGATCGCTTCATATTCCAGGGCCGAGCAGAGCAGTTGCCCGTCGGGACCATTGTATCTGATAGAACACTGCACCACGCAACCGGGCATGCAGGCGTGCATGGAGCCGCCCCGTTCCCACAGCCGGTCCCTGATCGCTTCGCCGCTGACCTTTCTGAAATCTTCATGCCTGCCTTCGCTGTAGCCCCGGGTGGCCATACTTCCCTGCATGCTCAGACTTGAAACGGCGAGTGGCGTACCGAAGGTGTGAAACAACTGGCAGCCGGCGTCTTTCCTGATGATCCGTACCCATTCTCTCACTGTTTCCCGGAAATGTGCGGAGTCGGCCAACTCGACTGTTCCCGTGTTCTCGGCGTCTATGACAACGGCCTTGAGTCCTTTCGATCCCATGACGGCGCCGACGCCTCCGCGACCGGCGATTCTGCAGGGATCTCCGTCCATGTCTCCCAGGGCGATTGACGCGGCCCCGTACCGCCGCTCGCCGGCGACGCCGATCGTGACGAATGTCGGGCGTTTGCCGTATTCTTTGGAAAGCTCTTCCACGAGGCGGTAATTATTCATGCCGATGTAGGCATCAGCCGGTTCCAGTGAGGCGCCGTCCTTTGATATTTTCAGAAGATACCAGTGTCCCGGTTCGGGCGCGCCTTCCACGATGACCGCGCGGATACCCAGCTTGTCAAGCTTCTGGGCCGCGGGCCCCCCCACGTTGGATTTCTTGATGCCCCGGGTGAGCGGGCTCTTGCATCCAAAACAGATGCGTCCCATTTGAGGCGCCATTGTGCCGGCCAGCGGACCTGCGGCGATGACGAGTTTGTTGCCGGGTTCGAGAGGATCCGTCTCGGGCGGTACTTCCCTGTTCATTATTTTCGCGATAAGTCCCCGGCCTCCGATCAGGAGCCAGTCCGGAGACAGTTCTTCCGTCGTTACAGTCAGCGTTGACATGTCAACGCGCAGAATCTTCATCACGTCCTCTCCTTTTTATTATTATTGTCCCGCTTAACGCTTGATCACGATGACTGGCTTCCGGGACTTTTTTATGACCTGTTCCGATACAGACCCGAGGAGCATTTCCCTCAGGTTGCTCTTGCCGTGGGAACCAATGATGATCGCCGATACCCCCGCCGATTTCGCCGTTTTGAGTATTTCCTGCGAAGGAATGCCCTCGGAGATCACGACTTTCACGGCAAGACCCGCCTTCGCGAGTGCGTTTGCCGTCTGGGCGGCCTTTTCCGCCGCCCCGTCCTCTATCACTTTTCTTGTCCGCTCGTATTCGGCGGGCGACCAGTGAACAACAGCATCAAGGTTTCTGCTGTCGATGATGTGCTGTACCACCACCTCCTCGACAGTTCCCGCTTTCCCCAGTTTTTTGAGAGCCGAAATGACCTTTTTCGAGATTTCCGAAAAATCGGTGGGATATAATATTTTTCTGAACATGCCGTTCCTCCTTTCCGTAAAGCCGGCGCGCCCACGACTCCTGTTCCGCACCATGCCGCATGACCGCGAGATAATATGCTTACCACCAATGGCGTTCTTCGATCAAGGCATGCTGTGAAAGCGGCCATTGCCGCAGAATGCGGAATCACCTTTCAGTACAGGAAAGACGCTTTTTTGAAAAGAAGAAATATCCGGACCGGAAAACCACCGGCGAAAACCATCCGCGGTTGCTCTTTTGAAGCACCTTCGTATACAATACACAAAAAAGTCCATTGAATCGATGATTTCGGAGGGAAACGGTTCGAGCCGTCATCACGGGATTTGGAGTGTTCTCATGTGCGGACGTTTTGTCATGATATCGAATGTGGATGAAATAGTTGAGCAGTACGGGGTGGTGCGCGTCGCCTCGCGGGCCCGCCGCAGCTACAATATCGCGCCGGGCTCCGACGTGGTCGTGGTCACCGAAGAACGCGGGGAGCGGGCCCTCGTGGACATGCGATGGGGATTCCCCATGATCGGTTCCCGGACGAACCGTCTGTTGATCAATGCCCGTTCGGAAACGGCGGACCGAAAGCCGAGTTTCCGGGAGGCCTTCAGGAAACAGCGCTGTCTGGTCATGGCGGACGGGTATTATGAATGGGAATCGCGGGGCAAATCGCGGGTTCCCTGGTATGTGCATTTCGTCTCCCGCGGGCCGGTGGGACTCGGGGGGCTCTTCCGGTTTATCCCCGTTCCGGGGGGCGGCGTTCGCCCCGCCTGCGTCATCATGACCACGGCCGCCAATGAATGTACCCGCCCGATTCACGACCGTATGCCCGTCATTCTGACCGGGGAAGATGCCGGTCTCTGGCTCGACGGAACGGGAGATCAGGAGCTGGTGAAAAACCTGCTGTGTCCCCGTGACTTCAGCGATATGGAGGCGTACCAGGTTTCGACGCTGGTGAACTCGCCCGGCAACGATGTTCCTGATTGTATTGAACCGGTCGCACGGTAAAACCGGCGGACAATGAATTTCTTTGACAATGCAACCGTCATGCAATATACCGGGGCGTACGTCCAAAGACTAAAGGTATAATATTTATGCAATTACAGGAAGTAATCAATTCCTACGAGAAGGATCTCGCCGTTGTTGAATCCTTTCTCGAGCAGGGACGCGAGTCATACGTCGACCTTATTCCCGAAATCTCCAAGCATATCATCATGAGTGGCGGCAAGCGCATAAGGCCGCTTCTGATCATGATCAGTGCGGACTTGTTCGGCTATCACGGTGAAAACCGATACCCGCTGGCAGCGGCCATAGAATTCATTCACACCGCGTCGCTTCTTCACGACGACGTCATCGATCATGCCAGCATGCGGCGTGGAAAAGCCGCGGCCAACCGGCTCTGGGGCAACGCGGCAAGCGTCCTCGTCGGCGATTATTTGTATGCCATGGCGGTCAAGTTCCTTACTGCATCGAACAACCAGGCCGTACAGGAATTCGTCTCCGTGGCGACGGCCACCATGGTGGAGGGTGAAACATTGCAGCTCATCAAGAGCGGCGACGTAAATATCACCGAGGAAGATTATCTTTCCATAGTCGAAAAGAAAACCGCCATTCTGATGGCGACGGCCTGCGCTCTCGGGCCCGTCCTTGCCGGTGAACCGTCGTCGGTGGTCGACGCGATGACCGATTTCGGCATGAAACTGGGAATCACCTTCCAGTTGACCGACGATACCCTCGACTACATCGGCGTCGAGGAAGATTTCGGCAAATCCATCGGCATGGACGTGCGGGAAGGGAAAATGACCCTGCCCCTGATATGGGCCCTTCAGAACAGTCCGTCGTCGCGGGCGGACCGGATACGGCGGATTGTAGCCGGCAAGTCGGCCGACGACGGCGATGTCGAGGAAGTCGTCGGCTTTATTCGGGAGACCGGCGGGATTGACTATGCCCTCGAAAAGGCGGGCCGCTTCGTGGCGGAGGCGAAAAAACTCATCGCCGATCTTCCGCCGTCCTTTCCGCGGGACGCGATGGTGGTACTGTCGGATCACGTGCTCAGCCGTACTATCTGACGGTATCGCGCCGGACGACAACCTGCCCGGCGGAGCGTTTTTTCTTTTAGATTCGAATCGTGAGCGTTATGCCGTCCTATCAACTCCAGGGAAAATCACCCCGCATAGATGCCGACGCCTTCATTCACCCGGAAGCCGTGATCATCGGCGAGGCGTCCATCGGGGCGGGATGCTTTGTCGGTCCGGGCGCCGTGATACGGGCTGATTTCGGGCCGGTTACTCTCGGCGAAGGTGTGAGCCTCCAGGACAACGCCGTTATTCACGTCAGCCCCGGGTCCCGGGTGCTTGTAGAAGACGACTGCATCATAGGACACGGAGCACTCCTGCACGACGTTCATCTTGCCCGGGGCTGCGTCATCGGAATGGGGGCCATTCTTCTATTCGACGTTGTCTGCGGGAAAGAATCCTTCGTCGCCGCCGGAGCGGTGGTGACAAGGGGAACGAAAATTCCCGAAGGCTCCGTGGCGGCAGGCAATCCCGCGGAAATAATAAGACAAGAAACTTCACCCGAGCGTATTCGCGAGGCGCGTGACGGGGCCCGGTTGTACCGGGAACTGGCGGCTTCTTACCGCGAAAGCATGAAACATCTTTCCTGACCGGTCGTTTTATCGGCGTGATGCTTCGTACTCCTGAATCATGCGTTTCTCGATGCGTCTCCGGATCACCTCCAATGAGTCCGTATCGGGGCGGAAGCGAACGTGCTTGAGAGAGCCGAACCGCAGTTTGCAAGTCGACAGGCAGAAAGATAGTGAAAAAATTACCTCACGCGAAGAGTGCGCCCGGTTGGACATTGTTCCGTCGCAGAATGGAAACGTTTATGGGGCCGCTCGAAATCGTCTGGGCGGGAGAGGACCGGGCCGCCTGGTCAGTGGTTGCCATAACGCTTCCCGGCGCTCCTCCGGTCGCCCTGTCCGCGGTACCCGGAAAACCGCTCGACTTCACCGGGGATCCGCCCGGGCCGGTTCAAAAACTGGAGGAAGACCTGCGACGTTATTTCAAGGGGGAACGCGTCAGGTTTACTCTCGATCGTATCGACGTTTCACGGTGTCGGCCCTTTCAGCGCAGAGTGCTCATGGAAACCTCCCGTATCCCCCGGGGAACGACGCTTGCTTACGGGAAACTGGCGGAACGAGTCGGTGTTCCCGGCGCCGCCCGCGCCGTTGGAACGGCGCTGGCGCGGAATCCTTTTCCCCTGGTGATTCCCTGTCACCGGGTGATCAGGTCGTCCGGCGATGTGGGGCGCTTCGGCGGCGGTTCCGACATGAAGAGGGCGCTTCTGCGTCTCGAGGGGGTGTCCTTCGACGCGAAAGGACACGTGCGGCCGATCGCGCGGAATGCGGGATCATGATCCGGCCGACGTGTCCCGGTCGGTCGTTTTACTGGCTGATTTCGAGACCGCCATATTGTCACGGTGAATCACTTCGTCGTAGGGTTTGCTTCCCAGTACCTGCTCGATCCGTGATGTTTTCAGCCCCTTGATCTTTTCCAGGTCGGCGGCACAATAATTCACGAGTCCCTTCGCTATGCTCGTACCTTTCGCGTCGACACAGGTCACCGGGTCGCCGACGGCGAAATCTCCCTCGACGCGAACGATTCCCGAGGGAAGGAGGCTCTTGCCCTTTTCGATGACGGCAGCCGCCGCGCCGTCGTCGATATGAAGTTTTCCCCTTGACCGCAGCGTGTAGGCGATCCAGTATTTCTTGCTCGTCATATGGGTCTTCGTGGGCAGAAAAAGCGTGCCCGTTTCGTTGCCTTCGAGAATATCTTCGAGCACCCCTTTCCGTCTGCCCGGCGCGATGATGCAGGGAATGCCGAAGGCCGTCACCCTGCGCGCCGCCATGACCTTGCTCTTCATACCGCCGGTCCCCGAAGGATCGGCTTCGGACGAGGTAAACGACTCGATCTCTTCCGTGATTTCCTTTACCAGGGGAATGAGGACGGCCGTGCCGGAATCGCGGCGGGGGTTCCTGTCGTAGAGGCCTTCCGTATTGGTCAGGTTTATCAGCAGGTTCGCCTCCATGATGTTCGCCATCATCGCCGCCAGCGTGTCATTGTCGCCGAACCTGATTTCTTCCACTGACACGGTGTCGTTTTCATTGATAATGGGGATCACCTTCCACTCCATGAGCGTCGAGAGGGTGTTGCGCGTGTTGAGATAGCGGCGGCGGTCCACGAGGTCGCTCATGGTGAGGAGCATCTGAGCGACCGCGATGCCGTGCTTATCAAAGGCCCTGGAATAGACGTCCATCAGGATTCTCTGTCCCACGGCCGCCGCCGCCTGCTTCTGGGGGAGGCTTTTCAGGGGTCCGCTGAATTTCATGCGACCTCTTCCCGAGGCGATCGCCCCCGACGAGACGATGACAAATTGAAGTCCCCGCCGGGAGAGCAGGGCGATTTCATCGGCCAGGTTCTTGATGATTTTTTCGTCGATGCCGTTACTGGTCGTCAGGACGCCGCTTCCCACCTTGACGAGAATGCGCCGCGCCTTTCCTACTATGTCCTTTCGTTCTTCGGTCATGACCGTTATCCCGCTTTCCTCTCGGCGAGTTTCCGCGCGATGCTGCCGACGAGTTCCTTCAGGCCGCTTCCCGTGACGGCTGATATGGAAATCACCGGAATACCTTCGCGCGTGAAAGGTTCCTGCTCCCGCGCCGCCCGCTCGGCCGCGTCAGAGAGGTCGTTTTTGCTGAACACCACGATCTGCGGTTTCTCCGCAAGCTCGGGGCTGAATGAAGCCAGCTCGTGGTTAATGGTTTGAAAATCTTCCCAGGCGCCGTCCGATTCCGCCCGCGACAGGTCGATAATGTGAAGGAGCAACGTTGTGCGCTCCACGTGACGCAGAAACCGGGTTCCCAGTCCTGTTCCCCGGTGGGCTCCCTCGATAAGTCCCGGAATGTCCGCGACGACGAAACCGTCGTCGTCGCCGCAACGGACGACACCAAGATTCGGAATGAGGGTCGTGAAGGGATAATCAGCGATTTTGGGCCGGGCCGCCGAAATGCTCGCGATGAGCGTCGATTTTCCCGCGTTGGGCAGCCCGATGATGCCCACGTCGGCGAGCAGCTTCAGATCAAGAGTGATCCGGCGTTCCTCGCCCGGCATTCCCTCCTGGGCGAATCGCGGCGCCTGTTGCGTGGCACTCTTGAAATGGGCGTTTCCTTTGCCCCCGATTCCACCCCGTGCGGCGATACAGACCTGTCCCTCGGCCGTGAGGTCGCCCAGGACCTCTCCACTGTCGGCGTCCCGCACGACGGTTCCCAGGGGAACGGCGATTTCCACGTCCGCTCCATTCTTCCCGGTCCTGTTATTCCCTGCGCCGTGACCGCCGCGTTCGGCCTTCCAGTGCTGGTTGAATTTCAGGTCAAGGAGAGTGTGGCGGTTCTCGGAAGCGCGCACCACCACGTCGCCTCCCTTGCCGCCGTTACCGCCATCCGGCCCGCCGCGGGGAACATACTTCTCCCGGCGAAAACTGACACAACCCCGTCCTCCGTCGCCGGCTTTCACGTATATGGTGGCTTCGTCAATAAATTTCATGTCGCAGACCGCGGAAACGCCGTTTCAGCGGCGTCGTTCCATGAAAAAAGGTGTTAGCGGAAACACGCGTCACTAACACCTCTGAAAGCAATGAATGTGGGGAGCCGGAAGAGTCCCGACCCGCGGCGGGTTATGGTCTCAGGCCGCGTAAACACTGACCTTTTTTCGAGTCTTGTCTTTTCGCTCGAAGGTGACGATTCCGTCGATTTTCGCGTAGATCGTATAATCTTTGCCCATGCCGACGTTCTGGCCGGGGTGAATTTTCGTTCCCACCTGGCGTATGATAATGGATCCGGCGCTGACGCGCTCTCCGCCGAAGGCTTTCACTCCCCGCCTCTGCGACTGGCTGTCTCTTCCGTTCCGACTGCTTCCCTGGCCTTTCTTATGAGCCATGGTTCTTTCCTCCGCTATCCAGCTATATCCGTAATTTTCATGCGCGTCAACGGCTGTCGGTGTCCGATCTTTCTGCGGTATCCCTTCCGGCGTTTCATCTTGAACACCGTAATTTTCGGACCCTTTGTCTGCTCAACGATTGTTCCCGTTACCGTCGCCCCTTCAACCAGCGGGGCGCCCAGTCTGATCGAGTCGTCGTCACGCACCATCAGGACCTGGTCGAATGTCACCGCATCTCCACGGTTACCTTCGATTTTTTCGAAATCGTGTGTTTCTCCAACGGCAACCTGGTACTGCTTGCCTCCTGTTTTTATAACTGCGTACATGATCGGCTACCCTTCAAAATGGTCAATATTCCAGTAATTATATATAAAATATCGGACATGTCAACTACCGCCGGCATCCGCCGTGCGCTGCCGACGAGGGAGCAGACATACCCGAATATAACGAGAAAATCAAACATTATTTTTTACCCGCGGAAAATATAAACCGTGTATCTTTATAGAGGTGCGCGTGAGCCGTCGGTAGTGTATAGTAGCTCCCACAGGCGGTTCGGCCCTGTGCCATCGGAGGAGGAATGAAACTTCAGTGACGGTTGTTCTTGTTGTAATAGGTCTTATAATGGCGGTTCTGGCCGTGGCGGGGAGCCTGCTTCCGATAATCCCCGGTCCTCCCCTGGGGTTCGCGGCCCTGCTGGTTCTTTCCTTCGCAAAGGACTGGGAGCCTTTCAGTGCGGAGTTTCTTATAATCGCCGGCGCCACCGCCCTGCTTATTGAAGTTCTGGACAACGTGCTGCCGGCCGAGGGGGCGCGCCGTTACGGCGCGTCGAAATTCGGCATCATCGGCGCCGTCGTGGGCATCGTGGCGGGGTTTCTGATCATGCCCCCGCTCGGTATCATTATCGGCGCCCTGCTGGGCGCTGTTGCGGGGGAACTGGCGGCGAACAAGAGCGGCCACGACGCCCTGCGTGCAGGATGGGGCGTCTTCATGGGCTTCATGGTGGGAACGTTGATCCGCGTAGCCTATACACTGGGAATACTTTTCTTTTATATAAAAGAGTTGTTCTGACGGAGACTGTCGCCGCTTCGGCTTACTCCGGCAGGATCGCCACGACACGGGCCGGCGCCGCGCTTCCGCCTTTGATCTTGAGCGGAAAGCAGGCGACCTTGAAGCCGAAGGGAGGCAACCGGTCCAGGTTTGTCAGCCGCTCCATGTGGCAGTAAGGAAGATCCACCTGGTGGGCTTCCCAGAAAACACCTTTCCTGTCGCCCGAGCGGGCTTCCTCGGCCTGGAGATTGAGGGGCCGGTCCCATCCCCAGGCATCAATTCCCGTCACCCGAACGCCCCGGTCGAAGAGCCACCTTGTCGCCGGGGCGGTCACGCCGCATCCACGAAACAGGTAGTCGGGTTCTTCGCGGAACCGGTCACGTCCCGTATGAATCAGCACGATGTCCAGGGGTTTGAGCACGTACCCGATGCGAGCCAGTTCCCGTTCCAGGTCTGCTTCACGGGCGGCGTCGCCGTCGGCTTTCGCCGTCATATCAAGCTTGACGCCGTCCGAGAAAAACCATTCCAGCGGCAATTCGTCTATGGTCTGCGCCCGTTTTCCCCGGATCCTGCTGTTGTAGTGCCAGGGAGCGTCCACATGGGTCGAGGAATGAGTGCCCAGGTGCGTGATGATTTCCGTCGCCCAGCCTTCGCCGTCGCGGAGCAGGTCGGGGGAGACGCCGAAGAGCCTCTCGATATCGGCCGCGCCGTCGGCGTGTCCTGAGTAGCGTATGCCGATTTTCTGATACTCCGGGACATCATCGGACGTTGGGCTGATCGTTAGTGACAGGTCGATAACGGACATAATTTTTCCGGCCTCCTCTTCACGTGCCGCGTCGCCGCGGCGATAGAACCTCTGTCTGCGGCTGACGCTCGTTCCGGAGCGTCTGATTGTCATGAAAAATAATTAAAAAAATACTCGATTCCCGGCGGGAAGTCAAAGGGCCGCTTCCGGCTATTCAGTTGCACGTTTCGTTCAATCCCCGTAACGCTTCGTTGAAGCGTGCGGGGTTTTTTATGGTTGTTGTTCTGTGGCGCCGTTTCGGCTGGTGGCAATAATAAGCAATAATATTAAAGGGATAAAAATAATAGAGTGACCGTTATTCAGATTGGCACGGATTTTCCAATAGAGAAAGACAACGAACACAATCCGACACGAAGGAGGGCGGAACGATGAAACGGACAATACAGACAATGATCATGACGGTGTTTGCGGTACTGGTCACCAGTTCCTTCGCCTACGCCGAGTACATGGCGACCACGG
>LQBH01000015.1 GCA_002030015.1 delta proteobacterium MLS_D
GCGGTCGCCGGGCCGATTCCCGGAATCAGCACCAGGTCCTCCTCGGTGACTTCATTGATATCGACAGGTATTCCCAGAGACAGCATCACCCTCGCCTCCATCCGTTCCAGCCGAATGAAAGGTCTGTGAAAATCAATCGACGCCTGTGACCCGCCGTGAACAGTTTTTTGAAGGTTTTCGTCGTCGAACAAGGATATCTTACCGGGTGCCGCCTGTTCAAGAACGTCGGCCACGGTGGGACGATTCGGAAAGAAATAGATGCCTTCCCTGGCGCCGGGCGCCACGACCTGAACGATCGTTGAACCGGCAGCCTGTTCCGAGCAGGTTGGCGGAGAGCGGAAAAACAGGGATGACGACGTTCTCGTCGCTGTCTTGACAGCCGTCACCGCCAGTCCAGCGATAAGCAGAATCATGACCCCGATCAGCTGTTTTTCCCTGGTTGAAGTGAACCAGCCCTCGCTCACGCCCTCACCCCGACGTTTTTCACAACCTCTTCGTCAACGAGAAAACCTCACTGCCCGATTTCCATGGCGAAGGCGTCGTGAAGCACACGAACGGCAAGCTCCGTGTACTTTGCTCCTATGACACAGGATATCTTGATTTCCGACGTGCTGATCATCTGAATGTTGATCCCTTCCCTTGCCAGAGTTGTGAACATCTTGGATGCCACGCCGGAGTGGCTTTTCATTCCCAGCCCCACCACTGAAACTTTTGAAATATCGGGATCGATATGCACCCGCTCGGCGCCCACTTCCCGTGAAACGACGTCCAGAACCTGTTCGACCTGTTTTATGTCCTTCTTCGGAATAGTAAACGTAAGGTCGGTATACCCGTCAACACTCGCGTTCTGTATGATCATGTCAACGATGATACTGCGCTCCGAAAAAGGCGTAAAAAGCTTCCCCGCTATTCCCGGCTCGTCGGGCACGTGAATGACGCTTACCTTCGCCTGGTTCCTGTCGTAGGTTATGCCGGAAACAACTTCCTTTTCCATGTCTTCGTCCTCCCTCGTTACAAGCGTCCCCTCGTCGTCATTGAATGAAGAACGGACGTAGAGGGGAACATTGTACAATTTCGCCAATTCAACCGACCGCTGATGAAGCACCTTCGCCCCCGCACCGGAAAGTTCAAGCATTTCATCGTAGGATATTTTTTTCAGTTTTCGTGCCTTGTCATAGACGTTTGGATCGGTGGTATAAACACCGTCGACATCGGTAAAGGTCTCGCAGTAATCGGCCTTGATGGCCGCGGCGATGGCCACGGCGCTCGTGTCGGAACCACCCCGACCCAGAGTGGTTATGTTGCCTTTTCTGTCGACACCCTGGAACCCGGCCACGATCATGATCCTGTGCTTGCCCAGCTCACGCAGTATAAAATCGGCATCTATTTTTTGTATTCGGGCCGCCATGTGATTTTTGTCCGTTACGATTCGTATCTGGGAACCCAGCAGCGACTTCGCCTTGAACCCCTTGCTGTTGAGAACCATCGCCATGAGCGACACGGTCACCTGCTCTCCCGTCGCGATGAGGACATCGTATTCCCGTGGTATCGGCTTGTCGCCCGTCGCAGCGTTCGCCATTGCCGCCAGCCGGTCAGTTTCTCCGGCCATCGCGGAAAGCACGACCACTACATCGTTGCCCGCCTGATATGTCCGTATAATCCGTTCGGCTACGTTGTGTATCTTGGCGAGATCCGCGACGGACGTACCTCCATATTTCTGAACGATAAGAGCCACGTTATGCAAAACCTCCTTCTTCCAGGGCCTTTTTCAGTAATTCAAAGCCTTCTTCGGAACGGCTCGACAATTCGATTTCTCTCTCTTCATCGGATGAGTTCTTCATTTTCACAACTACGACATCTTCCGGCAAACGATCCATAATTTTTTCCGCCCACTCGATCACCGTCAATCCCGCACCGCAGACATAGTCATCATATCCGAGGTCATCCAGATCAGCCGGCCCCGCGAGACGATAGACATCGAAATGGTACAGCGGCAGTCGCCCGGGATATTCGTTGACGAGTGTAAAACTGGGACTCGTCACGTAATATTCATCAGGAACTCCGAGACCGGCGGCAATTCCCTGTGTCAAAGATGTTTTTCCCGCCCCCAGGTCTCCCACCAGTGCGATGACCATACCGGGAAGCGCCCTCTCACCGATGATGAGCCCGATGCGAAGCGTATCCTCCAGACTTCTTGAACGCAATATCAACACGTTCATGATTCAAAACGCTTATTCGGTCGCCCCGGCTCCCGCGTTTCCATGACCACCAGCGCCGTCGCTGTGGTTTCCGTGTGGGTGAGACTCAAGTGGAGATGGGTCGCGCCTGAATTCTCAAATGCTTCGCCGGCATATCCGTGGAGCACGAGACCGGGTCTGCCGTCTTTGTCGCGCACCGTTTCAATTTCCCTGAACGCCATGCCGCCCCAGACGCCCCTGCCCAGGCATTTCATGCAGGCCTCCTTGGCGGCGAAACGGGCGCCGTAATGCTGATACGGACGCGGCCGGGAACGGCAATAGTCGATCTCCCCCGGTCTGAACATCCTGTTGAGAAACCGTTCGCCCCATCGACCGACGGCCCGTTCTATCCGTTCTATTTCGATACTGTCAACGCCGACGGCCCGTATCATGGATGATTCCTCGCCGGCCCGGCAATAGCGTCGGCCATGTCGACGACGCGCCTCATGAATCCCACGTCGTGAACCCGGACAATGTGCGCGCCGGCCAGCACCGCCGCCGTCACCGCGGCCGCCGTCCCTTCGAGACGCTCTTCCGGAGCTCCGCCGGTGATGTTTCCGATAAAACTCTTGCGCGACGGTCCCACCAGCAGAGGTCTTCCGAGACATTTAAAATCATCGAGGGTCCGTATCAACGTGCAATTATCCGCCCCGGTTTTGCCGAATCCGATGCCGGGATCGAAAACAATATTTTCCTCGTCGATACCCGCCTGCATGGCGGCTTCCTTTCGCACCTCAAAAAAATTAATAAGTTCTCCCTGAAGTGATTCGTACTCAAGGTCGCCCCGCTGCATGGTTTCCGGCGTTCCGCGCATATGCATCAGGATGACGGGAACTCCCGCTGAAGCCGCGAAAGGCGCCATGCCGGGATCAAAGCGCAGGGCGCTGATATCGTTAATCAGCTCGGCTCCTTCACCGACGGCCGCCTCGGCCACCGCCTTCTTGGTGGTGTCCACCGAAACGGGAATCCCCGACCGGGACGCCAGGGCACGCACCAGAGGGATGACGCGGTTTAACTCATCCGCCACCGGCAGTGATCCCGCTCCCGGTCTCGTCGACTCCCCTCCCACATCGATCAGGTCGGCGCCCTCTTCTTCCATGCGAAGGGCCGCTTCGACCGCTTCGTCCACCGACCCGTATTTCCCCCCGTCGGAAAACGAATCAGGCGTCATGTTGATAATGCCCATGACCAGGGTCCGGTCTCCGAGGGAAATGGTCCGCCTCGGCGTGGTGAGAACAAAATCAGTCCGTTCGCTCCGCTCCAGCAGCAATTGCATATCCCTGGAGATATCCCGAAGACCGAACGGCTGGGAAGCCAGTTTTTCAATAAAACGATCCACCTGTTTTCTGGTTCCCGTTACCAGGGCGTCGGTTAATTCGACGGTGCATGCGACGGAATCCCGGGCGACGGCGACATCCCCGCCCAGTGACAGCATCTCCTGTTTCATGATGTTGGCCACCTTGCAGCGAAGTCCCTCGACGACGATGACGCAGTGCTCCATCTTCGGCAGCATGGAGGCAATACCGTGAGGATCGGCACCCACCCGTTGGAGCTCCCGCAGGGCGTCATTTTTCGATAAGTTACGAATCAGTCTCATGTGCTTCTCATATGGGTCGGCGTACAAAACAACGGAGCCCGGCACTGGCGGTTCTTTCCACTCGGGTAACCCGGGACGCGAACGCG
The DNA here is from genome assembly GCA_002030015.1 of delta proteobacterium MLS_D. Classification (GTDB taxonomy): domain Bacteria; phylum Desulfobacterota; class Syntrophia; order Syntrophales; family UBA2210; genus MLS-D. The sequence goes on from LQBH01000015.1 coordinate 3,921, forward strand.
ATTTTTTCAAAGGCCGGAAAATACAGACATTCAGGAATCCCGTGACGATTCGTTTTCTTCGCCGGTCGTTTCAGGAATTTTTTCCGCTTCAGCGTCGGTCTTTCCCCGGTCTTCATCTGTCTCTTCGCCCGTTTCGTCCGGCGAATGCGCCGACAACGGTCTCTCTTTCTGTTCAGATGAATCGGAAATGCCGATTATCGCATTGAGTTCATCCAGGTTCAATACTTCCTTGACCAGAAGTTCCTGGGCCATCTTGTGAAGAATGTCTATATGATCGGAAAGAATTTTCTTCGATCGCTCGTAATTTTCCGTGACGATACACTCAATCTCGGCATCGATTTTCCGCGCTGTATCCTCGCTGAAGTTCTTGTGAGTCGCTATTTCCCGTCCCAGGAAAATTTCCTCGTCTTTCTTGCCGTAGGTGAGCGGCCCCATTTTTTCGCTCATCCCCCACTCGCACACCATCTTTCGGGCCAGCTCCGTCGCCCGCTCAATATCGTTGCCGGCGCCTGTAGTAAAATCGTCCAGAACCAGTTCCTCGGCTGCCCGCCCGCCCATGAGAATGGCAATGTTGTTGACAAGGTATTTTTTGGGATAGGTGTGCTTGTCTTCCGTGGGAAGCTGCTGTGTCAAACCAAGCGCCCTGCCGCGTGGAATGATCGTCACCTTGTGAATCGGATCGGTACCGGGGATAAGGCGCGCTACCAGGGCGTGCCCCGCCTCGTGGTACGCGGTGTTGCGTTTTTCCTCCTCGCTGATCACCATACTGCGCCGCTCGGCACCCATCATGACCTTATCCTTAGCGTACTCGAAGTCTTCCATTTCAACCAGTTCCTTGTTTTTCCTGGCCGCCGACAGCGCCGCCTCATTCACGAGATTTTCTATATCGGCGCCGGAAAAGCCGGGGGTGCCGCGGGCGATGACGGAATAATCAACGTCGGTCGCCAGGGGGACTTTCTTGGCATGGACTTCGAATATTTTTTCCCGTCCCCTCACATCGGGTAGGGGAACGATAACCTGCCGATCGAAACGGCCCGGCCTGAGCAGTGCCGGGTCGAGCACATCGGGACGGTTTGTGGCCGACATGATGATCACGCCCTCATTTGATTCAAACCCGTCCATTTCAACAAGAAGCTGGTTGAGTGTCTGTTCACGTTCGTCGTGGCCGCCACCGAGCCCCGCGCCACGATGTCGCCCCACGGCGTCCAGCTCGTCAATAAAAATGATGCAGGGGGCGCTTTTTTTCCCCTGCACAAACAGGTCGCGAACGCGGGAAGCGCCGACGCCTACGAACATCTCAACGAAGTCGGACCCGCTGATACTCATAAAGGGAACGCCCGCTTCCCCGGCGATGGCCCTCGCCAGGAGGGTCTTGCCCGTTCCCGGAGGGCCAACGAGCAGAACGCCCTTGGGAATCCGCCCTCCCAGCCTGGTGAATTTCTTCGGGTCACTCAAAAATTCCACGACTTCTTCCAGCTCGGCTTTCGCCTCGTTGATGCCCGCCACGTCCTTGAAAGTGATCTTCTTCGCCTGTTCGGTCATCAGCTTGGCCTTGCTCTTTCCGAAGGACATGGCTTTGCCTCCGCCCGCCTGCATCTGGCGCATGAAAAACACCCAGACGGCGATAAGCAGAATAATCGGGAACCAGGAAATGAGGATCGTCATGAACCAGGATGTTCCCTCGGCCGGTTTCGCCGCAATGCGAACGTTTTTATCACGCAGGCGAGAGACGATATCCGCGCCGGGAGGTGAATATGTTTTGAATGCGCTGCCGTCGCTGAGAGTTCCCGTGACGGAGTCGCCCTGTATAGTCACCTCCCTTATTTTTCCCTGGTCCACGTGAGTCATGAAATCACTGAATATAAGGGTATCGTCCCTGCTGCCCGGCTGTTGAAACATCTGGAACAGAAAAATAAAAACAAGACACACCACGATCCACATGGCTATGTTCTTCTGAAATTGATTCACAATGGAAAACTCCTTGTATCCTGCAAAAACTTTTTACCGGCAGATAAAGCGCCGGCCTGAAAGGGCGGAAATTGTACCTGAATACCTGCTTTCAGGGAATCCGTGAGGGAAAGTGAGATAACTTTTTTCACGCCTTTTCACCGGCACGAGCACACGACCCCCATTAATCAAAATTCTGTGAAAATATCAAACAATTTCTGCCTTCACCACTGTCCTGGTCTCCTTTCTCACCCTGACTCGCTCGCTCAGACAGATACCCGGAACCCAGATGACGGAACTGGCATCGGCAAGCAGGGGAATCCGGGAACGACGTCTGCGGGGAACCTTGGCATCGATGAACAGGGATTTCAGTTTTTTGTGCCCTTTCATCCCGAGTGGTTGTATTCGATCGCCCGGCAGCATGCTCCGCACCGTCAGTGAACCGTCTATGGCGTCCATGTCCACGAAAGCGACCCCGGCCGTTCCGGCGCCGGCTTTATCGACGATCTCCAGGCTCAGAGACCGCGCGATCGCGTCTATCGGCGTTACGCCGGGGCAACGGGCCACACAGGAAAAGGATGTTTCCACCGAAGTCTCATCCGGTTCCGGGAGACGATCAAAGATGAGGCGGTCGTATTCCCGCCGCGCTTCCAATCTGCCGCCGAGGTCACAACGTCCCGACGGATTACCGCCCTCAACCAGGGACAGAACGGCTTCCACGTGTTCAAACCCGTGCTCCGGTCCGCGAACCGGAACCGAACTCAGGCACACCCTGATCAATCGGCGTTGAAGCGCCCGGTTACAGTCACGTAATTTTGCGAGATCGATCTCGACGGGCACACGATCGAAACGCAGTCCCAGGCGGGCGGCGGCTGAAATCGTCATGTCTTCGAGCCAGTTTTCCTCGTCCCTGAAGATTTCAGCCGTGCGTCCGAGCGTTTCCGCGAGATTCGGATTACACAATTCCGTCAATTCCGGCAGCACCCGCCGCCTGATCCGGTTTCTCAGGTAACAGTCGTCCTCGTTCGTTGAATCCGTCACGTAGAAAATCCCCCGTGCGTCGAGAAATTCCTGTACCTCTCGCCTCGTTGTCTCGAGAAGGGGTCGAATGAAAAATTCATCCCTCACGGGAAGTATTCCCCGCAGTCCCGCCGGCCCGGCCCCGCGAAGAAACTTCATGAGAACCGTTTCCGCCTGATCGTCCAGCGTGTGCCCCAGGGCGATTTTCGTGAGACCGTGTGACGTTGCGATTTCGTCGAAAATCCGGTACCGTTCCCGCCGCGCGCGATCTTCCAGAGAGGCTCCTCTTCCGCCTGACAGCACGCCGGGAGGAATCGTACCTGTTGCCAGCGGCAGTCCGAGACCGTCCGCAAGGGTCTTTACAAAATCGGCGTCCCGGTCGGACTCGGCGCCCCGCAAACCATGATGCACATGGACAACGACGAGCGAAAAACCGAGCCGCGGCGCCAGGTCATGAAGCACGGTTAACAGGGCTACGGAATCGCCTCCACCGGACAGGGCGACACCCACCCGGTCTTTCGGGTCGATCATACCGTATTTTTTTATTGTTTTCAGTACGTTGAAAAACATCATTCATCCGTTCGATCATTCAACGCTTCGTACCGGACGGCACCGTCACTCCCGGCCAATCGAGGGAAGTCACTGAAACAATGCCGACAGTTCGTCCATGGACTCACAGGAATAATCGGGTTGCAGGGCGATGAGTTCCTCCCGGCCCGTCAGACCGTTCAGAAAGGCGCAACTGAGAACACCCGTGTTTTTCGCCAGCATGACGTCATTCACCCCGTCGCCTACCACGACGGTCCGTTTCCGGTCGACCGAGTATTCCGCGAGACGGGGTGCAAGCAGGCGTTCATCTGGCTTCGCGTATGGTTCCGAATCCTTGCACAGGATTTCTTCAAAATACTCCTCTATGTTCAATCCCTCCGCAATTTTCAGCGTGTAGGCCTTTCTCTTGTTGGTAATAATAATTTTTCTCGTTCCCCGAAAATGTTCCAACATCCGCCGCACTCCCGGATGGAGATTCGTGGTGTCGAGAAGATGCTCCCAGTAATACGCGGAAAATATTTCCAGAACCTGCGGCGCCAGTGCGGCGTGTTCCTGACCGAGTGCCCGCTCGACCAGGGTGCCGATTCCGTCGCCGATAAAACCGCGAATTTCTTCCTCACGGCGGACGGGAAGACCCGTTTCCGCCAAAGCGTGGTTGACGGCTGCCGCAAGATCACGGCCCGAACTGACCAGCGTACCGTCGAAATCAAAAACCATGAGATCTATTTTGGTCATTCATATCTCCCCTGAATTGTTGTTTCGTTCATTTATTGTAATATAGCAACTCCAGCCGACCTGACAAGGTGTTTCAGCGTAATCATGTCCGTCCGCCCGCCGCAACCAACGGTGACGATCCGTTGACAATCGTCAGGGCTTCGTGGTAAGGGGTCTTTCATGTCATAGCTTGGATCCCTCAAGGGACTGAGACGAACGGTTACACAGCCACGCATTCCGAAGGCCAAGAAACCTTCCGACATCAGTCCGAAGGTTTTTTTATGACCCCGGCGCTGCGGAGACGAAACATGGAAAAAGAAGCCATCGCGATTATAGGCGCCGGCAAGGTAGGCACGGCGATCGGCTGTCTTCTCAAATCCGCCGGGTATGTCGTCGCCGCTCTCGCCGATATTTCTGAGATCGCGCTTGAACAGGGAAGCCGCATCACGGGCGGACGAACTTTTACCGACCCCGTCCGGGCGGCCGAACTGGCCGACACTGTTTTCATCACCACCGTGGATGACCAGATTGGAAGTGTCTGCAGCTACCTCGCTGAAGGAGGCGTCCTCGGGCCGGGCAAACGGGCGGTTCATATGAGCGGCGGGGGAGGCCTCAACCTTCTGGAACCGGCTCGCGCAGCCGGAGCCCGCGTTGCCTGCATACACCCGCTTCAGTCGTTCGCCGATCTGGACGGCAGTATTCGGTCCATTCCAGGAAGCACCTTTGCCGTCACAGCCGACGATGAAATCCGTGACTGGGCGCTTCAGGTGGTCCGCGACCTGGGCGGCGTCTCTTTTTTCCTGGCCGACGAAGACAAGCCGCTGTATCACGCCGCCGCCTGTTTCGCTTCCAACTATCTTGTTTCACTAATGAATATTGTCGTTTCTCTGTACGGGACGCTCGGCCTCGATTCGAATGAAGCACTCAGGGCCGTCTGGCCGCTTGTGCAGGGAACAATCGATAATATTAAAAATAACGGCGTCGATGACGCTCTAACGGGCCCGGTTGTACGGGGCGACGTGATGACCATCCGTAGTCATCTGGACGTTCTCGCCGCGAAGGCGCCTGAAACGCTGCCGTTATATCGGGCGCTGGGTCGCGCCGCCCTCGGCATCGCCGTGAAAAACAGGCGCATTTCCGAAGAAAAGTCGGCGGAATTAGATGCGCTTCTGAAAGGAGACGATCTAAAATGAGTAAAGAAGGAAAAGCGCGCGCCGTGACGAAGATGACCATTCTGGATAAGAAGAAACGCGGTGAAAAGATCACCATGCTTACCGCCTATGACTATTCGACGGCCGCCATGATGGACGAGGTGGGCGTCGACATGATACTGGTGGGTGACTCGCTGGGCAATGTTGTCCTCGGATACGACAATACCATTCCCGTCACCATGGATGACATGATTCATCACACCAGTGCCGTTACACGCGGCGCAAAACGTCTCATGGTCATCGCCGACATGCCCTTCATGTCGTACCAGGCGTCGGTGGAAAGCGCCCTGGAAAACGCGGGCCGCCTCATGAAAGAAGCGGGCGCGCACGGCGTCAAGGTCGAGGGGGGACGCGAGATCGCCGAAGCGGTTCAACGAATGACCGCGTCAGGCATTCCCGTCGTCGGCCACCTGGGACTGACGCCCCAGTCGATTCACCAGATGGGGGGCTTCAGGATGCAGGGCAAGACCGAAGAGGCGGCGCTCCGCATCAAGGAAGACGCCCTTCTTCTCCAGGAAGCTGGCGCATTCGCGATCGTCCTCGAAGCGGTACCGGCGGCGCTGGCGGGAGAAATCACCGAAAGTCTGGCCATACCGACCATCGGCATCGGCGCCGGACCGCAGTGCGACGGGCAGGTGCTGGTGGTCAACGACCTGCTCGGCATGTACGAAAAATTTACGCCGAAATTCGTCAAGAAATACGCCGACCTGGCGGGAACGATGAAAAAAGCCTTCCGCGAGTACTGCGACGAGGTCAAAGACGGCACGTTCCCCGGACCGGAACATTACTCGTAGCGGCATCGAACGGGATCCACCGAATGGTCCGGGACCGCCCCGCCGTACCATTTTTTCTTGCCCTTTGTTGAATAATTTCTTATAAGGGGGCACCTTTTCGGCTCGATTACTTTTATCGAAAGGAGTCCTTCATGAATATTATTATTTTCGGCCCCAACGGGAGCGGCAAAGGAACCCAGGGAGCAATCATCCAGCAGAAATTCAACGTTCCCCACATCGAAACGGGCGTCATCTTCAGGCAGAACATCAAGGGAGGCACGGAGCTGGGAAACAAGGCAAAGACCTATATCGACAAAGGTGAACTGGTTCCCGACGAGATCACTATTCCCATGATCCTCAACCGCATCAAGGAAGCGGACTGCTCCGGCGGATGGCTTCTCGACGGGTTTCCCCGGAACCTGGCCCAGGCCGAAGCCATGTACGAAGCTCTCACGAAGGAGAATATCCCCCTGGATTATGTGATCGAAATCCAGCTTGACCGCGGGATCGCGAAGAATCGCATCATGGGACGCCGTCTGTGCGTAAACGACAACAACCATCCCAATAATATTTACATTGACGCGATCAAGCCGGTTGAAAAGGACGGCACGTTCGTCTGCCGCGTCTGCGGCGGAGAGCTTTCCACCCGCGCCGACGATCAGGACGAAGCGGCCATCGACAAGCGGCACAACATATACTATGATACAGAAAGCGGGACGATGGCGGCCATTAATTATTTCAAGGAGCGGGTCAACGTCATCAGCGTCGACGGCAGCCCGGGAGTAAAGGAAGTATCGGAGGATCTGCTGAAGAAACTCGGCTAGTATCCTCACTTTCTACCAGACAACAAAAGCCTTCCCTTTTACCGGAAGGCTTTTTTTCTCGAAAGCAGCTTCATGGACAGTATTCGCAATTTCAGCATCATCGCTCATATCGATCACGGAAAGTCCACCCTGGCGGACCGGATGATCCAGCTCGCGGGTCTTACCAACAGCCGTACGTTCAGGGACCAGATTCTCGACACCATGGACATAGAACGTGAGCGGGGCATTACCATTAAAAGCCAGGCAATTACACTCCCCTACCGTGCGCAGGACGGCGGAACCTATTACCTGAACCTCATCGACACCCCGGGTCACGTGGATTTTTCCTATGAAGTGTCCCGGTCGCTGGCGTCATGCGAGGGCGTCGTGCTCCTGGTCGACGCCGCTCAGGGCGTGCAGGCCCAAACCCTGGCCAATCTCTACCTGGCCATGGAACACGACCTGGAGATCATTCCCGTCATTAACAAGATCGATCTTCCCGCCGCCGACACGGAAAGAGTCATGGAACAGATCGAAAACGAACTCGGGCTCGACCCCTTCGGCAGCATTCTCTGCTCGGCCAAGGAAGGAACAGGCGTTCCCGACATCATGGAAGCGATAGTGCAGCGGATCCCCCCGCCCCGGGGAGATGCCGGCAAGCCCCTGTCGGCGCTCATTTTCGACGCCCAGTATGATGCCTTCCGGGGAACGGTTGTTTTTTGCCGCGTCTTCGACGGGATTATGAAAGCAGGGCAGGCCGTCCGTTTCATGCACAACGACACCGTCTATCGCGTCGAGGAAGTCGGCCGTTTTTCACTGGTGCGCGAAAAGAAAGAACAACTCGAAGCGGGTGATGTCGGATACCTTATCGCCGGCATCAAGAACGTCGCCGACGTTTCCGTGGGCGACACCATCACCGACGACCACCGCCCCTGCGCGGCGCCCCTGCCCGGATTCAAGGAGGCTAAACCGGTGGTCTTCGCCTCCATCTATCCCATCGCCTCCGACGATTACGAAGAACTGGTCGTCGCGCTGGAAAAGTACAAGCTCAACGACGCTTCCTTTACCTATCAGAAGGATTCGTCGGTCGCCCTCGGCCAGGGGTTCCGCTGCGGTTTTCTGGGACTTCTGCACCTTGATATCGTTCAGGAACGGCTGGAACGGGAGTACGACCTTTCCATTATTCTTTCCGTGCCCAGCGTCCGTTACCGATTCATCCTGAAAAACGGCGAAACAGTCTACATTGAAAACCCGGCCCACTATCCGGAGTCCATGTCCATCGAAAAAGCCGAAGAACCCTACATTCGGGCCACCATGATGTTCCCCGAGCAATACCTGGGAGCGGTCATGAAGCTCTGCATCGACCGCCGGGGCGAGAACTCGCATATCAACTATCCCAGTCCCGAACGGGTTGAGTTACAGTTCGAACTTCCCCTTTCAAGCGTGATTTACGATTTCTACGACAGCCTCAAGTCGCTGACCCAGGGCTACGGGTCCTTCGATTACGACATCATCGACTACCGGGAAAGCGACCTTGTCCTGCTCGACATTCTGGTAAACGGCGAAAAAGTAGACGCACTCTCCCAGATCGTGAACCGCGCAGTGGCCCGGGAACGGGCGCTGAACACATGCGAACGCCTCAAGGAAGAAATTCCCCGGCAGATGTTCAAAATCGCCATTCAGGGAGCCGTCGGGGGCGAGATTATCGCCCGGACGACTATTTCGGCCTTCCGCAAGGACGTGACCGCCAAGTGTTACGGCGGCGACATCACCCGGAAGAGAAAATTGCTGGAAAAACAAAAAAAGGGTAAAAAACGGATGAAAATGGTTGGTTCCGTGTCGATTCCCCAGAGCGCCTTCGTGTCGGTGCTCAAGTCGGACAAGGGCTGAAGGCACTATACCTTTCCCTGCATTTTTCTTTTACACAATGGAGAAAGTACGGGGTGGCGGGAGGTTCTGCCATGATACCGGACAATAATACAAGCACCCTGCCCGGCCTTTACATTCATGTTCCTTTCTGCGTTACCAAGTGTCCTTACTGCAACTTTTATTCCGTGACGGACCGGTCGGCGATTCCCTCCTGGATCAACGCCCTGCGTCGGGAAATGAACTGGTACAAAGGCGAATTCGAACATTTCGATACGGTTTATCTCGGCGGCGGGACGCCGTCGGTTCTCTCGCCGAACGAGCTTGCGGCTGTTCTCGACGGCGCGTACGAAGCTTTCACCATCTCGGGCGACTGCGAAGTCACCATCGAGGCAAATCCCGGCGACATCGATGAGGATTTCCTGTCGTTCCTGCGCGACACCCCCGTCAACCGCGTCAATCTTGGTGTGCAGTCCTTCGACGACGCGGTTCTGGCATACCTCGGACGGCGGCACGATTCCGAAGACTGTCGGACATCGATAAATCTTTTAAGAAACAGCGGTTACGACAACATCGGCCTCGATTTAATCTACGCCGTACCGGGGCAATCAATGAAATCATGGAAGGTCACCCTGGAAGAAGCGTTGCGCTGGAAGCCGGAACATCTTTCCTGCTACGAGTTGACCCTGGAGACCGGCACGCCGATGGGTCGGCGGTTCGCCGACGGCGACGTGGAACTTCCCGGCGAGGATGAACGGTACGATTTCTTCATGACCACTTCGGAACGCTTGGAAAAGGATGGCTACATTCATTACGAAGTGTCGAACTTCGCCCGGCGGGAAACGTTTCGATCGAGGCACAACATGAAATACTGGAATCACGTGACGTACCTTGGTCTGGGACCGTCCGCCCATTCTTTCTCTGGCAACCGGCGCTGGTGGAACCACGCCTCGGTCGAGCGCTATATTTCCGACCTCGAACATAACCGCCGCCCCCTGGAAGAAAGAGAATCCCTCACCGACAAGGACCTGCGGCTGGAACGCGTCTTCTTGGGCCTGCGAACGATCGACGGTATCGACGGAAACGACCCGGCGTTATTCGATCCGCCGGCAAACAACATACTGCAGCAATGCCTCGCCGACGGCCTGCTCGAACACAGGGCCGGCCGGATCGTTCCAACCCGCCGCGGCCTCGCCCTGGCCGACCAGCTGGCGGTTTTGCTGTAATCTGTTATGTGGATTTTTCCGGCCGCGTCACGCCGGAATACTATAAGAAACCGGGTCGAGCGCCGAGAGTAACGGAACAAAATTTTTATATAGTGACAAAGACTCACGCCGCCGCTCTCACGGGTATGTTTCTTTGAGAAAATCAAGAACCCCGGCGGTGACGTCGTCCAATTTTTCTTTCCATAGAATGCCGTGATAATCAGCTTCTACTGCTATGAAGCGTTTCTTTTCGGAGCCGGCCTTTTCATATATTTCAGATCCGCTCACCGGATTCACCACCGGGTCATTCTCGCCCTGTATGACCAGCACGGGATCAGTAACATTCTTCAGCCTCTCTTCAACAACATCCATGAGCATTTCCAGCTGGCGCACGCCGCTCACGGGATTGCGGAAATAATTTATATGCCTGTTCTGCGGTTCGTTCGTCACAAATTCCATTCTGCCTTTATCCACCTTGAACCGCGCCAGCATGGTATTCCAGGCGACCACGAACGACGCGAATTTCGATGAAATATGATACAGCCTGAGCGGAGCGTTTATGGTCACCACGGCCCTGAACCCGCCCGGCTTGTTTGCCGCCTGCAACAGCGCCAGGGTTCCCCCTGTCGAAAAACCCGCGATTGCAAGAGACTTCATGGAATTTTTCATAATAATATACGCGCGTCCCACCGATTCATACCAGTCTTCCCAGGTCCGTGTCGCCAGGTCTTCCGGCGCCGTCCCGTGTCCCCGAAGACGCGCTCCGTAAACAGAGTAGCCGTGCCTGTAAAGGTAATCAGCCAGCGGCCTGATTTCTTCAGGCGCCGCCATGTACCCGTGTACCAGGACCAGTCCCTTCCGGCCGAACAGATGTTTCATGAAAAAGGGCGCGCCGATGGTTTTCGGCTTGCTTTCGCCCTCGATATAATAGCGATCGTAATCGTCTTCGAAGATCTTCCGGTCCAGGGCCTTGAAATAGTTCCTGATCTTTTTCCTCACGAGACCGGACGGAAGCAGCATGAGGCGATCGAGCGACCTGGTCAGACTTTTCAGGGGCTCTATCTCGTTGGTCAGAACCTCGGCGATGTTGTCCTTCCTGATGGTGTGAAATTCATAGGCGGCGCTGAAACGCTCATTATTCCTGACGAGAAAACCCTTCTCGAGCGTGAAAAGGCCCTCCGCCCGGGACAGTTCAATAAAACGGTTGTACTTCTCGTGAAAATCGTCGCTCAGCAGCGTCCACTGAGGCTGGTCAAGCGATCGGTGGTAATTGTTCAGGCCGGACCGGCGCAGCTTGTCAATCGCCAGAAATACGCGATTCTTGAAATCATCCTCCCCTATCCTGTCTTTTCTGCATTTCGTCAGGATGTATGAAAAAATATGGTCGTGATTGACCGTTGTCATGGCGTAGATGGCGGCCATATACTCGTACATGATACGGACATACATTTTTTTGAAGGGCCGGACGTGTTTCAGGTCTTCCGGGTAACGATAGAGTTTCCCGTCCGCGAGCATCCTGCGCAGGCCGGTGTTTTCTTCGATATATCGTTTCACAGGTATGGCGTGACCGAAATTTATATCGACGTCCACGCCGCGGGTAAACATCGATCCCTCGATCAGCATTTCCTCGACCGCCCTTTCGGGAAGGTCCTCCACAAGCCTGGCCGCCAACCTGCTGATGATGTTTTCAGTCGCGCGCACCGGGTAGTAGGTAATGTTGACCGGCACGATGAAGGTTTCTTTCGCCAGTACGGTGTCGATGCCGGCGGGATCAAAATCGAAATGCCGGGCCAGTTCTTCTATGGATGCGGTGTCTCCCCGTTCGAGGAACAATCGCAGTTCCTCCCGCAGAAACTGGGACCGCAGGGCGATGCGCCCCGCCCCGGTGTGAGGCGGCCTTCTCCCACCGGTGCTGAAAACGATGTAGCGCCCTTTCTCGATAATCTTCTTGTCCTTGATCATCCTGCCTTCGGGGAAAATAATCACCGGGTTGCTGTCCGTAAGCAGGGCGTTGACCAGAAGTCTGTCACGGTCCGGGTCTGTGGTGGATACGGCGCCCAAACGGGTTATGACATCGCCGATTTTTCCTTCGAAAAATTCCCGGGCCGCCAGTGACAATGGGAACCTGTTAAAATACTTCCTGATAACATAAGGCATGAGAACTGTTTCCAGTCGGGTGAAGTGATTCACCACGAAGAGAACCGGCTGATCGGGAACGTTCTCTCTGCCGTGAACGCGGATATCGATGCCCCGTGCCCGCGTCAGGGCATCGAGCGAAGCTACGACTGTTTTTATCACCCTATCTGAAACAATCATTGGTTGTCCCGTTCCGGCGACTGTCGACGAGTTTTCTCAAAACATCGGGCCGATTGGTGAAAATACCGTCAACGCCAGCCCTGATGAACCGGTTCATTTCCTTCTCGTCATCGACGGTATACACATGTACAGGAATTCCGTGCCCGTGAAGATCGGCAAGCCACGCCCCGTCAAGCTCGCTCCGGTCACAGTTAAAGGCGTCCGCTTTGTAACGTGCCGTTATTTCCGACGGCATCCCGGAACCGTACATCGTTTTATCGTACAAAACGGCGACGGGAATGTCCCGACTTGCCTGCCTGAGACGCCGCAGCACCTGTGGCTCAAAGCTGGAAAACATGACCCGTTCGGCTCTGCAGCCCCGGTTGACGATTTCTAGGCACCGCTCTTCTATGCCGCCGTCAACCCCGTCGGCTGCGGCCTCTTTCTTGATTTCAATGTTAACACCGATGCTCCCCCGGCACAGCGCCAGGACTTCTTCCAGCGTCGGTATGCGCGTTCCCGCGAACCGCCTGTCGAACCAGCTTCCGGCGTCGAGTCTTTTCAGTTCTTTCAGGGAGTGGTCGGCCGTGCGGCCCCGGCCGTTTGTACACCGTTCGAGTGTCGCGTCGTGGAAAACAATAACCTCGCCGTCGCGGCTCAATCGGACGTCAAGCTCAACCATATCGGCGCCGAGTTCCACGGCTGCTTCGAACGATGGAAGCGTGTTTTCCGGACAGTATGCCGACGCGCCCCGGTGGGCGATAACGGCGACGCCCGCCATTCCGGCCTTTTCACCGGAGGCGGAACAAAAAGGGTTGCCCACGGTCGTGTCATTCATGAAACGGCGGTATCGAGAAGAGAACCGGTGTCGCGTAGACCACCCGGGGAGAAAATATCGTTCCGCCCATCGGCTTTTTCCTGTTCAGCGGCTCTTGATGATGAATTCGGCGCGCCTGTTTTTTGCCCATGCCTCTTCGTTGTTTCCCCGATCAAGGGGGCGTTCTTCCCCGTAGCTGATCGTGCCGACCCTGCCGGCGCCCACGCCCATGGCGACGAGGTAGTCCCTGGCTGCTTTTGCCCGCCGTTCTCCCAGGACGAGATTGTATTCGTCGGTGCCCCGTTCGTCGCAGTGCCCTTCGATGACAACACCGAAATCCCCGTTCTCCAGCAGCCACGTTCCCAGTTTGTCGAGAACGGCTCGTGCCTCCGCTCCCAGGTCATATCGATCGAACTCGAAATGGATGTTCCGGGTCTCGAAAAACTGCACCTCTTGCAAGGATTCTTCCCGTAGCAGCCGCTCCCTTTGCGCCCCGACCGTCCGCCCCGCTTCCTCCGTCTCAGCGGACTCGATTGTTTCCGCGGTCGCCGGCGCTTCGTGCATCGGCGCTTCCCGGATTCCCGTTTCCCTGTAGCGAGTGCACCCGCCCAGGGCGATCATCAGTGCAAGGCCAATCACCATACATATATACAGTTCACATCGATCCCGTCTCATCCTGCACCTCCTGCCAGGTTCGTAGTCGATTTTCATAATTTCATCACCGGGCTCGCCGTGTTGGAGGTTGTGTTTTTCCATCGCCGTATCATCCCGCAACCCAACGGCAAAAGCCCGGTGCTTCATCGTTTATTTAAAGAATCATGCATAATTTTTATTATTGAATCAAGTACGGACTTTCCCCGGCAAGCGGCTCTCCGCGTGTTCAAGGTTGGACACCCTCAGGCCGACCAGCCTGACGCGTCGTTTCAGCTCGACCCTCCGAAGGCAGGAAAACGCGGTTTTGCGGATTATTTCGTCGGAAGCCGTCGCTTTCTCGAGAGAACAGGCGCGGGTAACGGTACGAAAGTCATCGAACCTGATTTTCAGGGTGACCGTCCTGGCCGCATATCCTTTCACTGCCATGTCGCTGATAATCCGCCGGCTTAGTTTTGCGATCGTTCCGGCGATGACCTGCCAGTTTTTCTCGTCCCGTTGGAACGTCGTCTCGCGGCTTATTGATTTCGGCTCACGATTAATGACAAGAGGAGTTTCGTCAATGCCCCGGGCGGCGTCATACAGGTAGCGGCCGTGCGAGGAGCCGAACCGTTGAACGAGAACTTCCAGACGTGTTGCTGCCAGTTGCCCGATTGTTTCTATTCCCAAAACGTGCAGTTGTTCTTCCGTCTTCGGCCCTATGCCGTAGAGTTTACGGACGGGCATGGGCCACAGCCTGTCCCGTACATCCCTTTCAGTAATGATGGTCAGGCCGTCAGGCTTTTGTATGTCCGAACCGATCTTGGCAAGAAGCTTGTTCGGAGCAATACCGATGGAACAGGTAAGACCGATGGCCTTGTAAATATCTTTTTTTATCCGGGCGGCGACGGTTTGATCGTCTTCGGGCAGGTCCGTTATATCAAGAAAAGCCTCGTCGATGCCGACGTCTTCCATGGCACTGGTAACATACAAAAGCACGTTCTTGAACCGGCGCGAAACGGCGGCATAGACCGGGTAATCCACGGGAAGATAAACGGCCTGGGGACAGAGCTTGCAGGCCGTTCTCAAAGGCATGCCTGAATGCACGCCGAATTTTCTGGCTTCATAGTTCGCCGTGGAAACGACGCCCCGCTGCGAGGGATCACCGGCCCCGCCAATGACGACCGGTTTCCCCCTGAGCCCGGGATGTTTCTTTTCTTCCACGGCAGCAAAAAAAGCATCCATGTCGATATGAAGGATCCTGCGTCCGCGACAGGCGCTTTCGCTTGTAAGCCCTCCATTGCCGGTCCCCGGTATTTCGATGTCCTTCATAACGGTATGCAGCGCCCCGCGGGGCGGAAGCACGTCAACAAATCAGGCACGTCCCCGAAGGGGGTCGTCGTCGGGGCGGAGCCAGGCGCGCTTGTCACGGCCCCATATCTTCGACGTGCGCTCGGTGATAAAATCCAGGGGCAGGTCGGCAAAGTAACCGTAATGTTCGAGATACTCGATATACGGTCCGCCATCGAGGGCCTCCGCGGGAAGCATGGCGTCGTGTTCGCCGTCGAATTCCACAACCGGCACGCCGATGCGCTCACAGAGATCCGCGTTGAATGTCGCCGCCGCTGCTATCCAGCGGCCGTCAAGCAGAAACTGGTTGTAGCCGTGTCCCGGGAATTCGTCGCGACCCAGGCGGGCCTTGAGAGCCGGGGGAATACGGTGGTTACGGATTCGCGCCAGCGAAAGACGCGAGGGGATGCCCACGGAACGTGCCAGGGCACAGAGTAAAACGGCTTTCTGCACGCAATAGCCCTTGCCCGTCTCCAGTATGAAACTGGCGCGAAAATCATCGGGGTGCATCGAAATCATAAACAGGTTATAGGGGATCCGGTCGCGGACAAAGTAAAAGAGACGAAGCACTTTTTCCCGTTCCGACTGAGCCCCCTCGACGATCTCTTCAGCCCGATCGATGATCAGCGGATGATCGGCCTCGATCGCCGTTGTCGCCTTTAAATATTCTTCCATTCGGTGTTCCTTTCCGGTTCCCGGCGGACGGGACCGAATAGTTCCCGCCCGCCGGCCTTTTTCTATTTTTCTTTCGGATAGGGCCAGGCCATGATACCACCTTCCATGACCTTCACATTTTTCCAGCCCGCTCCTTCAATCGCCAGTGCGGCCTCGTAACCACGCAGCGATATTTTGCAGAAGCATATAATTTCTTCGTTTTTATCTTCCGGGAGTTCGTTTAACCGTTTCCGCAGGGCGCCCAGGGGAATCAGTGTTTCACCGATGCCCAGACGTGTTTCCTCGAATTCATCAGGACCTCTTGTATCGATCAGGAAGGTGCGCTCCCCTTTCAGGACCTTCTGACGGACTTCCGCGCAACTTATGCCCTTGAACCTGTTCTTCATTTTGTTCTGCATAATGTGCGCCGTGGCGATACAATGATCGATTGCCAGCGAGAAAGGAGGCGCGTAGGGAAGATCCGCGTTGACCATGTCCTCGACGCCGAGCTTGCCCTGAATTGCCATCGCCCACTGGGCGATCTGCTTGGCGACATTGCCCGGCCCGATACACTGCGCGCCCAGGACCCTTCCCGTATCGCCGTCGACTATCAGTTTTGTCACCAGGAGCAGTCCGTCCATGAATCCCGGTTTGTCGGGACTCGCGTTGACAACCGTCCTGATGTTTTTGTACCCCAGTTTTCGGGCGGTCGTTTCGGAAAGACCCGTCGAACCGGCCGCGTAATCAAAGACCTTGCAGACGCCCGTTTGAAAGACCCCCGGAAAGGTGACGTGATTGCCGGAGGCGGCGTTTTCGCCGGCCACCCGCCCCTGCAGATTGGCAATGTCGCCGTAAGGCGCCAGCACAGTTCGACCCGTAAGGCGGTTTACCGATTCCACGCAGTCACCCGCCGCATAGATGTCCGGATCCGAAGTCTGCATGTATTCGTTGACGTCGATTCCACCAAGCTCCCCGACCTTCAGACCCGAACGCCTGGCAAGTTCCACGTTCGGGCGAACGCCGATGGCTACAACCGCCAGCTCGCAGGGGAGTTCCGTACCGTTTGCCAGTTTGACCGTCGTCAGCCTGCCTTTCTCTCCCAGGAATGCCGCGACCCCGTTGTCGGTGATGACATTGGCCCCCTTGCTCTTGACATGGTTTTCCACGAGCTTGGCCAGTTCCCAGTCAAGAAACGTGAGAAGCTGCGGCAGCAGCTCGATGACCGTGATATCCATTCCCGCCAGTTGCAGCGCCTCGCACGTCTCGATGCCGATCAGCCCGCCGCCGATGACCACGGCTTTCTTTATTGCGTTTTCGTCGCGGATTTTTCGCAGGAAGTCGGCATCCTTCATGGATTGCAGCGTTGTTATTCCTTCCAGCTCAACGCCGGGCACGGGCGGCATTCGCGGGACGGCGCCCGTCGCGATGACAAGCTTGTCATAATCAAGCGTGCCCGCTTCGCCTGTCAGCGTATTTTTAAAATGCACGGTGTGATTCGCCCGATCAATTTCCGTCACTTCCGTGTTCACGCGCGCCTCGATGTCCTTAGCGTTGAGATAGAACATGGGATCCCTGGTGACGCCCGTCGGCGTGCACAGAAGCATGTTGCGGTCGTCGAAGTATCCCCCCACGTAGTAGGGATATCCACAGGATGCCATGGAAAGATCCCCGTCCTTTTGCAATATCACGACCTCCGCGTCGTTATCGATCCTCCGGGCCTTCGCCGCCGACTTGGGCCCCGCGGCCGATCCTCCCACCACCACTATTCTTTTTTTCGCTGCCATGTAATCCCCTCCTTAGTAATCAAAACTTTTTTTACCGTTTCCTCCCGGTCCGCGATTGCGGAACTGAAGACCGCATAATTGGACATGACGGAAAAATAAATTTTACTGCCGGAACATTCCAATGATTCCTGACACTCTCCCGGTTTGTCAGGCATGATTGCGCAGCTGCAACTCCAGCGGGTGAGGTTCGAGATACACCTGCTCCTTCAGATAGGGTTCATCGTATTTCCGTACGTAGTGCCTCACCAGGGTCAATGGCACGACGAGGGGCACATGACCCTGGCTGTAATTCTCGATCACCTCGAGCAGTTCCTTTTTTTCATCCCCCGATAACTGTCGCTTGAAATACCCCATCATGTGCTGAAGAACGTTGACATGTTTTTTCACCGTCGCCTTCAGTTCCAGCGCCTCCACCAGCAAAGTCTCGTAGCGCTCGTAAAGATCTCCCGCATCATACTTTTTCCCGTCGGCCACCAGCTTGCCCGATTCCCGGTAGTGTTTCGGGCTGTGCGACATGAACAGTAACTTATGGCGACTGTGAAACGCGACAAGCGCTCCTATTCCCGGGGTCGCGTTTGCCGTCTCGCGCCAGCGCTGAAGCGCGAATATTCTCTCAATAAAATTTTCTCTCAGCCCAACGTCGTGAAGGCGGCCTTCCTCCTCCACCGGCAGCCGGGGGAACCGTTTCATGAACATGCCCGCGAATAGTCCCGTACCGTTTTTCCCGGGGACGCCCTTTTCGTTATACACCCTGACCCGTTCCATGCCGCTGGACGGCGAACCGCTCTTAAAAATAAACCCCAGCAGCCGTTCCCCCGCGAGTTCATCCAGCCGCTTACGGGCCCATCGCACCATTATGTCCGTCTTGTCTTCTTTTGTGCGGACAGTCACCAGACGGGGACGCGCCGGATCGCCTTCCAGTCTCATTGATTCACGGGGAACGCCCATGCCGCATTCCACCTCCGGACAAACGGAAACATACTCGACGTATTTTCCCAGCGTGTCGCGAAGAAACCTGTCAAGCTTATGCCCCCCGTCATAACGAACCGCCTCACCCAGGAGGCACGAGCTGATGCCTAAACGGATTTTATCCATAGTTCCCCCGATTTTCGATAAATGTATCAACGGGCACGGTCGAAGTCAATCAGGCAAAATATGATAACTATTTAAAAATTCGCCCCGTTTTGCGATGACTTTTCCATGACAGCTTCACGGCATCAGGAGCGAATAATCAGCTTCCGCGCAGGCGGGCAAATCCGCCGCGACATATCCGGAATGCTTTTTTCCGGCGCGCAATAATGGTATAGAAGATAACAGCACGTGAAAAGAACGAAGGAGAACGCCAATGACCCTGAAAGACAAGTACGCCATTGTCGGCATCGGTTACACACCACAGGGAACCGTCAGCGACCGGACGACCCTTGATTTTCACCTGGAAGCCTGCGCTGACGCCATCGCCGACGCCGGCCTGAAGCGTGAAGACATCGATGGTCTCGTCTGCTACCGGCATTTTCCGCCCGCCCCCGGAGAAGGGGACGTCACGCCCTATCTCGTCGCGCAACACCTGGGTCTTGAACCCGCGTACCTTGCCCAGGACGCCAACTGATCGCGCAACCACCTGGTGCACGCAGTTGGCGCGCTCGAAGCCGGTATCTGTAAGTATATTCTCATATCGTACGGTCACAGCGCCCGCAGTGGCGGCGGCATGAGCCAGGTTCTTTCCCGCATGGCCGGCGACGACGCCGTTTTCGGTCATTTCGGCGCCGCGGCCGGATACGCGCTCGCCGCGCGGCGCGCCATGCACGAATACAACACCGGTCCTGACACCTGGAAGCATATCGCCGTGGGACAGCGCAAATGGGCGAATCTGAATCCACGTGCCGTCATGTACGACCGTCCCATGACGGAATCTGATTATGAACGCTCGCCCTGGATCGTCGAACCGTTCCGCCTGGCCGACAACTGCCTCGTGACCGATGGCGGCCGGGCCTTTATCCTCACGACGGCCGAACGGGCACGGGATCTTCCCCACCCTGTCGTCACCATCATGGGACTGGGCATGCACAATCCGGCGGCCGACCCGGTCGCGGCCCGTCATCTTACCGGTCCCACGGGAGCACGGAGGGCGGGGGAACAGGCCTTCCACATGGCCGGCATAACCCTCGAAGACGTTGACGCCTGCGAAATCTACGATTGTTTTACCTATACCGTTGAGATCACGCTTCAGGATTACGGCTTTTTCGGCCCCGGCGAGGGCGAAGAGTGGTTCCGGGGAGGAACAATCGAACCCGGCGGCCGCACGCCGGTCAATACTTCCGGCGGATTACTGTCGGAGGCCTACCAGATGGGACTTACCCCCCTTACGGAAGGGGTGATGCAGCTCATGGGCCGTTGCGGCGATCACCAGCTCGGCCCCGCGACCGGGAACATCAAACCGGAAATCATTTTGTGCAGCGACAACGGGGGAATCCTGCAGACCCACGCCTGCTGCATACTGAGGAGGAACTGACGCGTGACGTACAGTAAACCCCTGCCGGTCCCCGGCGCAGACACGAAACCATTCTGGGATGGATGCCGGGAACACACGATCAGGATTCAACGGTGCAAAGCCTGCGGCCACCTGCGCCGGCCGCCCGCTTCGGTCTGCCCCCGGTGCCTGGCGCGCGAAACGGAATGGGTCGAAATGTCGGGACGGGGAACGGTATATTCCTACGTGGTGTATCACGTGGCCTATGACCCTTCCTTCAAAGAGGATCTTCCTTACGTGGTTGCCCTGGTCACCCTGGAAGAAGGCCCCCGCATCCTGACGAATATCGTTGAATGCGATCCGGCGGCGGTTCATTGTGACATGGCCGTCGAGGCGATCTGGAAGGACGTGACGGATACCGTCTCGCTTCCCCTGTTCCGCCCGGCGAGCTGACGCCGGACGGTCATCTTTCGCCGACGGCGTACCGCGAGGGATCAAGCCCCGGAAAATATCGGGCGAGTTCGTCAAGCATTTCCCCGCCCGTGTGGTAAAGAATGACCCGCAGGCCCCGTTCCCGTGCCCGCCGACAGTTACCCTCGCTGTCGTCGATAAAGCAGATCCGCTCGGGAGCAACGCCGAGGCGGCGGCGGACTTCATCAAAAACCACGTCGTCCCGTTTGCTGAGTCCCAGGTGATAACTGTTGAACACCTTGTCAAAGTGGCGAAAAAAATTGTCCCGCCTGTCAAGTTCGTCCAGCCAGTTCGTTTGATCGCTTAAAATACCGACGGTCGCCTTCATGGACCGCAGATCACGGACCAGTTCGAGAACCCAGGGACGAAGAACGAACCGCGCCATGATTTCTTCGGTCAGTTCACTATCGGCGCCGGTTATACCGGTGGCGTCACGGATGGCCCGCCAGAAGACGGCCTCGTCGGCCCGTCCCGTCAAGTAGCCCGTAGTGTAAATCAGGTCGAAGGCCCTGTCGAGAAAATACTTCCTGTCCAGACCGTTCTTGTCGGCAATGGCGGTAAGTCCCTCCACGAATCCCTCTTCCGCAATGACGCCTCCATAATCGAAGAGAACCGCTTCAACCGTTTGATCGTTCATGCTCACGTATTCCTTCCACGCACCGGCGATCGGCATGGTGCACCCGTGATGTTTTTATTCACGCCTTTATAGGGCCTCCCGGCGCGGCGCGTCAAGCCTTTGCGTCGCGTTCTTATCAGTTTTTCACGCGGCCCCTTGCAATCCTCGCCGCGATTATCTATAAGTCACTCTGTTTTTTCTCATCGCGAAGGAGCCTCTTTACCATGAATGAAACAATGAATGCCCTGGAAAAAATGTTCCACCCGAAAAAGGTCGCCGTCGTCGGAGCGCCGCGCACGCGGCCGTCCGGATGGCCGGGAATTTTCGGCTGCATAAAAGATTACGGTTTCCCGGGACGTTTGTATCCCATCAACCCCGGAGCGGATGAAGTGGAAGGAGTGCGGGCCTGGCCGAACCTCAGGTCCCTTCCCGAACCGGTTGATCTCGTCGTCATTTCCCTTCCCGCCCCGGCCGTTCCCGAAGCACTGCGCGACTGCGCCGCCTCGGGAAACAAAAATATTCACATCTTCACGGCTGGTTTCAAGGAAACAGGCGAAGAGGAGGGACTCCGGCTGCACGAGGAAATAGAGGATATCGCCCGCCGGGAAGCTCTTCGCGTCATCGGTCCCAACTGCATGGGCATTCACGTTCCCTCGGAAGGCTTCGTTACCTGGGTGGGAGCGTCAAAAAAGAGCGGCCCCGTGGCCTTCGTCAGCCAGAGTGGCGGACACTCGCAGGATTTCACGAGCATCGCCAACCGCCTGGAACTGTATTTCAGCAAGGTCGTCAGTTACGGGAACGCCCTCACGCTGGACAGCACCGATTTTCTCGAATACCTTGCCCGCGATCCCGAAACGGAAATCATCACCATGTACCTGGAAGGGGTAAAAGACGGGCGAAAGCTTCTTGAACTGGTATCGGACATAACCTGCATCAAGCCGGTCATCATCCTGAAGGCGGGTCTTACCGAGGCGGGAACCCGCGCGGTGGCGTCTCACACGGGCTCCCTCGCGGGCGGTGAAAAAATATGGAGGGCGTTTTTCCGGACCACAGGAGCCGTCAGCGCCGTCAACCTCGACGACATGGCCTATCTCGCCATGGCGTTCAGGTGCCTGGAAGGAACCGGGGGACTTCGCACGGCCGTTATCGGGCACGGCGGCGGCATCGCCGTCGCCGCCGCTGACGCCTGCAGCGCCGCGGGACTGGAAATGCCCCCGCTGTGCCGCGCCACGCAGAAAAAATTGCGGGGCTGGATCCCGTCGGGCGGCAACATCATCAGGAATCCCGTCGACGCCGTCCCCGTTTTCAGAAACATGGACTTGTTTCAGGAAGTGCTTCGGACCGTGACGGCGGATCCCGTCGTCGATATGATGATCATTTCACTGTCGCTCGACTGGCTTTTCGATATAGACGAAGGCATTCAGATTGAGAAAGTCGCGGAATACCTGGCCGGTCCGGCCCGGCAATATATGAACGGCAAACCCTTTGTTGTCTCGTGGCGGTCCTACCGGAACGATCCCCGCATTTTCAAGGTGGGTGAAAAAATGGAATCGCGGCTTCTCAAGGCGAAAATTCCCGTCTACCGGAACTTCGAACAGGCGGCCGGTTCTCTCGCCCGCTGGGCCGGGTTCCACCTTTTTCAGAAAAGTCGAACGGAACAGGAGCAGCCGACGGAAGAATCGCTTCATCGCGCCTGTTCGGGATGCCGGTGAAACCCCTAAGATTCATTCCTTCCGAGACCGCCGTCGTTCCAGGATTCTGCAGGCGATCCGGTGTCCTCCCTTGCCCGTATAATGAAAACAGCCACCGCAGGAAATACAGTCCGCCGGCCGCGTGTCTCCCTCCTTCCAGCGGCGAACGAGGTGAGGCTCGCGAATAAAGGGACGGCAAAGAGAAACACAATCCGCCACCCCGGATTCCACCACCGACTCCATCACGGACAGACTGCGCATGCCTCCCACCAGCCAGAGTGGAACGGACGTTTTATCGCGCACCACGCGGGCCTCTGGAAAATAGTAGGCCTCCTTCTCCGGTGTGTTTATACCCGTCGGTATGGTGTGTTCAAAGGGAAGACCGTTACTGATCTCGACGGCCGAGACACCTTCTCGCTCGAGGGCGGCAGCCACCTCGGCCCCTTCCTCGATGGCAAGTCCCGGCTCGTCTTCCAGGAAGTCACGGCAACCGAGTTTGATCATCACGGGAAAGTCATCGCCGGCACGGTTTTTCACGGCCCGCACAACTTCCAGGACAAAGCGCATCCTGTTTTCCAGGCTTCCTCCCCATCGGTCGTCACGGTGGTTGGTCGCGGGGGACAGGAACTGTGAAACCAGATATCCGTGGGCGCCGTGAATCTGCACGCCGTCGAATCCCGCCTCCCTGGCCCGCCGGCCCGCCTCGCCGAAAGAAATAATAATTTTTTCTATATCTTCACCGGTCATTTCACGCGCCTGTTTCCGGTACCGGGGCATGTCGTCGAGAACAGAAACAGCCAAGTAATCATTGTCGAAAAAAGAAGCCGCGTAGGCGGCCGATCCGCCGTGAACGATCTGCAGGACGACAAGCCCGTTCTTTTCATGCACGGCCCTCGTCATCTCCTGGTACCCCGGAATATGTTCGTCCGTCTGGATGCCGTTCATGTCGGGAACCACCTGGCCGCTTTCGTGCACGAACGCGTACCCCGTCACGATAAGCCCCGGTCCTCCTCCCGCGAGAGTGCGCATCAACGCAACGCTCTCCTCGCCCACGTAACCGTTCCTGTCGGCGAGGGCGTAATAGGTCGCGGAGCGAATGATCCTGTTATTCAGCGTGAGTGAGCCGATGGTCACCGGCTCAAAGAGAACGGACATGATTAACCTTGCCTTTCACGACGGCCTTCAGACAGGCGGTACATCCAATCTGAATTCAGGACGAACGGCGGTCGAACTTGTCCTGGCAGGCCTTTTCCTTCTTGCGTTCATCCAGGCGCATCGCCCGGCGCGATTTCGCTTCGTTGTTCCGGCGGATTTCTTCGGGAGTCTCCAACAGAAGCGGCGGCAATTCCATGGGCTTGCCGTCCGCGTCCAGCGCGACCATGGTGAGGTAGGCCGATGAGGTATGACGCCGTTCCCCGGTCTTCATATTTTCGGCTTCCACCCTGACGCCAACCTCCATCGAAGTCCGCCCCACCAGGTTGAGACACGCCCGCAATGTGAGCAGGTTGCCCACGTATACGGGATGGTGGAAATCGAGACGGTCGATCGACGCCGTCACCACGTTGCCCCGCGCGTGACGGACACCCACGGCGCCGGCCGCCGAATCGATGAATTTCATGATGGTGCCGCCGTGCACGTTGCCCGCCGGATTCGCGTCCTGGGGATTCATGACCTGCGCCATAATAACAGCGCTTTCACTTATTTTTTTGCCTTCCATAATCAGCCTCGTCTTTATATGTATAGTTGAAACACCGTTTCAGAAGAAAGAACGTGCCCGGTGATTCCGAAACGCTTCTCCATCGCGGACAATCCGCTACTCGCCGATTTCACCCGAATGAATCCCGTTCCCCTCCGCCTCTGCCTGAAGTCCCAGATCGGGAATACGATCGGCGCCCCAGCTTCGGTGAATCAATCCAATAACGCGATCCAGTTCATCCCGGGATACCTTTGCCACCTCTCCACCTTCGAGGGGATCAAAGTGAAAAATATAGAGCCTTGACGCGAACTGTTCAAATGGAAGGGACGCTTCTCCGAACCGTTCTCCGTTGCCGGTAGTGCTTACCACTACTCCGTCGCCCCAGTCCTGTCCACTGTCGTCATTTGGGTTGTAAAAATACACCCTCATAACATTCTGGGCGTCAAGGGCGACACGCATGAGCGTAATGGCGTGCCAGCCCACAAAGCGGGCGGCGCTGTCGGTCACTACAATACCCGCGGGCTGGGGATGAATCAGGGGCTGGTTGCCGTTGTAAAAGGGGTGATAGCAGGCATAAAAATGGCGAATGAACGCTTCAAGATCCTGGAGGACTCCCGTCGCCACATCCACATTAATCCGGAATCCTCTGCCCGTCCACCAGCCGTGAAATTCCGGATTGATCCATCGATGCGGGTCTCCCTCGCGGTCGGCGCATCGCCGTCCCATTTCGGTGTAAATACGATCCAAGTGCGGGACCACGAGCAGCGATACGGGATCAAGATCAACGGGCAGTTCTTTCGCCACGCCGGCATAACTTTCCCGCGATGATATGGGCTGGCCTTCGAAGTGCATAATGATTTCGTCATCCCGTGCCGCCCAGGTTACCATCTGAAGGAGATAATCGGGATCGTTGTAGGCCCACATGGACAGGGCTCTCGCCGACTGGCAGGTGGGATTGTTACCCTGGCCCACACCGAGAGGCAGGCCGAGCATGCAGAGCACTCCTTCCAGGAGTCGGGAACGGGGAGTCGCCTCGTCGCCGAAAACGAAGCGCAACCGCGCCTCCGACCAGTCAGACAGGGGGAGGCCGATCTGCCGCCACAGGGCCGGGGCCACAGGGGGCTGAAACAGAATCCCCCGTTCCAGCATGAGGGACAGACCATAGACCGCCTGAGCAGTAGATGGATGAACAGCCTCCTCGATCAGCGCATACACGAGTTGCTGGTAACAGAGCAGGCAATCGCGGCCCGTGGTTGACAGCCCGAATGCCTCTGAGAGCAGGTGATCCCCCTTGTCAAGAAGAAAGCGTACCAGAACCGGATGGTAAGGAGAAACCAGACCGGTGTCGCGCATGGCACGGGCAAACCCCGTGGCTTCGTTCTGCAGCGTGTTGGTATCCATACTCTCCAGTCGCTGACGATATACCTCCAGACCAGGATCCTCGCGGGAAGCCTGCGTCGGGCCGTAAAGGCTGCTTACCAGGCGTTCCGAACCCTGACCGCTTGTCCCCAGGTCGATGTCAGGATTGGCCTGGCAGATGGATATCTGGGTGACCATGCGCTTGATGTGGTCGACCTGTATGGGCCGCTGGTAGAGAATCCGCCAGATTTCCTCGATCAAATTGCCGATTACATTTTCATAGCCGATCCGATCGGCCAGGTGACGTAATACCGCGCGGGGGACCAGGGCGAGCCGTCCCTGCGTTTCCCGTTCTGCCTCGCTGGGAGACGTGAAGAGCAAGGACAGGTTCACTGCCAGCACCCGGGTGAGAAAGCGGCGAGCCTGATGAATGGTCACCTGTGAATGCACGTACCGGCCCATGACAACCGCCAGGAGGCGCAGCTCACTGAGCGCCTCGATAACCACCGTTTCGTCATCGGGACTGGCGAAGGCCCTGGTAGTAAGAGATGATACCAGTGTCTGGGGAACGGCCCAGTCGGAACCGAGAAACACGCCCGCGCGCTCAAATTTTTCGGCCCGTTCTTCCAGGGCCGCACAACCGCCTTCCTGAAGTATGACACGACGCGCCGTATCCAGAACACGACGCACTTTCAAGGGCTTGGCGTAATCCGCCGCGGCCGCCAGTATTTCCGTCGCTTCGTCGAATTTGGCCAGAAGCCCTTCGAGCTTTGATTCTTCTCCGTACATGTCAGAAATACTTGTCGTCACGATTCGGCCCCTTCGCCTGAATGACGGCATTTACAATCATCACCGTCCACTCATGCCCGGCAAACAGATTTTAAACGTAATAATCAAGTTCTTCCTGCCGCTTCAGAAGATCCCGCATGGTGTAGGGATTTTCGCCGTAAAAATACACGAGTCCCCAGTGAGTTCCAAACGCGGTCCGCTTGGTGACGATCTCTTCCAGCGGCGTCGTCAGTTCGTGATAATCGAAGTACGGATGACCCTCCGTCTCTTCCGGAACTTCCAGGCGACTGACAACCCTCCGGCGGGGATAGACACCGAAGCTGCCGGCGTAACCCCTGGCATCCACCACTTCCCGGGGAAAGAAGGCGTCCAGTTCTTCCTCGGTCGTCTTGGGATCGAAACACAAAATAAGTCCCTGGTAGGCATTGAACCCGTAGGCCCGTTCAAGCAGTTCAAACACCTTGAATCCCGGAGGTCGATAGGCAACCTCCCCGAAATACATCTCGCCGTCGCTGGTGACGAAATATTCGGGATGAACGAACCCGAAATCAATGTCAAAAGCCTTGATCAACTTTTCTATCTCGGCGGTAATCCGTGGCCGGTACTGTTCGAGCTCGGGTGTGGCCGGCACAAACACCGAATATCCGAGCGTCACGTATTCCGATATGTTAAGAAACCGGATCTTTCTGTCATAGATCCAGGCCTCGACGGCAAATTCCCATCCGTCAAGGTGAGACTCCATGAGGGCGGGGAATTCTTCTTCCGGTATGGCGTCCACGTCGTCGGGGGTTCGAATGACCCGGTGCCCGAGACAGCCTGCCTTGTCAAAGGCCTTGAAGTGAATGGGATCGTTGGGATCACCGTCCAGTTTGAGCAGGGCCTGGTTGACCCGCTTGAGGAAACGGATGACATCCCCCCTGTCGCTGGCCTCTTCAAATATTCCCACCCGAATGCCGCCCAGCTGGGCCCGGCGTTTCATCAGGGACTTGTCGCGCATGAGCATAGCCTGACCCAGAAGTCGGGGATTATCGAGAAGTACCGAATTTATCGCACCGGCCCATTCGACGGTTTCCTCGAAAAGCGGAACGGCCACGTCGACGCCCATCTCTTGAAGCGTCTCAGCGATCTCCATGGAGCGCTCATTGAGCCGTTCGTAATTCCAGAGCAGGTAGGGAATGGTGTGCTCCTTGCAGTACGCCTCGGCCCAGTCCGGTGCAACCACCACGTAGCGCCGGTTGAATGTCTCCGCTGCCTCGACGGCGTTCAGCGACCATCCAAGCAACGCGACATATCCCTTATTCGGATCTTTTTCCATGGTATGCCTCCAATAATTATACAGTTATAAACGACGCCATGTTTTGTGTCCATCACGAATCGACTTGCCAGATAATGAAAAACAGTGGGGAATTTACTGCCGACCGGAACCAGCCAACTTGTGTAAACCACTCGGAACAACGGCAACGGGTCAACGCTCGCGCAAGCAGTGACTCACAACGCTCCCAGGGCGATGAGATCCCGTACGTGGACATGTTCCGACTCGTTCACGGCAAGTCCCTCGGCGACACGTTCCAGCAGCAGGGGTTTCATGTCGGGAAACTGGTATCCCTCGTAATCCTGCGAAAAGAGCAGTCCTCCCCTGCTGTCGACCCAGGAATTCATGGCGTGATCGAA
This sequence comes from delta proteobacterium MLS_D, assembly GCA_002030015.1. Taxonomy (GTDB): domain Bacteria; phylum Desulfobacterota; class Syntrophia; order Syntrophales; family UBA2210; genus MLS-D. The sequence continues at coordinate 32,299 of LQBH01000015.1, forward strand.
ACACACGCGGGAGGTAAAGTCGAGTCTCTCGATCATGACGCGCAATTCCTCGAGACGCTCGTGAGGCGAAGACAGCGTGAACGTGCCCGCGCGGTAATCATCGAACATCGGCGTCCCGGGCCGCGGAACGAAGGGCCGGGAACGGATGTAATGGGGATTTATGGCCGAAAGCACCCGCGCCGTGTTTTCCGCGTGCTGGTGCCAGCGTTCCCTGCCTCCCAGGTCGGGCATCCAGTATTCGGACAGCTGGAACCCCGCCTCAACGGCCTTGCGGCCGCCCTCGATCTGTTCCTCGCTGGTCACTCCCTTGCGAACGATACTGAGCAGTTCGTCATCACCCGTTTCAAGGCCGACGTGAAGCCGGTCGAGACCCGCCTCGCGGATCGCCTTTAATTGTTCCGGCTTCCGCTGGGCCAGGGTCTTCCCCCGCGCGTAGCTGGTCAGCCGCGTGATGCCGGGCAGTGATTCACGAATATAACGCACGACCTCCACCAGTTCATGGGGCCGCATGATGAGACTGTTGGCGTCCTGCAGAAACACCGTTTTCCCTCCTGAGTAAAGCCAGTTAAAAACGGTGATGAAACAGTGATTCGACTGAAGCGATGGATTCGCGCGCAGAATCGTCCCTGCCACTTCGCGGGTTATGTTCCCGCCGAAACCCATTTGCCAAGAAATGTCCTTTATCTCGTCCGACATCGCCTTCACGGCGTCGATATCGGCCTTGATGTCCTCAACGGACCGGTACACAAATTTATGTTCCTTGTACATTTCACAGAATCTGCACTTGTTCCAGGGACAGTTCTCGGTCACCCTGAGCAACAGTGAGGCGCTTCCCCCCTCACTGGGAGGACGGTACATACCCACTTCGAAACGGTAATCGCTTAACCGCCTGATGCTTTTTTTAATACTGATATCGGAAATGAGAGTCATTTTATTATGTTGTTTCCTTTTCCTGTTACACCGGTTATCGGTTGTTAGCATCTCTAACATATGAATCTTCACGGCCTTTGTCAAAGCCGTAAGCACCGCACCAGGCCGACAGGGCGTTCACGGCGCGCTCCACCGACGGGTATGCCGGTACGCCGGCCCGGCACAGTCGTGCCCGAAGCGTAGAACCCCGTTCCAGCAGGTCGGAATCGCCGCCGTCATAGTCGATAACGAAAATCGTCGGCTTTGCCTTTTCCCGGCGTGCCAGGAACTCCACGACCCGTTCCGTGGGATCCGGAACGGGGGGACTGTGAAAGGCGATCCGGGGAATCAGGCGGTCGACCAGGACGATATCAACGGCCGGGTCGTTATAGGCGATTTCAAGAACCTGGATTAGGCGGTCAATGTTAAGATACAGCTCCCAGAGATCCAGAGGATTCCCGGCGATACTCCCCGCGGCCGGCACAAAGGAACGGATTTTCGCCATGCTTGTTTCTGACAGTTGAGGAACTGACAACCCGGCGGAAATACAGTAATCAGAATAGATCACGCTGTTCCCGCCGCCGCCGCCGACGATAAAAACATTCTTTCCCGGGGAACCCGGAAGCAGGCAGCAGGCAAGAATCGCGTCGACCCAGGCGTTCATGGTGGTAACGGAGACGATACCCACCTGCTCACAGAAGGCTTTCCAGAGCCGCTGATCGCCCGCCATGCTTCCCGTGTGCGACGAGACGGTGGCGGCGCCCCGTTTCGTTCGTCCTCCCTTGAGCATAACGACCGGTTTCCGGGAGGCTACACGTGAAGCCACCTCAAAAAGCCGCCTCCCGTCCCTGACGCTCTCGAGGTACATGGCGATTACGCCGATACTGTCGTCGCCGCCCATGTATTCGAGAAAATCGGGGCTGTCGAGAACCGTCGCGTTGCCGATGCTCGCCGCCTTGCCGACTCCCACACCGAGGGAGACCAGGTATTCGGTGAGACGCTGCGTGATGCCGCCGCTCTGGGATATGACGCCGACGGGGCCGTCAAGCCCCGGGATCGCTCCCCACGCCGTGAGCCCCGCCGCGGGACTGTAAGGTCCCATGCAATTGGGACCCATAACAAGCAGCCCGTTCTCCCGGGCGATGCGCGCGATTTCCTCTTCCAGTTCTGTCCCTTCCGCCGTTCCCAGTTCGCCGAATCCGGCCGTGAGAATATGGACGTGCCTTATCCCGAGGTCGGCGCACTCCATCAACACGCCGGGAACACGCGGCGCCGGAACGGCCACCATGACAAGGTCGGGTTTTTCGGGAAGCGCCGCCAGACTCGGCCAGGCCTTTATTCCCCTGACTTCGTCCGCCTTCGGATTAATAGGATAAATGTCGCCCTTGAAACCGGCCTCTACCAGGCGATCGAGAAAACTCAAACCTCCGAAACTTTGCGGCGAACGCGAGACGCCGACAATCGC
>LQBH01000016.1 GCA_002030015.1 delta proteobacterium MLS_D
TCCCATGAGAAAGTTTCAGATCATAACATTGGTGGTGCTGGTGGTATTTGTGTTTGCCCTGGCGGGATGCGGAGTGAGCAAGGACGAGCACGAAAAGACGGTTGCCGAACTTGAGGAGGTAAAAGCTGAACTGGCGGAGGCGAAGGCTGAGATCGCCGAGCTTTCCAAGGGTGCGGGTGCCGACCTGGAGGACAAGGTCAGGGAGGCACAGGCAAAAGCACAGGAACTCGGCGAAAAATTAGCCGGCATGGCCTCGGAAAACGAGAAGCTTAAAGGACAGGTTGATAAGCTGAAAGAGCTGGTTGAAGAGTACAAGAAAAAGATCGAGGAACTCGGAGGGAAGGTGAAGGACATGCCTTCTGATTTTTTGAATCGTTAGGAAATGTGCCGGGGGAAGCCGTTCTAACGTTGTCGTGGATTTGTGCCCGCGGTGGGAATGGCGGAACCGGGCAAGGTGCCGGCCTTTGGAATGCTGAAAATCGAATAAAGTAATAACATAAGAACGTTCCTATGATTTTGGTGGGTACATCCGGGTGGCATTATAAGAGCTGGAAAGGACCGTTTTATCCGGAGAATCTGTCGGCGCGGGAGTTTCTGCCTTATTACGCCGAACGGTTTAAAACGGTGGAGATTAATAACTCCTTTTACCGTCTTCCGGAACGGGAGACATTCGCCGCGTGGCGTGATGCCGTCCAAGAGGGGTTTTTCTTTGCCGTAAAAGCAAGCCGCTATATCACGCATATGAAAAAGCTGCGCCACACGGAAGAAGTCCTGTCCACGTTCTTGGAAAGGGTCGGAGCCCTGGGCGGGAAGCTGGGGCCGGTTCTTTTCCAGTTGCCGCCGCGCTGGCGTTTTAACGGGGAACGGTTTGCCGGATTTCTCGAAGGGTTGCCGGCGGGGCCGCGGTATGTGTTCGAATTTCGTGATCGGAGCTGGATGAATCCGGAGGCCTGTGAGCTTTTGAGGAAGCACAACGCGTCTTTCTGCATTTACGATCTGGCCGGGTACCAGTCTCCTGCGGAGATAACTGCTGATTTTGTCTATGTCAGGCTTCACGGGTCCGACGACGCGTATTGCGGGAAATACAGTAGCGCGGTCCTTTCGCAATGGGCCGAAGCCTTTGCAGCCTGGTCAGGCCGGGGACTGGATGTCTATTGTTATTTCGACAATGACGAAGCGGGATATGCGGCGCAAAACGCCCTTGAACTTGCGGAAATGACAACGCAACGGGGAGGGGGGTAAAATAAACACTACATGGAGCAGGTATGGAGTTTGCTGATATTGTAAAGAGCCTTCGCACACTTGCCGGCGAACATTTGTGGATAACCCAGGTGTTTGTCGTGATTTTTGTCTGTCTTCTCCTGGCTTTCATTCAGAAGGTCTTGCTAAAAAGATTGCATGACAGGCTGCTGAAAACACGATATGTCTGGGACGACGCCCTGGTGGATGCCATGCGGGGGCCGATTACGGTTTTTATCTGGCTGGTGGGAATAGCCTTCGCTGCCCAGATAGTGGGATATGAAGCCGATGCTCCGCTTTTCCAGGCGGTAGAGCCCCTCCGCGATGTTGGAATTATCGCCGTCTTCGCCTGGTTTACGATTCGCTTTATCAGGATGGCGCAGGATAACATCATGAACAAGCGGATACGGAGGGGTGAAACGTTTGATCCGACGACCGCGGATGCCATCAGCAAGCTCCTGAAGATTTCCGTTGTCATTACGGCGCTCCTTGTCATCCTGCAGACCCTGGGTTTCAGCTTATCGGGCGTGCTTGCCTTCGGTGGTGTGGGCGGTATAGCCGTTGGGTTCGCCGCCCGGGACCTGCTGGCCAATTTTTTCGGCGGGCTGATAATATACCTTGATCGTCCTTTCGCGGTGGGCGAGTGGGTACGATCGCCGGACAGGGAGATCGAGGGAACGGTCGAAGAGATAGGCTGGAGGCTCACCAGGATCAGAACGTTCGACAAGCGCCCCCTTTACGTACCCAATGCCGCTTTCACGACAATTACCCTGCAGAATCCATCCCGAATGACCAACCGCCGGATATTTGAAACGATAGGCGTACGGTACGATGACGCCGGAAGGCTGAAGGGCATTCTCGAAGACGTGCGGTCCATGTTGCAGGAACATGAAGATATCGACCAGGGCCAGCTTATGATGGTTTACTTCAATGAATACGCCGCCTCGTCTCTTGATTTTTTCGTGTACTGTTTTACCAGGACCACGGTCTGGGCAGAGTATCACCGGGTTAAAGAAGATGTATTGTTCAGGATAATGGACATCATACTGGCCCACGGCGCCGAAGTAGCCTTTCCCACCAGTACGCTGCACGTACCCGAAGGTATCGGAGTATGGGAAGAGTCGGCGACAGGAACGGAACAAAAGGAACCGCGGTGATAAAGGCAGAATTCCGGTGTTGTTGTTTCCATACTCTGGGCACGAGAGCCGCTTTCCGGGTGTTGTGGTCTTCACGACGCAGGGGAGGCGACGAATTCTATGAGACCCTTTTTCCATTCTGCAGGTACAATGATCGACAGGGAAAGGTGAGCCTGTGAGAATTGCCGAAAGCGGAGGAGGAGTAATGATCTTGCTCGTTGAGTACCAGGCGGGAGGGAAGGCCCGGTGAGATACCTCAAAACGGTGTCGCCGGCTATTCTTATTGTTCTTCTTGTAGCGGTTTCACTGTTTTTTTTCTTTCGCGACCGTGAAAAGGAACCGCTTTCGCCCGCTCTCGAGGATATCATGGAGCGGGGTGAGTTGGTGGTGCTCACTCGAAACGCTCCAACGACATATTATTTCGATCGGAACGAACAGCCTGCGGGCTTCGAGTATGATCTTGTCAGCCGTTTCGCTGAATGGTTGGGTGTCCCGGCCCGTTTCGTCGTCGAACACAGCGTCGGCGAAATCATGGACGCCCTTGAGCGTGGTGAGGCACATCTCGCTGCCGCTAACCTGACGAAAACCGAGCCTCGGGCGCAACGTTTCACGTTTGGTCCTCCCTACATGGAGGTTGAACAACAGGTAGTGTGCCGGCGCGGGGGTAATTGTCCCGATTCCATCGAAGACCTCGATTCGGTTTCTCTGATGATAATTTCCGAGAGCAGTTACGAGGAACGGTTACGAGAGATCAGGGACACAATGCTCCCGGAGCTGTCCTGGCAGGCAATGCCGGGGCTTTCTACGGAGATGATCCTGCAGAAGGTCTGGGAGGGCGAGGTTGACTGCACCGTGGCGGACTCGAACATTGTCCAGAAAAACAGGCGGTTTTTCCCGGAGCTGGTCGTCGCCTTTCCGATCACCGAACCCCAGGAGCTTGTCTGGCTGCTGCCCAAGGGCGCCGACGACCTGGTTCATTCGGTGAAAACATGGTTCGACGAGTTTGTGAATTCGAATACATTTTCAGCCATTCATACGCGCCATTACGCCCACGTGGAGATATTTGACTATGTTGATATCACCCGATTTATGCGAAGCGTGGATGAGCGGCTTCCCCGTTACCGATCTTATTTTGAAGAGGCGGCCGAAGCATACGGTTTTGACTGGACGCTCCTTGCCGCAATGGCGTACCAGGAATCCCACTGGAACCCGGACGCACGGAGTCACACGGGCGTGCGAGGCATTATGATGCTGACGCTGGACACGGCTGCCGATCTTGAAATTGAAGATCGTGTCGACGTGGAAGCGAGCATTGACGGGGGCGCCCGATACCTGGCTCAACTGCGTGAACGACTGCCGGAAGCCGTCCTGGAGCCGGACCGGACCTGGATTGCGCTCGCGGCGTATAATATCGGCATGGGGCATATTTATGACGCGCGTGCCCTGGCTGAACACTATGGCTACGATAAAAATACCTGGGCGGGCCTGCGCGAAGTTCTGCCGAAACTGGCACAGCCGGATTATTACCGATACCTGCGCTTCGGTTATGCCCGGGGCGGCGAACCAGTGCTTTACGTGGCACGGGTGAGGAACTACCAGCAGGTTCTTGAGCGCGTGCTGGAGTGGGAAGATAGTAAGGGGTGGCTGTGAGGCGGTATCACAAGGGAAAGGAAATAATTTTGTCCCGGGAGAGGTCATGTTTATGAGTAACACAAATTATCCACTGTCACGGCGATCATTTTTATCGTCGCTTGCGTTGACTGCGGGCGGTTTGAGCATGGGCCGGTTTGGAGTTGCGAAAAAGGCCTCCGCCGCCGTGAAGGAATCTCCCCGCGTCGGCCTGGCGCTGGGGTCAGGCGGTGCAACCGGAATCGCCCATGTGCTCATGCTGGAAGTACTTGACGAACTGGGTGTCAAGCCGTCGATCGTGGCGGGATCGAGCATCGGCGCCGTCATGGGGGCACTGTACGCATCCGGCTTGTCCGGAAAAGAAATACGCGACATTGTGAGTGAGTTCGCGGGTTCCGGGATCGACGTATTCAAGACGCTGGTGGTCGGAGACACTGGTCTCAAAATCACGGACCTGGTGAAACTGGCAATCGACGAAGGGGGACTCCTGGACAGCCGGGGATTCCTGGATTTTCTCAAGCGGAAGATCAAGTGTTTTACTTTTGAAGAGTTGTCCTTTCCTCTGAAGATCGTTGCGGCGGATTACTGGAGCAGAGAGGCTGTTGTTTTCGAATCGGGCGATCTGGTTCCGGCGATCAACGCCAGCATGGCGGTCCCGGGATTGTTTCCGCCCGTGCAGATTGACGGGCGGCTGCTGGTTGACGGCGGCATGGTAAATCCCCTGCCTTATGATCTCATGGTGGATGAATGCGATATCGTGGTAGCCGTGGATGTGTCAGGAATCAGCGTGCCCGACGAAAAGGATGAACCGGACCTGGTGGATTCGCTTTTCAACAGCTTCCAGATAATGCGGGAATCCATCACCCGCGAGAAGATTCGATGCGTGAAGCCTGACATTTATGTCAAGCCGAAAGTTGAAGGTGTGCGGCTGCTTCACTTCCACCGTGTAAAGGAGATTTTCGAGGAGGCGGCGCCCGCCGCCGACATCCTCAGGGAACATTTGAGTCGGCGGCTGGGAATGTCGTGATCGTGTGAACGCTGTCAGTCGTTTGGCGCCGTTTTTCTTTCCAGATCGAGTATCGGCGCGATTGCCTGCGAGAATGCCTTCGCGGCTTCCGTTGTGTTGTAATGGTAGACGAACGGTGTGCCGTTGTCGGAGGCATCCACTATTCGGGGATCAATCGGAATGCTTCCGAGAAATGCCACGTCCATTTCACGGGCCATTTTTTCTCCACCCCCGGTCTTGAATATGTCGATGACGGTGCCGCAGTTGGGGCACGTGAGCCCGCTCATGTTTTCCAGAACACCCAGCACGGGCACGTTGACCTGTTTACAGAAGTTGATGCACTTGCGGACGTCGTTGAGTGACAAGTTCTGCGGTGTTGTCACGATCACGGCGCCGTCGCAGCCGGGAAGCAACTGTGCTATGGACAACGGTTCATCTCCCGTCCCGGGAGGAAAATCTATAATCAGGTAGTCCAGTTCACCCCAGTTCACCTCGGTGAGAAGCTGCTTGAGGACGTTCATTTTCATCGGGCCCCGCCAGATTACCGCGTCGTCACGGTTCGGAAGAAGGAACCCTATGGACATGACCTTGAGCGTTTCGCTGAACGTCACGGGCAGAATCGCGTCGCCGTCGCTTCCGGGGCGCTGGTCTTCGAGGTTGAGCAGCGTTGGAATACTGGGCCCGTGAAAATCACTGTCCAGGAGACCGACCTGTTTTCCTTCCAGAGCAAGGGCGACGGCGATGTTTGTCGCGACGGTACTTTTCCCGACTCCTCCCTTGCCTGAAAGCACCATAATCTTGTGTTTTATCTTGCTCATGCGATCGGTGAGTTCCTTGCTTTCCGTGTACGCCTTGAGCCGATCTGCGGACGTTTGCTTTTCGTCGCTCATGTTTTTTTCCTCTCTTGTTGTGTAGTGTTGTTCAAATAGAAACGTTGTGCGTCGCCGTTGGTTGACGGGTCTCCGTTCAATAACACGAGATCGCCCACGTCGCAGCCTATGTCATCGGCGATGACCGGGCATTTTGCCGTGAGGAGAAAAAATATATTTTCTTTTGCATTCGAAAGCGATTCGTAATTTCCCTGCCCTTTGGCAAGTATCAGGTCGGCCCCGAAATAGCACTCCAGGAATTCATGTGAACAGGCGTCCAGTTCCACTCCGGGGAAGGCGGCACCCGTGTCTATGATGCGAACCATGTCCGCGAGGCCGATCAGCTCAGCGTCTTCCCTGGTGGCGTCGTTGATGATCGGTCCACCACGAACGGCAAAGATTATGTCGAGGTTGGGTTCGCGCGCAAGCAGCAGTCCGATCAGAAGTTTGTCAAGTACGATTTCACCCGCGTTGTCACCCAGGTAGAGCAGCGTCTGTGACTGGTGAAGGGTTTCTTCGAAGTGGTCGAGAAGAAAAAGAGTCTGTTCCCCGGCAGTTGTGATGCCGTCGAAAATTCTGTGGATATCGGACCATCGCCGTTCGGGCCCCATGTCGATAAGGTTGCCTGTCCCCGCCAGTTTCAACGCTCCCTCCAGCGGCGACGGTGACTCGCCGATTCGATCCGCCAGCTCCTGTTCCATTTCCATGATTGCTTCATTGTGTTGCCGCTTGATCTCTTTGTAGGGATCCGGATTGCCGGTGATGTCTTTCACCGTTTCATGGATCATTCGGCCCATTTTCGGCGGTGTTGTGCCGTCGGGAATATCGGCCAGTATCTGCATAATGGAAGAAAGGATTCGCTTCTGCGTTTTTTCGTCGGCACCGGCGATCCTCCCGGCATCCAGGGTTTGTCTCACGAAACAGGGATAACAGTCGAGATAGATTTTCACGCCGTGCCCCCGTCAAGTGTCGTAACGACGCTGTTCCAAAGGTTCCTGATGTCGGAGGACACATCACCGTCAGCGAAAGCAATGATGCTGGTCCCGGCGATCTGGGCGCGCGTGACGGACGTGTCGTACCGAACCCGACCCGCCGGTCTGACATTGTGTTCACGGGCTTCCTGTTCTATCTGCCCGGTGATGTCGGCGTTCAGATCCCACTTGTTGACACAGACAATGGTGGGAATACGGAAAAACGACGTCAGCTCGGCGACACGAAGGAGATCGTGACGGCCGGAAAGGGTCGGTTCGGTTATGACCAGCACGAGATCCGCCCCTGTTATAGAGGAAATGACCGGGCATCCGACGCCCGGAGATCCGTCGACGATGATGTAGTCGAGATTTCCTTTTTCGGCGATACTCCGCGCTTCCTGTCGGATCTGTGAGACGAGTTTCCCCGAGTTTCCTTCCGCCATGCCGAGTCGCGCGTGTACCATTGGTCCGTACTTTGTCGAAGATACGTACCACTCACCGTTGACGGCCGGTTCGAAGGATATGGCGTCGGTCGGGCATACTCGAAAGCAGACACCGCAGCCTTCACAGAAAATATGATTTATGTGGGGCGTATCCGTTTTCCCCGAATCGGAATAGGAGATAGCATCGAAACGGCACTCTTCAATGCAACGGTCACAACCTATACAATTTTCTTCGATGACGGAGGCTTTCTTGCCGCCGCTGAAATCTTCGCGACGTTCGATTTTGGGATTGAGAACGAGATGGAGGTCTGCCGCGTCTACATCACAGTCCGCCAGAACGGCTTCCCCCGCGAGAGCCGCAAACGAGGCGACGATGCTTGTTTTCCCGGTTCCTCCCTTTCCGCTTATGACGACTATCTCTTTCATTTTTTCACACTTCCTTTGCTGTACCGTCGGAATCCGGCTTGTTCGACGCCTCGTTTCCACTGAAGGCACGTATCCTGTCCCAACATGTTTTAAAGGTTTTTAAATATTCGGGTAATTCCCGCACAACCATTGAACCCCGTGAATAGGCTTCGGCTATTCTGCGATCGTCAGGTATTTCCAGGAATATCTCGATATTTTCCCGGCGACAGTACTCGGCAACCGCCTCGTCGCCCACGTCCGACCGGTTTATGGCGACGGCAAAGGGAAGATGTAATGCCTGGGCCATGCCCACGGCGAGCTTCAGATCGTTGAGTCCGAACGGTGTTGGTTCCGTTACCAGGAGGACGAAATCGGCGTCTTTCACGGCTTCAATGACGGGACAGGATGTTCCCGGGGGTGAATCAATGATGAGCACATCCGGATCACCGGTGGATTTTTTAACTTCACTGATAACGGCGGGCGACATGAGCTCGCCGATGTTCAGAAGACCTTGTGTAAAGGTGATTCCCCCGGAGGATCCTTTTTCGATGACACCGACTTCCCGGGGTACTTCTACAAAGGCGTCTTCGGGACAGAAGAGCAAACAGGCGCCGCATCCATGGCAGAGTTCCGGGAAAATAAGGACTTTGTTTTTCACCACGGCGATTGCGCTGAATTCACATACCTCCGCACAAATACCGCAACCCGTGCATTTTTCTTCGATTACTTGCGGAATCATCACTGTAACGGGTGACGAGGATTCTATCTGCGGTTTCAGAAAAATATGGCAGTTCGGCTCTTCCACGTCGCAGTCCAGCAACTGGACGTTTGTCCCCGTGTCGGCAAGTGTCAGGGCAAGGTTCGTCGCTATCGTCGTCTTTCCGGTGCCGCCTTTTCCGCTGGCGATTGCAATTTTCACAGGCGATTGCTCCTTTCAAAAAATGCTGTTTCGTGCTTCGGCCTGATCCGGCCTGGCTTTTCAGCCCCCAAAGTCGTCACGTCATGCTGATTGCACCAAGCGGGCACTGGTTGACGCAGATGCCGCATCCGGTGCAGGCATGCTCGTCGATAACAGCGATATCGCCCAGACTGATGGCGTTTACGGGGCAGGAACTCACGCAGACGCCGCATCCCGTGCATTCCTCCGCGTTGACGAACGCGACCGAGGGGGCGCTTCTTCTCTGCGGTGCATCGTCGATATGACGCCTGATATCCTGAAGTCTTTGTTCGAGGAGACGTGCTTCTTCTCTGAGGCTTTCTATATCGTCTCTTCCGCTTACTCCGGATTGCGGCGCTTGTCCGGAAGGAGGTGTCAAACCGCCGCTCATGCCTGTACCACGGCCCATGCCCATGCCGCCGCCCATGCCTGTACCACGGCCCATGCCCATGCCGCCGCCCATACCCATACCACGGCCCATGCCCCGGCCCATGCCCATGCCACGACCCATACCGGCGCCCATGCCCATACCGGCACCCGTGCCGCCGCCGCTTCCTGAGCCGAAGTGGCTTGCCACGTTCGGCTGATCTATTGTCGAGAAAGTCCCTGACTTGAATTGCTCGGCTGCGTGACGGGCGGTTCCGCTGACACCCGCTATAACATGAATGCCGGCGGCCTGAAAAACCTGAAAGGCATTGGGGCCGCAGTTTCCCGTCAGCACATAGCGTACATCCTTTTCAGACATGAGCTGTGCCGACTGAATACCCGCCCCTCCCCCGGCCGAGACGTTGGGATTCCGAACGGATTCGAATTCCATGGTATCCGTGTCCACGAAGACATAGTAGGGGGCCCGGCCGAAGCGGGGTTCCACGTGGTCATCAAGTGACGGGCCCGTTGTTGTTATTGCTATTTTCATTGTTGCGGCATCCTTTCTTCCGTGATTATTATCTGAAATCGATAGATACGGCCACGGCAATTACCGTGGCCGCATCATATTTCACGTATTTAGTCTGACTCCATCAAGAAGCGTACCAGAACGGGATATGCGGAGCGGATTTTAATAATAAGCTGTTTCAGGGGCTTGGCGATGGACGCATCGTCCCGCGCACTGTAGGGGTTGCGTTCAGGCTACCATCACTCCTGAGAATGGTAGCACATGTGCAACAGTTATGTGGATACCTATCCGCGTCCGCAGAGTGCTGCTTTAATTATCCTCCCACAGGCGGGACTGAAGCCCGAGTCACCCCTGATGACGCCACATACAGCAATAACCGCCCGATTCCTGCGGGAGCGGCCTTGCCAACCCTGGTACCACATCCATGGTGTGAGGGTTTCTCTTTCGATCTAAAACATGTCGTTGCTTCCGCGTTCTAGATATCCCGAAGCAGTCGATTCGCCGGAGAACGTGATAGCTCATCTCTGAAGGTGTTAAGTATTTCCGAGAGGATTTCCGTTTCTTTCGTTCGAACCGTGGGGATCGTATCCGACCCGCACTGTTCCAGCGCGTCAATGACAAAGTGCACGGTAAGCTGGTTTATGTCACGGGCGGGCTGGTACCCCGGTTCCCGGTATTCGGCAGTTTCGGTGGGAATGATGATTCCAGCCGTCGTGAGGTCAGACACGACCACGTGTAGCAGGCGTATGGGGATTTCGAGCTTGTGCGATATTTCAGTTGCCGTGAGGGGTTGCTTGCCGCCGGCGAAATTTTTCACGAGCAGGTGGGCAGTCTGCAGCGTGAGGAGCCTCTTGAATGAAGGACTTATTTCGAGTGAGTCCGGCTCAAATTCATAAGTGTCCACGTTCTGCCGGGCAAAGGAATACTCGGCGCCGAAAAGGACGATAAGCCAGCTTAACTGGAGCCAGATCAGGAAGAGCGGTAAGGCGGCGAAACTTCCGTAAATCGCGTTGTATTTCGCGGCACCCACCTGGAACGTGATGTACCCCAACTGGACGATCTGGTAAATCGTTCCGGCGATGATGCCTGCTAATAAGCCTGATGCGAAGTGCACTTTGGTGTTGGGCATAAAAATGTACAGAAAAGAAAAAAGAACCCAGATGATGCAGTAGGGAAGCAGGGAAAGCAGAATTGAAATGATGCCGCTGAACATGCCGAGAAGTGCGATTTTTTCCATGATCATCGTTATTTGCGTGGATATGAAGACAGTGATGCTGCTTGAGAGTATGATCATTATTGGTCCCAGGACCATAACGGAAAGGTAATCGCTGAATTTTCTGCCGAGTTTTCTCGGTTCCTGTATTCCCCAGATGTCATTGAAAGACGTCTCGATGTGGTTGAGCACCTTGATGGCGGCGTAAAAAAGAAGAATCACGCCGATACCGGCGATCAGGCCCCCTTTCGTATTGGCGAGCAGGGATTCGGCAAATGTGATGACTTGGGCGATGACTTCTTCATGTCCGTGAAACTGCTCCAGCAGTTGTTTTTCAAGACGTTTCTCAAAGCCGAATCCCTTGGCGATTCCGAAGAGCATGGCGGCCACGGGGACGATGGAAACAAGCGAATAAAACGTGAGCGCCGAGGCCCTGAGCAGGCACTTGTCCTCGTCAAATCCACGTATCGATAGAATGAAAATACGAAGTTCACGGAGAAAGAAAGATTTTTTTTTCGGCAGATCATTCAGGCGGATCCGCCAGATATCGTGCGTTATGAAACTGACGATTCGTCCAAGAGTTGCCATGGTATTATTCATAAATCGTCCTCTTTCGGCTGAAGCTCTTCAGGGCTCCGTTCCGGTCTGCGATTACGGGGCGGACAACGGAAACTCCGAAGCCGGATGAAATGATACTCCGTGGCCGCGGCCACAGGTACTTGATAACACGCTTTTAATTTCGATTCCATGATCTTGTTGGGGAAAATGCCGGAAAAATAGAGGATGTTTCGATTGCCAGTGCGGCCTCGAGGCAGTATCAACTGTTTCATCGAAAGGTTCGCGTGGTGTCGGTCGGCGTTCTCAACGCCAGGACGCGAAGAATGGCCGATACGGCGTCTTTGTGTTCGACAAGCACAACTTTTATGCGACGCTCACTGCCGGTGAATATACGGCCAAGATCTTCAGAGTCGCAGTCGACAAGGCAGGCGAGCACGCGCGCGGAGTGACGTTGAATGAGTCGCTCAATGCGGCGGTAAAATCGCCCGGACCCGTCGCGGGAGCACAGAATGAGACGTGATATGCGATTGACCCGGGGTGCCGCACCTCGACGTGCGGCGACATCTATGCCCCGATCTTCGTTGGCGAGTCCTTTTTCTATGTTGTCGTACCCATAGACAATGCGACGGGCAAGGGCGGTCTTTCGCAGTGCTTCTTCAAGTACGCCGTCCGGATAAATAATCGGAATATCGGATTCAATGTCCGGCCGGAGGCTGAACGTTCGTTCGAACAGCGAATGCCGAAGAGCGTCGGCGGTACCGTCGGCTTCAAGCTGGCGCGGGAACAGTATTTCCATACAGTTGCCCGTTTTATTGTTTTCCCGTGAGAGCATGTAGTGCAATTCCTTCCTGTTGATACATCATTGTATTGTAGTGTATGAAAAATAAAAATCCAAGGTGATTCGCTTTCGGGAGTCAAAAAAGGTCGAACGAATCGCCACGAGTCCGGCCGTTGCAGCCACACTGTACGAAGAAAGGAGGAACCGGTATGTTTACACGATGGGACGAACGAAATTACCGCGAGATGCTGCCGGGGGTCGAGCTGAAAACGTTGACCTATGGAAAGACCATGTTGCTTGGGGAGTTCCGGTTAAAAAAAGGCGCGGTAATCCCGTCTCACAGCCATCCCCATGAGCAGATCGGGTACCTGGTTTCGGGACGGCTCCGTTTTAATGCGGGAGATGAAACCTTCGAGGCGGGACCGGGTGACGGATGGTGCTTTGCCGGTAATCTCGAACATGGTGTGGAGATCCTCGAAGATTCTCTTGTCGTGGAGGTGTTTTCGCCGGTTCGCGAGGATTATCTGCCCTGAAAGAAATGCGTCACGATTCAGCGGATCTGGGACATCCGGCGGTATTCGTCGTAGTAACGGCGCGCTTCCGGCATCAGAGACTGGATCCGCTGAATGCGCGAAGCGTCTGTGGGGTGGGTGCTCAAAAAGGTCGGGGGCGACGAACCTTTTTTTTCCGCCGCCAGGCGCTGCCAGAATTCAATGGAACCTTCGGGATTGTAGCCCGCCATTGCCATAAAAACGAGTCCCAGGTGATCGGCTTCATATTCCTGTATGCGACTGTATGGAAGAATAAATCCGACCTGCGCGCCGAGCCCGAAGACAGTCATCCAGAGTTGTTGCGTGGTGTCGGGACGATCGGCCATGGCCACCGAAAGAGCAATGCCGCCCAGCTGGGCTGCCAGCATGTGGCTCATTCGTTCGGCACCGTGGCCCGCGACGGCATGGCCGACTTCATGGGCGATGACCACGGCCAGGCCGTTTTCATCCATCGTTACGGGAAGAATTCCCGTGTAAACCGCGATTTTTCCGCCCGGCATGCACCAGGCGTTCACCTCATCGCTTTCGATAAGGTTGAATTCCCATTCATAGTCGTCAAGCTCGTGTTTCATGCCGCGCTCGCTAAAATATCGTTCCACCGCGTTTTGGATATTCCTTCCAACCCGTTTAGTCATCGCCGTCGCTTCGGCATCGGTGCTCAGCTTGTTATCTTTAAGAACCTGGTCATACTGCTGCTGGCTCATGGAGAGCATGGTTGACGATCCCACCAGGCGTAGCTGGGTCCGTCCCGTAACGGGCGCGGTGGTGCAGGCGGCGAGCAGTGTTGTTATGGCCGCGATGACAATGATTCTGCAGGTTCGGTTGACCATGATAATCAGCCCGATCACTAATTTTTGTATTTTATTATAATTTTCATATTATATAATAAAAATAACAAAAAGTCGCTTTCGTAACAATCACAGAGGAAAAGAGAGCGATGCGGATGTTCCGAGAGGCGGCGGACGCGCGCTTCATGAAACGGGACGCAACGTTGCAATTCGTGAGTGCTGCATTCAGGGTGACAGGGTTTATTTTTTCTTGTAATACCCATAACGGCCTAGTATGAATGCGCTCCATCGTTTTCGGGGACCTTACGCCGAGACGACCGAATCCGAATGACGGAGGCCGATTTTCATGATCAAGTTCCGCTGGACGGGATGTGCCGGGGTTGAGATTACTCAAGACGGCAAAACCGTCCTCATCGATCCCTATCATACGCGTCTTTCAGCATGGAAGCTCTTTTTCGGGCGTCACGAACCGCTCATGGGATCCCTGGAACGGTACGTTAGTGAAATTCCGGGCGAGTTGTCAGCGATTATCGTGGGTCACACGCACCTGGATCACGCGATGGATGTACCCGCCCTGTCCCGCTGGTGCCGAGGTCCCGTGGTGGGAAGCAGCAGCCTGAAGACGCTGATGGACATAAGCGGCGCTGAAAAAGAAGTGACCGTCACCTGGGGCAGAAAAAGTATTGACCTTTTCGACGGTGCCCGGTTGACCATGATTCCTTCGCGGCATGGGCGCGCGTTTTTCGGCAGGGTTCCCTTCCCTGGCGAAATCGATCCTGCCGGGAAAGTTCCCTTGAAGGCGTCAGGTTACCGGCTGGGAGAAATGTTCCTACCGAAACTGGAAATCGGCGGGAAAACGTTTCTCCACGTTGGCAGTGCCAACCTGGTTGAGGAGGATCTCGGCGGTCATCGGTGCGATGTTCTGCTTATGTGCGTCCCCGGCTGGTACAAGGCGCCGGGTTACGTTTCACGACTTCTGGAAATAACAAAACCGCAAATGATCATCCCCATTCACTTCGACGATTTCACCCGTCCCGTCAAGCAGAGTGGTCATTATAGACACCTTTCGTTCCTTCGGATGAAGGAATTTACGGCGCGTGTGCGATCGGCTGCTCCGGGCGCCGCGTTCCGAAGACCCCGACCGTTTCAGCCCATGCTGATCTAAATCTTGTGCCGGCGGGGGTATGAAGGAACCGCTTGCTATTTACATCATTCTTGAGATACATGTGATCACCGGGCAGGGAGCGAAGCCGCGGGGAAAAAGTGATGGAAAACTGGTTACGCTATTTGGTCGAAAATCCCGTCATGGCAGCGATAATAGTCGTTTCAGCCGCCGTTGTCGTGTATTTTATTCTGAAGAAAATATTGAAATACGCTATTATTTCGCTGGTTGTTTTCATAGCCCTTTCCGGGTATTCCTACTATAAAGCTCCTGATGAATTTTCCGAGAAGTTCAAGACCAACATCGCCGAGATACATGAGAGGGGCGGGGACATTGTGGATAAAGGCCGCCAGGCCCTGGAACAGAGGGGCGGTATCGGCGGCGTTCTGGACCGCGTTGTGGAGAAGGGCAGGGAACTGTTCTCTGACAGAGACGAGAAATAACGCTCAGATAAGGTTGATTTCCATGGCCCGGGCGGGACATGCCTTGACGCAGACCGAGCATCCGCTGCACTTTTCAGGGTCGAACAACACTTTTCGAGTAACGGGATCGATATAAAGTGCGCCGGTGGAACAAAAGGCTTTACAGGCGCCACAGTGTACGCAGCGTTCTTCGTTGTGGGTCACACTTTTCGAGAGCGGCTCAACTTTCAGGCCGGCTTCTTTCAGAAAGGCGATTCCCTTGTAGAAATTGTTCTTTGTTCCCGAAAGATCGAGAGCAAGAACACCCTCGCGTTTCGGCAGCACGCGCGCGTGCAAAATATTAAAATCGAGATCGAATTCTTTGGCGAGACGGCAGACGATAGGTTGATCCACGACTCCCGCCGTGTAACGTATAACGATTTTCTGCGAGTATTGTTCATCCATCGTTCGTTTCACCGTGTCCGAATCGGCCGCCTCCCGGCATAAAACATGCGGATGGGCCGTCACGAGCGTTTACTCATAACACAGGAGACTGTTCCAATCCAGCGTTTTGAACTGTGCTTCGAGTGGATGGTTGTCATCGATCATGTTGTATTCGAGATTTGTGAATACCTTCGACGCTATTTTGCGAACCGGATTCGACGGTACCACGTCGTCACGTGTACCGTGGTAGACGATCACGGGAATATCGAGCGACCTGTCCAGGTATGCCCCGAATTCGTCAAGGGAAAGTGCTGGAGCCAGCAGGACCAGCCGGCTGACCTCCTGCGAGTGCTCGAAGGCGTATATGGCTGCCATGAGCCCGCCGTAACTCGATCCGACGAGCAGAAGGTCGCTCCTGCCGTGCAGAATGGTACGAAGACGGGTCATTCGCTGGTCGAGGGTTCCCCGGTAGTCCTCGATGATCATGTCGGGATAGCGCTTCCTGAAAAAGTTTCCTTTTGTTCCCCCCGAGCTGCTTTCAAGCCCGTGAATAAATACTCTGGTGAAATCGGGTTCCATGGTCCTCCGCCGTTCGTGTCGCGACATCATGTACCGGCTGTTTCGCCGCCGGAATCGCATTTTTACTATTCCTGGAAGAATATTGCAAGGAATCATGAAGAAAATCCGGTGAAACGGAATGGGGGTGATTGCTGATAATATTGGTTATTTTGAGGCATTTGTGCTAGAGCACATACGAACTTTGGAAGGAAAGGAATGTAACATGAGGATGATATGTGAAGAGGTGTTTCTATGAAAATATGGCCTTTCAGGGCGGTGAGACCGTCGCGGATGAGGGCCGGCGACGTTGCCTCACAGGCCTACGATGTCGTCAACGGGGATGAAGCGCGGAAACTGGTCGAAAATAATCCCTACAGTTTTCTTCGCGTTGAAAAATCGGAGATAAACTTTCCCCAGGCAGCAGATCCTTATGCGGATGAGGTTTACGAGTCAGCCCGCGACACGCTTCGTGCGATGATTCGTGACGGCGTGATGATTCAGGACGAAACACCCTGTTTTTATGTTTGCCGGCAAAAAACGGCGGATCATCAACAGAGCGGTATTGTAGGCTGTGTTGATACAGGAGAATACGAGGCGGGGCGAATCCGCAGGCACGAAATGACACGGAAGGACAAGGAGGACGACCGGACCCGTCACATCGACCGCGTGAACGCCCAGACAGGAGCGGCACTCCTGGCGTACCGGAGTGATTCAGAAGTGAACGGCCTGATCGACGAGATCGTCGCATCACGGCAACCCGAGTATGATTTCCAGGCGGACGACGGAACGACTCATACGGCGTGGGTCGTTGACGACGGAGAAACTATTAAGCGGCTCATAAGGGTCTTCAGCCGTATCGATGTTCTGTATATCGCCGACGGACATCACCGTGTGGCCGCGGCGGCCCGTGTGGCCGCTCTGCGGGAAAAAACAGGTCGGCAGGCGGCTGAAAACGAAGAGTACCGGAGAATAATGGCTGTGATAACCCCCCATGACAGGTTGCGTATTCTTTCATATAATCGTGTTGTTCGCGACCTGAACGGTATGGCCCGCGCGGACTTTCTTGCGGAACTTTCGCGGGATTTTTCCCTGGAACGGTCGGCGGAGCCGGTGATTCCCGATCGCGTCGGTATATTCGGCATGTACCTTGCGGATGGGTGGCGCCGGCTTGCCGTAAAGAATGATGCCGGGACCGATACGGTTGAGTCGCTTGACGTGTCGATTCTTCAGGACAGGTTGCTTGCCCCGGTTCTCGGTATCGGAGACGCACGAAGCGATGAACGCATAGATTTCGTCGGAGGCGTTCGGGGCGTACGTGAACTGGCCAGGCTTGTTGATTCCGGAGAATATGCCGTCGCTTTTTCCCTGTATCCCACGAGCATGGAATCGCTCCTGGCCGTCTCCGATGAAGGAAGGATCATGCCTCCCAAGTCAACCTGGTTCGAACCCAAAATCAAGAGCGGTCTTTTTGTCCATCCACTGGATAAAACCCTGCGATGAGAGAGCACGACCGGCCGTGCTTAAAAAACATGCTAACAATCTGGTAGTACTGCTGTAATAATTATAAATAGTATGTAGAACTTTATGGATGAAGGGCGATTATATAATTTCCCGGTCATCCTGGGACCGACGGCGTCCGGCAAGACGGCGCTGGCCGTTCGGTTCGCCCGTTACGCAGCCGAACAACACGACGTAAGCTGCGAAATTATATCGGCGGACTCGCGGCAGGTTTATCGCCGCATGGATCTCGGCACCGGGAAAGATCGGGAACAGTTTATCGAAGGAGGCAGGGCAGTGCCCTGTCACCTGATCGACCTCGTGGATCCTGACTACGAATTCAATCTTTTCGAGTACCGGCGGGCCTTCAGCAGCTCGTTCAGTGATATTCGAAACCGCGGACACCTGCCGATCATGGTGGGTGGAACGGGATTGTACATCGAGGCGGTCATCAGGAACTATGAACTCCCGCCGCTTCATCCAGATGAAAAGCGCTTCAAAGAACTCCTGCGGCTGGAAACGGATGAATTGCTTCGCCGCCTGCTGGAATTTCGCCCGAAGCCGCACAATACGACCGACCTTCTTGACCGGGAGCGTCTTGCCCGTGCTGTCGCCATCGAGGAGGCGCGACGCACAGATGTGAAAAGCGATTCGGTCCGACCGGACATGAACGCCTTCGTAATCGGTGTCAGGGTGGAACGGGCGGAATTGCGGCGCCGTATTAAGCGCCGGCTGGAAAAGCGTATCGCACAGGGAATGATCGACGAGGTCCGGAGGTTGCACGAATCGGGGCTCGAATGGGAACGCCTTGACCGGTTTGGTCTTGAGTACCGTTATGTCAGCCGTTATCTGCGTGGAGAACTGAACCGCGACGAAATGGTGAAAACGCTTGCCGTGAAGATCGGCCAGTTTGCGAAGAGACAGGAGACCTGGTTCAGAAGAATGGAACGCAATGGGATCCTTATTCACTGGGTTGATGCGGACGACTTTCAGACGTTCCGGCGGCTTTTGGAAGATCGTCTGCCGGAGATGCTTCACGGCGCCGGGCGGCCCGAAAAATCATGAACGACATTATCAGCGCATATTTGGACCGTTATGGCTGCGACCGCCGATGGAACATGGAAGGTCCGGCTCCCCGGGGAATCGAAACGGTCATTATCATTCCGGCGCTTGCCGAGTCGACGCATCTTTTTGAGACGCTGGAGAGTATAGCGAAAAATGATGGAACGGGCAGGTCGGGGGCCATGGTGGTGTGCGTTATAAACAACGGAGTCGATGTTTCTGAAATCGACCGAAGGGACAACGAACGGACGCTTGCACTGCTGCGCAAAATGAACGGGAAGTACCGGGAGCTGCCCCTGGCGTATATCGATGCTTCGTCGCCGGGACGGGAACTGCCGGCGAAAGGCGGGGGCGTTGGTTTTGCGCGGAAGATCGGGATGGACCGTGCCCTGGAACTCTTCGACCGGGAGCGGGAGACGCCGAAACTGCTTCTCTGTCTCGACGCCGATACGCTCGTCGAACCTGACTGGTTGTCCGTTGTGCGCGGACGGTTCACGAGTGACAGCCTCACGGCGGCGGCCGTTGAGTTCAGCCACCGCAGGGGCGGAACTTCCGCAGAGGACGACGCGATTGTAAGGTATGAAACACTTATCAGGTATTACGTGCTGGGTCTTGATTACGCCGGTTCGTCATATAGTTATCATTCAATCGGATCGACCATGGCCGTTACCGCGGAAGGATACGCGGCCGTGCGAGGCATGAGCCGGCGTCCGGCCGGCGAAGATTTTCATTTTCTGAACAAGGTTGCCAAGATAGGGCGGATCGATATTATAGACGAAACACGGGTGTATCCATCGGCACGAGTATCGAGCCGCGTTCTCTTCGGCACCGGCAGGGCCGTGGCCGAGGGAACGGCCCAGGGAGCGTCGCTGAAGTACGGGTGGAACCCGGAAGTATTCCGTGTTTTGAAAGAATGGACACTCTGTCTTGAAACACACGCCTCGGAGGATGCCGGACGACTTCTGGAACGTGTCCGCGACATACACCCGGAAACGGCCGCCTTTCTCGAGGAAGAACGGTTTGCAGCGGTCTGGCCGCGCCTGCAGGAAAACAGCGCGCGGAAAGGCACGACGGAGCGCCACGCGCGTACCTGGTTCGACGCACTGAAGACATACCGGCTGATCCGCCGTCTCACCCGGACCGTCTATCAGCCGATTGACCTGTATGAAGCACTGTACAGCCTTATTATTATGATCGGCCTGTCGCCTCCGTCCGATTGGCGGGAAGCCGGTCGGAAAGGATTAGAAGAGCGGCGGGATATCCTGGAATTTCTTCGGAACGCTGCGCTGAAACCGGACCGCATTTCCCGCGAAAGCCTGCGACACTCAGGAATTAATCATTGATAGGATTTTCCGATTCATGCTATAGCTCGTTACATGAAGGGCAGATTGCGAATTGTTCCATGACAGGAAACAACAGGCGATACACGAAATCAATTCATGTCGGGACAGTGAAAATAGGCGGCGGAGCGCCCGTTATCGTTCAGTCAATGACATCGACGGACACGCGCAACGTCGCCGCCACGGTAGAACAGATCGAAAGGCTGGAAGAGACAGGATGTGAAATCATCCGCGTCGCCGTACCGGACAGGATCGCGGCGGATGCCATTCCGGAGATTAAGAAACGGATTCGAATCCCGCTTATCGCGGACATCCACTTTGATTACCGCCTCGCACTTCTGGCGGTTGAACGGGGCGCCGATGCTCTCAGGATCAATCCCGGCAACACGGCCAGGGATAATCTCGGAGCTGTCATAAAAAAAGCTCGCGAGCGGGACGTAGCCATTCGCATAGGTATCAACGCGGGTTCCCTGGAAAAGGATATTCTTGCCAAGTACGGCGGTCCAACGGCTTCCGCGATGGTGGAGAGCGCGCTGCGGAACGTCGAATTTTTCGAGGATCACGGGTTCGAGGCCATAAAATTGTCGCTCAAGTCCTCCGATGTGCGAACCATGATCGAAGCATACCGGGAGATAGCCGACAAGACACCCTATCCGCTCCACCTCGGCGTGACGGAAGCGGGTGGGGTGATGCGATCGACAATCAAGTCGTCTGTGGGTCTCGGCGTGCTTCTCTACGAGGGTATCGGCGACACGATCCGCGTGTCCATTACCGGCGATCCGGTGAAAGAGGTTTCCGTGGCCTACGGAATCCTGGGAGCTCTCGACCTGCGGCGGTTCGGTCCCGATATAATTTCCTGTCCGACCTGTGGTCGTTGCGAGATCGATCTGCCGTCACTGGTGGAAGAGGTTGAACGTCGGGTTGCGGGCATGAAGGAATATGTGAAGATCGCCCTGATGGGGTGCGTTGTCAACGGTCCCGGGGAGGCTGCGGAAGCCGATATCGGAATTGCCGGTGGACGCCGCCAGGGCCTGGTTTTCCGCAAGGGCGTTGTTGTAAGAAAAGTAAAGGAAGATCGGCTGGTTGATGCCTTGATGGAAGAACTGGACGCCGTTATCAGGGAAAAGTCATCTCGAACGAACGGCGAAACGAACAACTAGAAGCGGGGAGAAACAATGCGGTATTCTGAAATGTTGCTGCCCACGACGAGGGAAGTCCCCTCGGACGCGGAAATCGCGAGCCATCAGTTGATGCTCAGAGCCGGCATGATACGCAAGCTTGCCGGGGGTGTTTATTCATACCTGCCCCTGGGGTATCGGACGATCAGAAAAATTGAAAATATTATTCGCGAGGAAATGGACCGGGCGGGAGCCCAGGAGATTTTCATGCCGGCAGTTCAGCCCGCCGAGCTGTGGCAGGAATCGGGACGCTGGGATAAGTATGGAAAAGAACTCCTGCGCTTTCGGGACCGTCATAATCGCGATTACTGCTTCGGTCCGACACATGAGGAAGTGGTAACCGACATCATGCGGAACGAAATCCAGACCTACCGGCAGCTTCCAAAAAATCTTTACCAGATACAAACCAAGTTCCGCGACGAAATCCGCCCGCGTTTCGGTGTCATGCGAAGCCGTGAATTCATTATGAAGGACGCGTACAGCTTTGACGCGGACGAAGAAGCGGCTGAAAAAAGTTATGACATTATGTTCGAAGCCTATGAACGGATATTCAGTCGTTGCGGAATGATTTTTCGCGCGGTCGAGGCCGACACGGGCGCCATCGGCGGCAGTTATTCTCATGAATTTCTGGTGACAGCCGATTCGGGCGAAGATGCCATGGTGTATTGCACGTCATGCAACTACGCGGCGAACCTGGAGAAGGCCGAGGTGGCGGCGCCGGAGGAAAAGCCGGTTCCGGAGCAGGACATGCTGCCGGCCGAGGAAGTTCACACACCCGACGTCCGGACCATCGAGGAAGTTTCGGCGTTCATCGGCGTCAGTCCAAGGGACATCGTGAAAACCCTTATATTTAACGCGGATGGAAAGACAGTCGCCGTACTCGTTCGGGGCGATGAAGACATTAATGAAACAAAATTAAAAAATTATCTTGGCGCCGGATCGCTGGAGATGGCGGCGGATGATGAAATCATGAAAGTAACGGGATCCCCCCGAGGGTTCGCAGGTCCCAGGGGTATACGCTGTTCGCTTATAGCCGATTATTCAATCATGAACATGAAAAATTTCGTGGTCGGCGCGAACCGTGAAGATTATCACGTAAAAAACTGCAACCTGGGACGGGACGTGGCGATTCCCGCTTACGCAGACCTCAGGACCGTGCGGAAAGGTGACCGTTGTCCCCGGTGTGGAGGCGAAATCAGTTTCGCCCGCGGCATTGAGGTGGGACACGTTTTTAAACTGGGAACGAAGTACAGCACGGCGATGAACGCCGTGTTCCTGGACAGGGACGGCAAGGAAAAACTCATGATCATGGGATGTTACGGAATCGGCGTATCCCGCATAGCGGCAGCGGCCATCGAGCAGAGCCACGACGACGACGGCATTATCTGGCCGATGTCTCTTGCTCCCTTCCAGGTTATTATAACGGCCGTCAACATGGGGGACGATGAGTTGTCGCAAGCGGCGGAAAATCTCTATAATGAGCTGGTTGAGGCGGGCGTCGAGGTTCTGTTTGACGACAGGGACGAACGGGCAGGGGTGAAGTTCAAGGACGCCGATCTCCTGGGGATTCCGTTACGGATTACCGTCGGGGCGAAGAGGCTGGCGGAAGGAAACATCGAAGTCAGATTTCGGAAAACAGGCGAGGTTCGGGTGATTCCCCTGTCGGAAGCAACGGAGTTCATTCGGTCGACCGTCGATGAAGAGACACACAAAATAATGGCCTAAGGCCGGGACGGGGCCGGCATGATCCGGCGCCCCCCGTGAAACCGACTAATGATTCGTATTACCGACATACTGGAGGAAGCCCAGAAATACATGACCGACAGCGAGTTGGAGGCGATTGAGAAAGCCTACATCTTTTCAGCGTCGGTTCATCAGGGCCAGGTTCGTCTGTCGGGAGAACCCTATCTGAATCATCCCCTTGAAGTGGCGGGAATTCTGGTTTCCATGAAGCTTGACGTGGCAACCATCATTACCGGCCTGCTCCATGATACCGTCGAAGACACGCTGACCACGATAGATCAGATTGAATCGACTTTCGGCAAAGATGTGGCATTTCTCGTCGACGGCCTGACAAAAATCAGCAGGATCGTCTTCGCCAGCCGCCTCGAACAGCAGGCAGACTATTTCCGTAAAATGATCCTGGCTATGTCGTCCGACATAAGGATTCTCATGGTCCGGCTGGCGGACCGGCTTCACAACATGAGAACTCTCGAATATCACCGGCCTGAACGGAAGATATTCATAGCCCGGGAAACGCTTGAAGTATACGCGGCGCTGGCGACCCGGCTGGGAATCAACTGGATTAAAACGGAACTGGAAGACCTGGCCTTCAAGCATCTCGATCCCGAGGCCTACAACGACCTTATCGAGCGTGTGGCAATGAAAAAGGCCGAGCGCGAATATTACACGGAAGAAATCAGAGATATTATTCAACAGAAAATTCATGAATTCGGCCTCGAGGGCACCGTTAAGGGCAGGGCGAAACATTTCTACAGCATTTATAAAAAAATGCGTGAGCAACACCTGAATTTTGACGAGGTTTACGACCTGACCGCCTTCAGAATCATTCTTGATTCCGACAAAGAAAAAGAATGCTACGAGGCGCTCAGCGTGGTGCACGCCCTCTGGAAACCCGTACCCGGCAGGTTCAAGGATTACATCGCGATGCCGAAGGCGAATAATTATCGTTCCCTTCATACCACCGTGATCGGTCCCTACGGCGAGCGGGTGGAAATACAGATCCGCACGTCCGAAATGGACGAGTGGGCCGAGTACGGTATAGCTGCACACTGGCGCTACAAGGAAGGGGACGTTTCGTCGCTGGAAGAGGACCGGCAGATTCAGCAGCTCAGGGAACTACTGGAAAGCCAGAAGGAGTATAAGGACGCCAGGGAGTTTATGAAAAATCTCAAGCTCGCCCTGTACCCCGATGAGGTCTATGTCTTCACACCGCGCGGCGACGTCAAGTCATTCCCCAAGGGCGCGACGCCGATCGATTTCGCGTACAGCATTCACACGGACGTGGGGCATTCCTGCGTCGGAGCGAAGGTCAATCGGAATATCGTATCCCTGAAGTACCAGCTCAAGAATGGCGATACCGTGGAGATTCTTACACACCACGGCCACAAGCCAAGCACGGATTGGCTTAAATATGCCGTGACTTCCCGAGCTGTTTCCAAAATCAAGCAATGGATCAAGACAGAGGAACGGGAACGCAGTATCTCGCTGGGGCGTGATATTATTGAGAGAGAACTTAAGAAAAGGCGTATATCCTTAAACCGTTTCGTTAAAGAACCGGCGTTGAAAGAACTGATAGAATCGCAATCTCTCGGCGATGTCGACGACCTGCTGGCCCAGATCGGATATGGCAAGACATCAGCACAGTACGTTATAAACAATGTTTACGAGGGGGGAACGAAAGAGTCCCGGGAAGCGGAAAAAGACAAAGAAGGATTTTTTGAAAAAATAAAGGGGCACTTGACAAAAACGTCCCATGCGGGCATTTCCGTCAGGGGTATCGATGATGTTCTTGTTCGCTTTGCCAAGTGCTGCTGTCCTCTGCCGGGCGACGAAATCGTCGGGTATATTACGCGGGGACGAGGCGTTACAGTTCACCTGGCGAGCTGCCCTCAAGTGCAATCCATGGATCCCGAGAGAATAATCGAAGTGCGTTGGGAAGTGGATAAGGGCCAGACATACCCGGTAAACATAAAAATAAACTGTATCGACAAGAAAGGGCTGCTGGCGGAACTGAGCAACGTCATTTCCAAACTTGGCATCAACGTCAGTCACGCGGACGTTTCGACCTTTCCGGACGAGCGGGCCACCTTTGAATTCCGGTTGAGCGTGAATGACCTGGCACAGTACAAGAGGCTGGTGTCTGAACTGAAGAAGCTGAATAACGTCTTGTCGGTGGAGCGGCAACGAGAACCTGTCCTGGAAAAGACGGATGGATCATTGTTGTCGTGAAGATTGACAAGAACCTTCCCGGTGCTGTATGACCATGCATCACTCGCGGAGGCACCGTAAATCGGGGGATTGAAAGTAATGAGACTTGCAATAAACGCCTTGTCGGCAATTATGCTGGCAGTAGTGGTATGTATGCCGGCGGCGGCGGCCGATTACAAGGTTGTTATAGATGCCGGTCACGGCGGCGTGGATCAAGGAGTCCAGCTTTCCAGGAGCGTTTACGAAAAGGACGTGACCCTGGCGATCGCGGGGAAAATAAAATCGCTGCTGGCCTCGAACGGAGAGATATCTGCGGTCCTTACAAGAGCGCATGATCTGGATATGTCGCTTGCTGACAGAAAAAACATCGCACGCTCGGCCAATGCCGATCTTTTTATAAGTCTGCATGTCAATGCGGGTTTTGGCATGAAGGCATCCGGATATGAAATCTATTTTACCGGCTTTCAGTCGGAGCCCGGGAAGGATCTCGACGCGAAGGAAGTTGTCGATGCCATGCTTGGAACAAGCTACGTGAACAACAGCATCCGCTTTGCCAATATTGTCGACCGGGGGCTCGGCAGGGTGTTCCGACGCGAAGGGCGCGGCCTGAGATCGGCGCCGGTTGCTGTTCTCGGTAATTTACCCATGCCGGGCGTGCTCATAGAACTGGGTTTTGCTTCACACGTCAAAAACAGGGATTTACTGCTTGATGAAGCCGTGCAAGAGAAAACTGCGGAGGTCATCGTCGAGTCTGTTCGTGAATACTTTTCGCTTTCGGGGCCGGCCTCGTGATTCGCGCAGACGGACGGAAAGCGGACCAGCTGCGGACACCTCACATCACGCCGGGTTACCTGGTTGAAACACCTGGTTCGGCGCTCATAGAAATGGGAAAGACCAGGGTGATCTGCGCGGCGTCCATCGAAGACAAGGTTCCCCATTTCCTGAAAGATTCTGGAACAGGCTGGTTAACGGCCGAATACTCGATGCTTCCGATGGCGACGCCGCGGAGGAATTCCCGCGAGGCCGCAGAAGGACGGCAACGGGGAAGAACTCTCGAAATACAGCGGCTCATCGGACGTTCGTTGCGCGCGGTAACCGATCTTGCCGGATTCGGCGCTCGAACCGTTCACATAGATTGCGACGTTATTCAGGCTGACGGCGGAACAAGGACAGCATCCATCACGGGCAGTTTCGTTGCGCTGGTTGAGTTGTTCGGGGATATGAAAAACAGGGGCGCGATAGAAAATATTCCCGTTCTGGATTCTGTCGCCGCCATCAGCGTGGGCCTGCTGAAAGGCGAGGTACTGTTGGATCTCGATTACAGTGAGGATTCAATTGCCGATGTGGACGCGAACTTCGTCATGACGGGCGACGGCGCATTTGTCGAAGTGCAGGCGACGGCGGAAGGACATCCGTTTGACAAGGCGGTTCTCGACAGCATGACGGACCTGGCGGCAAAGGGAATCGGCGAATTGGCGGCTTTGCAGAGACGTATCCTGGGAGAATGGATGTGAGACGGATACTGTTTGCTTCCAGGAATGAGGGGAAGATTCGCGAGGCACAGGCTATTCTTGGTTCGAGTAATGTGAAACTTGTTTCGATCAGGGATTTTCCCGACATGCCCGAAGTTGTCGAAGACGGAAAAAACTTTTTCGAAAATGCTCTAAAAAAAGCAAAAACCTTGAGTGAATTCTCGGGTATCCCCACAATCGCCGATGATTCCGGTCTTGAAGTTGATTGCCTGGACGGCAGGCCGGGAGTTCATTCCGCCCGTTATGCCGGTACCAACGCGACCGACGGGGACAACATTGAACGGCTTCTGGAGGAAATGAAGGGAATTCCGCAGGAAAACAGAAAAGCGGCTTTCAAATGCGTGCTGGTGCTGTACGAGACAGACGGCAGTTATCATCATTTTGAAGGATTGTTCGAAGGAAGCATCGCCGAAGCACCGTCGGGAACAGGCGGATTCGGGTACGATCCCGTGTTTCTCCCCGCTGGTGAAAATAAAACAGTTGCAGAGATGGACCCGGAAACAAAAAACAGCATCAGCCACCGGGGCAGGGCATTCGATAAGCTTAAGAAATACTTAAAATAATTATTTAAAATATATAATATTTCAGCAAAATACGGGGCGTGGCGCAGCCTGGTAGCGCACCTGCTTTGGGAGCAGGGAGTCGGGGGTTCAAATCCCTCCGCCCCGACCAGTTATTTCAAGGGGTTGCGGTTTATTCTGTGACCCTTTTTTAGTCATAAAGTGTTCGGGGTACAAATCGGGGTACAAATAAAAAACATTAGAAACAAAAAAAGGGGGCAGGATTGCTCTCGCCCCGACCATGAAAATCAAGGGGTTACGGGTTATACCGTGACCCCTTTTTGCTGGAAAAAATAATTTGTACAACTATTGTACAACTTTGTTTAATGCCTCACCGCCGCAGGAGAGACTTACCGGCCAGAAGACATCCTGCTAGCCCGCATCGCCTTGACATATTTGCTTTCTATCGTCCGCCAGGGGATTTCATGCCCGACCAGTTCACCCTGCCGATCTGCGATCCGATGGCACGCTCGACGAACCGAAAGTCCCTGGCGTTGATAGTCCTTGACTAGCCCGACAACGTCCTCGCGAGTCAGTTTTTGCTTGACCTTGGGATCGGTGATCAGGTCGTTTTCGGTGGGTTCGATGAACTTCTCCTTGTATTTGTCCGCCATTGATTTCACGACCCGCATCACCTTTCGATGATCCACCTTGAACATTTCAGCGACCTCATCACCTTGGAAACCAAAAATATTGACCAGCAAAAACCATTTTTCCCGGTCCGAAAATCGGCTGTTGGTGACTCGCTTGATCCCTGTACTGCGCATATCCATAATTTGAATGATCTTGAAAAGCACCTTCTTCGCGCTTCCATACAGTGATTCGATAGTTGAAACAGTTACCCCGTAACGCTCTGCCAGTTCGCTTGCGGGAACCTTGTTAAAAAACCGCTCGATAAAAACAGCAGTCTGGCGGAGCTCGGTGTCGCCTGATGACCACGGGATTTTGTCATCGGTCGAAAAAATATTATCGATTTTGTTTAGGGCGGAAAACTGTTTCACAGCGCTGCTGCCGGTGTAAACCTGTATGCGGTCCGAAAAGTGCTTTTCGAAACATTTGTTGTCGTGCCAGAGAATTTTGTTCACCTCCTGGCACGGCGACCTGCATGTATCGTATTTTTCGCATTTGAGACATCTCCCTCTTTCTATGTCCATTATCATCCCTCCTTTTTGGGGATTATTTCTGGATCGTGTTCATGTTTTCTAACTGCCGCACCTCATCAATCGTTAAGAACCCCGCCTCGAGGGCGATTTTATAAGCTTCATAACGACTCTTCGTGTCTGCCCGCAAGAACCCGGCAGTTAAGTGTTCGATAAAATATTTTTCCTTCTCCTGTTCTGTTAGCAATGCCTTCGCCATCGCCTGTTCGATCCGATCAAGCCATGGTTGCAAGGTATGCGTCAGGAAGCTGCGATTCTGCTCAGTAACGTTACTGTACGTTGACCGTTCGTAATCCATAATTAAGTTCAGTGGTACCCGGAAGACGCGGGCAATTTCGACAACGGAGAATTTCTGCGATTCGATCATTTGTGAATCTTCCGGCGTTATGCCGATGGATTGCCACTTGAGGTCGTTATCCAGGATTGCAGTTTTGTGCTTATTGCCGTGTCCCTGATAGCCTTTCTTCCATGATTCCCGGAGATTCGCGAAACTCTCCACCGACAGTTTTCCCGGCGTTGAGAGTATGCCGCCCGGTGTGCCGTCATTCTTGAAGAAGTTCGCAGAGTAACTCGATATGGCCAGACTGTGGCCAAAGGTGTCCCGAAGCAGGGCCAGCGGCGACAAGCCGACAATGCCATCGTCCGACAATCCTTTAATGTGCAGAATGTCTTCCGTGGAATAGGTTCGCTCGGCACCGTCAGTTTGATGCCTATAGACAACCTCTTTTCCGACCACCTCGACTGTCACCCGATCAGGATGAAGCGGCCAAAGGGCGACGACCTCGCCGCCGTCGCGCTCAACGTAACAATAAGCGTTTCCCCTCAAGCACAGATGGCCGACCAGAAGCTCTCGAAGCTCGAAGGACGTCATAAGCGGGTTCGGTGAATCGTGCAAAATACGGTACAGGGAGAAGCCCCGTGCGCGCTCGCGATCTTCATTTTCCATACGTTCATACGTAACCAGCGGCAAGGCCGCGATTGCCTCCGACAGGACACGAATACAGGCGAAAACCGCCGGAATGCCCAAAACGTCGGCATCGCTGACCCGCATCCCTGACGTTGTTTCTCGGTCCTCGAGGGCGTCAAGATTCGCCCAGGATCGTTTTTTAAAAAATGGTGGTATTTTCATTTTTCCAGCTCCCTTTCAGGGGGGAGCGGCCCCTTCGGACCGCCCCCGCCGGTTGCATTTTATTCCTTCAGGAGGGAACCCGAGGGCTTATAACGCGTTTCTACGATGGCGACGCCGGTCAGGTTGAGCGCCGACGCCTGACTTCCAAAATTCAAGGCGATCCAAGCATTACCGGAAGGAACCGCCGCGACATCGACCTCGATCACCCACATGCGGTCATCGTCATCGGTCATTTTCCAGTAATTCTCATCCGTCTCGTAATCAACGGCCGTGAGGGTGTCAGCCGCAGCTGCTTCAATGTCCGCCGTGGTGCGGAACGCTCTATTGACGGCGCCCATCGTGCCGACAGCCGCCGCTTCATCCGTCCCATATTCAACGGTAACTCGAGCGCCTGCCGTCGTAATTCCGGCGGTCAGGATGACAAAAGTGACCGTATGCGCCGTGCCGACATAAAGGCCGGCAGTTTGTTTTCCGCCTTCGTAATCGTCGAATTTAACGACGGGAACTATCTGAAATCTTTCGCTCATGGCATTTTTCCTTTCTTTGTTGTGTTGTTAGCTCTTGCGTGCACCGAGACCCACAGCCCACGATTGCGAAATACCGTTTTTGGGGGTTATGGCCTCGTTCCAGGTTCCTTGCCCGTCGAAGCGGACGATGGCGCGATAGCTCATCAAATCCGCGTCCCATCCGGGGATATTTGATTTTTCAATCCGCAGATCCCGCCTCATGCCAATTGCATATTGACTCACATCAACGAACATGAGGTCGTCTTCCTCGCCAAGTTCGGGCAGCTGCGAAGTAAAGAGAACCGGTCTCGTCAAAATCGTGAAGGCTCCCGTACCCTGCATAACGGGAACGTGTTCACCGACGTCGCCGATAGGGATTGCCAGGGAAAGCAGTTCAGGAATGATTGAATCGTTTGCTATCCAGATACCCCGGCGCCGTCCGGCGGGGTACATGGCCGCAAACATTGCGGTCAGATTTTCCCAGAGCAGGGTTGCGTCTGCCTGGCCATCTGACTTTTCGATCGTGATCTTCGCCACATCGTTTCGAATGCCCTTCGGCTCGGCACCGCCGACACCATTGATAAAGGCGTTGTCGAGGCCGTAGGCGATAGAAACTTTCATTGCTCGATCAAGCTGTGAATCGACGCCCTGGCCGTCTTCGTGGAGCTCACTGGAAATGTCAACAAAGATGGCGCCCTTTTTCGCCTTGAGCTCTATTGCGCGAAGCTTGCCTTTTTGCTTTGTGCCCGTTCCGCCTTCCGCGAGGAACTCCATACTGAACCCACCGAAAAGCACACCGCCGGTCTGATCGGCTGCGTCCCATCCAGCGACCTTTCTGGTTGCGCTGTCCATGGGCCATACGGTTGCCCGTGGGCGTATGATCTCCGACTCAATGGAATCATCCAGCCACTTTGCAGCCAGGGGCTCGGGGACACTGAAGCCGCCCGCCGTAGCCGTACCGGCGACCATAGCGTCGCGGAATTCACGGATCATGTCCTCGTTGACTTCCAGAGAGCGTCCTTCGTGGAACATTCCCGCATAGCTGCGATCCGTTGCAGGGCCGCCGCCGACCTCGATCATGGAACGACCCGTCTTTTTCACATCCGGTGTGAAGGTTGCCGGTTCCTTCCGAGCCGCCGCCATTTCAAAAGCTTCAAGCCGGGAATCCAGGGACCGGATTTCGTTTTTGAGTTCTTCCAGGCGTTCGGAGTCTTCCCCGGAAGTAGCCAGTTCTGCCAGCTCATCGGCTGCGGTTTTCTTCGCTTTCAGTATGTCGTTTTTGTCCATTTTCGTGATTTTCCTTTCATCGTGATTTCGGTTAATGCCGACTGTCGCGTCGGCAGGCGCGGCCACAAGACTGGCCTCGTAGGGCATCCATCGCGTTGCGGTGTAGCCGTTCTTGGTCTTCCTTTTTTTTAAGACCTGGTAACCAATGCTCAGGTTTCTGACGATCCCGTCGCAGATATCCCGCCACAGTCCGTCCTGATTTGAAGACAGCCGAATCACACCCCGAAGACGCCCTTCGGCAAGCTCGAGATTTTCGACAACGCCGACCGGTAAAGAACGGTTGTCGTGGGCCTTGAGCAGGGGTAGTGGTGCCCTGGACAGGTCCACGGCGCCGGGTTTGTGACTCAACACTTCTTCCCCGTCGATACGGCGGACCGGCGTTTCCGACGAAAGTGACGCCCCAACGGTTCGTTCCTCGGTCCTGACGGTACTTGCATCAATTTCAAAAGTTCGCGTGTCCATGTTTCCTCCTGGTTGTCGGGCAAAGAAAAAGGGCAACAATGAAGTGGTGAGGCACCTCACTGCCGCCCTAATTCTTTCTTGCGTTCCCTCCGCCTGGCCGGACATCGGGAAACCCACTTTTTTTTAACCAAAAAACCTCCGGCGATTACCGGACTACATCCACCTGACTTCGGGGTGCACCTCCTTTCCAGCGTTCCGCAGCGCCCCGTCCAGGGCCATGATCGTCGAAACGACTAGGTCAATTTTTTCCCTCGACCTTTTTTTGGAGGGCTTGACATTCCCCGCTGCATCCACTTCGGTGATAACGTTTCCGAAGCACCACCGCAGCACGGGATTTTCCGAAAACTTGATTTTTCGTTCCAGTATCAGTTTTTCAAGTTCCTTGGCCGGAGGACTCATTGACGCAAATCCCTGGCCGAATTCTATGACCTCCAAACCCATCGCTTCAAGTTCTGCCACGATCCGTGCGGCGCCCCATCGGTCAAAAAGGACTGCTTCCAGACTGTATTTCTTCGCCACCTCGTCCAGACGGGCAAGGATGTAATCATAGTCAATCACGGTTCCCGGCGTTGCCTCGATATACTTCTGTTTCTCCCACAGCTCATAGGGAACGTGGTCAGCCTTTGATCGGCGTTTGATCGCATCCTTTGGGCACCAGGCATAATGAAGCGTCCAGAACGGTTCTCCGTCCATCACAGGGGGGAAGCATAGCGACAGGGCACACAAATCTTGTGTACTGGCAAGATCAAGACCGCCATAACATGTCCGGCCCGTCAGATCGGGAATTTTGCTGACACAGGCGTCGAAGTCTGCCGACGCGATCCACTTCGCTGCTGCATCGACTCGCTGGTTCAAATACAGCGCCCGGAAAATTGACTCCTTCGCCGGAATCTTCCGCGCCTGCTCCGCAAAGTTTTTCATCTCTTCCAGGGACCGGAAGTCGCCCAATGCTGGATTGCAGTCGTGCCAGACCTGTTCATCCCACGGATCGGCGTCGTCTGGCGCTGCAAATGCACAGCCGTAGAACGATGGATCAGGGGGAAGGGTGCCGTCCTCGATTTTTAAGGCATAATCGACTAGCTCGCTCATGATGTGTGCCGGTGAAGGTGACTGAGTGCTGATAACAATCATCAGAGGTTCGGCCCGTGCGCCGGTGCCGGTGGTTAAATTGTCGTAAAGCTCCCGATCGTGGGATTGAGCTAGTTCATCGTACACCATAAATGACGGCGACAGACCGTGTGCCTTTCGCGCGTCCGACGAAAGCGCCTGATATGATGATCCCGTTTTCAGGTCCGTGATTGTTCGATGGAATGCTTGAATGTGACATCGCTCCGAAAACTCGGGCACCCTCAGAATTATTGCTTCCATCTCACGATAAATAATTGCTGCTTGCTCCCTATCCGCAGCTGCTGAGAAAACCTGTCCTCTTGATTCCGCCTCGGGGCCCAACAAGTGACACAGCGCAAGGGCTGCCGCCAAAGCTGTCTTCCCGTTCTTCCGTGGTACGGTTATCACGCCGGTCCGCACCTGCCGCCTGCCGTCAACGTCAACGGCATACAGGGCCCGGACGATCTCTCGCTGCCACGGACGAAGGATCAGCTTCCGACCGGCATGGACACCGGAAGTAATCGGCAGGAATTCACAGAAGGCAATGACACGTTCCGCCCGTGAGAGACCGCGTTTATTCCAGGGCAGCGTTTTCCGACGAGAGCGGGCCTGCGGTTTCGCCGCCATGACCGAAGCTGTTTTTGGTCCTCTTTTACCCATAAAATGTTAGACTCCTCTAACTTACTAAAAATTGCACCAATCGCCGGTTAAACCGCGTCCCTATCCGATGATTTTTTTCGGTTTCCGTGTACCTGGTTGTGGCACCGTGCGCATAGAGCCTGCACATTATCGGGATCACACTCCGCCCCGCCGGCGGACAGCTCAATGATATGATGCACTACTGTGGCCGGGACT
Organism: delta proteobacterium MLS_D; assembly: GCA_002030015.1. GTDB lineage: Bacteria > Desulfobacterota > Syntrophia > Syntrophales > UBA2210 > MLS-D. Next base: position 33,610 of record LQBH01000016.1, read on the forward strand.
GCCTCACCGGCAGCCTGGCACCGTTCACACAGCGGGTGCTGCCTCAAATACCACGCTCGGAACCGCCGCCACCTAGAAGACGTATAGAACGAATCCGCCACCTTCTGGGGTACCTCCCGAGCGTGCTCCTCACAGTACCGACCCACCGTTGCAATCCTGTTGCATGGGAACGCAGCGCAGTAGCGAGGCTTCATGTGAACGCCATCCGCCCTTTCATTCCCTCAACGTCAAGGCCGTCATAAGCCGACTGCGGATAGATGGTCCCTTCCTCAGTGACTCTGACACCCTCCACGATGAAGGCCTTCACTGCTGCCAGCAAGAACGCTTCAAGCTCTTTCTCCATGATCTTCTCAGGGGCCGAGATATCTAATAGCCGTCGGTACCTGTTGCCCTTGTTTATTACGTCCACTAATGTTGATTGGTAGGCTTCTTGCAAATCCGCCACTCTGTCCGTTTTGAATCTGTAATCCATGATATCCCCTCCTATAGTGCAATCCATCCGATGACCGATATGGCCAGCAAATAAATGCCTCCGATGAGGCAAACCATAAACAAAATGTTCTCCAATGTTCTGTGCATGAGATGCTCCTTTCCTTGGCGGCTTGTTTTAAAAATAGAGAGTGAGCATGTGGGCAAATCGTCAGATTGCCCACCCTACTTCTCTTACCTTCTTAATACCTTCTTAAAACCTACTTACCCGGTAACTTTTTCCCACTCCAGGGACTACTTTTTC
>LQBH01000017.1 GCA_002030015.1 delta proteobacterium MLS_D
GAATATAACCATTGTTGAGCAGCATTCCCTGCTTGGTCCCATTGACCTCGAGTTTGAACATTTCACCCCTGGCAAAAACGGACTCCGGTCGAAAAACGTACACCAGGGCTTTGCCCTGATCAACGTCTGCTTTCTGGAATGAAGTGGTGCCGGCAACGCAACCCGCCACGAGACTCAGCAGCAGACTGCCCAAAACCATAATAACGGCAAACCTTGTTCTCATTGTAGCCTCCTTGCTTTCGGAATAGTATCCGGAATTTCGGAGGCGCGATCCTACACAGTAACATCATGTTTTACAAGCATTTATTTGCGCCATGTTAGTAACACGTAAACTGTCCGGGTTAGTAGCACATAAACTGTCCGGTTTATAGGGTATCGTTTTGGAGGTGGCCTATGAGACGGACGGAGCTGCTACAGGAGACGCGGAAGATGCGATTTGAAGAGTTGTATACCAGTTGGACTGATGGGCATGTAACCCAGGAACAGGCGGCACTGGTGTTAGGGGTATGTGATCGGACCTTTCGCCGGTACATCAACCGCTACGAGGAAGATGGATTGGAGGGGCTTTCAGACAAGCGACTGACCCAGGCCTCTCACCGCCGAGCCCCGGTTGATGAAGTGATGAAGATTGCCGATACGTACCGGCAGCAACACCGTGGCTGGAACGTGAATCACTATTACAGCTGGTACCGTCGTGCAGGAGGCACCCGGAGTTACACCTGGGTGAAGAACACCCTTCAGTCCGAGGGGCTGGTGACGAAGTCCCGTAAGCGTGGTTCTCACCGCATCAAGCGGGATCGCGCCCATCTGCCGGGGGTGATGATCCATCAGGACGGCAGTCGGCATGAGTGGGTCCCGGGGTGCATGTGGGACCTGATTGTGACCATGGATGATGCCACCGGTGAGCACTACTCAATGTTCTTTGTCGACGAGGAAGGGACTGACAGCAGTTTCCAGGGGGTGCGTAACGTCATTCTGCAACGGGGCCTGTTCAGTTCATTTTATAGCGATCGAGGAAGTCACTACTGGTACACCCCCAGGGAAGGCGGGAAGGTCAGCAAGACCCAGCTCACCCAGTTCGGACGCGCCATGAAACAGCTGGGCATCCTGATGATCCCGGCCTATTCACCGGAGGCGCGGGGACGCAGTGAGCGCGTCTTCAGCACACACCAGGATCGGCTGGTGAAGGAGTTGGCCTTCCAGGGGATTACTACCATGACCGCCGCCAATCGCTATCTGAACCGGGTTTACCGGCCCGCCTACAATGCCGAGTTCATGCAGCCCGCTCCTGAAGAAGGGACCGCCTTTGTGCCATGGACGGGAGACACCCTCGACGATATCTTGTGTTACCAGGAGGAACGAACCGTCCGGGCCGACAACTGCGTCACCTTTGAAGGAAAGCTGCTGCAAATCCCCGCAGATCAGTATCGGTGTCATTATGTCAGGGTCAAGGTGCGGGTCCATCGGTATATCGACGGAACCCTTGCCCTGTTCCATGGACCACGAAAACTGGCCGACTATGACGCCCAGGGAACACAGAAGAACAAAACAAAGGCAGCCTGACCAGAAATCACTATGTCATGGTGAAGAGTCCACGTCCGCTACTCTTCCCAACCATAAAGCGACCAAACAAAAGCGGACAAATCACGTGCTATAAAACCGGACATTTCTATTTGTTGCTAACATTGCTGAGTTCAGAGTGATATCGCTATTCAGGCATTCAGAGACGAAGGAACCCTGGATGAAAAAAGGGGGCTTGTGCCGGGGGAAACGGAGAGGCTTGTAGAGACCAAGCAAAAGGGGTTGCTTTCGCAACCCCTTGTAACTGGTGGGTCAGGGCAGAATTGAACTGCCGACACCCGGATTTTCAGTCCGGTGCTCTACCGACTGAGCTACCGACCCGTTTTATTCGGTTTTTCCCGGGACCTCCCGTCCCGTGAGGGATAGTTGATTATCCGATCTCCTTTTTTTTGTCAAGCACTTTTCCCGTTGTATCTCAATAAGGGAACTGATTCCGCTGACCGGCGGTCGCTGGGTGTTCGGAGATTCGGGAAACAGCTTGGGTGCCGTATGCCCGGGAATCGTCGATTCGGTCATGAACGGGCATTCCGCGTGTCTTTATGACGACGGTGTCGGCGATCTTGTCGTGCCAGCCCTGTTTCCGGGCGTCAAAGGCAACCCAGAGGAAGCCCAGCATAAGAAAAATCCGGGATACCTGGTAGCCGACCCAGCGAAGGAAGGCGAATCCCGGAGTTAATTCAGCGCCGTTGCTTCGTACGACCTTGAGTCCCATGACCATTTTACCGGGAGTGCGGCCGCCCGTGCCGTGGAAGAAGGTGAAATAGGCCATGTTAAGCACGATGCCGCCGCAGGTGTAAACGATGCCGATGAGGGACACCGACATGGAGTCAACGCCGAACCGGCCAGCGGCTATGAACAGGTCCTGTGTCGCGAAAAAAAGTGAAATGACGATGCCGTGAAGCAGTAGGCCGTCGATCGAGATAGCGATGAGACGACGCCAGAAACCGCCGTATTGGTACCCGTTCACGTGACGGCCTCCTTTTCCGGGAATGTCCCGATCGCTCCTCTTTCGTACTGAATGATGGATAGGATTACCAGCGGAGCCGTTTCGGCACGCAGAATACGCCGACCCAGGTGGGCCGTGGTAAAGCCCCGCAGCTCCGCGGCTTCGACTTCATTTCGTGAAAAGCCTCCCTCCGGTCCGACCACGAAGAACAGCGGGATGTCCGCCAGGCGCGTTTCCCCCTTAAGGACGTCTCCGATTCCCTGCCGTGATTCTTCTTCCCAGAAGAACAGTTTAAGCGGTACATTGGCGGCCTCGTCGAGTATGGCGTCAAAAGGAAGAATGTTCGAGACCTCGGGGACTTTCGGGCTTCCGCACTGTTTCGATGCTTCCGCAGCTATTTTGCGCCATCGCTTCAGCCGGGCCGCCGCCTTGTCGGTGCTGAGCCGGGGCACCGTCCGGGACGACGTGAAAGGTATAATGCGTTCAACGCCCAGTTCCGTTGCTTTCTGAATAATGAAATCCATTTTGTTTTCTTTCGGCAGGGCCTGGGCCAGCGTGAGGGGCGGCAGGGCGTCTTCGATTTCGTGCGACGAGATGATGTCGACCAGAACGGATTTTTTGCCGAATTCCCTGATAACTGTTTTGTATTCCCGTCCCCGCCCGTCAAAAAGGACGAGACGGTTTCCCGGTTTGAGCCGCAGGACGTGTTTGATGTAGTGGTGGTCCTCCGGTCCCAGCTCCTCCTCCGTGCTGCTTTCTTTTATGCCGGGACGGTAAATTCTCTGGATCGACACGTCAGGCGTCCCTTTTATTGAAGCTGATGCAGACCCATTCTTTTTCGGCGAGCCGGTTTTCGATGATAATATTGTCTGAGGCGAATATTTTTTCTATCTGACTTATGTACATGTCGGTGATCCCGGAAGCGATGAGAAAACCGCCGGGCGAAAGCAGGGAAAGCAGTTTCTCGTGAATATTGATAAAGGTGGGGGCCGTGAGGTTCGCGACGATCAGGTTGAACGAGCCGTCCATCATGGTCACGTCGCGGTTCTGAATTTCGATACTGTCCTTCAGATCGTTGATGGCCACATTGGTCGTGGCGATTTCGACCGCCTGCTGGTCAAGGTCGATGGCGATCACGCGATTCGCCCCGAGCCGCACGCAGCACATGGCGAGTATGCCCGTCCCGGTTCCCACGTCAAGGACATTCCATCCGCCGACCGGCCTGTTTTTTAATATTATATTCTCGATGGCGTTTACACAGAGTCGTGTCGAAGCATGTTGCCCGGTACCGAAGGCCATTCCCGGATCAATGTCGATCACGATCTCACCGCCCTCGGGTGAGTAACGTTCCCATGTCGGCTTGATGACTATGTTCCTGCTGATGCGAAGGGGCTTGAAATATTTTTTCCACCGTTCCGCCCAGTCAGGGTCGACGATCTCGGTGGTGACGTACGATGGTTTCGAGTAATCGGGAAACAGTTCTTCCAGGCTTGCCAGGTAGCGGTCCAGTTCGGCCAGCTTTCCCGCAGTCGCATCGTCACCGGGAAGGTAGGCCTTGATGATCTCGGCCTGGTCCGGGCGATCGGCGAGACCGTTAAAAGACTCGTTCTGAAGGGCTTCGTCCTGAAATACGCCCTGAGTCCCGAGTTCTTCCAGAAAATTGGCGAGCGCGTCGGTAAGTTGCGGCGGAGTTGTAACCGTGATTTCAACCCAGGTTTCCTTGGCCGGCGACATCCAACACCTCCATCTCGTGATTGCAGCTCCGATCCATGTCGTGTCTATAGCCTCTTTCATCCTATAATTCAAGCCGCTTGAGTTTTCCAAACCTTCATGTTATTCACACTCACTTACACGAAGGGTGACGTCTATTCATGACAAATTTCTATCCCTTATTTCTCGATCTTCTCGGCAGAAAATGTGTTGTCGTAGGCGCGGGCGAGGTGGCGGCGCGGAAAACGGTGCGACTTCTCGAATGCGGTGCGCGTGTTACGGTGGTCGGCAAATCACCGGGTGCCGGAATAACCGAGCTGAATGGCGAGGGCGTGATTGACCTCATCGACGGGGAATACCGCGAGGAATACCTGGATGGCGCGTTTCTGGTCATTGGCGCGACCGATAACGGGGATGTCAACCGTCGCGTTTACGAAGACGCCGAAGAGCGGGGAATGCTTGTCAATATCGTGGATTGTCCCGAGTTGTGTAATTTTATTTTGCCTGCGCTCTTGAGGCGGGGCGACCTCACCGTCGCCGTATCGACGGGAGGACGAAGTCCCGTCATGGCACGAAGAATCAGAAACGAACTCGAGACGAAACTCGACGAGGGATACAGTCCCATGCTGCGGCTCATGGGGGATCTCCGGGGGAAAATCCTGGCGCGCGGGCTGTCTCCCGAAGACAACAAGCCGATATTCGAGTCGTTGGCCGATTCACCGCTGCTTGATCTTCTGAGAGAAAAGCGGTGGGCTGAGGCGGAAGAGGTTGTTCTCAATCTGACCGGCGAGATGGTGAATCTGTCGGCACTTCTCGACGAAGAGGCGTCGGCGGACCGTTATTCAGGTGATGATTGATGGAATACTGCGTTTTCACGACCGCCCTTGTCGTTTATTGCGTGAGCACGGCCGTATTCGCCGTCTCGATGCTGGTGAAACGGGTTGTCCTGGCGAAACTGGCCGTAGCGGCCCTTGGTTTCGCGGTTCTTGTCCATACTGTTTTTATCCTGTGGCACTGGGCGGGATCCGGCATAAGCCCCGTGGTCAACATTTACGAGGCGCTTTCTTTTGTGGCCTGGGCAGTGTCGGGATCGTACCTTGTGTTCCAGGCAATAACAAAAACTCGCGTCCTGGGCGCTTTCGTGTCGCCGCCGGTGCTCCTGTTGATGATAGTCGCATCAGCCGGCATCGCCGGTCCCGACGAGATTGACAGGTCTCTCGAAACATACTGGGTGACGGTTCACGTTATTTTCACGCTGACCGGAACGGCATTTTTCGCCCTGGCATGCTGCGCGGCGCTCATGTATCTGGTGCAGGACAGGTTAATTAGAAAAAGAAAAATAAGCGATTTCAGTCGCTTGCTTCCTTCCCTGGGCGATCTTGACAAAATCAGTCACGTGTCGGTCGTCTGGGGATTTCTGCTTCTGACCGTGGGAATCGTTTCGGGGTCGCTCTGGGCTAGAACAGCCTGGGGGGATCACCTGCTGTGGGACGCGAAACAGGTTGCCACGCTGGCGGCCTGGGTCCTGTGCGCGTTGCTTCTTCACCAGCGCCTGGCCATCGGATGGAAGGGAAAACGGGCTGCCTATCTTTCCATCGGGGCATTTATAATTTTATTGTTCTCATTCGTGGGCGTGAACATGTTTTTCCCGACGGTTCACCGGTTTTAAACTGACATCATGAATATTGTCTTACTTGGAATGAATCATAAATCGGCGCCTCTGGAACTGAGAGAGCGATTGACGATTGCCTGCGGCGAAGAGCAACAGACCGTCGATCACGTGAAAAGTCTGCCGCAGGTGAAAGAGGCGCTTTACCTGGCGACATGCAACCGCGTCGAAGTGCTCGCGGCCGTGGATAATCCCGACCGGGCCATGGACCAGCTGAAGGATTTCATCGTGACCCACGGAAACCTGCCGCTGGATGACATGGAGGCCTGTATTTACCGCTATCGTGATGATGAGGCCGTTCGACACCTGTTCCGGGTGGCCGCAAGTCTCGATTCAATGGTCATGGGCGAGCCGCAGATTCTTGGGCAGGTGAAAGACGCCTACCGGGCGAGCGTTGAACGGAAGGCGACGGGCGTTCTGTTGAACCGCCTCCTGCACCACGCCTTCCGCGCGGCGAAACGGGTGCGCACAGAAACGGCTATTTCGTCAAACGCGGTTTCCGTGGGGTATACGGCGGTGACGCTGGCAAAAAAAATTATGGGCGGCCTCGCGGGCAAAACGGTGCTGATCGTCGGTGCCGGCGAAATGGCGGAACTCGTCACCCGGCACCTCGTGAAAAACGGCGTGGAATCCATCATCGTGGCGAACAGAACCGTTGAAAACGCCCGGTCTCTCGCGGAGTCCTTCGATGGACAGGTTGTCGGGTTCGAGTCGTTGCCCGGCGCCGTGGGCGAGGCGGACATTATAATAACGTCGACGGGGGCTTCAGGGTACGTTATCGACCGCGGCATGATCACAGCGGCGCTGAGGCGTCGCCGGAACAGGCTGCTTTTCATGATAGACATCGCCGTTCCCCGGGACATCGATCCAGTCGCGGCAGCGATGGACAACGTGTATCTTTACAATATCGACGATCTGCAGGCGGTCGTCGATGAAAACCTGAAGACCCGCCACGTGGAGGCTGAACAGGCAGGACGCATCATCGACGAAGAGGTGGAGAATTTTGAGCGATGGCGGCATTCTCTCGCAGTTGTCCCCGCCATTGTTGATCTCAGAGAAAAAGTTGAGTCGATCACGCGCCGCGAGTTTGACAGGTGCGGAGGATGGCTGGATGCACTTGGTGAAGAAGACCGGCAAAATGTTGAAATCCTCGTAAACGGAATTATTAATAAAATTTTGCATGAACCGGTGACCGGGCTCAAGGAAGTCTGCGAGGACGGCGGAGCTGAAGAGTACGTGGCGGCTCTCAGGCGCCTGTTCGGCCTCGAGGACGATTTCCGCCGCTGACGCGTGAAAAGAAAGGAGTGGATTTATCAAACCGACACTGCGTATAGGGACAAGAGGCAGTGACCTGGCGCTGACGCAGGCGCAGTCCGTCGCCGAACTCCTGAAGAGAAGAGAAGCCGGACTGTGTTTTGAAATCGTGCCCATACGGACCAGGGCGGACAATATGCAGAACGTGGCCATCGTGGAACTCGGCGGCAAGGGCGTGTTCGTCAAGGAAATAGAAACTGAACTGTTGAACGGGAGCATTGACATCGCCGTTCACAGCATGAAAGACGTACCCGTCGAGCTGCCGCCGGGGCTGGAAATGGTCGCCTATCCCGAACGGGAGGATCCGCGTGACGTGCTGGTGACGAGGAATAATGTGAAGTTCGAGGAACTTCGACGCGGAGCACGGATCGGGACGGGTTCGCTCCGGCGCAGGATGCAGTTGCTCAATGCCATGCCGGATCTGGCGGTTATGCCTCTCAGGGGCAATGTCATGACAAGGATTAAAAAAATTGAAACAGACGAACTGGACGGTATCGTCCTCGCGGCGGCGGGCATGCGCCGCATAGGCCTCCAGCACCTGGTCTCGCAATATCTCGATCCCGATCTGATGGTCCCGGCAGCGGGGCAGGGAGTCCTGGGCATCGAAATACGGGCCGATGACAATGACCTGCGCGAGCGACTGTCCTTTCTCAACCACGAGGAAACGGTCATTGAAATCAAAGCTGAGAGGTCGTTCCTGAGACGTCTTGGAGGAGGGTGCCAGGTTCCCATAGCGGGGTTTGCCCGTCTCAAGGGGCGGATGCTCAAGATCCGCGGCATAGTGGGAACTCCCGACGGCAGAAGGCTCGTCGATGACACCCTTCGAGGCGGCAGGGATGAGGCGGAGAAGCTGGGGGAGGCCCTGGCCGATTCACTTCTTGACAAGGGCGCCGGGGAAATCCTGGCGATGGAATAGGTGAACTGCTGAAAAGACGTTCGTCACGGGAGAAGGGCGCGACTTGACGATGAATCGGGAAGGCAAGGTTTATATAATAGGGGGTGGTCCGGGGGATCCCGAACTTATCACGCTCCGCGGCGCGAGGTGCATGGCGGAAGCGGACCTGGTGGTTTACGATTATCTGGTCAGCGAGGAACTCCTTGATTACGCGCCGCGGGAAGCGCGGCTGGTGTACGCCGGGAAACGGAGCGGACAACACACGCTGACCCAGGACGAGATCAACAGCCTGCTTGTCGACGAGGCGCGGAAAGGGCAGGTGGTGGCCCGTCTCAAGGGCGGAGATCCCTTCATTTTTGGCCGCGGGGGCGAAGAAGCACTGGCCCTGGCGCGCGCGGGCGTGTCCTTCGAGGTCGTACCGGGAATAAGTTCGGCGGTTGCCGTTCCCTGCTACGCGGGCATTCCCCTGACGCAACGAGAATATACCTCCACCGTGGCTTTCATCACGGGACATGAGGATCCGACAAAATCGGAGAGTCGGCTGCACTGGAAACAACTGGCGGCCCTGGAAACACTGGTTTTCCTCATGGGGGTGAAAAATCTTGCGCTTATAACGGAACAGCTGATTCGGCACGGAAAGGATCCCGCAACTCCGGCGGCTCTGATACGCAGGGGGACGACGCCGGACCAGGAAACACTGGTGGACAGCCTGGGCTCTATCGCCGAGTCGGCAAAGGCGAGAGGCATGACGCCCCCGGCGGTGTTCGTGGTCGGAGAGGTCGCCGCGCTGCGGAAAGAGCTTTCCTGGTACGAGAACAAGCCCCTGTTCGGGAAGGGCATCGTCGTTACCCGCCCCCGTGGGCAGGCGGATGAATTTGCTGAACTGCTCCGTGCGGAAGGAGCGCGGGTGATTCTTTTCCCCGTGATAACGGTGGAGCCGCTGGAGAACACCGCGCCGCTGGACGAGGCACTGGACCGGATCGGCGAATACCGGTGGCTTATTTTCACCAGCGCGAACAGCGTGAGGTTTTTCTTTCAGCGACTGCGCGACCGCTCAATGGACATCAGGGACATGAAAGGACCGCGGATCGCCTGTATCGGTCCGGCGACGGCTCAGGCCATACGACGGAAGGGGTTGAACGTGGATATCGTACCGGACGATTACATTTCCGAAGGCGTGATAAAGGCGTTTGACGGAATCGATCTTGACGGTGCGAAAGTGCTCCTGCCGCGGGCCGAGACGGCACGCGACGTGATTCCGGAAGGACTTGCCGCACGGGGTGCCTCAGTAGAGGTCGTTCCCCTGTACCGGACGACCGGTTCCGGCAGGGAAGGGGCGGAGCTTATCGCAATGATGGAGGAAGGCCGCGTGGACGTGCTTACCTTCACAAGTCCTTCTACGGTGAAACACTGCCTGAAAATGATCGGTGGCGTCGAATCGATCCCCGATGCGGTTAAAATCGCCTGTATCGGCCCGGTGACGGCGGAAGCCGCGAAGAAGGCAGGTCTCGGCGTTGACATCATGCAGGGCCCGTATGATATGAAGGGATTTGTTTCGGCGATAGTGAAAGGAATGACGCACTAATGATCGGAATATCGAAACTGTACTGCGGAGGAGTTGAACCATCGGACGTGTTGCGGTACGGAGGCGATTCGAAACGTCTCCCATCGCACCTGCTTCAGTTTTCGCGCGACAAGCGGCCTGTCGTCGTCTGGAACGTAACCCGGCGGTGTAATCTGAAATGCATTCACTGTTACTCGAATTCGCAGAATATTCAGTACGACAATGAATTGACCACTGAACAGGGCATCGCGCTGCTCGACGACCTGGCCGATTACGGGTCGCCCGTGGTGCTTTTTTCAGGCGGGGAACCGTTTACCCGGGACGATCTTCCCGAATTGATCAACCACGCGGCCGCGCGGGGCATGCGCGCCGTCATATCGACCAACGGAACACTCATTACCCCCGAGCGGGCCCGGATCTATGCCGGCGCCGGACTGTCATACGTGGGCGTGAGTCTTGACGGCATAGGAGATGTTCACGACCGTTTCAGGGGCGTCAGGGGCGCCTTTGACGCGGCCATGCGGGGAATCAGGAACTGCCGGGAAGCCGGAATCAAGGTAGGCGTCAGGTTCACCCTGACGCGGGCGAACGTGTCGGAGGTACCCGCTATCTTTGACCTGGTTGAAAAAGAAAACATTCCCCGTATTTGTTTTTATCACCTGGTTTATTCGGGACGCGGCTCGGAGCTGGTGAAAGAAGACCTGACGCATGAAGAAACGCGGCGCACGGTTGATCTCATCATGGAAAGAACGCGGTTGCTGTTCGACAGGGGAATACCGACTGAAGTGCTCACCGTGGACAACCACGCCGACGGTCCATACGTGTACCTGCGGCTGCTGCGGGAAAATCCGGAACGGGCGGCGGAAGTCATGGAACTTCTCCGCATGAACGAGGGAAACAGTTCGGGGCGCGGCATCGGATGTGTCAGCTGGGATGGCGACGTTCACCCTGACCAGTTCTGGCGCGACATCGTTTTCGGAAACGTAAAGGACCGGCCTTTCAGTGAAATCTGGGAAGACAGGTCGAACGATCTGCTGATGAAACTGAAGGACAAGAAGCCGTACCTGAAGGGTCGTTGCGCTACCTGCCGATGGCTTGATGTCTGCGGCGGTAATTTCAGGGCGCGGGCTGAGGCGGTAACGGGCGATATATGGCAGCCGGACCCCGCCTGCTACCTGACGGACGAAGAAATCCGCGAGGAGGAGTGATCATGCAATATCCCGAATACAGGCCCCGGCGGCTGAGGGCGAGCGAAACAATGCGCCGGTTGACGGCTGAAACAAAATTATCCGTTGATTCCCTTGTATGCCCGCTTTTCGTCGTGGAAGGCGAAAAGGTAAAAAAACCTGTTTCCTCAATGCAGGGGTGGTTCCAGTTATCCATCGATTATGCCGTGAAGGAAGTCAGGTCGATCCGCGACCTGGGCATACCGGCGGTTTTGCTTTTCGGCGTTCCCGATAAGAAGGATGAGCTCGCAAGCGGCGCTTTCGCTGCCGACGGTATCATTCAGCGGGCCGTGGCGGCGATAAAAAAAGAAGTTCCCGATATCATCATCATTACCGATGTGTGTCTCTGTGAATATACCAGTCACGGGCACTGCGGCATGCTCGACGGCGAAATCGTTGACAACGACTCAACCATACAGGTTCTTGGTGAAACAGCACTCTCGCACGCGAAGGCGGGCGCCGACATGGTGGCGCCGTCGGCCATGATGGACGGCCAGGTGCTCGCATTACGTGAAACCCTTGACGAGGCCGGATACGAGTCCATTCCCATCATGGCGTATTCCGCGAAGTACGCGTCCGCTTTTTACGGTCCCTTCCGGGAAGCGGCTGAAAGCGCTCCGAGTTTCGGAGACCGCAAATCCTACCAGATGAATCCGGCCAACAGCGACGAGGCCGTGCGGGAAATGACCCTGGACGTGGCTGAAGGCGCCGATATTCTCATGGTAAAGCCGGCGCTCCCCTACCTCGACGTTATCCGCAGGGCGAAGGAGGAATTCGACCTGCCGCTGGCCGCCTACAACGTAAGCGGCGAATATGCCATGATAAAAGCGGCTGCCGCAATGGGATGGCTCGACGGCGAGCAGGCCATGATGGAATCCCTGCTCGCGATCAGGCGAGCGGGAGCGGACATCATTATAACCTACTTTGCCCGTGAAGCGGCGGCGCTTCTGGCGCGGTGAGGCGAGGGCGGTGAAACAATGACGACGGCAAGATCCTCGATGAAACTTCCCGCCGATCTTCGCATGATAGCCTGGGAAATAACCCGCAGTTGCAACCTCAATTGCATTCATTGCCGCGCGGCTTCGCAATACGGTCCTTATGAGGGCGAGTATTCCACCGAACGCTGCGTTTCCCTGCTTGATGAGATAGCCGAGGTCGGGCACCCCGTGATTATTCTTACCGGTGGTGAACCCTATATGCGCGATGATATTTTTCATGTCGCCGCCGAGGGGGACCGTCGCGGGTTCCGTATGGTGCTGGCGACGAACGGAACCCTGGTGACAGGTGAGACGGCTGAGAGAACAAAGCGGGCCGGCATCAAGCGGGTCAGCGTCAGTCTGGATGGTCCGGACGCCGCTGGTCACGATCTCTTCCGTGGTGTTTCCGGCGCATTTAAGGGCGCACTTGAAGGAATTGAGGCATTCCGGCGAGCCGGCGTTGAGTTCCAAATAAACACCACCATCACGGAAACGAACAGAAACGACCTTCCGAGAATCATGGATCTGGCCGTCCGTCTCGGTGCGGCGGCACATCATATTTTTCTTCTCGTTCCCACCGGACGGGCACGGGACATGGCGCATCAGGCGATCGGCGCGGCGGAATATGAAGAAACGCTGACATGGTTTCACGAGCAGACGCGGACCAGCACGATGCAGCTAAAGGCCACCTGCGCGCCGCAATATTATCGAATTTACCACCAGGACAAGAGAAAAAACGCGGGTGGTAACCAAAACGACGCCGGAGGACTGCACAGCATGACGCGGGGTTGCATGGGCGGCAGTTCATTCTGTTTCATTTCGCACCGCGGGCAGGTCCAGCCCTGTGGTTTTCTGGAACTGGACTGCGGACAACTGAATGAGAAGTCCTTCAGGGATATCTGGGAACATTCAAAGGTTTTTAACGATCTCAGGGATCTTTCGCTGTACAAGGGGAAGTGTGGGCGCTGCGAGTTCCTCAAGGTCTGCGGCGGCTGCAGGGCAAGGGCGTACGAGGCGACGGGCGATTACCTGGAAGAGGAGCCGCTTTGCGCGTGGATACCGGCGGGCGACAGGGATCTTTGATGGATGACCTGGATAAGTCCATATTGACCATTCTGCAGCGGGATTTCCCGTTGGAAAAACATCCCTTCGACGTGGTGGGTGAAAGACTGGGTGTCACCGGTGACGAGGTTCGCCGCCGTGCCGCAAGAATGAAGAAAGAGGGACTAATACGAAGGATCGGCGGCGTGTTCGACAGGGAAGCCCTGGGCTGGTCGGGGACGCTCTGCGCGGCCCGCGTGCCGGAGGATCGTCTGGACGATTTCGTCTCGGCAGTCAACGCCCTTCCGGGGGTGACTCACAATTACAGAAGAAACCACGAATACAATGTATGGTTCACGCTTCTCGCGCCTTCGCGGGAAGAAATTGATGCGATACTGGACTCGATTCGCCGGCAAACCGGCGTTGACGACATCGTTGACATGCGGGCCGTTCGAACTTTTAAAATAAACGCGACATTTAACCTGTAAAGACATCGCACCCACATGTGAGAAATTATTTTATGACGAAGAATCCGGTGAGAGAAGCAGGTCCGGGAATTCGGCATTCGTCCGGGCGAGGCCTGGTAATGGTAATCACAGGCGACGGGAAGGGGAAAACCATCGCCGCGTTCGGGCAGGCGTTGCGCGCCGCCGGGCACGGTTACCGGATTTTCGTCGTGCAGTTCATGAAGGGCAGGGACTACGGCGAGTACCTGGCGGTAGAACAATACCTGCCCATGATTATCATTCGCCGTTCGGGGCTTGACAGCTTTGTCAAACGCGGCAGTCCTTCGCCCGAAGATATCGAGCTGGCGAGGCGGGGATTTGAACTCGCCCGAGAAGCGGTCATGTCCGATGAATACGACATGGTGATACTGGATGAAATCAACGTGGCCGTCGATTATTCGCTGGTCGCCCTCGAAGACGTCATCACGTTGATAAAGGACAAACCGCCCGCGGTTGATCTTGTTCTTACCGGCAGGTACGCCGCCGACGCGATAATCAAACTCGCCGACACGGTCAGCGAGGTAAGGGACATCAAGCATCACTACGCCGCCGGTATAACGGCCAGGGCGGGAATTGAATATTAGCTTCGGACGGCGCGCGGCAGATTCCCGAATAGTGTCTGTGCTACGTAATCGTTGCAAGAAGGGCTTCGATGTCTTCTTTTTTGAAAGGTTTCGTGAGTGAGCCCGCGAATCCGTGACGTCGGAAGTCTTCGATGACGGGATCGTTGGTATAGCCGCTGAAAACGATCGCTTTCACGCCCGTATCGAGTGCGCGAAGCCGTTCCATAGTCGCGAGGCCGCCCATTCCTTTCTTGACGGAGAGATCCAGCATCACCAGGTCGAAGGCTGTGGCGCCTGACGACATGGCGGCGCTGTATAGTTCCACTGCCTCTTCGCCGTCGCCGGCCGTGGACGTCCGGTACCCCATGTTGTTTAGTAATTCTTTCAGCAGCAATAGTATCTCCGGCTCGTCGTCCATTACGAGAATTCGTTTTACACGGCTGTTCGTTCCCGTTTGTTCCGTGTCTTCGGAAGACCGCGTATCCGCTTTCAGAGAAGGAACATAGACATGAAAAACGCTTCCGACGCCGGGTGACGATTCAACGGTGATACACCCGCCATGCTTGGCGACGATGGAATGGCATACCGCCAGTCCCAGCCCCATGCCCTTCTCGGTTCCCCGCTGCTTTCGAGAAAAATACGGGTCGAAAATAAACGGAAGGTCTTCGTCGGGGATGCCTCGGCCCGTGTCCTGTAGGGATATCCTGATATAGGGACCGTCGGTGGCCGGAATCGAGTTTAAGGCCGACGCCGTGATCTTTTCCAGGTTTACGGTCAGAATCCCTCCGTCAGGCATTGCCTCGAGTGCGTTCTCGGCCATGTTGCGGATAACCTGCCGGAACTGGCTCTCGTCGATGTTGGCCTGCAGGAGATCTTCCGGAACGTGCACGTCCGTCTGTATAGATGTTTCCGAAACAATATCCCGAAGCACATTTTCGACGAGTACTCCCATGTTTTTCGGTTCCCTGACGGGGCTTCCTCCCGCGGAGAACGTAATAAGACGGCCGGTGAGTTCCGCCGCCTTTTCAGTGGCTCGAATGGCTGATCCGAGGTTGTCGAGGTAACGTTTCGTTCCGGGGAGAGCTTCCTTCGCCAGTTGTACGTGTCCCTGAATGATGGCCAGCAGGTTGTTGAAATCGTGGGCGATGCCCGCGGCAAGGGTGCCGACCGATTCCAGTTTCCTGGCATTCAGCAGTTCCTCTTCCATGCTCTTTCGTTTCGTGATGTCGTGAACAAGAGAAAGAATATAGTTCCTGTCGCCAAAAAATATTTTCCCGGCGGTCATCTCAATTGGAAAGATAGTCCCGTCCTTGCGTAAGTGCCGGCCTTCTATGGTCAGGGGAGGTTCATCGGGGTTCCATTGCTCAATCATGTGCAGTATCACGGCCCGGTCGACACCGCCGGAAAAAAAATCAAAGACGTTCATACCCAGGAGTTCTTCCCGGGAATATCCGGTATGTGAGACGGCAGCGCGATTGACCTCAAAAAGGACACCATCCCAGTCGTGAAGGTAGAGCATATCGGCGAACTGCTCGACGAGGGCCCGGTATTTTCTCTCGCTTTCCCTGAGTTGTCTCTGCGCCTCCTTACGATCTGTTATATCCCTTGATATGCCGTGCAGCCCAGCTATTTTTCCGTCCCGGTCGCGGATGGCGCGTACGGCGTTCTCCAGCCAGATGGTCCCGCCGTTTTTGTGATAGTATTCCATTTCTATCAAAACGAAGCGGTCGGGATCGGTGTCTTCATTTTGTTCCCGGGCCAGCTCCCGCTCAAGCGTGTCGGTGATCCTCGCGTACGTTTCGGGTGTAACCATTTCCGAGAGGTGTTGCCTGATCCGCTCTTCCGGCGTGTAACCGGTCACTTTTGTGCTGTTCGGGCTCACATAGGTCGGGCGCATGTTCATGTCAAGCGTCCAGACAGTGTCCGTCAACCGCTCAGTCAGGAAACGATATCGTGCCTCGCTTTCCCTGAGCGCTTCAATATCTGACTCGTGCTGCAGTTCAGCGCGGCGGCGTTCGGTGATGTCAATGCCGATACCGATGAAGTAGTTAAATTTGCCTGAAGGACTAAAAACAGGCCTGCCGTGCCATTCCACCAGACGATGTTCGCCATCTTTCGCGAGCACGTGGTTTTCATTAACGGATGGTTCATTCCGGACGACAAGCTGTTCGAAAACATTTTTCACGGCGTCGCGTTCAGACGGGGGAACAAAACAGTCGAGGTAGTTTTTCCCCGCGACTTCGTCTGCTCTGTATCCCAGGGTCGCGAGAAGTGAGTCGTTCATCATGATCGTATCACCATCGGCGCCGATGGCGACGATGAAAACCGGTGAAGATCGAATAATCGCTTCACTGAACATCCGGTCGCTGTGCATTTTATCGAGTTCTTTTGTGAGCCGGGACAGTTCGGCGCGGTGTTTTTTCTCGAGAGCTTCCAGTTCGACGACCCGTTCTCTCAGCGGTGAGGTCTTCTCTTGGGGCATTTCCGTTTCCCTTCAGTCATGTCCGTTTATTGTATTCCCGGGTTAAGAAGATGTACATATCAACAGTTCCTGTTCAGTATATACAAAACATCTTATATCATACTTAAACGTGAAATAATCTCCGGAAAATGAAAATCAGTGAGTGGTTAAGGATGGTTGTGGCTCTTCGTGAAGGGGAATACTCTTAAAATGTATTGATTCGAAGAGGTACTCCGTGATAACTGCTAATTTCTGCGGTTCTCTTGTGATACCCGGCGAATATAAACCGTTGCGGCATTTTAGAATGACCGCCCCACCGAATAAAAAGTGACAACCGTGAAAAACGAGAAAAGCGAAAAAAACGGTCACAATACACTTGTACTCGTAGACGGCAGCAACCTGGTCTACCGGGCGTTTTTTGCCATTCGCGAGCTCAGCAACTCCAGGGGATTCCCCACGAACGCCGTCTACGGGTTCACAACCATGCTGTTAAAGCTGTTGCGGGACTATAATCCCGAAGGCATAGCCGTTGTCTTCGATTCAAAGGGACCGACCTTCCGCCACGAGGCGTACGAGGAATACAAGGCGACACGGGCGGCCATGCCGGACAACCTGGGCCTGCAGATTCCCAGGATCAAGGAGGTCGTCGAGGCGTTTTCAGTTCCCGTTATTGAAAAGGGGGGCGTCGAGGCGGACGATATCATCGGGACCCTCGCGAAAAAGGCCGCCGCGTCTGGAAAAACCGTCCTCATTGTTTCGGGCGACAAAGACCTGTTGCAGCTCGTATCGGACCGGATCAGCATGGTCGATACCATGAAAGACAAGTCCTATGATGTGGATGCGGTGAAAGAACGGTTCGGTGTATCTCCTGGCGAGGTCACGGAAATACTCGGCCTGGCCGGCGACGCGTCCGACAACATACCGGGCGTTCCGGGAGTCGGCGAGAAAACCGCCCGGAAACTGGTGGAGCAGTACGGTTCACTGGAAGGTGTGCTGGACAACCTGGCGGGCGTGAAGGGCGCGCGGCTGAGAAACAACCTCGAGGAATACGCCGAACAGGCGCGCATGAGCCGGGAACTCGCCACGATCAGAACCGATCTGGACACGGGCATTTCTCTTGAAAGCCTGGTGGTCCGTGAGCCTGACGTGGCAGCCCTCACGAAGCTTTTTGCCGAGTTCGAATTTTCGTCGCTGCTCCAGCAACTGCGAAACAGTGAGAGTCCACCGGATGACGGCCGGTATGAAACAGTGTCCGACGCGGACAATTTTTTAAAAATAATAAAAAAAATTAAGAATGACGGTCGGTGCTGGTTTGATTTTCTTCTTCCGGGAGGGCGGCGTCCCATGGACGGTGACCCTCTGGGAATCGCCTTGTCATCCGGTACGGGTGAGGCCTGGTACGTGCCCTTGTCGGACGGGGGAGGCGGTCCCGACCACGAGGCCGCATGGAAAGCACTGGAGGATCTGTTTTCCGATGCCGGGGTTTCGAAGGTCGGTCATGACCTGAAAAGGGCCTTCATCGTGCTGGCACGGAAGAAAATCGATCCTCGGGGGATGGATTTCGACACCATGGTGGCCGCTTATCTGCTGGACCCCGCGAAGCGGGATTTCAGCGTACCGTCTATCGCTGAGCGGTATCTCAACAGGCGCGTCGCATCGCTGGAAGGGCTGACCGGAAGCGGCGCCAGGGCGGTCGCGCCGAGCGAGATAGCAGCGGAAAAACTTGCCGCCTGCCTCTGCGGCATTGCCGATGCAATCGGCCGCCTCCGGCCCGTCCTGGGCGACCTGATCACCGAGGAAGGCTTCGAGAAGCTTTTCAGGGAAATAGAGATGCCCCTGGTGAAAGTCCTTGCCGCGATGGAATACCACGGTGTTCTTGTGGACAGGTCGCTTCTCGCCGACATGTCCCATGAGCTGGGCGAGCTGATGAGACTTTCAGAAGAAAAAATTTATTCGCTGGCGGGCGAAGAGTTCAATATTAATTCTCCAAAACAGCTCCAGGTGATTCTCTTCGACAAGCTGGGACTGCCGAAGGGGCGGAAAACGAAAGACGGTTACTCGACAGACATGGAAGTTCTCGCCCACCTGGCGAAATCTTATGAACTCCCCGGAGAAATACTCGCCTACCGCGGCCTGGCGAAGCTCCGGTCAACCTACGTGGACGCGCTGCCGGAGCTCATCAATCCCGAAACGGGAAGAATTCACACGTCATACAACCAGACCGTAACCGCGACGGGGAGGCTCTCGAGCAGCGACCCGAATCTGCAGAATATTCCCATCAGGACCACCGAGGGGAAACGCATCCGCCAGGCCTTTATCGCTCCCGAAGGGTGGGAGCTTCTTTCAGGGGACTACTCGCAGATCGAGCTCCGTATCCTGGCGCACTTGTCGGAAGATCCCGAATTGACGGCGGCTTTTGAGGCGGGCGAAGATATTCACAGGATGACGGCGTCAAACGTGTTCGGCGTTTTCCCCGAGATGGTGAACGACGAGATGCGTCGCCAGGCGAAGGTTATCAATTTCGGTGTCATTTACGGCATGAGCCCCTTCGGCCTTTCGCGGGAGCTGGGCATCAACCAGAAGATGGCAAAGATCTATATCGACGAGTACTTCAAGCGTTTCGCCGGTGTTGCCCGCTACGTCGAATCCACCATAGAACAGGCGCGCAGCGACGGGTTTGTAACCACTATCATGAAACGGCGGCGGTCCATTCCGGAGATCAACAGTTCCGTTGTCCAGGTTCGCCAGTTCGCCGAACGGACAGCGGTGAACACGCCTATACAGGGATCGGCGGCTGATCTTATTAAAATTGCCATGATACGGGCAGCCGCGGCCATCGATGAAGACGGTCTTTCGGCCCGCATGATCATGCAGGTGCACGACGAGCTTGTCTTCGAATATCCGGCCGAAGAAAAGGAACGACTCATCAGGCTGGTGCGCGCCGCGATGGAGGGTGTCGCCAGCCTGAAAGTGCCCCTGGTGGTGAATATCAAGACGGGGAAAAACTGGGACGAGGCACACTGAACCCCGTAATGGAAACAGAACGGGGCCTTATTTTTCCCGTTCGGTCATGGCTTCGACCACGTCTTTCAGGTCTTCCAGCCGGTCTTTCGAGGCGACAAGAGTCCTGTTTCCCGCCCTGACGATTACCAGGTGCTCCACGCCCGCGAGAACGACCGTTTCTTCAGGATTGTCGCAGTAGAGTAAATTGTCCCGCGCGTCGAGCACGTGAGCGTCGCCCCTGACATGGTTGCCTGAGTCGTCGGCGGGAAGCAGTTCCTGAAAAGCCGGCCAGCCTCCAACATCCTTCCACAAAAATTCGCCTGCAACGCAACGGACATCCCGTGCCTTTTCCATGACGGCGAAATCAATGGATATGCGCTTCAGCTCAGTAAACGCAGACCTGAGCGACTGAATCCACAGCGGACCGTCAAGGTCTTCGACAGCCCGTTCAAGCCGGGCGACGTGTTCGGGCAGATATCGCTTCAACTCCTCGAGAATGGCATCCACAGTCCAGACGAACATGCCGGAATTCCAGAGATAGCGACCAGATTTGAGATAGCGCCGTGCCTGTTCGGATGAAGGCTTTTCCTTGAAAGAAACAACCTGGAAATGTTCTATTCCTCCATCGTCCGCCCGCTTCCGTCCCATTTCAAGGTACCCGTAACTCGACGAGGGGAAGGTCGGTCTGACGCCGAATGTGTACAGGACGGGTTCCTCGCGCGCGCGGTCAACGGCCGACAGGAGGGTACGCGTGAACAGTTCGACCGGCTCTATAATGTGGTCAGCCGTCAGTACGACCATCACGGGATTGTCGAAGCGCTTCCGGGCGATCAGGGCGCCGAGGCACACCGCCGCGGCCGTGTCTTTGCGCTCAGGCTCGCCGATAATGTTTTCCGTCGGTATGTCGGGCAGCTGTTCCGAAACCACCTTGGTATACCTGTCGCTGGTGAGTACGAAAACACATTCCGCCGGAATGACGCCCGCAATCCGGTCGTAACTCTTTTGCAGGAGGCTGCGGTCGTCAAACACCTGCATGAACTGTTTCGGCCGTTCGCGGGTGCTGAGCGGCCAGAAACGGGTGCCGGCGCCGCCTGCCATGATGAAGACGGCTATGTTACCTTTCTCGGTTTCATTCATAGTGTCACCTCTATTACAGGGCGGAGCGGGGGTTCGAAAGGCACAGGTTGACCATGTTACCCGGCACGGCCGTTCCGGCGCGTATGAGGAAATACGCTTCGCCCCGGTATATGTTTATCGTGCCGTCGTGCTTAACCACGGCGGCGTTGTGGACCGTTTTGACAGGGGGGGCACATTATTATGTTTCGTGAACACGGGGGTTCCCTTCAAGCGTCTGATAACCGGGCCCCTCGACACGGCCATAGTCGTCCTCCGATCTCTCGATGTCGTCTTCCCCGAAGTAGTCACCCCTCTGTACCTCGATGAATACGAGGTCTAGCGGTCCCCGGTTGGAAATGCGGTGCCAGGCGCCGACGGGTATGTCAACGGAATCGCCCGCGGAAACTGTCATATCTTTTCCGTTGATGGTGATTACCGCGGCGCCGTTCACGATAAACCAGTGTTCCGAGCGGCGGGCGTGTCGCTGATAGCTCAGCCGTTCTTCAGGATGGACGGTGATCCGTTTGACCTTGTGCTCCGGCCCCTCTGAGAGGATTTCAAAGAAACCCCAGGGGCGGTGATCATCACGGCGGTTCAAGGTTATTACGCGCTCGTACACGGTGATATAGTCGTCGATCATGCGGTCGACGCTGAAACGCTGTTCAACCCATGAACGGCAATTCCGTCGATCAAGTCGTCCCACGTCGCCGATTTTCTCAGCCATTTCCGCGGTGTCACGCACCAGAAATCCCGAGACGCCGTCCTGTATTATTTCAGGCATGCTTCCCCGGTTTACGGCTATGACCGGAGTCCCGCAGGCCATTGCTTCCACCGTGGAGAGTTCGAAGGGCTCGTCGAAATTAACAGGGTGAAGCAGGGCGCGGGCGCCGCCCAGTAACTCGTTGAATCTGTCCGGTCCGACATTTCCCATGTAGACGATGCGGCTGTCGTCAAGGTGAGGCTGCACGAAACGTTCAAAATAGTCCCGATCCTGGACGATTCCTGCGATGATCAGTTTCATTCCGGTTTGTTTCGCCACCTCGATGCATTCCTTTGTTCCCTTGTCTGGATGAATATGTCCACAACTCAGAAGGTACTCGCCTCGCTTCGGCTGAAAGGTAAACAGCCCGAGGTCGATTCCGTGATGAATGGTCGCGATGTAATCCAGTTCGGAACTCCTGTCCGCTTCACTGATCGCTACGTAGCGGGTGCGGCCGTTGTACTTTTTGTACACGGGCAGTATCTGTTCCGACGGGGAGCCGTGAATCGTGGTGACGACGGGGGTTGTGGTCATTGCCGCATACGTAAGAGGCAGACAGCCGAAATTATTATGTACAAGGTCAAAATGATTCGCCTGTTCAAAGAGTTGTGATATGTGGAGGCATTTTCTAATCCCGGAAAGTATCGAGGGGTCTTCTTCGTGGTTCCCGGGACAGACGCTCACCAGACGCCCGCGGTTTTCCGAGTCTCCCGCGGCGAACAGGGTAACGTCGATGCCGCGCTTTATGAGTCCTTCCGTCAGAAGTGAGATGATGTTTTCCCGGGGTCCGTAATGCCGGTGCGGCGTACGGGGGGCGATAGGCGAAAGCATCGCGATTTTCATGTATTCAGCTCTCCCTGTCCTGCTTCTGCTGATTGTTGAATTCAGGTCATTCCAGCAGTTCGTTCAATCTCGCCGTGGCGGGGGCGATGTACTTGTCGTCGCCGAAGTACTGCCCGGCCGCCGTTTCACAGCATACCATATTATCGAGGTAACGTTTCAGATTTTCTCCCATCGCCAGTCGCGATAGCCCGTCCGGGACGGGCTGCATGACCATTCGGTTCATCTATCACGCGACGGAGCAGCATATAATGAATCACCAGGAGCAAGGGAAAAATTCGCAACCAGGCGGAAAAAATAGGCACACCCATCAGTGACGGTGTCTTGACGTGGATGAAAAAGCCCGCGGAATCGGCGATCCCGCGGGCCCGGAAACACAATTGAAATTGTCGGAAAGTTCTACTTGGAATAAAAACCCTTGCCTTCTTTCGCCAGTTTCTCCAGAAGCGGCGAAGGAGTCCAGAATTCGGGTCCGACCAGGTCACGGTATTTCAGAATGGCTTCGTAAATCTTGTCCAGTCCCACGAGATCGGCATAGAACATCGGTCCGCCTCGGTAAACGGGGAACCCGTAACCGTAAATCCAGACAACGTCGATATCGAGCGGTCTGGCCGCGATGCCTTCTTCGAGAATTTTTGCTCCCTCGTTGATCATTGAGTATATGGCGCGCTCGATGATTTCCTGGTCGCTTATCTCACGGCGTTCGATACCGACTTCCTTCGAGTGATTGATAATAAGTTCCTCGATGAGCGGGTCGGGTGTCGCCTTGCGCTTGTCGTCATACTGATAGAATCCCGCGCCGGTCTTCTGGCCGTAACGGCCCATCTCGCAGATCTTGTCCAGTATGTTGCATTTTTTCTCACGTTCGGTGAGCTGGTCGAACTTGGCTTTTCGGTTTCTCCAGCCGACATCAAGACCGGCCATGTCCCCCATGGCGTACGGTCCCATGGGGAATCCGAAATCATAGATGACTTTGTCGATCTGCCAGGGCAGCGCGCCTTCTTCAAGCATGAAACCGCACTCGCGGGTTCTCTTGGCAAGCATACGGTTGCCCACGAACCCGTCGCAGACGCCCACGAGCACGGGAACCTTGCCGATCTTTTTGCCGATTTTCATGGCCGTCGCGTAGACTTCGGGCGAGGTTTTTTCGCCTCGCACATTTTCCAGGAGGCGCATGACATTGGCAGGGCTGAAAAAGTGCATGCCCATCACATCTTCGGGACGCTTTGTTGTCGCAGCGATATCGTTGATATTCAGGTAAGACGTGTTGGAAGCGAGAATCGCACCGGGTTTGCACACGGCGTCGAGTTTCTCGAAGACTTCCTTCTTGATGGCCATATCTTCGAAAACGGCTTCGATGACCAGATCGACGTCCTTCAGATCGTCGTAGGAAAGGGTCGGCGTGATGAGCGACATGCGTTTGTCCATATCTTCCTGTTTCAGCCTGCCTTTCGATACGGTATTGGCGTAATTTTTCTTGATGGTGGCCATGCCTTTGTCGATGAAATCCTGCTTGATGTCGAGCAGGTAGACGGGAATGCCCACGTTGGCGAAACACATGGCGATGCCGCCGCCCATGGTTCCCGCACCGAGAACGCCCACGGACTTGATGTCGCGGGTCTGCTGATCGTCGGGCAGGCCGGGAATACGCACCACTTCACGTTCAGCGAAAAATACGTGACGCTGGGCCTTTGATTGATCGGAGGCCTGCAATTCCGTAAAAATTTCGCGTTCGCGTTTCATTCCCTCCGGGAAGGGAAGTTCCGTCGCGGCCTTGACGGCCTCGATGCACTTGTAGGGCGCCAGGAATCCACGCGACTTGCGGGCGATGCTCCTGGTGAAATCTTCAAATATGGTGGGTGTTTCCAGCTTGGGTTCCATCTGGCTCACGCGGCGGATGGGCACCTGTTCGTCGATAAGGCGCTTCGCGAAGGCCAGCGCGGCTTCCTTCAGGTCTCCGTCCGTTATCTCGTCTATGATTCCCAGTGACTTTGCTTTCGTCGCCGGTACAGGGTTCCCTGACGCGATTATTTCCAGTGCCGCCTGAACGCCGGCTACACGTGGAAGGCGCTGTGTTGCACCGGCGCCCGGAATCAGGCCGAGTTTGACCTCCGGAGTGCCGACGCGCGCGCTCGAGTGGGCGATGCGGAAATGACTGCCGAGGGAGACCTCGAGGCCGCCGCCGAGAGCGGTGCCGTGTATGGCTGCTATGACAGGTTTCGGTGAATCTTCGATGAACTGAACGACATCAGGAAGGTGAGGTTCCATCGGCGGTTTGCCGAATTCGCGTATGTCGGCGCCTGCGATGAATGTGCGGCCGGCGCAAATAATGATCATGGCTTTTACATCGGCGTCGGCGATTCCCTTTTCCACCGAGGTCTTGAGTCCGGCCCGGACTGCCTGGGAAAGGGCATTGACTGGAGGATTATTCACGGTGATTAAACCGAGAGGACCTTCTTTAGAAAACGACACAACGTCAGACATGGGACATTTCTCCTCGTGTTTTTTCAGGATTGATGGCACGTTGCCGGCGATTTGTCAAGATTGATAAATCGCCGACGTTCGGAACAGCAATGTCTCCATGCGACTGTGAGGAATCCGGCCGCGACGCGAATTACTAATTTTTCCATAAAAATCAGGTGTCGGCAGAAATAAATCTTGACATTTTGCCGTGGCCATTTTAGAGATAAATATCTTTTTTAAGCGCTTATTTTATTTCAGCGGTTTCTTCAAAATCCTCTCCCTACTTGTATTTTCCGCTTATTCCGAGACAAGCACCGAATACCGCGACCAGCTCTGATAACTTATCCTGAGCGGGATGAACCACGAAACAATCGGGGGATAACGATGGAACGACTTTTTAAAGCCGTGATGTTCTGCATGGCGATTGCTGTGCTCGGAATGGTCTTCTACGCTGTGGCCTGGCCTGTAGCAGGTAAAGAATCGGCGCGACATTCCCGTGGCGCCGGAGATAGTATCAATGAACCGCGGGTGGACGCCGTCAGCGAGTCCGTACAAGCCGGTCAGAATAACACGGTGTCTCAAACCTCCGGGACCGGCTCCAGTAATGAAAAGCCCCGCGTCATGGTTCGGCAGGGGGGAGATTCCCCGGGTTCGTATACCAAGCTGGGACACGGGGGCGCGGAACTTCCCGAAACGGCCGATCATATAGATGACGGAGGCCCGTGGCTTATGACCCGTGACAACAAGACGGGATTGATCTGGGAAGTCAAAAGCGGGTTACCGGGACTCCGTTTCAAGGGGAATACCTATACCTGGTACGACCCCGACCCGGATTCGAACGGGGGGCAATCCGGCACGCAGAACGGCGGTTGCTGTGACGGATCGTCATGCGACACGGGTTCTTTCCTTCAGGCTGTAAACAAGATGGAATTCGGGGGATTTTCCGACTGGCGATTGCCCAATGTAAGGGAGCTCGGGTCGCTCGTTAACAGTGAAACCTATAATCCTTCCATAGATACCGCCTGGTTTCCCAACACGGTTCCGAACGGGTACTGGACGTCCACCACCTATGTCCTGGACAAAGATCTTGCCTGGGTGGTGCCCTTTTATCACGGCCTGGTAAATTACTGCGGGAACAAGTCCGGCTGTTTCCATGTGCGCGCCGTCAGGAAAGAGACGGGCAAGGCTGTAGCATACATGATACCGAATAAATAAAATAATGAAGGTTCCGCCGCCGCTTTCGGACGGTGGAACGGGGGCTGAGCGGATCGAGCCGTCGGGACCGTGGAGTTCAGTTTCATCGCCTGTACGGCGGTCACGGCAATGAGAAATGCCAGACAGTTCATATTTCATATCGTGTTCCGGTCATAGTTAACCATAGGTTTTTCCGGGCACCGGTGAGGGCAAGGATCTATTACAATATGTTTTTGAAAGGACCAGATAATGTCGCGTTGATTCGCTTGATAACGTTTGTTCTGTTTTTGAATCTCGGCATGCTTCCGGCGCCTCATCCGAGTGCCGCACAGAATGAATATCTGCATGATGATACCCGGTATGTTCCTTCTCCGCCGTCATACACCAAGCTCGGTCACGGCGGAGAAGAATTACCCGACGGGGCCCGGCACGTGGATGAAGACGGTCTCTGGATTATGACGAGAGACAATGTTACCGGGCTGATCTGGGAATTGAAAACGGGTACCCCCGGTCCTCGGCATAACGGGAATACATACTCCTGGTTCGATCCCAATCCTGATACCAACGGCGGTCATGAAGGTACGCGGAACGGCGGTGACTGCACGGGAAGCCCCTGTGATACCCATTCCTATATTCAGGCACTGAACGTCAAAAATTTCGGCGGGTATTTCGACTGGCGCCTTCCAAATGTCAGGGATCTGTCGACGCTTCTCAAGAGCGGCGACAATCCGGCTGTTCACATGGAATGGTTCCCCTACGTCTCTTCAAATCGTTACTACTGGTCATCAATGACCTGCAATGGCAACAGTTACGGGGCATGGCGCGTCAGCATGGAAGGGGGTGTCAACAAGGACTTCAAGTCCCACAGTTACTACGTGATTGCCGTAAGGGAGGGAAATCTCGATATTATCTCCCCGGAAAGGGGGGCGGTCTTACCCCTCGGCGATGTCGTGAAAGTAACCTGGGAAACACGGAATATTTCCGGTAAGGTCCGTCTGTCTCTTTCCCGGATGGCGGGTGCTGAAGAGACTTTCGAAATTATCAGCGCGGCTGCTGAAAACAGCGGTTCTTTCGAATGGAAGGTTACGGGACCCGGTTCAGCCTGGTGCGTACTCAGAATAGAGCCCCTGTCTAATCCTTTGCGTGGACAATCATTCGGGTATTTTATTATTCCTTTTACATTGAAGTACCGGGCAGGCGAAAACGGTTCGATAAAGGGGAACGAGGTACAGATCGTTGAGCCGGGAGGAGAAGGCGCCCCTGTTGAAGCCGTGCCGAAAGAAGGGTATCGCTTTCTGAAGTGGAGCGACAGTCTACGGGACAATCCCCGTATCGACGTGAACGTGCAACGGGAACTCGAGGTGGAAGCGATATTCGCCGCTGAGCAATCGTAGGATAAAGTCGCGGGCTCGTCGGTTCGTACGTGGAATATCGGTGGAAGACCGCGCGTTTTATTCTTAAATCTTTACATGACATCCTAAACAATATTTTACGTTAAAACATATAGATACATCGGTTAGTGAACGGTCACTTGCCGTGATGGCGAAGTATTCTCGTGTTCCAGCAGCACATGTTCAAAGTCACCGGTGTTAAAAACCAAAATCCGCAATTGATTTTCTGCAGGGTAGGTTATCCAGCCATCGGCATGCAACATCACTGTATGAAAAGTCGAAAGATATAAAAAAGATGGTGCAGACACCTTGACTTCAACGGTGTCCTACTCCTGAAGTTGAGTACACAAGGCCGAACGGATTGGGCGACAACAGGTCATCCTGAGCTCTGTCGAAGGATAGGCCAGTCAAGAAGAAGCAGGCAATAAAAGTTCCTCTTTCGAGATGAAACGGATCATGCGTGATGCCAGACCTTTATAACCTTTTTCCCGTCATTCCGGACAAGCGAAGCTTAATCAAGCAAGGTCTTCTTTAGGGGGAATCAAGAAAGTACTTGACAGTATACTGGATGCCGGCTTCCGCCGGCATGACGAAATTGTTGGTTTTAAGAGGTTCCGCAAGGGTTTCGATTCAGCTGGTATTACCATTACGGCAAATTTGATGGTTCGGTCTGAATGTGCATCGGATAGCACATATTTTTCCGAATTAACGGCGTGTTGAACTTTCTGTACCACGAACAGGGTAAACCAATAGCGGATTTGGGGTTAAAAGTCGACGGTTCCAAAGTAGCCTGTTGACCCATCTATAAAAAGAACATATACTTCGCCGTCAATCAACGGTAATGCTACATCATACCGTTTGTCATTGAGAAGAGAGGGTAATGATGCATCTGCGAAATGTGCTGGCGGCATGTGTTTTGTTTTTTTTCTTTGTTTGTCCGGCTGTGGTGGATGCCGAGGCTTCGCGGAGCAATGTCGTCGCCATCGACGCGCCCGGCGTTGAGCAGCTGACAAGGGAAGAAAACTGTCCGATATTCATCTCGATTATGACATCCCGTTGCGCGGCATGCCGAAGCGAGTTGACCGCTTACCAGGAGATGTACGAAAAGTACGGTGACGAGGGACTCGGTATTTTCGTGGTAAGTATTGATTTCGGTACGTCGGAGGAAATCCAGAACCTTGTCGACCAGTTGGGAGTGACGTTCCCGGTATACTGGGGCGGCGAGAAGGTCATGAGGGCATTTAATATTTCTTATGTCCCCTATAAAATAATTGTTTCAAACGGAAGGGTTCTCGAAAAGCAGATCGGCGGCTGGAAATCAACGGATGAATTCGAGACAAAAATCAACGAACTTTTCGATGCCTGTGGACGGTAAATCCTTGCGGGGCAGCGAAGAGGTGGGCGATGTGGAAACAAAAGGCGGCCTGATTCCATATTTGATGGTTATCCTGTTTCTCCTGATTCTGGTTGCGGGCGTCAATGCGGGAGAAGTCTCGGCGGTCTGGGAGAAGGCGATCACGATTTGCCTGAGCTGCATGGGCGTAGGCTGATGATCGATATCAGGCGTCTCATACAGGCAGTCTCGGTTTTGCTGTGTAACGCCTGGATGCTTTTCCCGTTTACAAAAAACATTTACCAGGGAAAACTAAAAAGCATCTGTGTCCCCGGGCTTAATTGTTATTCCTGCCCGGCGGCGACAGGCGCCTGTCCCCTGGGGTCTCTTCAGACTTTTTTCGCGGGGATCCGGCCGTCCTTCAGAGCGGGGTCGTACCACGTCGGGCTGTATGTGGTCGGTATGCTCGGTCTTATCGGCGGCCTCGTAGGCCGCATGCCCTGTGCCTGGGTGTGTCCCTTCGGGTTTATGCAAGAGTTGATTTACAAGATTCCCTCGCAAAAAATTGAAATTCCCCGTTGTCTTTCATGGGTGAAATATGGTGTTCTTGCCCTGTTCATCATAGTATTTCCTCTTATGATCGTTGATGCTTTCGGATACGGAGAAAACTGGTTCTGCAAGTACATCTGTCCTGCGGGTACACTGGAGGCAGGACTCCCGCTTTCATTCCTGCAGCCGCACTTGCGGGAACTCTGGGGGACGCTCTTTTACGGCAAACTGGCAATACTGGTTTTACTTCTTGTTCTCATGGTATATACACGACGGCCTTTTTGCAGAGTCCTCTGCCCGCTGGGAGCCATTTATTCGCTCTTCAACAAGGTAAGCGTGTTCCGGATGGTGCATTACCCTGATCGTTGCGTTCGGTGCGGCGAATGCTACCGGAACTGTCCAATGGGGATCAAGTTTTACGAAGGGGCGAACCAGAGTGATTGTATCCGATGTCTCCAATGCCTGAGAAAATCGTGCAAGTACGGCGCCATCGGTTTTACCATAAACGGTGTAGCGACAATAATACCGGGACCGGAGGAGAAGACGGAGGCGGGGTCCGGCTGAAAAATGGAAATGTAAAGGGGGGATTCGGTGTCACGGCTGACGAGAAGAAATTTTTTGCAGGTATCGGCGGGGCTGGTGGCTCTTTCAGGTGTCGCCGCAACGCCGTCGACGGCTGAGACTTCACTCGACGAAGAAACGCTGGCGACGCTTATTGATTGTACCAGGTGCGACGGGTGCGTTGATTACGATGTTCCTCTCTGCGTAGCAGCATGCAGGGAGCGTGCACTGAGCCGGATTCCCGATCCCGTTAATCCGATTCCGCCGTTGTTCCCGCGCGGCATGATCGAAGACTGGTCTACACGAAAGGACGTGTACGACCGGCTGACCCCCTACACGCAGTTGTTTGTTCAGCGGGCGGACATTCCCGAGGATGGGGGAATCCGCACCGTGTACCTGCCGAGACGGTGCATGCACTGCGACAACCCTCCATGCGCGACACTCTGTCCATTCACGGCTAATCACAAGTATCCAGACGGTTCGGTCGTCATCGATCCCGACCTTTGTTTCGGCGGCGCCAAGTGCCGCAGTGTCTGTCCCTGGAGCATTCCGCAACGCCAGTCGGGCGTGGGGATATATCTCGAAATCATGCCCACGCTCGCCGGAAACGGCGTGATGTTCAAATGCGATTTGTGTCACGACCGGCTTTTAAACAAGCAGCTGCCGCTTTGCGTCGAGGCATGTCCCAGGGACGCTATGGTAATAGGTCTGCGACGCGACATAATTAAAGAAGCGGAACGAAGAGCGGCGGCGACCGGCGGATATCTTTACGGGTTAACTGAAAACGGAGGCACGGGGACTATTTATCTTTCGCCGGTTCCCTTCGAGGAAATAAACAAGGTAGTGGAAAAAGGCCCCGGACGTCCTCATTTCGACAAGGTGAGCCGTCGTCCGGCGCGTGCGTCGCTCATGGAAACGTCGGTTCTCATGTCGCCTGTAATCGGCATGGGAGCCGGTCTGACCGCCGCCATGCTCGCCGTGCGAAATCGCGGGATAAAAAAGGGGGGAGGCGAAAGCGATGACTGATCATGTTAGTGAAGGAAAAAACCTGGTCAGGCGTCACAGCGTGCTGGAACTCGTCGAGCATTGGGCGATCGCGCTGTCAGGTCTTTTGCTTATTCTGACGGGTCTTCTGGAGCTTCCTATCGGAAAGCGTTATTATGTTACCGAAATACCGGGATTTTCATGGTCTGGCGATTTTTACACGACCCTTACCATTCACTACATAGCCGCTGTTGTGTTCATTGTCGCAGCGTTCTTCCATGTTTTTTACCACGGTCTCTTGGGCGAAGGAGGGATGTTGCCGAGGCGGGGGGATTTGAAGGAGTCCGTCGGAGTAATAAAAACATTTTTCGGCAAGGGAGATGAACCGCCCTTTGAAAAATATCTTCCCGAACAGAGGCTGGCCTATGCGGGCATGGCCGTTATCATTGCCATGCTCATTATTTCGGGATTGGTGAAAACATACAAAAATCTCCTGGATCCGCAACTTTCTCACACGGTCACGATGGCGGCTACCTGGATTCATAATATTTTCTTCGTGCTGTTCGTGGCGGCCGTTATCGCCCACATAGCGGCACTTGTTATCAAACCGAACCGGCCGATGATACGAGGAATTTTCACCGGTACCGTCAGGCTCGATTATGCGAGGAGAAGACATCCCCTCTGGATGGCTGGCCTGGAAAGGACAAAAACGCCGTCAGCTGACGGCAGGGGGTGGGTTGGTGGCGAGGTTGCCGGATCAGGTGCGGGGGCAGACGGGAATGTATCGTCAGGGGAAAAACCGGATCCGGAACATGTCGCCGGTTCCGAAAGAGCCAACGACAAAAAGGAGGAATCGTAATGAGCGTCAAACGGTGGGAACTGCCCTACGAGAAAAATGCACTGGAACCCTTTATAAGCAGACGGACGATCGAGTTTCATTATGACAAGCACCATGCTGCCTACGAAGCAAAAGCTAATGAACTGCTTGAAGGAACGTTCCTGCAGGATGAACCGCTTGAAACAATAATGAGAATGACCGTTGAGGACCCGACCCGTGCCGTGCTCTTTAATAATGCGGCTCAGGTATGGAACCACAGTTTTTTCTGGCGTTGCATGAAACCTGGCGGGGGAGGTGTTCCCGGAGGGCACATCGCCGAATTGATAGACGAATCCTTCGGCGGATTCGAACCCTTCGTGGAACAGTTCACGAGTGAGTCACTGGCCCGCTTTGGAAGCGGTTGGGCGTGGCTGGTCATGCGTGACGAAAAACTCAAAATCATGACGACGGCCAACGCCGATTCGCCCGTGGCGCGGGGCATTCACACCCTGTTTACGGTAGACCTCTGGGAACATGCCTATTACCTGGATTATCAGAACAGGCGGGGAGATTATCTGGACGCCCTGTTGCGTAACCTCGTTGACTGGGATTTTGTCAGCGGCCGCCTTGGCGGATAAGGGGATCTGGCAAGGACTGAATAATAGACAACAGGACGATGGATAAGACGAAGAGGTACGAGCAGTATGCGCGAAAATAAAAAACCGGCCGTGGATTACCCCTGTGACTGGGTATACACGGTTATCGGAACCAACAGGAATGCGCTTCACGAGGCCGTTGAAGACGTGTTCCGGGAACGGTCGTGCAGCGTGGTCTTGTCGAGAACCAGTGCGGCGGGAACCTATTGTTCATTACGCGTTGAAGCCGAAGTATTCAGCGATGATGATCGAACCAACCTGTTCGAGCGCCTGAGTGCACAGGATGATATCAGGATAGTCCTGTAGCTCCGCTCCGGTTGCCGGACATTTCTGTGCCGTAAGACAATAAACTGAGGAGAAACGGAATGTAACACGGGGGACGGACCGGAAGTCCGTCCCCCGTTAGTTTCCGGTTCGTAACCTGTTACTCAGACCTTGATGTTTCCTTCCTTCATGGTCTTCGTCGGTTTGAATATATCCAGTTTGAACTTGTTGTACAGTTCTTCCAGTTTCGCGTTCAGCACTTCATAGCCGATGCCCTGGGCAAGCGCGAACGGACCGAAGGGAGACCCTCCGCCATTGGCCATGGCCAGGTCTATCTCTTTGGGGTCCGTGCAGACACCCTCTTCAATAAGCTTGGTGGCCTCGTTTACCTGCAGGGCGACGAGGTGGTTCAGGTCATATTCCTTGGTTGCTTTTGCCGTGTCGATCTGGGGCCGACCCTGCGACCAGTCGTAGAAACCCTTGCCGGTTTTCTTACCGAGCGTTCCGGCCGTCATGTATGCTTCGAACGCTTTTGACGGCTTGTAATCAGGCGAGAGCACCTCGGCGAAGTATTCCAGCCCATGGTAGGCGATGTCAATGCCCACGTAATCCATCAGTTCGAAGGGCGCCATGGGCATGAAGGGTTTCAACGCCGCGTCGAACTCTTCGGGAGCGGGACTCC
>LQBH01000018.1 GCA_002030015.1 delta proteobacterium MLS_D
TCTATGGCCGAATTACCGCCGCCGATGACGGCAACACGGCTGCCGAGGGGTTTCCGCCTCGATATCCACGCGTCTTCGTCAAGGTTGAAGTCCCGCAGGAATTCAACGCTGCCGTACACACCCTCGCTGTCTTCACCGTCCACTCCCAGCGGCTGGCTCTTGTGGGCTCCCGGCGCGAGAAAAATATAATCGAAGGATGCGTCGAGTTCGTTGAAGGAAATGTCGCGGCCGATTCGAGTGTTGCAGACGATGTCAACACCCAGCGCCCGTATGTCGTCGATTTCATGGGCCATGACGTCGCGCGGGAGACGATATGGCGGGATACCGTAGCGCATCATGCCTCCCGGTTCGGGAAGTTCTTCGTAGACGGTTACTTTGTAGCCCCTGGCGGCGAGATCACCCGCCGCCGTGAGTCCCGACGGGCCAGCGCCGACAACGGCGATCTTTTCTTTTCGCGTGACGGGAACCGCCTTGACAGGCGGCCTGTTGCCGTTATCCGTTATGAAACGCTTGACGAACTTGATGGCCAGGGCCTCATCAGCCGTCGCGCGGCGGCATTTGAACTGGCATTGGTGATCGCAGACACGGCCACAGACGGCGGGGAAGGGATTCGTGCGGAGCAGTATCTTGTACGCGTCGTCAAATCGGCCGGCCCTGACGAGTGCGAGGTATGAGGGCACGTCCATTCCCACGGGACAGGCGTTCTGGCAGGGGGACTTGAAGAGCGCCGTACAAACTCCCGCCGGGCAGTGTTTGTCGCGAATATGGGCCTCATACTCATCCCTGAAATAACGGATCGTGCTGAGTACCGGGTTGGGAGCCGTCTGGCCCAGTCCGCACAGTGCCGTGTCCTTGATGATGACAGCCATCTCTTCGAGCAGTTCGATATCTCCCTCGCGGCCGCGGCCTTCGCAGATGTCGGTCAGGATTTCCAGCATTCGCTTTGTGCCTTCCCGGCAGGGAACACATTTTCCGCAGGATTCATCCTGGCAGAAGTCCATGAAGAAACGGGCCATGTCCACGGGACACATGTCCTCGTTCATGACGATCATGCCGCCTGATCCCATGATGGCGCCCAGCTCGGCCACCGTTTCGAAATCAACAGGTGCGTTGAGATGCTGAACGGGGATCATGCCGCCCGAAGGCCCGCCCAGCTGGGCGGCCTTGAATTTCTTGCCCCCGGGGATGCCGCCGCCGATGTCAAAAACGATGGTGCCCAGGGGCGTTCCCATGGGAACTTCAACAAGGCCCACGTTATTCACGTCGCCGGTGAGGGCGAAAACCTTGGTTCCCTTGCTTTTTTCAGTTCCGACCGACGAGAACCAGGCGCTTCCCTTGTCGATCACCTGCCCCACGTTGGCGAACGTTTCCACGTTGTTGAGGATGCTCGGTTTCTGCCAGAGACCGGCGACAGCGGGGAAGGGCGGCCGGGGGCGGGGCATGCCGCGCTTGCCTTCGATTGAGGTCATGAGGGCGGTTTCCTCGCCGCAGACGAAGGCGCCGGCTCCCTGGTAGATTTCGATATCAAAATTGAATCCCGTGTCAAGGATGTTGTCTCCGAGCAGGCCGTAGTCCTTGGCCTGTTCGATGGCGATGGTGAGCCGCCTTATTGCAAGGGGATACTCGGCCCGGCAGTAGATGTATCCCTTGTTTGATCCGATGGCCCTGGCGGCGATGACCATGCCTTCGAGCACGGCGTGGGGATCCGCTTCAAGGACGCTCCGGTCCATGAAGGCGCCCGGGTCGCCCTCGTCGGCGTTGCACAGCACGTACTTGATATCGCCTTTCGACTGCGCGGCGAACCGCCATTTGAGTCCCGTCGGGAATCCGGCGCCGCCCCGGCCGCGCAACCCGGAATCAAGCACTTCCTGGACGATCTGTTCAGGCGTCATCTCCGTGAGGGCCTTCGCCGCGCCGGCGTAACCGTCACGGGCGATGTATTCGTCGATAAGCTCGGGGTCGATCAAGCCTTTGTTTCTCAATACCCTGAGTTCCTGGTGGGCGAAGAAGGGGATTTCCTTTATTTCGGGAATCGGGGTTTCCGTAGTCGCTTCCTTGTAAAAGAGCCGTTCAAGCGGTCGTCCCTTGAGAAAATGTTCTTCAACGAGTTCGGGGATGTCTTCTTTCTTGACTTCCACGTACATGATTCCCTCGGGATAGACCACCATGACGGGGCCCATGGCGCAGAAGCCGTTGCATCCCGTTTCCACGATGCGAATTTCATCTGCAAGATTCTGTTTCGCCAGCTCGGCCGCCAGGGCCTGCTTGACATCCGCGCCGCCCGAAGCGCGGCAGGCGGTACCTCCACACACCAGTATATGAGACCGAAAAACCTTCATCGGTTATAAACCTCCTCCTGTATATGATTGTCGTGCACTTCCGTCGGCATCAGGATTGCTCCTTGCCTCGCGCCAGCACGAAGGGTGTCTGGATTTCACCTTCAAGAATGTGCCGCCTGAATATCTGGCGCATTTTGTTTTCGTTCACGTATTCGTACACGATGGGTTCCTCGCCGACTATTTCTACGGTGATTTCCGGTTCCCTGCTGCAAAGCCCCATGCAACCCGAGGTCGTCACGACGACATCGGAGACCTGCGCCTCCTCGATTTCCTTCATGAGCGTCGTCATCACTTCCCTCGCGCCGGCCGCTATTCCGCAGGTTCCCATGTGAACCGTCACGCGGACTCTCCGGTCTCCATGCCTGAGGGCGTTTTCAGCCTGGACACGCTCCTTGATTTTTTTCAGATCCTCTATTTTTATTTTTGCCATGGTTTTTCCCCTCAACGATATTGATCAAGGATGGATTTGATCTTGTCGGGTTTTACGCGTCCGTGTACATCGTCGTCGACCACCATCACCGGGCCGAGACCACAGGCGCCCAGGCACCTCACCGTTTCAAAGGTGAAACGACGGTCCCGGGTGGTTTCTCCCTCTTCTATGCTGAACATGTGTTTGATGCTGTCGCTGATCTTTTTGCCTCCCCGGACATAGCAGGCCGTCCCGAGGCAGACCCGTATAGTATGTTTGCCCCGGGGCTGCATGGTGAAAAGTGAATAAAAGGTAACAACGCCGTAGACCTGGCTCAACGGAATGTTGAGGCCGTCTCCGACGTGTTTCTGAACGGGCGCCGGCAGGAATCCCAGCAGTTCCTGGGCCTTTTCAAGAACCGGTATCAAGGCTCCCGGTCGTCCTTTGTATAATGCAATGGTGTCATCCAGTTGCCGGATCTGCTCCTCCGTAAATTCTTCCAGGAGCTCGTCGTAGTTTGATTTCATACATGTTCCTCCCTCATATGAATCATCATTGGGCGGCTTGCCCGATATGTTAACATTCAGTTCCGGTCCGGGACCGCTTTTTCATTTCCGCCAGTGCTTCGGCGATGTCGTTCCTGATAAAGGCTATAACTGAGGCGCTGTTGAGCGGTACGTCGTCGAGTACCAGCCGAAGCTCCCTCGTGTCGAGGCGATAGTTTTCGTCGTCGATGCGGTGCGTGTACACGAAATCCACTTCCGGATTCCCCGCGATAGCCGTCGCCAGGGTCTCGTCCATTTTCCCCAGCGGCTGGCGGTCGATGTGATGTAACCGAAATTCAACTGTAACCCGTGTGCCGCCGCCGGGGCTCGACTGTACCGCGCAGGATCCTTCCGCCGCCCGTGCCGCCTGGGCCAGCAGGGGAATGCCGAGTCCTACCCTGCGGACCGTTCTCGTTGTGTAAAAAGGATCCATGATCCGCCCGAGTGTTTCTTCATCCATGCCTGAACCGTCGTCTCTTATCTCGATCATGAGCTTATCCCGATCGGTCGCTTCGATGATAGTGATCTCAATGAGCCGCGCGCCCGCCCGTGTTGAATTTTCGATAACATCGAGAATGTGCAGTGAGAGCTCGTTCATTATCCTCTAGTCAAGTATCCGCCTGCCTCCACGTCCCGCAAAAGCCATCAGGCATTCGGCAAGGGTCGGTTCTTCGAGCATCATGATTGTTGATCCACGCCCGATATCCTCGATGCGGTGCGCGTCCGATGAAGAAATGAGGGCGTAGCCTTCCAGCTCGGGAAACATGTGCCGGACGGCCGCGACACCAGCTCTGCGTGACACCTCGAGCGCGTCGAACCGGACCGTTGCGGGAATAAAGCCAAGCTGTCCGATGATGCCGAAGCTTTCCCGATCGATATGAGCGGCGATCGCGGCTCCGCCGAGACCGTGCACGGTTTCGACGATTTCTTCGATTGAAAGGGTTGTCGAACCGATGAGCAGCCGTTTGCTGAGAAATTCCACCTCATCCCGCTCATTCACCACTGCCTGGCAGCCGAAAGCGTCTTCGTCGTTTACGCCGGGCAGAGACCGGTACACGATTTCCTGCAACGCGGCAAGGGGCTCGGGTTTTTCAAAGAGCGAAAGAATATGAACTTCTTCGCGGCTCGTTATTTCCATGCCCGGAAACACCGTGAGCCGGCTGCCGCGGGCGGCCTTAATCACGTACTCCGTGTTTTCAGAGGCGTTATGGTCACTTATGGCGATAATGTCAAGCCCCGCCTCCAGCGCGCGGGCGACGATGGCCCGCGGGTACATGTCCAGTTCGGCGCAGGGCGACAGGCATGAGTGAATGTGAAGGTCGCACCTGAGTTGCCGCAGTGACATGACTCATGACTCTTTCTCGGTTCCTTCGCTTCGTCATAATATTCGCCGTGCGAAGCGGATGTTACGACTCTGTGTCGGTGCGAAAGGGACGGTCGTTTGAAAGCAGGGCGTATGCCCGTCCGGCGATTTCAAATCCCGGCCTGTCCGTCGCCAGAATGGGTATACCCTCGCGCGTCGCCTTTTCGATAGTATCGTCATCCGGCTTCTTCCCGAGAGCGAGAATAATGGCGGCGTGTTCGCGCAGGGAGGCTACGGCGACGATATTTTGATGCGACTGCCTGGTTATCCAGATAGTTCCCTTGCTGCTGTTGGCCATGACGTCGCTCAGCAGGTCGCCCACGTAACCGTCGCTCACGTCACTCTCCAGCTTGTCTTCGCAGCAGAGAATTTTGAGATCAAGCCGCTCAACCAGGTACTGAAGCTTCATCGCCCGTTCCTTTTTATTATTATCTTGAGACGCGTTCCCACGTTCGGAGTCGAGGATATCTCGAACAGGTCGGAGCAGCTTTTAATGTTGTAGAGACCCATGCCCGCTCCGAATCCCATCTGTCTGATATACTCGGTCGCCGTGGAGTATCCCGGCTGCATGGCGAGGTCGATATCCTCGATGCCCGGCCCTTCGTCTTTGACGTCGATATTGATCGTATCATCGTCCACATAAAGGGTGATGTTGCCGCTTCTCGCATATGATATTATATTCAGTTCCGACTCGTACACCACGATAGCCGTTTTTCTCAAAACATCCTCATCTATGCGAAGATCTTTCAATATCTTCTTGATTTCGATCGAAGCCGTCCCGGCGTTGTCGAAATTGTCGCCTTCCACGGAGAAAGTTTTCTCATAGGCACGGTTCATGATTCCCCGTCACGGGTTCCCCCGATCTTTTCAACGCACCCCACGATACCGTTCGCGTAAAGCCGCCCTGATGTTTCAAAGAGAATGTAACGGGTCGAAAGAACAGGAATATCAAGCTCTCGGGCCAGCTGAAGTGTTTCGCCGGAGGGTATTTTGCCGCGAACGATGATCAGGGCGGCGGCGTCGAGGATGCTTGCCGTCCGCACCACCTGGGGGGTCGTCAGTCCCGTCAGTATCAGGCTGCCGGATTTTGCAAAGGCAAGAACGTCACTCATCAGGTCGGCGCTGAATGCCGTTTTTACCTCGAGCTCCCGGTGCCGGTCTTCGCCGATCAACAGCTTCGCATCAAGGATTTCAACGACGTCGTGAAGCTTCAAAAGAAACTCCTTTCCTGCGAGCGGGCCCTCGTGAGTCCGAAGCGCCATGAACCGAAAGCTTTCACGCGAAGGGCGCCGTCCTTCCGTTCCGGCTGGGGAAACGCCATAAATTACGACGCCGAAAAACGGCTTTCTGCTATCACAGGGGACGGGGGATGTCAATTCTTTTGTGATGACGACTTCCGCCGAAAGTCCAGTGATACATTAATCTTAGGGTATATGATTTTTTTGCTTGACATTCATTTCCTTCTTGCCTACAACTGGTCTGACTCGGGGTCAGATTCTGACTTTAATTCACTTCATTTGTTTCTCCGGCGTTTTTCTTTGTTCGCGCCGGTACAACCTTTCTGGGAAAACCATGGCAGGTCCTGAAAAGCGACGCAAGCGGGAGCGGGAACAGCGAAAGAAGGCCATTCTCAAGTCAGCCAGGAAGCTTTTCGCGGAACGCGGCTTCAAGCCAGTCACCGTGGCAAGTATCGCGAAGAAAGCTGAGTTGAGCAAGGGAGCGATCTATCTCTATTTCAACAGCAAGGAAGAAATCTATACCCAGATTCTTCTTTCCGACGTCGAGGCTTTTCATAAGACGATGTCGCAGATATTCAGCCGGGGGGAAACAGCGTCCCAGATATTGTACGAGTTTTCCGACGCCTATATCGATATCTTTCTCAATGCCCGGGAACAGTTCAGGACTCTGATGAACTTCATGCTCAGCGCTGAACACCTCAATCTTTCAAACGGTATTCGCAGGCAGATCATCAGGGAGATGAACAAAACCATTTCGCTTATCGAAAAAATCCTCCAGTACGGCGTTGATTCAGGTGAACTGAATCTCAAAAAGCAGGACATGCGGAAAATGCGCAACGCTCTGTGGGGACTCATGAACGGCGTGATCTCGCTTCATCTCTTCGTGGGCGCCGAATCTCTGCGGGAAGACCGGATTCGATCCAATGTCCGCGAAGGCTTGAAGACTATCATAGCGGGAATGACGAAAACGAGTAAAAAGAAGGAGGCGCATGTATGAGTAATTTGTTGGTTAATACCCGGGATCAGCGGTTTCTGATCTACGAACAGATCGGCATCGAAAAGCTTTTCGGCCTTGAGAAGTATGCCGATTATTCTCCCGACGTGGTGGATATGGTCCTGAACGAAGCAGAAAAAATGGCCGTCGAGGTGATCGCGCCAACGCTGGATGTGGGCGATAAAGAAGGCGCGACTTTCAAGGACGGCATCGCGCACGCGCCCTCATGCTTTCACGCGCCCTACAAGACGTTTTGCGATTCGGGCTGGATCTGCGCGTCCAAGGGGCCGGACGTGGGAGGACAGAATATGCCGAAACTCCTTAACACGGCCTGTTGGGAGCTTTTCGCGGCGGCCCACATGGCGTTTACCATGTACGGCAGCCTGACGACGGGCGCCGCCGGCCTGATCGAGGAGTACGGAACGGAAGAGCAGAAAAACAAGTACATGTACAAAATGTACACCGGCGAGTGGGCGGGCACTATGTGCCTCACCGAGCCGAACGCCGGAAGCGATGTGGGCGCTCTCAGGACGACGGCAAAGAGACTGCCCGACGGGACTTACAGCATTGCGGGAACGAAGTGTTTCATTTCTTCGGGAGATCATGATTTGACGGAAAACATCGTTCATCCCGTCCTGGCCCGGGTCGAGGGTGATCCTCCGGGGACAAAGGGTATTTCGATTTTCATCGTTCCTAAGTACCGGGTCAACGACGACGGCAGCTTGGGTGAATTCAACGACGTGGTGACAGGCAACCTGGAGCACAAGATGGGCATCAGGGCCTCCGCCACGGCGACGCTCAACTTCGGCGAAAACGGCACCTGTATCGGTGAACTGCTTGGCGAAGAACGGGCCGGTATGAAGATCATGTTCAAGATGATGAACGAGTCACGACTCGATGTCGGCAGCCAGGGAGAGAGTATCGCCTCGGCCGCGTATGAACATGCCGTGAATTACGCGAAGGAACGTGTCCAGAGCAGAGGCCCAATG
This sequence comes from delta proteobacterium MLS_D, assembly GCA_002030015.1. GTDB lineage: Bacteria > Desulfobacterota > Syntrophia > Syntrophales > UBA2210 > MLS-D. Next base: position 7,878 of record LQBH01000018.1, read on the forward strand.
GCGCCGAAAGACGCCGAGCCGACGATCATTATCAAACATCCGTCAGTGCGCCGTAACTTGATGTGGATGAAAGCCTATCTTGAAGGAATACGGGCAATCAACTATCTGACCAGCTACTGCATCGACATGGCCGAGGCCTCTGATTCAGAGGAAGAACGCAAAAAATACCAAGGCTATATTGAACTCTTCACCCCAATCTGCAAGGCTTTTTCGTCCGATAAGGGAGTTGAGATCTGCTGCAAGGCGATGGATGTATACGGCGGATACGGCTTCTGCGAGGAATACCCGGTCGAGCAATATCTTCGGGACTGCAAGATTACCCAGATATATGAGGGAACGAACCAGATTCAGTCCCTTGACCTGGTGGGCAGGAAACTGGGACAGAACAAGGGAGCCAACTTCATGAATCTTATGGCGGATATCGCCGGGACCATGGATGAAGCCGAAGGAATAGAGGAGCTGAAAGAATCGGTGAGTAAACTGCGGGAAGCCCACGAAGCGATAGGGGAGATCCCCGGGGTATTCGTCGAATTTGCCAGTGCCGGCAATCCGATTGTCATGCTTCAGAACGCGGAGCCGTTTCTGGCTCTCATGGGCGATCTGATGAGCGGCTGGTTGCTCATTCAGGGAGCTGCCATCGCCTTGAAGAAACTCGAGGCCCTGTATTCCGAAGCAGGGGCTGACACAGAAGAAAAGCAGAAAAAACTCGCCGAAGAAAACGCGGATGTTGCTTTCTATCGTGGCAAAATCGCAACGGCCAGGTTTTTTGCCACGGAAATTCTTCCCACGGTCAAGTCGCGTTGCGCCGTGATCAAGAAGGGAGAAACAACGCCTTTTGACATAAATGATGAATCTTTTGCGTGCTAGGAGCAGGCAATCTCGATAGAAGGAGAGATTCGAAACAGGAAGCGTGACCGATTCACAGCGGGGAACAGGGCAGGATGTCAATGGATGGTGTCCGTCGGCGCGGTTCGTGGTTGATTTCCCTTGATCGACAGAGAAAAGTGCTCGAAAAATAAAAAAACGGAGGTAGGGTTATGAAGGAATGCGTTGTTGTTGACGGTATCAGAACCGCTAATGTACGTGCGCACAAGGAGAAGGGCTGGTTCAGGAATGTGCGGCCCGATGAATACCTGATCAAAATTTATGAAGAACTTTTCAAGCGGAATTCCAAGATAGATCCCGAACAGGTGGATGCCGTCTTCTGCGGTACGGCGAACCAGTCAGGCATGCAGAATGACATAGCCAGACTTGCCTGGCTTGCCGGCGGTTTCCCGGAATCTGTACCGACGAACGGTATCGGCCAGCAGTGTCCCTCGGGAATGTCGGCCACAGAGCACGCGGCCAGGGCTATCATGTGCGGCGAGGGCGACATTTTCATCGCTTCCGGCGTGGAAGACATGCAGAAGGTCCCCATGTCCTTCGCGATTGATTTTCCTCCCCGGTTGATGGAACGGTACAAGTTCGAGGATATTCCCATGGGTGCCACCGCCGAAAAGGTGGCCGAGCTTTACAATGTAAAACGGGAAGACATGGAACTCATGGCCTACTGGAGCCACAAGAAGGCGGTTGCCGCGCGTGACGCCGGTAAATTCGCGAACGAAATTATACCTGTCGAAGGTCACAAGGAAGACGGGACGCCCTTCATGGTGGATAGGGACCAGTGGATCAGGGAAGATGTCTCGCTCGAGCAGATGGCGACCATGAAATCGCCTTTCAAGGAAAACGGTGTGGTTACCGCGGCAGTTTCCTCCCCATTGACGGCGGGAGCGTGCGCGCTGCTGCTCATGAGCCGTGAAAAGGCGGATGAACTTGGATACGACTATCACATCAAGTACGCGGGCGGCGCCATGGCCGGTTGCGATCCCACGGTCATGGGCATTGGGCCCTTGTATGCCGCCCAAAAGCTTCTGAAGCTGACCGGCAAAACCGTCAAAGACATCGACGTGTGGGAGCTCAACGAGGCCTTCGGCAGCCAGTCGCTGGCCGTTCTTCGCGAGCTCGGTGTCGCCGAAAACGCGCCCTTCGACAACGTCAATGTCTGGGGCGGCGCGCTGGCGCTGGGTCATCCCCTGGGAGAGTCGGGCGCCCGTATTATCGTGACGTTGAACAACATCATGAAAACGGATTACAAGGACGCCAAGTATGGCGTTGCCATGCTGTGCGGCGGTTTCGGAAACGCCAATGCTTCGCTGTGGGAGAGAGTTGAAAAGTAGCAGAGGCAAAAGGGACGACAGGGAGGAAGCGATTCCTCCCTGCGTTTCTTTCAGTTTACAATACAGGCAGGAAAGGCAGGGATAGTTATGAGTAATTTGCTTGTCAATACTCGAGATCAACGCTTTGTGCTCTACGAGCAGATCGGCGTCGAGAAGTTGTTCGCATATCCGCAATATGCCGATTTTTCCATGGACATGGTCGACATGGTGCTCAACGAGGCGGAAAAGTTCGCCGTCGAAGAGATCATGCCGACGTACGAAACGGCCGACAAGGAAGACCCGGCTGTTTTCAAGGACGGCCAGGGTCACGCACCGAAATGTTTCCACGAGCCCTTCAAAAAGATTTGTGAAGCAGGATGGTTCGCTCCCACTTTCCCCGTCGAGTACGGCGGACAGGGAATGCCCAGGACGCTTCACACGAGTATCAGCGAGATGTTCGGAGCGGCCAACTACGCGTTCATGATGTACGTGGGTCTTACGGTAGGCGCAGCCGGTCTTATCCTTGAATACGGTACGGAAGAACAGATCAATAAGTACGTGTACAAGATGTGCGAAGGTACCTGGGCGGGCACCATGTGTCTCACCGAGCCGGGCGCCGGAAGCGATGTCGGCGCCTCACGGGCTTCGGCAAAAAGACTGCCGGACGGCACCTACAGTATTACAGGAACGAAGTGTTTCATTTCTTCGGGAGATCATGATTTGACGGAGAACATCGTTCATCCCGTCCTGGCCCGGATCGAGGGTGATCCTCCCGGGACCAAGGGAATATCCATTTTTATTGTTCCCAAGTACCGGGTCAACGACGACGGCAGCCTGGGCGAGTTCAACGACGTGGTCACGGGTAATCTCGAACACAAGATGGGTATCAAGGGTTCCGCCACAGCGACGCTCAACTTCGGTGAAAACGGTAATTGTATCGGCGAGCTGCTCGGCGAGGAACGGCAGGGCATGAAAATCATGTTCAAGATGATGAACGAGGCGCGTCTCGGTACGGGTATGCAGGGGCTTGATCACGCTTCGGCCGCGCTTGAACATTCCATCCAGTACAGCAAGGAACGCATTCAGAGCAGGGACATGCTGTCGGGTTCCCCGGAGGGTGTGCCCATCATCAGGCACCCGGATATCCGCCGTTCGCTGCTGTGGATGAAATCCCACGTGGAAGGCATGCGTTCCATGAACTACTGGACGGGATATTGCATCGATATGTCGGAGATCGCGGAAACGGAAGATGAACGGGAACGGTGGAAGGGATTTGTCGATCTCATTACTCCCGTTATCAAGGCGTATTGTTCCGACAAAGGCGTCGAGATCTGCGGTCTTGCCATGGATGTCTACGGCGGATACGGTTACTGTCAGGAATATCCTGTCGAGCAGTACATGCGCGACGCAAAAATCGCCACCATTTACGAAGGTACAAACACCATTCAGGCGCTCGACCTTGTTTTCCGGAAGCTGGCACAACGCAAGGGTCAGAACGCCATGAATCTCTTCAGCGAGATGAACGCGACGGTTGAGCAGTGCAAGGCGATCGACGCTCTCAAGGATTCGGCGGAATTATACGCGCAGTCTGTCAACGCCCTGGGTGACATGTTCATGCAGATCGGCAACTGGCTGCAGGGTGGCGAGTATGTTATCCCGCTGATAAACGTCAGGGTTTTTCTCATGATCATGGGTGACGTTATTACCGGCTGGAGACTGATGGACGCCGCCGTGATCGCGTCACGGAAACTGGATGAGCTCTTTAAGGAAGCCGGTGCTGATACGCCGGAAAAGCAGAAGGAACTCGGAAAGAATGACAGCGACGTCGCTTTTTACATGGGCAAGGTGGCGTCGGCGAAATTTTTCGCCGCGAATATTTTGACAGCGGTCGAAGGTCGGTGCAAGGCCCTCAAGGTGGGAGACAAAACGCCCATGGAGGTTATGGATGAATCCTTTACTGTATGACGAAGGATTTCAAGTGAAGTCTTAGGTGTGAAGGAGCGGGGAATTCACCGGAATGCCCCGCTCCTTTTTTCATGGCGTCACTGCCGGAGGATAAGATTCATGAGAATAGGGTACGTACAATACAACCCCAGTTTTGGAGAAGTGGACCGGAATATCAAGACGGCCGTCGATCTGATCGGGTCGGTCCGGGCTGATCTTCTGGTGCTGCCGGAACTGTGCATGACCGGGTATCTTATAACCTCCCGCCATGAAATAGCCGATCTCGCCGAAGAGATACCCGGCGGGAAAACCACGGAGGCGCTGGCGGAACTGGCGCGGAAGCGATCTTGCTTTCTCGTGGCAGGCCTCGCCGAACGATCGGGCGACAATCTGTACAACTCCGCCGTTCTGGTCGGCCCCGAGGGGTATATCGGCCATTACCGGAAGCTGCACCTTTTTTTCGAAGAAAATCTGTGGTTCACACCCGGTGACGGCGATCTGCCTGTGTTTGACCTGGGCACAACCCGGGTGGGTATCATGATTTGCTTCGACTGGATTTTTCCTGAGGCCACGAGGACACTCGCCCTCAAGGGCGCACAAGTGGTATGCCATCCGGCGAACCTGGTGCTGCCTTTCTGCCAGGATGCCATGAAAACCCGGTGTCTTGAAAACCGCGTATTCGCCGTTACGGCGAATCGGACCGGCGTCGAAGAACGGGGCGGAAAAAGTCTATCCTACACCGGCATGAGCCAGATCACGGGACCGGAAGGAGAAATCATTCATCGTTGCGGCGGCGAGGATGTGAAGGTCGTCGTTGAGAAGATTGATCCTGTGCGGGCCGAAAACAAGGCCATTAACGAGTACAACGATCTTTTCCGCGACCGGCGGCCTGAATACTACGCGATGCTCGCAAAAAAGAGATCAAATGGAAACGATTGAACCAGTCTTATTTGATTGACGATGCCGTGCGTGCCGGCCGCACCTCTTTTTCCGGAAGCGGTTACGGTTGCCGCGGGTTCCGGCGGGTAATACGTGAGGACATGGGAACGTCTCCCACAACGACCTCCATGACATAGCAGGTTCGCGCATGCTCGAAATCTCATGATAAGGAACTCGTTGTAATAAGCACTATGGTGATTGTGCGTGAGCTGATTGTTCCGTCAAGTGTGTCGAAACAGCGTTCCGGTAAGAGAAAAAAGAGCGACAGGTCTGCGCAATTACACCATGCCGCTCGGGAGATACGGGAAGCGGTAGAGAGCCTCTTGTCTGTCAGTTCTTCTCCAGGTAGGACGGTTCGTCGTGAACCCGCCCGCCGTCAACGACGATGGTGGCACCTGTGGTGTAACTGCCCGCGTCGGAAGCGAGAAACAGAACGGCTCCCGTGATTTCCTCCGGTTCACCCAGGCGCATGAGCGGAATATGGGAAATTGCCGCTTCGCTCACTTCGGGGCTTTTCCAGAGGGCTTCGCTGAGCCGGGTCTTGATGATTCCCGGGGCGACGGCATTGACCCGGATATTGAACTGTCCCCATTCCTTTGCCATGACCTGGGTGAGCATGATTACTCCCGCTTTGGTGACGCAGTAGGATCCAAGCTCTCCTGCGCGAAGTCCGCCGATTGAGGAAGTGTTTATAATGCTTCCACCCCCCTGTTTTTTCATCATCTTCGCAACGAGCTGGCTGAGGAAGAAAAGGCCTTTCAGATTCACGTTGAAAGTAACATCCCAGGTCTTTTCATCCTGTTCCATGAGAGGACCGTAATAGGGATTGGTGCCGGCGTTGTTCATGAGAATGTCGATACGACCGAACTTTTTTATAACCTGGTCGACGAGGGCCTTTGAATCTTCGATCTTTGCTACATGAGAGGCTATAGCCGCGCCCCTGACGCCCTTTGCTCGTATTTCCTCGGCCACCGGTTCCAGGTCGGCGATTTTCCTGCTGCTTACGACCACGTCGGCGCCCGCGTCGGCCATGGCCAGGGCGCAGGCCCTGCCGATTCCGCGGCTTCCGCCGGTAACGAGGGCGATCTTTCCTTCCAGAGAAAACTGTGATGGGTACATGAGCATTCCGTCCCTTCTCGCGTAATTAGCTGTGTTATTTGATGGTAAACATTTCCGGGCAGTTGTGCCCCGGTCACCGTGATTTTTACTGTCAGTTCTTCAGGCGGATACTGAATAATCTTCACGAGGCAATCAATGCATGGGAATGATTTCGTAGTTGTCCTGGAAAAAACTGTTGTCCGTTTGAACAATAATTTTTTTGCCGTATTTCTGTTCCAGTTTATCAAGGAGTTTTTGCTGGTCTTCCTGGAGCAGTTTTGCCACGTCGGGATGGAGCAATACACAGATGGACTGAGCCATGTTACGAATCAGGTGACGTTCAAGTTCTCTTAAAATTTCATAATATACCGTCGCCTTTGATTTTACGATGCCCCGTCCGCCGCAATAAGGGCACGATTCGCACATGATTTTCGACAGGCTTCGGCGTCGGCGCTGGCGAGTCATTTCGATGAGTCCCAGTTCAGAAATTTTGTGGATACTCGTTTTGCTCCGATCTTTCTGCAGTTCCGCCGCCAGAGCGTTGTAGACGAGTTCCCGATTACCCTCGATTTCCATGTCGATGAAATCGATAATAATAATGCCGCCTATATTCCTGACTCGGAGCTGGTGCGCGATCTCCTTGACCGCTTCGAGGTTCGTCTTCAATATCGTGTCTTCAAGGTTCCGTTTTCCAACATATTTTCCCGTATTCACGTCAATCGAGCAGAGAGCCTCCGTTTCCTCGATAACGATGAATCCTCCCGATTTGAGCCATACCTTCTTGTTGAAGAGTTTTTCCACATCAACTTCGATACCGAAATGATCGAAGACCGGTTCCGGTTCTTCGTAAAGTTCCAGGTTATAGGACACGTTCGGCATGAGATACTGCATGAATTCGTTCGCTTTTTCGAATTCGACACTTGAATCAACAACGATGCGGGCCATGTCTTCCGTGTACAGGTCGCGTATGGCCCGAAGTGTCATGCTCAGTTCCTTGTGTACCAGGCCCGGAACGCCGACCCTGGACTGCTTGTCCCTGATAGTTTCCCAGAGCCGTATCAAGTAATCCACGTCTTTTTCAATTTCATCCCGGCACCGGCCCTCGCTGACCGTCCGGGCGATGAAACCAAAATCGGGTGGACGTATCTCTTCGATTATAGCGCGAAGACGCTCCCGTTCCGTCTCATCGGTAATCTTTCTTGATATGCCGATATGGTGGGCGGCCGGCATGGCGACCAGGTTCCTGCCGGGAAGCGACACGTGGGTGGTAACGCGCGCGCCTTTGGAACCGAGCGGTTCCTTCGATGCCTGGACGAGCAGTTCCTGGCCTTCCTGCAGAATATCTTCGATTGAATGATTCATGGTCTGCCCGCCCGTACCGTTAATGCCCGGATCATCGCCGTTGTCGACGTCGATTCCCGACGTGAAGTCGATGCCCCGTCCGTCATAGAAGGCATCGGCCACGTAGAGAAAGGCGGTTCTGTCAAGACCCACGTCCACGAAAGCCGCCTGCATTCCAGGAAGAACGCGGACAACCTTGCCCATATAGATGTTTCCGGCAATGGAGCGTTCATCCCATCGCTCCACGTAAAGATTCGTCAGCGTCCCGTTGTCGACGATGGCGATCCTCGTTTCATACTCGTTGCAATTGAAGATCATTTCTTTTGCCATACTGTGTTCACCCGCCGGTCATAAGCGTTTGTTTTTTTACAACGCGAACGGTCCGTGCCTCTCCGTCTTCCATTCCCATCACTTCGGTGAGGATTTCCTGAGGTTTTACTCCCCCTTGCGCGGTGAAGAGAAAAACGCCCCGCAGGATGCAACGTTCATCGTCATAGACCAGAGATTCCACCAGGGGGCGGAGATCTCTCGTTTGAGTCGTTCCCTTTTTGGCCCGTTCGATGATGAAAGATTCGGCATTCAGGAATGATTTGATGCGCCGCTTATAGTCGGTTTTTCTCTCATTACTGTCGCTTCTGTCAAGCTGCATTTCGTAGACGAATCCGATTATCTGTTTCGACAATGCGCGGTGCCCGGATTCAGCGTCGTTCATGGAAATAATTTCCAGGCCTTCCGGAAGATGACGATTAACAACGTCGACCAGGTGGCGGACACGTTCCTTGCCGGGCGGCCTGATCCATATATCGGCGAATTCCGATTCGCTTTCAATTCCCAGAGGGGTGGCGCATGGAAAGGATATTTTCGGGTTCGGGTGAAAGCCCCGTGAATAGTCAAATCGCAGGCCGCTTCTTGCGATCGCTCGAATAAGCGCCGACGCCGTGTCAAGATGAGAGAGGAAACGGGCCTTTCCCGCCTTACGGTAGTGGAGACGCAGTCGAAGAGGCGTCCACGGTTCTTCCCGGGGAAGTATTTCGGCAGGGACGGCGCTGTTCCCCGTGACGGTGTCTGCCTGTGCCGGACGCAGCTCGAGCCCGTCCCGGCAGGCGCCGCAGCCGTAACAGCCGGCGGTCCGGCAGTCTTCCGTAGTCGTTGACGTTGCAGCTTTCTCCTTTTCCCGCAGAAGAAAATTTTTGTCGACTCCGGCATCAACGTATGACCAGGGCAAATCGGTTTCAACCGGGCGGTTTTCCAGGTATGGGTAGGGATTGAATCCGGTTTCCCTGAAAGCCTGTTCCCAGAGTTCGAAATGAAACAGGTCGCTCCATCCGTCAAATCGTGCGCCGAGCCGGTAGACCCGTTCTATGACATCGGCCACGCGACGGTCGCCCCGCGCGATTACTCCTTCAAGAAAACTCATGCGCCGGTCGTGCCACTTCAACTTCAGGTTCCGGTGGCGGAGAATATCTTTGAAGTAACGTTGCCGTTCTTCCGTTTCATCGGGACTGATCTGGCGCTCCCATTGAAAGGGCGTGTGGGGTTTGGGAATAAAGGTGGAAAGACTCGCCGTTACCTGGTGCCGGTTGCCTCCCGTCCGCAACACCTTGTACACGAGATCCGTGATGCCTTCCAGGTCTTCTCTGCGTTCCCCGGGGAGGCCGATCATGAAATATAATTTTATTGATTTCCAGCCGGATTCGAAAACGATTCCAGCTGTGTCTATCAGGTCTTCCTCACGGTTTCCCTTGTTGATTGCGTCGCGAAGCCGCTGTGTCCCGGCTTCCGGCGCCAGGGTGAAGCTTGTTTTTCGCACGCGCTTTATTTGTTCTATAATCGGCGATGTCAGGGTTTCCGTTCGCAGTGAAGGAAGGGCGAGTGCCACGTGATGCCCGGCATTCCGATTCATGAGTTCCGTCATAAGCGGGCCGATACAGGAGTAATCGCCCGAGCTGAGTGCCAGGAGTGATATTTCGTCGTACCCGGTTGCCTCGAGAATGCGGTCCGCTTTTTTCACGATTTGCCCGGGATCCCTTTCACGGTAGGGACGCCACACCATGCCGGCCTGGCAGAAGCGGCATCCGCGGGTGCAGCCCCGGGCGATTTCCAGGGTGATCCTGTCATGAATGGTCCTTATCAGTGGAACGACGGGAGTTTCAGGGAAAAAGGCCTTGTCGATATCGACGACTGTCCGCTTCTTCACGGGATGATTCATTCCGTGAACGGACGGTACATACAGTCCATCCAGCTCGGCAAGCCTTTCAAGAATCGTCGTCCGTGTTTTCCCGTGCCGCTTTGCCTCGGCGACCGCCTCGGCAATTTCAACGATAACTTCCTCGCCTTCGCCGATAACGAAGGCGTCAAAAAAAGGAACCGTCGGTTCCGGATTAAAGGTACAGGGTCCGCCGACAATCACGACAGGATGTTCCTGCCTGCGATCGCGTCCGCGAAGCGGTATTCCTCCCAGTTCAAGCATGCACAGGACATTGGTGGTGGAAAGTTCGTACTGCAGAGAAAATCCCACGACGTCGAAGCGGTTCAGGGGGATTCCCGATTCAAGCGATGAGAGAGGAATATTCCTTCCGCGAAGAAGACGTTCCATGTCGGGCCAGGGAGCGTAAACCCGTTCGGCCCGCCAGCCGGGAAGATGGTTCAGAATTCCGTAGAGAATCTGCAATCCCGTGTGCGACATGCCCACTTCATATACGTCGGGAAATGCAAGGGCGAAAGAAAAAGCGGCGTCGCCGCTTTCCTTGTGAACGACGTTGGTTTCTCCACCGGTATAGCGGGCCGGTTTTTGAACCAGCGGAAGAATCGCTTCGAGATTGCTGTTACGCATTGGCGGCCGTTTCAAGTTGTTCCACCATGTCGCGTGCAGTAGCGGCGGCTTTTTGAAGCTCCGCCGCTTCATCGCCGTCCAGCGGCAGTTCACAGACCTGTTCAATGCCGCCGGCTCCCACGATCACCGGCACGCCGATATGAATATTATGAATACCGTAGTGGCCGTCCGGGTAAGCCGCAGCAGACATCATGCGCCTGGTGTCGCCCAGAACCGCTTCAACCATGGCTGTAACCGCCGCAGAAGGGGCGTGCCATGCACTGCCCGATTTGAGCAGGTTTACGATTTCGGCGCCTCCCTGCCTGGTTCGTTCAACGATAAGTCGGAAGTCTTCTTGTGAAAGAATGGTACTGACGGGCGTGCCTTTGATCGTTGTGCGGCTTTTCAGGGGAACCATAGTTTCTCCGTGACTTCCTAATACCAGCGTTTCAATATCCCGCGGGGAAACGTTCAAGGCACGGGACAGAAAATATTTGAACCGTGCTTCGTCGAGCACGCCGCCCATGCCGAATACGCGTTCCGGCGGAAACCCCGAGTGTTTCCAGGCGACATGAGTCATCACGTCCAGGGGGTTTGTGACGACGATCATGACCGCGTCCGGCGCGAAGCGGGAGATGTTTCGAGTAACCGATGTGATGACGTCGGCGTTTTTTCGTGCCAGGTCCTCCCGGGTCATGCCGGGCGCCCTCGGGTATCCCGCGGTAACGACGACAATGGAGGAATCTTTTATTTCGCTGAAATCATTGGTTCCTTCAATGCGTGAGTCAAAGCCTTCAACGGCGGCGGACTGGGCTATGTCCAGGGCCTTGCCCTGTGGAATGCCTTCCGCCACATCGACCAGGACGACATCCGCCATGTTTTTTTCAACGATTCTCTGGCCCACCATTGCTCCCACAAAACCGGCACCTATAACGGCGACCTTGCTTTTCATGATTGCAACCTCTTTCTCCTTATAATTTCTTTTTTCACCGCCTGAAAAACAGCGGTTTCCTTAAGACGACCGGAATGTCACCGCTTTTTATGTATTCGGTTTCGGCGGTTATTTTACTTTTTTCAGCCTGTACCGGTGGGGTCGTTTCTTTACATCAGCGAGTTTTGAACGGACGAAACGTGCCGGGAACCCCGGTTTTTCAAGGTACTGAAGCACGTCGTTCTTGAAATTGTTCAGCAGTTCCGCGAAAACAAATCCCCGTTCATCATTGTGTACAAATGTACGTTCGTTAGTCAGGGTGAAGTCAACGGGGTCGCCGAATATCGCTTTGACAAGGTCGAAGTCTTCAATCGACTCGAAATACTCGATTCTGAGCGGCACGGGAACGACAATTTCCACCGCTACCCTGGTTGTATCCGCTGCGACGGGATGAGACCGGTCCCTTACCTGGAGTAACAGGTCGTTGGCAAGCCTGATTTCTTCGATTACTTTCATAATAACTGTACGACGCCTTTCACGAAAACCGCCCTTTTTTTGCCGGGACAGACCGTGGTGTATATACCAGAGAGGGCTTCCGGGGCAAGTCCATTGTTTTTTGACCGTTTCCGGAATAGCGGCCCGGCTTTTCTCCTTGACCGCCGCTGATCGTCCCGGTATATAGGCGATCCCTGCCGAGGGCGGGGTCAGTACTGACGAGAGGAGTCTTTCCCGGTCGGCCATGGCGCGTGAAATTTATGATAATATTTTTTTGATAGATCTCGATCAACCGCGCCGAGGGTTTGAAAAGTTCATCAGCAGCTGGCTGGTTCGTCGTGAAGGAGCGACGATACTCGTCGACCCCGGTCCCTCGTCGAGTATCCCGCGCCTGGAAGAAGAACTGGAGACCCTCGCCGTCAAGAAAATCGATTTTGTCCTCATTACTCATATTCACATAGATCACGTGGGAGGACTGGGGCACCTGCTGGAACGCCATCCGGAAGCCCGGGTGGTTTGCAAACCTTCCACCGTGAGGCACCTGACCGAACCATCGAAACTTTCAGCAGCTTCGCGGCAAGCTTTGGGGGATCTGGCCGACCTGTACGGAACTATCAGGCCCAGTCCCGAAGAGGCGTTTCTTGACGAATACGAGGCGAGTCGGGTTGGACTGTTCGAAACAGTGGAAACACCGGGACATGCCTCACATCATCGCTGCTACCTGATGGGAGACATTCTGTTCGTCGGAGAGGCGGCGGGAGTCTTCTATCCTCACGAAAGCGGGCCGTATCTGCGCCTCGCGTCGCCGGCTCCCTTTTTCTACGACGTGTATCGGTCGTCGCTTCTGAAAGCGGCGTCGCTTGATGTTTCACATCTCTGCTTCGCGCATTACGGGTTCTGTGACGACCCGCCACGACTGTTCGACGCGGCCCTGAATCAGCTCGATCTCTGGGTTGCGCTGACGGAAAAACGATTGAATGCCGGTGAAGATGAAGAACTGTTTGAAGAATCGGTTTTCGAAGATTTGTTGAAGCGGGACCGGGCCATGACATGGTATCGGGAATTTCCCCGCGATGTGCAGGAGCGGGAACGGTATTTCGCCGTAAAAAGCATTCGCGGCATTCATCACTGGATTCAAAAAAACGGTGCCGTCAGACAATAACATCCATGAGAATACGTTTCGTCTCGTTTTCCTCGCGCACCGTGGCGACGACGGCTTCGTACGCGTGGAGCGTCGTGATAAGCCGGCCGAATTCCTCGTGCAGATCCACGTTTGAAGATTCAGGCTCCGTTACGGCAGGATGGTCGGGGTACGTGCAGAATGTTCGCTCGTCGCTTCCTTCGATGGATACCGTCACGCCGCCGGCGCGGGTTTCGAGAAAACGAGCACGGCTTTTTTCAAAACCATCAGTAGAGACGTTTGCGGTATTGTGGGCTATTACGTTCATCGCGGTGCCGAGGGCACTGAGAGCCGTCGCCGGTATAGAAGACAAGGGGCCGCGCCTCCTTCCAGGATCGTTCTGATGATAGTATCGACTGATGGGTGGAAAAACTTGACACGTTTCGACTCCGCCGGCTTCTCGAACCCGGCGGTGCTTTTACAGCATATCTTCTCTGCTCAAATCAACGGCGCGGTCGATTTCTTTCTGCAGGGGAGCCGGAAGATCCGGAATATCGACACTGAGGAATCCCCTGACAATCGTGGCTGTCGCTTCCTCCTCCGTCAGGCCGCGCGACATGAGATAAAAAATTTCCTCCTGGGCGATTTTTCCCACCGCGGCTTCGTGGGACATCTCGACGCCGTCGACTTTTCCCACGAGTTCCGGAATGGCGTGGATCATGCCGTGGTTAAGAATCAGGCCGCGGCATTCGAGGTGGCCCCGAGCACCCGGAACTTCTCCTACGAGGTCTCCGCGGGCCAGAATATTTCCGCCGTTGGAGATCGCCCGGGAAATGATTTCCGCTCGTGTTTCTTCCGCTTTCAGGTCAATGCCGCCTCCCACATCAAGCTCACCTCCGGGGCTTCCCACGAGAAGACTGTAGAAACGGGCCACGGCGCCCCTGCCGACCAGCGAGGTTCGGGGGTACGTCTGCAGTGACTTGACCGGTTTCATGCAGATATAATTATTGAGAAACAAGCCGCCTTCTTCAACGATGCCAGCCGACCGGGGCCGGACGAGGACGTCTTCCGCCCAGTGATGGATCATGGTGAAACTCAGCTTGGCGTTTTTCTTGACGTAAAACTCGGAGATGCCTACGTGGATGCCGCCGGAAACATGAGCGGCTGTCGCGCATCCCGTGATGACGTGGAGTTCCGACCCTTCTTCGGCGATAATGATATTGTGTACGTTCTGGCTGAAGCCGTCCTTTTCAAGATACATGCAGGCCTGGGCCGGGAAAGTGATCCTGGCGCCTGGAAGCGCCCTGATAAGGTAGCCGTTGTGAAGATCCAGGCGGGCCCTGGCGGTGTACTTATCGGTGTCCACGTCTATCAGCTTCCAGTAATAATCAGCGAGCCAGTCGAACTTCTCAAGGGCCTCCCGTATTGGAATGACTTCGAGTCCTTCCTGAAGTGATGCCGTATAAACGGGAACGCCGTCTTTCTGAATATATGAGCCGGAGCGTTCTCCGGTGTCGCTTTCTATGCCCGCGAGCAGCATGCGTTCTTTATCGCTGTCGGAAAGACGGTCGAGGTCGTCGATGACCTCATGTGAAGGAGACTCCACGGTATATGAGTCCAGGTCTATATCGGGCCCGTAGGCGGCCGCTTTCTGCCGTGCCGAGCGGGCCTTTTCGTCTAGGTCGCGAATCCGCATCGCACGCACTCCTCGTATCCAACGGTTTTTATCTGTTTGAATATTTCGATGGGATTGCTCTTGCAGGCCAGTACACCGTCATAGAGTACTTCCCCCCTGTCGGCCGTCACGTAGTCCAGTATGAACCCCGTGTGGGTTATGACCAGTCCCATGCGCGACCTGGCTTTCTTGATTTCTTTTACTGTTTTATCCCTTGTCGGCGTGTGATCCCGTTCAAGCAGTTCGTTGATTGTGGTGCCGATCAGGGCGATATTTTCCAGGTCGACGCCCGACTCGGGTTCGTCAAAAAGCAGAAGGTCCGGTTTTTGTGCCATGAGTTGTAACAACTCCGAACGTTTGATCTCGCCACCGGAAAATCCCACATTGATATCGCGGTCGAGAAAATTATTCATGTTGATTCTCTCGGCCAGGGCATCGGTATCGACGCCGTCACCTGCGCATATGTCAACCAGATGCCTGGTTTTCAGACCCTTGATACTGGGCGGTCGCTGGTAGGACATGCCGATACCCAGGCGGGCGCGTTCATCAATCGGCAGGGAGGTGATATCTTCTCCTTTGAAGTATATCTTCCCGGCAGTAACCCGGTACTGGGGATATCCCATAATCGTCATGATGAGCGAGGTTTTTCCCGAGCCGTTGGGTCCGAAGAGAATGTGAGTTTCCCCCGGCCGAATTTCCAGGTCGATGTGCTTCAGCAATTCTTTGTCGCCCATCATGACTTGAAGATCTTCTATAACAAGCATGAAATACTTCCTTGCAAGGCTGATATACCGCCGCCGTTTATTTTTTTATATATTGTGGCGCTCACCCGCCGCCTCGAAGGGGTGCATTATATATTGCCGACCGATACAGTCACGTACTTTTCGTTTTCCTGCCGGGTCGGCGGACCGTATCGGGTCCGCCGACCATAATTTTTGCACACCGACGATGCGATCTAGCGAGGCCGCTTGTCGACGATTTTTCCCAGTTTCATGCCGAGCCAGTCTTTCAGCTGTTCGGCGCCCGCGGCTTCTTTTATGATGAAGTCTGTTTCTGCCGTCTGGCCGGAAAGCATGGCCATGGCGCGGGCGGTATACACGCCGGGCGGAACAGGCGGTTTCGAGACGACCACGAACTGGTTATAGCTGCCGTCTTCGTCGTAATTCCCGCTGATGTTCGCCCGAAGGATGCCGGTAACCTTGGCGAGCGGGGATGCCACAGCCTTGAATGTTCCATCGGCTCCGACGGTGCCGTTCGCGAGGGCCACGTCCGTGTCACCGGGCCCGATAAGAGATATAAACACCGAGTCTTCCGGTTTGAATCCTGATCCCTCAAAAACGATGTCCGTGCCCGCTACCTTGGCTACGCCGAGACGAATGGAGGCGGGATTAACGATGAGCTGGGGATCTGTAATGCCGGGGTTGAGTGTCATGGTTTTGGTTGAACAACCCGAAAGGAAAAAACTTCCCGCCAGAGCAACAAGAACGCCTGAAATCAGTATCTTCGAGAAAACCTTCATACGCCTGCCAGACATGGTGCAATCCTCCTTTTTTTAGAGTTTATGCCGCCTTCAGAGTATGATGAACCTGCCATGAGATGGAAAATCAGTGGATTCGGCAGGGCATCCCTGTTCACGAAGAACCCTGTTCATGCCGGTGGTGATCGTTTCCTTCAGTACCGGCGGAAACAGGTCCTCCCGCCGGTCGGGCCGGCGGTAAACTTGTTGTGTCAGCGCAACGACACGCCCCCGCTTACTGTGCCGTACGGCAACCGTTATGCTGTGTCGCCGCCGTCGAAAAATGATTCAAGGTGCGAATACACACAGTATATTTAAACCATTCCCGGTTTCGTTTGTCAATGTCATTTCAGTAGGTTGCCGATACCCTGCCGGTCTTTTTCAATGGTTACTTCTGTTTCAACGGTTCGCCTTCAAGAAAACGGGACTGCAGGCGCTGCATTCCCCGTATCCACCGGTCATAATCGGCCGTTTTGCGTTGCATGTAGGTTTTTACCTCGGGGTGAGGCAGAATGAGGAATGTTTCTTCCCGGAGTCCCTGTATTACCACGTCCGCGAGTTTCTCAGGTTCCATGAGACCGTCCACGGCCGCCACGCCGCCCCCTTCATGCTGCCGCGTCATGTTGGAACGTACCGCCTGAGGACAGAGGGCGAACGTCTGAATGCCCTGGCCGCCGTACGTGATGGCTATGTTTTCCGCGAGACCGACCGCCGCGTGTTTCGTCACCGAATAGGGGGCCGATCCTATCTGGCTGAGCAACCCGGCGGCTGATGCGGTTATCATCAGCGCCCCGCCCCCCCGTTCGATCATGCGCGGAATCAACGCACGTCCCACGTATACGTGTGCCATGACATTGATTTCCCAGATTTTCTGCCATTCGTCATTGGAAACCTCCACGCCGCCGATGGCTATGATGCCGGCATTGGAGCAGAAAAGATCGATCGGTCCTATTTCATTTTCGGTTTGCTCTATCAGGTCGATAACGTCCTGTTCGCTGCGTACGTCGCAACGCGCGGCGACACCCCTGATCTCCCGGGCGACGGCACGCGCTCCTTCTTCATCGACATCGGCGGCGATGACGGATTTTGCTCCTTCCGACGCGAACTTTCTGCAAAGGGCCTGCCCTATGCCGCCTGCGCCGCCCGTAACGACGACGATTTTTTCCCGAATGTCCATTGTAGTGATACCTCCTCGAGTCTGAATGGGCGGTTTTTCTGAATATGAGACACCGCGCGGTTGCTACGCTGAAGGTTATTTCATTAAAAGTAGTAAAATGCAACCGTTTGAACTTCCCGAATGGATCATGAAGTGCCGTTCTTTACGGTACACCGGGCGGACAAATCGGCGTCGACTGCGGCGAATAGAGGAAAAACATTGCAATAGGGGTTCATGATGTTTAAGATTTTCTTCTTGAAGACGCCGACTGAGACTGCCGGGGCAGGAATTTTCCTGATGCCGGTTCAGTACCGCGCGTCAAAAAACCGTCAAATGACAAGAAGGCGGAATCGATGAAATTTCTTTATTACGATTGTTTTGCCGGAATCAGCGGAGACATGAATCTCGGCGCCATGATTGACCTGGGAGTAGACCCGGCCTTTCTGGTCGAGTCGCTGCGCGCCCTCGATATTTCCGGATACGAACTGGCGGTATCCCGACAGTCGCGCCGGGGAATCACGGGTACGAAGGTCGATGTCGTTCTTTCGGCGCATAGCGGGAGGGGTCACAACCATCACGAACGGAAACTCGACGATATCAGAAAAATCCTGACAGCCGCCTCCCTGTCGGACGGAGTGCGCCGGCGAAGTCTCCGCATGTTCGAGGCCATCGCCCGGGCGGAGTCGAAGGTACATGGCATTGATATCAACGCCGTTCACTTTCACGAGGTGGGCGCTGTCGACGCTATTGTCGATATCGTGGGTGCCGCGCTCTGCTTTGAATATCTCGGGGTTGACCGTGCGGCTGCTTCATCAGTGGAACTGGGCGGCGGATTCGTCCACTGCGCCCACGGAACGCTTCCGGTACCGGCCCCCGCCACCACCGAAATACTGAGGGGTGTCCCGGTCAGGACGGGAGGAGCGCCGCGTGAAATGACCACGCCGACGGGTGCGGCTATCCTGGTTTCTCTTGTTGACACGTTCAGCGACAGCGTTTCTTTTCAACTCAAGGAAGTGGGGTACGGGATCGGCACAGGCGACACGGAAATTCCCAACGTGCTGAGAGTGATGCTGGGCGAAAAAAGCGAGGATAGCTCTGGCTCTGGTCACGAATCGGGAGAGGTGTGGCTGGTGGAATGCAATATCGACGACATGAACCCCGAACTGTACGAACACGTTCTCGACAGGCTTCTTGAAAAAGGGGCGCGTGATGCCTTCATGACGCCGATTATCATGAAAAAATCACGGCCCGCAGTCGTGCTTTCCGTGCTGTGCGACACGGATCGGCTGGCCGGCGTCGAAGAAATCGTGCTTACGGAAACAACGACCCTCGGTCTCAGGAAACAGCGTTTGTCCCGGACGACGCTTCGTCGGGATGCCGACTCTGTCATGACGGACTACGGAGAGGTCCGGATCAAGAGAACGTTCCGCGGGAACGCGCTTGTCACGTGGAAGCCCGAATACGAAGATTGCAGGAATATCGCCCGCGAAAAGGGAGTGAGCATCCAGGACGTGTACGGCGCCGTTGAGCGAGCTTTCCCGCAGCTGAATGACGTGACGGAACAATCGAAATAAAAGGGAGCCTTCATGCCGGGTGATTGTGCGGCACTCAAACAACGGCTGGAAGAACTCGGATCATGCGTGGTCGCCTTTTCCGGAGGGACGGACAGCGCCTTTCTGCTCGACTGCGCCGGGGAGGTGCTGGGGGACAAGGTAGCGGCGGTAACCGTTTTCGCCCCCTACACGTTGAAACGAGATATCAGGCGGGCCGGCGGCATCGCGGAAGCGCTGCGGGTGTCGCACCTGAATGTCGATATTCCCCTTCCGGAGGCCCTTCGGTATAATCCACGGAATCGTTGTTACATATGCAAGAGTGAAATGTTCACCTTAATCAGAAGGGAGGCGTCCGTGCTGGGAGCCGGGCATGTTTTGGACGGGACCGTTACCGACGACGACGAAGCGGCCCGTCCCGGCATGAGAGCACTCAAGGAGCAGAAAATACTGAGTCCGCTTTGCGAATGCGGATTTTCGAAGACGGATGTCATCGATCAATTAAATAAGCGGGGCAGAAAGACCTGGATACATTCCCCCGATTCATGCCTCCTGACGCGACTGCCTTTCGGGCGGGAAGTAATCGCGGAGGAACTTGCCCGGATCGAAATTGCGGAAGAATATTTACTGTCCGAAGGCATCGATCCTGTCAGAGTCAGAAGCGACGGGACAACGGCACGCATCGAGGCGGGACGGGAGTGCAGGCGATTGTTCTTTCCGGAGGAACGAATGGATAAAATAGCCGGGCAGCTGAAACAATTCGGATTCCGTCACGTGTCACTCGATCTCGATGGTTATCGGACCGGCGGTGTGGATGACTGAAAGGGGAAAACCGGTGAAAGACGACCTGGAAGAGATTCTTCGCGACGTACGGAACGGAACACTGGACATTGGTGACGCCGTCGGCCGTATTCGTGAACGTGATTATAAAGATCTGGGTTTCGCTAAAATCGACAACCAGCGTCCGGCCCGGCTGGGCCGACCGGAAGTGGTGTTCTGCGAGGGGAAAACGGTCACCCAGGTCCGGGAAATTGTTCGGTACATGCTGACGCGTGACACGAATGTACTGGCCACGCGCGCCACGGTGGAAATGTACGAAGCGGTGGCCGCCCTGTGCGGCGATGCGGGGTTCAACGAAACCGCCCGGACAATAACGATACGGCGCGGCCGGCAGGACAGGGTTGATACGCGTATCGCCGTGGTTACCGCCGGAACGTCCGATCTTCCCGTCGCCGAGGAAGCGGCGGTGACTGCCGAAATGCTGGGAAACCCGGTCGACCGGGTGGTGGACGTGGGCGTCGCCGGTATACACCGGCTCTTCGGCGCCCTCGGCATCATACGTCGCGCCAGGGTCATCATCGTTGTGGCCGGAATGGAGGGAGCGTTGCCGAGTGTCCTGGGAGGACTTGTCGACAAGCCGGTCATCGCCGTTCCCACCAGCGTCGGTTACGGTGCAAGCTTCGGCGGGCTGGCGGCGCTCCTGGGTATGCTCAACAGCTGCGCCGGCGGCGTGGCCGTCGTCAATATCGACAACGGTTACGGAGCAGCCTGCGTGGCAAGCGCCATAAACCACCTGACCTAGACGGATCGGGGCAGCCGGGCGCTTCTCGGACGAACGGTCATTGCAATTCATCGACCATCGAAAGACCGCTGAAATTATTTTTTAAGGAGAGTGAAACACTATGCAGGATTATCGTTCGACATTCTGGAGCCTTAAACTGGAAACGGTCAAAAAGGAACTGGAGGCCAACAATTTTGAGGCGTTCATAGTGGAAACCGAGGAAGAAGCCCGGTCACTGGTGCTCGACCGTATCATTCCATCGTTGAACGCCGGAAGTGTCGCCTGGGGTGGTTCGACAACCGTCCGTGAAGTCGGACTTTACGAACCGTTGAAAGAAGAGCGCTTCGGCCTTCAGGTCAACGATACCTACGATCGAAGTATCTCCCGGGAAGAACTGGCCGAGCGGCGCAGGCGGGCGCTTCTCGCCGACCTTTTTATCACCGGAACGAACGCCGTCACGGAGACAGGCATACTCGTCAACCTCGACATGATCGGCAACCGCGTGGCGGCAATCACCTTTGGTCCCCGGTGGGTGATCATACCGGTCGGCCGAAACAAGATTGTTCCCGACGTCGCCGAGGCCATGGAACGTATCAGAAATTACGCGGCCCCGGCGAACGCGATGAAACTCGGCCTTGATACTCCCTGTGTGAAAACGGGCGTCTGCAGCGATTGCGACAGCCCGGCCAGGATCTGTAACAGTTGGACCATAACGGAAAAATCCTTTCCCGCCGGGCGGATCAAGGTCGTTCTTATAAACCGGGATCTCGGCTTATAGCGGCCTCAGGCGGCGATGCTTCTTACAAGGCCGGGGCGGCCGACAAGACCGTGCCGATCGCCGATGTTTCCGTCGACCCTCATTCGGCGTCCGGAGTCAGTCCCGTGGCGACGATTTCTATGTCGAACACCAGGGTGTGACCCGACAGGGGATGATTGGCATCCATGGTGACCGAATCGTCGGTGACTTTTTCCACGACAGCGGGAAGTTGATTGCCCGACTGGTCCGTCAATGTGAGCTGCAATCCCTGTTCCAGTTCGATGTGGTCCGGCACGCGGTCCCGGGGAATGCTGAAAACGAGTTCTTCACTGTGCTCGCCGTATCCCTCGTCAGGAGAAACGGTCACCTCCTTTTTTCCCCCTTCGGTCATTCCGACGACGGCTTCGTCAAACCCGCGAATAAGTTGACCCTTCCCCACAGTAAATGTAAGGGGATCCCTTCCTTCCGAGGTGTCGAAGACGGTTCCGTCCTCGTATTTGCCGGTGTAGTTGACGCTGATCGTGTCTCCCGTTTTAATCGGTTCGGACATGGTACCGTACTCCTTTCGTTGTTTCGCTGCTCCGGCACTTCGACGAAGCACAAAGCGAATAAAAAAAGACCATCGAACTTTGCAGAGCACGATGGTCTTTGTTGCACTACAAAATTGAAAATCAGCCGAATTCCCGGTTGCGGGAACGTCCGGTTTTCTCTCTTTCTAGAACAGGTACTTTTCGAATGTCAAGGGGTATCGAACCCCTTGATACGCCTTCGTTATCAGCCCGGAAAGGGGGCGTACGACCCGGTGAACATTCACTCTCCGGAATCGTTCCCGGACGTCCCGTAGTCTTGCGCCGGGGGACCGGTTTTACTTGACAGCTTCTTTGAGTGTCTTGCCCGGAACGAACCGGGGAACCCGAGACGCTGGTATGTCGATGGACGCGCCCGTCTGGGGATTCCGGCCGGTGCGCGCGGACCGTTCGGCTACTTTGAACGTGCCGAACCCGACGAGGGACACGGAATCACCTTTTTCCAGGGCTGTCGTGACGGTCGACAATATGCAGTCGACAACTTCCTGTGCTTTTGCCTTCGTTCCTGTAATTTCAGCTACTTCGTTGATGAGATCCGCCTTGTTCATACTGATGTTTTCCTTTCTACCGAGCCTTCCACAGAGAAGCGCCGGTACGTGTGTATTTTCGCGGGGGGCCGCAGCTTTACCGCGAAGAATCCATGTTTGTATCGTGCCACCCAGGCTGAAACACGAGTGGGGGAGTATAGGGGCGGAAAAGCCCAAAGTCAAAATTTTATTTGAGTGCCGTGGTTTCAACGATTTCACGGCCCGAAAGGCCGGTCTGCGCGGAGGAAACAGAACTGTCTTTTACCAGCGCGTTTATCTGGTCCGCTATATCGTTGATATCTTCGATGCCCCTGTTTTGCGTCGACGAGGAACGGGCGATTTCATCGATCAATTCGATGGCCCGGCTGACGTTATCGAATACCCTGGCGAATGAGTCATCGGTGCGCAATGCGAGGTCCGAGCCCTGACTGATCCTGCTTATCATGTCTTCTATGCGTTCCGAGGTGATTTTCGCTGCTTCGGCCGATCGAGCGGCCAGGTTTCTCACCTCCTCCGCCACCACGGCGAAGCCTGTTCCCGCGTCGCCGGCCCGCGCGGCCTCGACCGCCGCGTTAAGAGCGAGCAGGTTTGTTTGAAAGGCGATTTCATCGATGGTTTTAATTATATTCGATGTTTCCTCACCGGTACGGGAAATTTCGGTCATGCGTGAAACAAGTTCCTTCATTGATTTGTTCGTTTCCTCCACTACCTTTCCCGTTTCACCTATCAGGATATTGGCGTTTGTTGCGCTTTCCGCCGACTTGCCGGTTAATTCGGCCATACCTTTTACTACTTTTCCGACAAGGTGTTCCGTGTTTTCACTGACCCGCGCGAAGATCGACTCAAGTTTTTCAGCCAGGGAGTCAGATTTTTCCCGCAATGCTTCCTGCTCACGTTGCGCGCTTATGTGCGCTTCAGCGGCGGCCTTGTGGGCCATGAGCGCCTTTTTCAGCCCCCGGTCGCCGAAACTCAGGGCGATGACCATGGTCAGAAAAGGGCCGATGATGTTGGCGAGCTGGTTGCCGACAACCTGGGATTCCGTCAGTTCGACCAGGGGAAGCGAGTACCCGGTGTAATGAATGAGCGTGAATACCAGTATCTCCAGCAGCATGAAAATTGACCAGAAGATAAAACTGCGAAACCCGATGAACGTAACGGCGAAAACCGGGATCACCATGTTCCAGGTGAGAGACGATGAATGAATACCGCCGGTTATGGCCGGCAGGATGGAGAAATGCCATGCAAGGGCGGCGATGACAAAATTACCCATAATTTTTAATGATCGTGATGTTTTTAAAACAAAAGGCCCGACAACGGCCACCATGATCATGACCGTGAAAATACTCACCGCGAGAGACGTTTGTCCCGCGTGATACCACTTGATGACGTTGGGAATAAAAAAGAGAGGGGATAATTGCGTGAAACAGGTCAACTGGAACGTGCGACGGTATTCATCTTCATCATCACGGATTGCCGCGGGAATGAAGAAATCAATATAGGCTCGTACCATAAACGATTCCTCTCTTTACGTGGTTTCCCTGTTATTCGGGCGTACAGGATGAAATAGACGCAGCACTTTTATCTCTCTATCGGTATTTTTCTCAGAATATTTAAGGGCAAAATGCACCGGTGGAAAGGTTTTCTGGTATTTTGGAAGAATTCTTGCCATAGGGGACTCGACGTTTTATAGGACACGGCGGGAAATGCTCCCGAAGAGCCCGTCACGGGAAAAGCGCCGTTTGCTTCGGGACAGGGCAGAATGTTCAGCATGCATCGGAAAGGAGTGGATTCAATGCCCGGAAAAGTATTGGCGCGATGCAGCCGCTGCACCGTGCCGGAATCAGAACGAAGTTGCGTCAATTCAAAAGGAAGGGGAGCGCCCGGCTGTCCGACGCTGACGAGGAAGAATGTCACCGGGGAGGCGAACAGGGAATACGCGATTGGCGAAATCAGGGAATTTGCGAGACAGGCATCGATACAGGAATCGTCATGTTACGCGGGAAGGGAACAAAAGCCATACGTGCTTCACCCTACGAAACCCCGCATTCAGGAAATCTGCGAGTTCGCGCAGCGCATGGGTTACAACC
>LQBH01000019.1 GCA_002030015.1 delta proteobacterium MLS_D
TGTCGATGCTCCGCGAGACAGCCAGGTGCCGTATGATCAGGCAATTCAACCGACTCTTGTTTTTCAGGCTGTAGACCACAACGCCCCGGCGCGACAGGTCCTGAAGGACGGCCACGTCTTCATCGGCGATAGTGACCCGCGCCATCATCCGGTTCAACAACCAGATGAAAGGATATTTCCCCGGCGGGTAGAGATGGCCGCTGTAGTGTTCGCCTATCTCTTCGATTCGATGGCGGACCCGGGAGAGCAAGGGTCCGATGCCCCGCGCGTTCAACATATGATCCATCCAGACCTTCGGCATCAGGCGCTCCGGCGTCGGTGACTGAAAGAATGAGATACGGCGTTTTTTCTGCTCAGCCCCGGAGGTCCCCGGTTCGGCGATCAGGCCGCGCCGCTGCCGCCGATGCAATAATCGGCGAATCGACGGTTCATGTATTCCCTGACGTGGGCTTCCACTTCGTCGGTCCGGTCGAATTTCATAACCTGCCGCAGGAGTTTTTTTGCCTCCGACAGCTTTGCTTCCCTGATAATGCGTTTCACCCGGGGGATTGCCAGCGGCGTCATGCTCAGTCCGTCGATTTCAAGACCCAACAGGAGAATCGTACAGAAAGGATCACCCGCCATCTCGCCGCACATGGCCACTTTTATGCCGGCCCGGTGACCCGCGTCGACCACATGCTTGATCAGGCGCAGTACCGCGGGGTGGCAGGGTTTATAGAGATATCCCACGTGTTCGTTCACGCGGTCTATGGCCAGCGCGTACTGTATAAGGTCGTTGGTTCCGATACTGAAAAAATCGACTTCCTGCGCCAGCGCGTCGGCCATCATGACGGCGGACGGGACCTCGATCATGATCCCGAGCTTGATGTTTTCGTTGAAGGGAACGCCTTCGGAACGTAGATCCCCCTTCACTTTTTCCATGATATTCTTGACTTCCCTGATTTCCTCCACACCCGAGATCATGGGGATCATGATCCCGGTGTTGCCGAAAACACCGGCTCGAAAAATCCCGCGCAGTTGTACCTCGAAAATATCCCGTTCCCGCAGGCAATAGCGGATTGCCCGGAGTCCCATGGCAGGGTTCATTTCATCGGCGAGGTGGGGGTCTGATACAAATTTGTCGCCGCCGAGATCGAAGGTGCGTATAGTCGCCCACTTGATACGCTCATCCTCGACAACGACCCGGTAGTGGGCGAAATGTTCCTCTTCAGTGGGCGGTTGTTCCCGATTCACGTAAAAAAATTCCGTTCTGAAAAGGCCCACGCCGTTGGCGCCGTAGTAAACCGCTGCCGGAATTTCCTCGATAAATTCGATGTTGGCGCCCACTCCGACGCTGTGGTTGTCCCGCGTGACAGCCGGCAGGTGAGCGTTTTTCAGGAAATCCTCCTCCATGACGAAGTAATACCGTTTCTTTTCCTCGTATCGCCGGAGTGTTTCCTGATTGGGATTGATAATGACCATGCCCGAGGTGCCGTCGACGATAAGGACGTCGTCTTTGTCCACTTCCCCGGTAATGTTCTGAAGGCCGACAACGGCGGGAATACCGATGGATCGAGCCACGATCGCCGTATGGGAAGTTCTGCCTCCCACGTCGGTGGCAAAAGCGAAAACTTTTTTCACTTTCAGCTGCACCGTATCGGCGGGAGAAAGGTCGTGGGCGACGATTATAATCGCTTCGTTTACATCAGTCTCAGGTTCGGGCGCGACTCCCGACAAGTGACGATGTACACGCTGCACCACGGCTTCAACGTCCCGTATGCGTTCTTTCAGGTACGCATCTTCCATTTTCTTGAAGATGTCGCGGTATCGGGTGAGCGTTGACTCAAGGGCCCATTCGGCGTTGACGCCCTGGTCCCTGATAATATCAATGGTCTTTTGACTGAAACCGGTGTCCCCGAGAATCATGCTGTGTACATCAATGATGAGCGGTCCGATGCCTTCAGTGTCGTCGAGCTTGCTTCGAATCTCGTCAAGCTCACGCCGGGCTTCCTCCAGCGACTGTATGAATCTCCGGATTTCCTGTTCCACGAGGGCCGGGTCGGAAAGATCGCGACGGGCTATTGTCACGGGTCGATGGTCGATCAGGCGCGCTTTCCCCGTGGCTATTCCCGGAGAAACACCGATTCCCTTCAATACAATGGTATGCTTCTGTTTCTGCAATGTTTTCTTACTCTTCGCCGAATTTCTCTTCGATCAGTTTTCCAAGTTCGTCCACCACGTTTTCCGCGTCTGTTCCCTCGGCGGTTACGGTGATGGCTCCCCCCTTGGGGCAATCAAGGGTCAGTATGCCAAGGATGCTTCGCCCGTCGACAACATTACCGTCACGTTCAAAGAACACCTCGGCCTCGAATCGTTTTACCACGTTTACCAGCATTACCGCCGCCCGGGCATGAAGCCCGAGTTCATTCTTGAGCGTGAAAGTTCTTATTATATGCATAATCTACCAGGCCGCAAAAAACAAGAGGACGGTCATCCCGTATAAAATGACCGGCATGGGAACCCGCTTTCGGACAAGCCAGAAACAGGCCAGGCAAAGAGCCGCCCCCCCGGGAGCTATGATGAGCTTGAATCCGGCTTCGCTCATGCCGCAGGGGGAAAGCGACAGCCATCCTCCGGCCGTGACGGCCAGAAGAACGATGGAAAGCCAGCGCAGCCTGTCCGCCGTTCCCGGCATGGCGAAACGTTTCAGAAAATCCGTGGCGCCCGTTCCGTCCCGATACGCCTCGGCGAACCCTTTCGTTCTTATGTATCCCTGTACAAGGTTGTATGCCACAAGCGCCGGAATAAGCGCCGCGAGGGACGAACATCCGACGGCGGCGACGACTCCCACCGCCAGGACCGAGCACAACGGTCGAAGTGATCCCCAGAAGAAGGGGTCGCCGAGCGCGGCATACGGTCCCGCAAGGGATTGTTTCAGGTATTGCGCCTCGGCGCCCCGGCACGTCTCCTCGCGATTCAGGACGGAAGCGATAATCAGGCCGGCCATGTATACGTTGGTGCTGAAGGATTCCGTATGTCTCAGAAAAAAAGCGCTTTTATTTTCAACACGGGCTTGCGCGGGGGCGATCGCGTAAGCGAACCCGATATTCTGCATTTTTGAATAATTCCAGGATGCGTTTATCAGGAGCGACCGAAAGAACACGCGCATGATCGTCCCGATATTGCGCCTGTCTGATTGCAGTGTTTTCATAATCGTGCGGAAGCATACTCCTGTCTGAAAGCCTGCGAATACCTAGCACTATTACCCAGTGAAGTCAATTGAAAGGACACGGCTTTTCTTCCGAGGCCGTCACATGAGGAGACGGTGTATGCATGATGCCGCCGCCAACATCATCGGTACGAGAAAAGACGTTCGGTCGCCCTGGACGGAATGCAGATTTTTTCGGGTGTTGAAGTTTTTTATTGACGGGCGTTAATTATTCTGATATTTCCGCGCCCGTTCAACCGACGGCCGGGAAGCTGTTCAGGGTGTTTTACGATCCGGTGCGGTGGCAACTTACGCGGCGCACCGGTTTTTTATGCAAAAAACATATGTAAGAGAGGAATGTGAAAGATGATTTGTGAAACGGTAAAAGCGGGCAAGGAATGCGTTTTTATGACCAAGAAGGGGTGCAGCTTCAACGGTGGTTCCTGTCATCCCATCGTCGAGCAGTGCAACGGCTGCGAGAGAACAATGGAATACGAAGGAGGCATCTATTGCATGCTTTATCCCGATCCCGCGGCGAAGTGGGCTTATGGTCGCTGTTCAAGCGCGACGCACATGCAGCAGGATATCCAGTCCGTGACCCAGAAGGTCAATCCGCTCAAGGCATCGAAGCGAAAGTCAAAAGGTAAGTAAACCGGGTAAATACCGTTTTCACGATATTGAAAAACCCGGCCGAGAACGGTCGGGTTTTTTGTCGCGAGAAGGAAACGCGGAATCAGGCCAGTATGTCGCGCATGGCCTGCAACTCTTTCTTTATTTCATCCAGAAGATCTGCGGAAGAACTTTTTCCTTGTTCCGGCGGAGCGCTTTTGCCGCCGTAGAGCTTTTTTTTCGCTCCCGCTATGGTGAATTTGTCCCGGTAGAGCAGGTCTTTGATCGTGAGGAGTTCCTCAATGTCGTGTTGCCGGTACAACCGCTGGTCCGACCTCGTCCGCATGGGGCGGACGGATTTAAACTCCGACTCCCAGTAGCGAATCACATAGGGCTCCACCCCGAGAATTCTGCCGACTTCCCCGATTCGAAAATAGACCTTGTCGGGAATCGTTACGCCCAATGGTGCGAAGCCCCCTTACAACAGCCGCTTTTCGTGTCAGGTTATTGGTTCAGCGAGTTTCTCAGGACCTGGCTCGCCTTGAAGGTCAGGACCCTTCGCCTTGAAATCTCGATGGTTTCACCTGTCTGCGGATTCCGTCCCTTGCGCGATCGCTTGTCGTTCACGACAAAATTGCCGAATCCCGAGATCTTGATTTTTTCTCCACGGGCGAGCGTTTCTTTCATGATGTCGAAGACTGACTCGACGATACGCGCCGAATCCCTCTTTGAAAAACCGAGCTTGTTGTAGACGTCCTGAATGATATCGGCTTTCGTCATCGTTCTTCTCCTTCGCGCCTGCTCTTTTAATCCATGCCCCGGACTTTTGCGCCCGATGCCCTTATGATTTCGTCGACGATACGGTGATGAACATCACCGACATCATTGTCCGCCAAGGTTTTTGACGGTGACCGGTACGTGAATCGCAGGGCCAGACTCTTCATGTCTTTCGGCACGCTGGATCCGCAGTATACATCAAATACATGAACACTTTCAAGTAATTCTTCACCTGCGTTCAGGATGGGTGAGCACAGTTGATCCGCCGTGATATTCCGATCGACTAGAAAGGCAACGTCCCTGGCAACAGCCGGAAAACGCGGAATTTCCCGAAAGCGCCTGCGCAGTGAGGCCGCATTGATAAGGGCGTCTTGGTCCAGTTCAAACACGAAGGCGGTCTGAGGGAGATCCATGCGTGCGAGGACGTCCGGATGAACCTCGCCGACCACGCCGGCGCGGTTGTTTCCGAAAAAGACGGAAGCCGACCGTCCGGGATGAAGAAAGGGAACGGTCGGATCCGGATCGAATCGGACCGCTTCTATACTCAGGGCTTCAAAGAGCGTTTCCAGGCAGCCCTTCATGTCGTAAAAGTCCGACGTCTCTTCCTGAAAGCGCCATGATCTTTCGAAACGGGCTCCCGTGAGCAGCCCGGCGATCCGTTTCGTTTCCCGCGGCAGTTTCCCTGTTTCCGTCCTGATAAATATTTTCCCGGCTTCGAAAAATTTGAGATCACTGTTGCCCGCGTTCATGTTTCTGCGCATCGACCCGAGCAGACCGTAGACAAGGTTTGTCCTCATGACGGACGTGTCTTCCGTCAGGGGATTTTCTATGGTCACGAATTTCCATGATTCATGGCTTTCGGGAAATCCCAGCAGACGGCTCGATTCGGGCGAGGTGAAACTGTAATGAATGACTTCCATGTACCCCAGGCCGGTGAGTGCGTTTTTGATAACACTATCTATCTGTTCGTCACGGTCATCGTCCTCCGCCGACGGCGGGGCAAGCGGCGGCAGCGTGACCGGGATCGTGTCGTAGCCCTCAATCCTCGCGATTTCCTCTACAAGGTCGATTTCTCTCGTTACATCGCCCCGGAACGTGGGAGGTGTCACCCGCAGTATCCCGTCGCCTTCGTCATGAACCGTCATCTCAAGGTGTCGAAGAACCTGCTGTATCCTGGACGCATCAAGGGACAGGCCGAGAATTTCCTCCGCTTTTTTGATTCTCAGCGTGATTGCCGCCGGGGGAACGATCTCGCGGGGATACTCGTCTATGTGACCTTTCGCGACCGATCCGCCAGACAGTTCGGCCATCAGCCTCGCCGCGCGGTTGAGTGCCGGTATCACACCGCCCGGGTCGACACCCCGCTCGAAGCGGAAGGCGGCATCGGTACTCATGCCCATGGTGCGGGCCGCCTTTCGTATCGACGTGGGATTGAAATAGGCGCTTTCAAGCAGGATCGTATCTGTTGCGTCCCGCACTTCGGAATTCAGTCCGCCCATGATGCCGGCTATGGCCACCGGTTTTATTCCATCGCAGATCATCAGCGTGTCTTTCGCCAGCGTGTGCACCTTTTCGTCGAGCGACTGGAATTCTTCTCCTTCAGAGGCGCCTCGGACAACTATCCTGCCTTCTTCAAGGAATGAAAAATCAAAGGCGTGCAACGGCTGCCCATACTCCATCATGACAAAATTTGTCACGTCGACCACGTTGTTGATGGAACGCAATCCCACAGCTTCAAGTCGCACCCTCATCCACGACGGGGATGATCCCACGTGAACGTTCCTGACAAGCCGCGCGGTGTACCGGGGGCACAACCGGGGGCTCTGAATTTCCACGGAAGTGGTTCCGTGAATATCTTCACCTGCTTCGTCGCAGGAGGAGTCGGGATATCGAAGGTCGGCGCCGGTGAGAAGCGCGACTTCCCGAGCGATGCCGAGCATGCTCAGACAATCGGGACGGTTGGGTGTAACGGCTACGTCGAGAACGACATCCTCGAGATCAAGTGCCCGCTGCAAATCTTCACCCAGGGGAAGCGATCGATCGAGCTGCATGATGCCCGTGGCGTCGTTACCGATTCCCAGCTCTTCTTCGGAACAGAGCATACCTTCGGACGCCTCGCCCCTGATGGTCGAGTGCCTGATGGTATAACCGCCGGGGATCACGGCACCCACTCTGGCCAGGGGTACGACGTCGCCCGCGCCGATGTTCTGCGCGCCGCAGACGACACGGTAACCCTTGTCTCCTGTAGTTACCTCGCACAGTGAGAGCCGATCGGCATTAGGGTGGGGATTGACTGATTCGATTCGGGCGACCACGACGCCCGAAAAGTCGGGTCCCGCGGGCGACACGGACTCTACCTCAAGACCCGCCATGGTTAATTTTTCCGCTATTTCCTCCGGGGGAAGAGAACAATCAACGTAATCACGCAACCATTTTAGACTGACCAGCATCGGTAACCGTAACCTTTGTTAGAATTGAGCCAGGAACCGCCGGTCGTTCTCGAAAAACAACCGGATGTCCGATATGCCGAGGGTGAGCATGGCTATTCGTTCCACCCCCAGGCCGAAGGCGAACCCGGAAAACTCTTCGGGATCGTACTGTACGTTGGAATACACCGCCGGGTCCACCATGCCGCATCCAAGAATTTCAATCCACCCGCTATGGCCGCAGACACGGCATCCCCGTCCGCCGCACATGACGCACTGGATGTCGACTTCGGCGCTTGGTTCGGTGAAGGGGAAAAAACTGGGCCGGAATCTCAGCGGTCGGTCGGCTCCGAACATGTAGTGGAGAAAATATTGCAGCACGCCCTTGAGATCCGCAAACGTGACGTTGCGATCCACCATGAGTCCTTCCACCTGGTGAAACATGGGGGTATGGGAAACATCAGAATCCGGCCGGTACACCTTGCCCGGAGAAAGAATTCTGACCGGCGGACGTTGTTGTTCCATGGTCCGCACCTGCACGGGCGACGTGTGTGTCCGCAGAACCGTGTCACCCGCGATATAAAAGGTGTCCTGCATGTCTCGGGCGGGATGATCCTTGGGAATGTTGAGAGCTTCAAAATTATAATAATCCAGCTCCACTTCGGGACCTTCCACCACGGAAAATCCCAGTTTCGCGAAGATGGAACAAATTTCCGCTGTTGTCTGAGTGATAGGATGGAGCGTGCCGTATTGAACGGTCCGGCCGGGGAGCGTTACATCGAGGGCATCCTGTTGCAGACGATCGGTCCGGGAGCGGGTTTCCCATTCCTCCAGCGCGGCGTCGATGGCGCCGGCGATGCGCTCTTTTATCCTGTTTGACAAATTGCCCAGAAGGGGCCGCTCGTCGGGAGGAACTTCCTTGAGTTTTCGAAGAAGACCTGTCAGTAGACCTTTCCTGCCCAGATAACGCGTTCGAATCGCGAGAAACTCATCCTTGTCCGCCGCCTTCCCTATCTCGGAGAGTGCCTCTCTCTCAAGATTTTCAAGGGCCGCTTTCATGCCTTCGCTTCACCTTTGGCCGTTCTGACAATCTCTTCGAAGGCCGGTGCGTCGTAAACAGCAATGTGGGCAAGGACCTTCCTGTCCAGTGTCAACCCGTTCTTCCTCATCCCTTCCATGAGCCGGCTGTAGGAAATGCCGTTCATACGGGCGGCCGCGTTGATGCGCGCGATCCAGAGTTTCCTGAAATCACGCTTCCTGACTTTCCGGTCGCGATAGGCGAAGGCCATGCCTCGGTTTACCGACTCCGTGGCAATGCGATAGAGCCTGCTCCTGGCGCCGAAATAGCCCTTGGCAAGCTTGAGAATTTTCCGTCTTTTTTTCTTCGAAGCCACGCTTCTTTTTACTCTCGGCATTTCGAATATCTCCTGTTTATAAGACCCGTCCCGCTCAAGCCGATCAGAGGTAGGGAATCAACCGTTTGATTCCGCTCTCGTCGCGCTTGTCGAGCGTGGTCGTCTTTCTGAAATTTCTCTTACGTTTCCGGCTCTTCTTGGTGAGAATGTGGCTGGCGAAAGCCTTGCTCCGCCTGACCTTTCCCGTTCCCGTCAAACCGAATCTCTTTGCCGCTCCTCGATGAGTCTTCATTTTCGTCATGATGCATCCTTTTTATTGCTGTGATAGGCGCGCCGCTGGTGGCCTTCAAAAAGAAGCGCCACTCAGGGTTTTCTCGCCCTGTTTTCCGGAAGAATAGGGAATTACTGTTTCCGGGGCGACACGATCATAACCATCCTCCGCCCTTCCAGTCGCGGTTCCTGGTCGATCACGCCCAGGTCGGAGAGCTGCTCGGCGATTCTCCGCAGTGTCGCCCTGGCCAGGTCAGCGTACACGATCTCCCGGCCTCGAAAGAGCACGGTGACTTTCACCTTGTTGCTCTGCTCAAGAAACCGGCGCATGTTTTTCATTTTCACCTCAAGGTCATGAGCCTCCGTTTTCGGTCGCAGGCGGACCTCCTTGAGCTGCACCGTCGTCTGACTCTTCCTCGCCA
Organism: delta proteobacterium MLS_D; assembly: GCA_002030015.1. Taxonomy (GTDB): domain Bacteria; phylum Desulfobacterota; class Syntrophia; order Syntrophales; family UBA2210; genus MLS-D. The sequence goes on from LQBH01000019.1 coordinate 9,047, forward strand.
GGTGGATCTTTTTGCTCTGCTGGTACTTGAACTTTCCATAGTTCATGATCCGGCATACCGGTGGAGAAGCATTCGGCGCGACCTCAACAAGATCATAGCCCTCACTTTCGGCCCGAGCCAAAGCGTCGGCCAGCTTCATAATGCCCAATTGTTCTCCGTCTCCCCCGATGATCCGGACTTCGTCAGCCGTGATCTCGCTGTTGATCCTCGAATTTTTAGCTATGTGTCACCTCCTGGACCTGAAACAGGTGCGTTTTATAACAACCGGCGATTTTCCCCGCGTCAGTTACCGGAATGCTACCGCCTCTTCGCGGACGAGCGCGATAAAATCATCGACGGTGAGTGCGTCAAGTTTGCTTCCGTCACGCCTGCGGGGTGCCAACGTTTTCGATTCAACCTCGCGGTCGCCGATCACCAGCATGTAAGGGATCTTCTGGAGCTGTCCCTCGCGAATCTTAAATCCCAGCTTTTCATTGCGAAAATCACCTTCGGCGCGCACCCCCGCTTCGATCAACCGCTGAAGAATTTCTTCTCCATAGGGACTATGCCTGTCGGTTACGGTCAGAATAAGTGCCTGGACCGGCGACAGCCACAGGGGCAGAGCGCCCGCGTAATGCTCGATCAATACTCCCATGAACCGTTCGATCGCGCCGAGAATAACCCGGTGCAGCATTACGGGCCGGTGCTTCTCGCCGTCGGGACCAACATAACTCAAGTCAAACCTCTCGGGCAAGGTAAAATCGCATTGAATCGTTGCGCACTGCCACTTTCGCCCAAGGGCGTCCCTGAGTTTGAAGTCTATTTTGGGTCCGTAAAAGGCGCCGTCGCCCTCGTTGACGTCATAATCCTTACCCGTTTCATCAAGAGCAGTTCGAAGCGCCGTTGTCGCCCGGTCCCATTCTTCGTCGGTTCCGATAGAATCATCCGGCCTGGTGCTCAATTCAACGTCGTACTCGAAGTTGAATATTTTCATGGCGTCGTCCACAAAATCGACGACGGACCGGATTTCATCGTTCAGTTGTTCGGGCGTGCAGAGAATGTGGGCGTCGTCCTGGGTGAACTGGCGGGCGCGTAACAGTCCGTGAAGGACTCCTGTTTTTTCATGACGATGTACCGTGCCGAGTTCAAAGTACCTGAGCGGAAGATCACGGTAACTGCGTATTCGGGACTTGTATATCAGCATGTGGGACAGGCAGTTCATGGGTTTGATGCCGTAAACCTGGTCGTCCACCTCGGTGTAATACATGTTTTCGCGGTAGTGGTCGAAGTGGCCCGACCGCTTCCACAGTTCTCCCTTGAGAATCTGCGGTCCCATGACGATGCCGTAGCCTCGTTTGAGGTGCTCTTTCCGTTCCCAGTCCTCGATGATCGTCCGCAGCATGGCGCCACGGGGATGAAAAATAATAAGGCCCGGACCGACTTCATCATTGATCTGAAAGAGATCGAGCTCCCGCCCCAGTTTTCGGTGGTCCCGCTTCTTCGCTTCTTCAATAAGCGCCAGGTAACGGTCCAGTTCTTCCTGCGAGGCGAATCCCGTGCCGTATATCCTTTGAAGCCGGGCCTTGTGTTCGTCGCCGCGCCAATAAGAACCGGCCACGTTCAGAAGCTTGAAGGACCGGATCATGCCCGTCGATGGAATGTGTGGACCGCGACAGAGATCAACGAAATCACCCTGACGGTACAGCGTTACCTCCTGTGTTTCCCCGGCCAGGTCACGCAACAACTCCACCTTGTAGGGTTCGCCCCGTTCCTCGAAAAAGGTGATTGCCTCGTCGACAGAAAGAACGCTTCGCGTGAACGGAAGGTCTGCCGCGATGATTTCCGCCATTCTTGCCTCGATTTTTTCCAGGTCTTCCGGCGTGAAAGCGTCTTCCGAGTAATCAAAATCGTAGTAGAACCCGTCTTCAATGGAAGGACCGATAGTGACTTTCACCGAAGGGAACAGATCCTGCACAGCCTGGGCCATCACGTGGGATATGCTGTGACGGAGAATATCGAGACCTTCGTCGGAATCCAGGGACACGGGTGCCAGCGAGGCATCCTCCTCAACCGGACAATCCAAGTCAACGGTCCGATCATTCAAACGGGCCGCGACCACCGCATCGAGCGATGATCCGTTCAAGGAAGTAAGTATCTCCCGGGCCGTCATGCCTGAATTCCGGGTTACCGACGATCCATCGGGCAGTTGTATCGTAATATTCTTCATAGCATGGTCGGCCCCGCCGACCGATCGTACCGGAATAACGTCCCGCCGGTACCGCGGGGAAAAAGACAACCCCATCGCAGAAAGGGCATCATCAGTGCCTCCTGGTGATGCCCCCGGGGTTTCCTGTGATTAAAAATGGTAGGCACGCAGGGATTTGAACCCTGGACCCCCACCGCGTCAAGGTGATGCTCTCCCCCTGAGCTACGTGCCTACATGCTCTCACACACTCCGTAAAGCAGCTAACCCCAGTAACAATAATCGGTCGTCCTGTCAAGATTTTTTATATTCCGGAATGGATAAATGGTTGACTTTCGAAGACCTTGTGCAAGCTTTTTGAAAAATATTATTATCCCGTCATTCCGGGAAGGCGAAGCGCGATCCGACAAGGTCCTCTTGAGGGCGAAACAGGAAAGTCTCTGAAAACAGCGAATATCGGCCCGTGTACCCCGTAAGGGAATTCGCCGGCATGACGGAGATGCCGGATTTATGCGGTTGTGTGAGGTATCTTCCGGCTGACCTTCACGAAGATTTCCTGTTGATATAGCCGATTCCCGTTATGATGTAATTGAGTCCCGAGGCGGCCGTGAAAAGGGCGGCGGCAATGAAAAGCACCGACATCCAGTACGGCTCCCGGATTTCGGGCAGGTTGAGCAGAACAAGAGCGGCCAGGACGACGGCGGCCTGCAGAACCGTAGTGATCTTGCTGACAACGGCGGGCTTCACTTCGAACGGGACGGACATGAAAAAAAGAATCGCGACGCCGCAGAGAATGACGCAATCCCTGCTGATGACTATGACCGTCAGCCACGCGGGAATCGCGTTCAACGTTGAAAGCGTCACGAAGGAAGATACCAGCAGGGCCTTGTCGGCCATCGGATCGAGATATGATCCCAGTTCCGTCTTCTGGCGGAGGATTCGGGCGAAAAAACCGTCCAGCGCGTCCGTCACGCCGGCGACAGCGAAAACGACCAGCGCGAATCCGAAGCGACCCTGTATCAGCAAAATCACGATAACCGGCGTCAGCAGAATTCTGAAAATGGTCAAGACATTGGGAACGTTCATACACCGTCACCCGTGTTTTCCCGTTTCGGGAGGGCTGGGAGGAATCGCGACAGATAAAGCGCCGGTCGCCTGGACGACCGGGCGGATTGACTCGACCGTAAAGGCAGAAACCTAGAACCGCCAGAACCACCGTCGGTACCAGGGATCCTTTTCCGGTTTGGCCGGTCGCACCGATTCCGGACCGTCGGGGAAAGTAGACATCACCTCGTCGATTATTTCCCGGAGCATGATATCGCAGGATATATGCGCCTTTTCCTCGGCCCGTCCTCCCGTAATGCCGAAGTGTCGTTCTTTCTCTCTCTTTTCCTCCGACCATATTGTCTCACCGGTAACGGCATCCCTGAGAACAAATGACAACGCCAGATCAGTAGAAGCCACGAGCAGTGTCTGGGATGTGTTCCACGTAGTGATCACGGGATAGAGAAGCGCGTCCACACCCAGAGCCTTTCCCAATGCCTGGGGCGACAGAGTGAGACCGTCTTCCGGCTTCCCGCTTTCGGTCATGGCCGCTATCTTGTCGTCGATAAAAGAGAGGGGGATCACGGGATAGCCCTTGAAGTAAACCTGCTGCAGCAGCTCATGCCTGAGAATATCGGGGGCCAGCTCATCATCGGACCTGTTGTCCACAGGCATGACCGCGATGAGGCGCGGTCCCTGATCTTCGATCTCTTCCGACGCCGGTTCGGTAACGGTGTCGGGATCCGGAAAATTTCGCGAGGCGCAACCGGACGCCAGAAATAGAACAACAAAAAATACGGCAAGAATTCTGTATCGTATCGGCATCAACGATTCACCTCTACCATGATAAGATATCAACATCAATTCGTTCCGGCGTGCTGTGTCGGACAACCAGGTGAATGCCCCGAAGATCGGCTGCGGCCAGTTCTTCGGCGAGACGCTCCTCTCGGGACGCGTCGCACCGCACGTCGAATTCCACCATTCCCCGTTCGAAAACGCGTTCACTGACATGCTTGATACAGGGAATGTCACTGAACAGTAGCTGTTTCACGGCCGCGTATTGGGCGCAGCTCATGATACCGCTTATATTCAGCACCACCGATTCAGGTTCACCGGTCGCGCCGGTTCTCTGATGATCTGCCTGCCCGGAATCCGCAAGGATTCGGTGGATCCGATCCGAAACGACGGTCGCCGACAGGATGACGCGGTAAAAACCGACATCGGCCTTTTCCTCGAGAATTCTGAATTCAACAACATAACGCGGCGCTTCCCGACGCAGGGCTTCCACGCGGTCTGCTTTCAACATCCTCTCCTCAGGCGAAAGGATTTCGTCGATTACGGCGTCGACCGCGTTGACCAGGGCGGCGTCGATTGCCGCTTTTCGCGATGATGCATAGTCATCGTCGCGGATCGAAGCAACGCCGTCACTTGTGACGGTTACCGAGGCTTCGTTACCTCCGGCGGCGTTTACATCGGGCGCGTACGCCGCAATACACACACAAACACAGAGGGACAGGAATATACCTACTTGTCTCGTCACCATCGATCTCCTCTGGAACCGGGGTTGTGAAAAAGGCGAGCGACGGGCCCTTCACGAGTCGCGTTTCAACTTATCTATCTCTTCACGAATGATGCGTTCCGCGATTGATGGAAACATGTCACGGGCGATACGTTCGGCCGTTTCAACGACAGAACGTCTGATCTCGTCCTCATCGGGCGTGCGAGCCGGGGGCCGTTCCTCATTCACAATGTCGACCAGTTCGATGACGTCATCTCCGGTGTCCACTGTTTCCACGCCGTCTTCGCCGGCCGGATGGTTTTTTCTGTCTTCCGCGTCCATGAAACAGGCCGCCTTTCAACGAACATTGTCTCCGCCCGCGCCGAACCGCGTCGGCAGGCAGGCATCGCGCATCCATTTCATTGAATATGTTTAATCTTTCACGTTTTCCCTATCATACCGGCGGGGTCCGTTCAAGACATTTCGCATGCCCCGGACCGCCTGACCGGTGAGGGGAGTCAGTTTTATTTCTTCCTTCACCTGAGAGGGAATCAACACTACTTTTTCCACTTCCTTGAGGCGCAGGGGTCAACACTATTTTTTTCCTCCTCTGAGGAGTAAGGTCAACACTACTTTTTCCTCTCCCCTGAGGAGTAAGGTCAGCACTACTTTCCCTTCCCCCTTGAGAAGGAGTCAGCACTATTTTTTCCCTCCCCCTCGAGGGGGGAGGGTCAGGGTGGGGGTGAAAAAATGCTGTTCTCACGGTACGTCCTGTTTTCCCCCTCCCCTTCATCCCCTCCCTCCAGGGGGGGGAAGGACTGTCGGGATTAGTTCCTCCCTTCAGGAGAGGAAGAAAGGACTGCCTGCGGGAGTAGTCCCTCCTTCCAGGAGAGGAGGAAAGACTTCCGCGGGACCTGTCTGAAAATCCCCCGTGATAAAATTTTCAGAAAAAGGGGTCGTGATTCCGTGGAATCACGACCCCGTGCAAGCGGCATAGCAAGGATATTCTCAGTGCGCTTCTTCCATGGCGGAAGCGATATACATCATTGCCAGGAGTGTGAACACCAGGGTCTGAATCAGGCCGGTGAAAATCATCATAACGAAAATGGGTAGAGGAACGATGAAGGGCACCAGGATCAATACGATCGCAAGGACCAGCTCTTCGCCGAAAATATTGCCGAACAGACGCATCGAGAGCGACAGCGGCCGGGAAAGATGGCTGATGATTTCAATGGGAAGCATAATGGGCGCGAGCCACCAGACAGGGCCGAAAAAGTGTTTGACGTAGGCGAACCCATGTTCCCTGACGCCGACGATGTGAGTCATGAAAAACACGACAAGCGCCAGTCCGACGGTGGTATTCAGATTCGCCGTGGGAGGTTCGAATCCCGGTATGACGCCGAGGAGATTGGATGTAAGAATGAAAAGCGCGAGCGTCGCGATGAGAGGAAAGAACTTGCGCCCTTCCGGCCCCATCGTTTCCACCATCAGCGTGTTGATCGTTCCCAGGGCGACTTCCATGAAATTCTGGGTTCTTCCGGGGAACATTTCGAGGCGGCGGGTCGCCAGAAAAGCGAGCAGCATCAAAATGATCATGACGAACCACGCGTATACAACGTGAACGGGGACAAGGGGATTCTCAAGAAACAGGAATGGATGCATCGTTGCTATTCAACCTCCTGGGGGAATTTTTTTTTTGAGTCTCCAGCAAGACCGTCGGAACGATGGTTATTACCACGATGGAAAGACCGACGACGAGCGCGATAATATTTGCCGGGGTTTGCGTAATGATGACAAGAATGACGATACCCGTTACCAGAAGACGCAGGTAGAATCTGCCCACAACACGCCGGGACGCGGATGCCGCGGGACCTTCGAGGGCCCGCCTCGCGTCGCTGTACATCCAGTGGAAATTCAGAGAGCAGATGCACCCGCCGAGAAACACGCCAAGCGTAATCGGAAACGATTGAAACGCCAGGCTTCCGGCCGTGAAAAGACCCACGACCAGCCAGTTTCTCACCTTAATTTTTCTTAGTATGGGATCGCTTTCTTTTTTCATTGTCCAGTGCTTCCTTAGACTTTTTCGCCACGCTGGCTTCCCTTTTTTCCTCGTTGAGAAGCCGCCTTATGAACACATAAAAATTCCAGAAACCGGCGAGTATGCCGATAACCAGAAAAAGCACCGTGAAAACGTTCGCTGTTGTTTGAAACTTGCGGTCAAGGTAGGCTCCTATCAGCAGGCATCCGAAAACGGAAATGGCCATCGCAATGCCGAGACTGCTCGCATAGGCCATTTCCATTACTTTCTGCCTGGTATTTTTTTCCATTAATGCCCGCGCCGTTCATACCTCTTCCGCCTCGGACCGCGACTAACACAATCAGATACGGAAGTCAATAGAGATAGATGAGCGGCCCCACCGAAAAAGCCGGTCCACCGGAATCTTGACGCCCGAAAGAAATTACAGGCATGCCGCCGCCAAAACACTTTCCACCTCATCGGCGGTTTTTTGCATGTCCTCTGCGGTCAGCGTTGGATGCACCAGAAACATGAGACTCGTTTCACCAAGTTCCTGTGCTACGGGTAACCGTTCCGGCGGCTGCAGGCCTTCAACAACGAACGCCTTTTCCCGATAGATTTCGCCACAACTGCCGCTGAAACAGGGTACGCCACGGCTTGTCACCTCATTCATTATCCGGTCCCGGTTCCACCCTGTTTTCAGTTGTTCCGGCCGGACAAACACGTAATATTTATAATAGGAATGGAAAAGGTCGGCCGGTGTTTGCACGACTCGCAGCGCCTTCATGGCGGAAAACCGTTGCGCCAGAACCTCCGCGTTCGATCTCCGGGAGCGCACCCAGTCATCGAGTTTGCGCAACTGCCTTCTTCCGATGGCCGCCTGCATTTCGGTCATACGCCAGTTAGTGCCGAAGGACTCATGAAGCCATCTGAATCCGGGCGGGTGTTCCCTGCGATACACCGTGTCGTAGCTTTTGCCGTGGTCCTTGAACGACCAGGCCCGTCTCCATACGTCGCTGTCATTGGTCACCAGCATGCCGCCTTCGCCGCCGGTGGTCATGATCTTGTCCTGGCAGAAGGAAAAGGCCGCCGCGTGGCCGAAAGACCCCACTGGACGATTCCGGTACCGCGCACCGTGAGCCTGGGCACAATCCTCAATGACGACGAGATCGTGCTCCCTCGCGCACGCCATGATCCCATCCATGTCGCAGGGCCAGCCCGCGAGATGAACGGCGATGACAGCCCTGGTCCGGGGTGACAGAACCGCGCGGATCGAATCGGCGGTTATATTCTGACTGTCACGGTCAACGTCGGCGAATATGGGGATCGCTCCTTGTAAAACGACTGAACTTGCGGAAGCGATAAATGTCCGGGGAGTCACGATAACCTCGTCGCCCGGTCCGATCCCGCAGGCCTTCAGCGCCAGTTCAAGCGCCACCGATCCGTTGGCAAGCGCCACCGCGTGTCGTACTCCACAGAACGCGGCGAATTCCTCCTGGAACGATGCAACCTCGCTGCCCGTCCACTGGTTTATTCGTCCCGACTGTAAAACAGCGACGGCTGCGCTGATTTCGTCGTCTTCAAAATGCGGCCACGATGTCCTTTCGGGCAGCCGTTCCGGTGGGATCCAGCCGTCCTGGCTTGAGATCACCGCCGCGCCGAGCGCCGTCGAGTCGGCGGGAATATCATGCGTACCGGCGGGAACCAGTCGATACTGGCGGAACAGAGCCGTGGCAAGCAGGCGGCTGGCCACCATGAAAATAAAAATAAAAAACCAGCCAGCCATCAGCGTGCTTCGGGGCATATAAGTCTTTGTCATGAACACCCACACGATGAAAAGCAGAAAAGCCGTCCCGACGGCCCTGACCGTGCCGAGCACGCGGCCCGTGTAGGTCATTGTTCTGAACGCCGTTCCTCGATACAGGCCGTTCAATATAAAAGCGAACAGGCAACAGGCCGTCAGCATCGGGGCATTGGCCAACCAGACATTCACCAACATGTCGCGCAGCAGGGCCATGAATGTGTCGGGCCACGGAATCGCCCAAAACCCCACCGTCGCCAGTATGCCGAGAAAAAACCCGAGATTCACCAGGAACAGGTCGACCGCAAGACGGATGACCAGACCGTGCCGTGTATAATCGGATTGCATCCATTGTCTGAAGAGAGTTATCCAGGTTTTCATGGCTGGTTCGTCCTCGAGATTGTCGCGGGGACGCCGAAAGCAACGGCGTTGTCGGGAATATCACTGTTGACAAAACTGTGTGCCCCGACCAGGGCGTTTACCCCGATAGTCACGCCGGGCATCACGACGCTGTGGCTTCCCAGCTGGCATCCCTTTTTCAACGTTACGGGCCCGGACTTTCCGTCGATCGTCGAAACCGAATAAATCGCGCAATGCGAACCGATCTGAACGTCATCTTCAATAGTAACGATGTTTTTCGCGTTGATGTAGGTGAATGCGCCGATATCCGTTTTAAAGCCCAGATGAAAATTTTTTACATGTTGAACCACCCAGTTATACTTGGTCGGTTTTCCCTCTTCCACATCCGGATAGGTCCAGTTCTCGAAACGCTCTTTCATCGGTCACCCCTCTGGTCGACTATGGCAGGCAGCAGATCAGCCTTCCCGGCGCGGTCCGCCGCTTCCCATAAATTCCTCCATCGTCGCCTGTCCCGGCTGGCTGATGCCCTCTCGTTTCAGGATTTTTGCCATCGTCATCCACAGTATTTTCAAGTCCAGTCTCAACGACCAGTTGTCAACGTACCACAGGTCCAGCTTGAACTTCTCCTCCCAGGTAATGGCATTGCGACCGTTCACCTGGGCCCAGCCGGTAATGCCCGGTTTGACTTCGTGCCGGCGGGCCTGTTCCGGCGTGTAGCGATCCAGGTACTGCATCAGCAGGGGGCGCGGGCCGACGAGACTCATGTCGCCTTTCAGAACATTAAACAGTTCGGGCAGTTCATCGAGGCTCAAGGATCGCAACTTTTGTCCCACAGATGTGAGACGTTGCACATCCTCACTGACATCCCGGGCACCTTCTGCTTGTTCTATCATTGTTCTGAACTTATAGAGAGTGAATTCCCTGCCGTGAAGTCCCGGTCGTTCCTGGCGGAACAGAACAGGCCGTCCCATGGAGACGTAAATTATCAGCGCGACACAGAGCAGGAGTGGGGAGCAGAGTGCCAGTGCCGGAACTGACAGAACAAAATCGAATACTCTTTTAGCATTCATATCGTTACAGGTTCGCGACAAAAGATTCAGGATCAAACATTGCCGGCCCGGCGGGTGATCCTTTCGTGACTGCTTCGTATATATCCGCGATTTCCGCGCCCGTGCGATCAACATCGAACATGTGCCTTACCAGTTCTTGCCCTCGGAGAGCCATGCGCCGCGCTTCATCTTCGTTGTCCAGCGCATATAAAATCGCGTTACTCAATTTCGTCGGACTGGACGGCGGGACGAGCCACCCTGTTACTCCGTGGAGAACGACTTCGGGCAGGCCGCCGACCGAGCTCGCGATAGTCGGAACCCCGGCGAGGAGAGGTTCTGCAACTCCCCCGCAATTCTCGGAAACAGGGGTATGCACTGCCAAATCAAAACCATGCCACAAATCGGCGGCGTTTTCATGGGGGACTTTTCCCGCGAATACTATGCGCGTGCCCGCGGCGCGGGCCGCCTGGCGGCGCAACCGTTCCTCGTACCGCCGGTCGACACCCCACTGACCGCCGACAAACACGCCTGCCACGTCTTCGCGTCTGCGGCAAACAATACCCAGCGCTTCAATAACGTCTTCGTGGCGTTTGAGACCTCTGGTTTGCCCCAGATAATATTTGGGGGGATACATATAATTAATATTGCCGACGATGCGGCCGTCGAGCTTCAAACGCGCCCTGATACCATCATGGGAACTGTTTTCACTGTCCACCCGGAAGCCGTAATACGAGAGAAAGACCCGGTCGGCCGGCACATGGTTCGCCAGATATAAATTCCTGGTATACCTGCTTGACGCTATCCAATAATCAGATCCACCCGCCGTTGCCGTTTCCGCCCGCCGATACAGGGCATGTTCAAGGTGAAGCGGTCCGGGTACCTGGAACAATCTCGGTACTGGATGATTGCGGCCCAGGGCGAGCCGGAGAAACATTGTCGTCGTCACAAAATGATTGTGAATGATATCCGGCTGGACCCGGGCGATCAATGACCTGGCTTTCCGGGCACGATCGGAAAAAAGAAGGGGGGCCTGAATCGGCAGGCTGCAATCGAGCACGTGAATCACCGCACCCGCCTGCTCCCATAACGGTATTGCGTCGCCCTTTGCCGAAGGAACGACAACATGCACGTCGATACCCGCGCGCGTCAACACGCCCGCCTGTAAGGCCGCCCAGCGGGCGCCGTCACTTGTTTTAACAACGTGAAGAACGCGCATATTTCGTGTCTCTTCGTAAGGGGTTCACGAGCGGTGTCCCCTGTATCATTGCATGGAGACTATAAAGATTCGTCATGACGTTCATCCTGAACTATATGTAATACCCGGAGCCACTCATCTGACATGCCGTCCTCCCGTATACCCTTGACAGGATAGGAGATTCCGGAAAAAATTCTTACTATATCCAGGATGGAACGCCCGACATAGGCGAGAAAAGCCATGAGGGCGAAACCCGGTTGCCTGTTTCGAAGAAAGTGATTCACCTGAATCCGCAAGACGCATAAGCGTGCCACGATTTGCCGGTTCCAGCGGATTTTTTCTCGTCGGCGATACGCGAAGAGAGGTTCGCGGACAATGCCGAAACGGCTTTCTTTATAGCTTCTGAGCAGCAGCTCCTGGTCCTCGCAAAATTGGGAAATCTCTTCCCGGTATCTGAATGTTCGGAACCATTCAACGCGTCCCATCCACGTTGGATGGCCAAGATAAAATCCGAGCCATGGTCTCGCTGATATCGCGTCGTCGGACGACGGGCAGGGCAGCATGCCGGTAAGCCTGTTGTGACCGTCGATGACCACGGCCTGGACGGCCACCAGGTCAAGGTGGGGATCGTTTTCCAGTGCCTGTACCTGGCGGTCGAACCGCTCCGGGTACGATACGTCGTCCTGGTCCATGCGCGCGAAATAGCGGCCGCGCGCCCGATCCACCGATTCATTCAGCCTGGCGGCGAGCCCCCTGTTTTTTCCGTCCCTGAATATGCGTATTCGCTCGTCCTGGATATCGCTGAGCGACTCGAGCGCGTTGTCCGTCGATCCATCGTCAATAATCAACAGCTCCCAATCGGCAAAGGTTTGCCCGATGATTGAAAGGACGGCGAGCCGCAAATGCCTTCCTGCGTTATATACGGGTATGGACACGGTAACCAGGGGTACGTTTTCGATCATGTTTTCCCCCGCGATCTTTTCAGCCATAGTGTTCCTTCAGCCAAGTGAACGTGTGGGCCAGCCCTTCGTTGAAATCAACCCGGGGTTCCCATCCCGTATGTTCCCGCAGCGCCGTGGCATCGAGAACATTGGTCTTCACGTCGAAAGGCCGTTCCGGCAGGTGTTCGACAGAAATCGCGTTATTCGACCCATTCATAAAGCTGCCGATTGCTTCGATCACATCCATGTTTGAACGCCCAACGCCCGATCCGATATTGTATGTTTGACCGGAATGTCCCTTTTCGAGTACGCCAACGATACCTTCGACGAGATCACTCACGTAAATGTAGTCGCGTACCGTTCCCCGTTGTCCGAATATGGCGATCCGATCCCCGCGCAGGACCGAAGCGAGGGCCGTCGCGATGAACCCCTGTCCTGAAAAAGGTTTCTGCTCCGGGCCGAAGGCGTTGGCGGGACGCACGCAGGTGTAGTGGAGCCCCTGCGTCGCGCCGTAAAGATGGCCGTAATGCTCCAGCGTCAGCTTCGTGACCCCGTAAGGCGAGATGGGCTTCATGGGATGATCTTCCCGAATCGGAAGGGTGACTGCCTCACCGTACACCGTGCCTCCTGAAGAGACAAACAACACCTTTCGCCGCATGGCGGCGGCCTCGGCAAACAACCGCAACGTGGGGGGCAGGTTTTCCAGCAGGTCTGCCAGAGGATTTTCAAAGGACGTATTCGGAACAGAGGCATAGGCCAGGTGGATTACCTCTTCATGGGACCGAAGCAGTTCCCCGATGAGTCCCGGTTCGCCGAAGTCCCCCGCGACGCGCGACGCCTCAGGCGGCAACGACGAAAGAGAAGAATCGTTCTTATCCAGCACGGTCACGGAACGGCCGGTCCCGAGAAGAGCGGAAACCAGGTGTGTCCCGATAAACCCGGCGCCGCCGATGATAAGCGTGCTGGGATCGGTGGAACGGACACGGTCTTTGTCACTTGTTGCCGTTTTGCCGGACATCAGCTCTCCCTGTAAAATATTCGTCCCGGCCAGCCCGAAGCGGAATAGGTCTTCCGGCCGAAAATCCGCCAGGAAAGTTCAAACAGAATCCGCCGTGCCGCCCGGGGCCCCCGTTTCCTTCCCCATAGAAGGACGCAGGGAACGATCATCAATACCCTGAGCATACGCAGCCCCGTATTAGACTGGTGGCGGTCGACAAGTTCTGAAAAATCGGGCGGGTTACCTGTAATGTCCCATCCCGGCGCCGACCTGCTCGCGTGTCCCTGGCTCAAAGCCCCGGCCGCTTCGAGCAGGCGGGCGAAGCGAATCTCATAGGTATGCTCCGACCTGGTCCGTTCATGACCGGCGCGGGCGATCCTGTCCCGTTCCTCCGGATGTGCGAGGTAATACTTTATTTTCTCAGCCAGCCCGTCCGGATCGTCAAAGATAACGATTTCCCGTCCCGGCACATAATAACGGTCCAAGTCGTCGGCGGGCTGGGTCAACAAGAACCCGCCGCATCCGGGGACCTCAAAAATCCGGGCCTTGATCTGGCGGCTTCTCGAAATAGACAGACCGTGCCTCACCCAAGCGGAATTGCTGAAATTAAGGCTGATCACAGAATCGCGCATAATGCGGGGAATATCTTCCGCCGGAACGGAGCCGTTTTTCCAGCCGTGTCCGAAACAGGCCGCGTCAATGCCCCGCCTTTTCAACTCGTTAATCCAGGCGGCCCGATCGCCGTGGCTTGAACCGACGAACGATACGGCATAGCGGCAGTCGCGCGCGGGCAAAGGTTCCTGCAGCGTCGCGCCGGACGACGCCCATTGCGTGAGAAAAAAATTATCAAACCCATCCCGCCGGGACTTCTCCATCGCGGCGGCATCAGTCGTGGCGTAAATGTCGCAATAAGGCGCGACAAGGCGGGAATACTGCCGGTATTGCCACGAATCGTCCGTCCCCCAGATTATGACAGTACACCCATGAAAATGTCGTGCGATTTCAAGCGACTCCACCCATAGTTCGTACAGCATGAGAGCGCAAAGAATGACATGAGGTTTCTCCCGCTCAACCGTTTCGAGAAAATGCCGGTTCAAATCGGCGAAATTCCGATAGCGCTCCCGTTCCAGCGTGTCAAAAAAAACCAATTCGTGACCGAGAGCCTTGAGGGCCGGCGGAAAATTTGAATACTCGTATCCATACCCGCGATTACGGTCCCCGTAATTATATGTGCCGAAGGCGCAGAGAATTTTCACGTTAAATCCTGGTTGTTTTTTAGTTTTGGTGCTTGCTGTCGACCGCTAGAACGGCCGTTTTTCCAAACGTCTCCGTATCATGCCGCCCGCCAGAAGAACTACTTTTATGGGCAGCAACATACCAAGAAACAGTCGTTCGCCGCGATCCGCGACAAGCAGGTATCTGAAGGCGTAATTGCTGTATTCTGCTGATTTTTTCAAGACGGCACGCATGTTCCACGAAGTGCCCGTACCATCCTGGTAAAATTTTTTGTTCCCGACGGTGCATCGATATAAGCATTTGTCGCTCAGCGCCAGCGGCCCCTTGCCCAGGATCCAGAAGACAAACAGCATATCCATGCCGAAGCGGCCTGATTTTCGAATAAACCAGTCAAAGCTGAAACCGTCGAGCAATTGTCTGCGAAAAAGTCCGTAAAACAGGTTTGCCTTGCCTCCCCGGCCTGACTGAAGAAAAAACAGCAGCCGCCTTACGAGAGCCGGGTTCCTCGTAAACTGTTTCATCTTTGAATAAAAATCAGGGTAGTAATGACGAACAGGCTCCCCCGTTTCCAGTACGGCGATGAAATTGCAGAAAGCCATGGGAGATTCCGGATGCGCGGTCAACAGGGCTGAAAGTTCCTCAACAAAACCGGGTTCCCGCCAGTCATCATCGGAGGCCCACATGAAGTAGTCGCCCGTTGCCTTGTCGAGAACAAATTGAAAGTTATGTTCAGCGCCGTAATTTTCCGCTTGGCGGTAGTATTGAATCCGCCCGTCTCGCGACATGAATTCATGAACCACTTTTTCCACATCATCGCCCGGAGAAGCGTTGTCCGAAACGATTATTTCCAGATGGGGATACGTTTGTTCAACAATGGCCGTGAGCGCCCGGCGTAGTTCCTGCGGCCTGTTGTAAACGGGCATGCCGATGCTGACTCTGGGTACACTGTCTCGCCGGAAATTCATGATTACGGTTCTCTGTTTTTCAGGTTGCTCTGTATTGAGTCAATCTACCGATAATAAAATCTCTCGCGGCCGGCGTGATCGCCATCGTCAACAGGAGTGTCATACCTGAGATCACTACAAGTAGCGAGACCATCATTGTTTGGGACATCGCGTCGCTAATCAGCAGTCTGCCCGCCCCGGCAGTGGCAAATGCCACAATCAATGGAAACCCAACGTCTTTTATATACCAGGAGCGTTTTTCACTGACCAGAAGGCGGCGATGCATGAATTGAATCGCAACAAGAACGTAACCGCTGTTAAGAACAACCCAGACGATGGCGGCGCCTACCGCGCCGTATTGCCATGTCATCAGGATCGTCAGTGGAACAAGCGTGACCACCGCGAAAAGGTTGACATAAAACGCGAGTTTCGTCCACCCGTGTGCCAATTGCAACGCGTAGGGCATGTTCATCAAACCGTTGAGAGCCGTACCGATAATCAGAATACCGACGAGAACATGAGCGTTTTCGGCCGTCGTCGGGCTCTGCGTCCATAAAAGTAGAATTTCATAGGCGAAAAAAGCTATGATCGCAGTGACCGGCAGTATCAGTGCCGACATTAATTGGCAGACTTTGTGATAAAGACTCTTCAAATTTTCTTCGTCTTGCAGCGATACCAACTGAGTCAGCCGTGGATAGACGGCATTGAATAAAGGACCGATCAAACGGTACAGCGTCGAGGCAACCATCCACGCAAGCGTATAATAGCCGAACATTTCAAGCGGCAACATTTTGCTCAGAATAATTTTATCTGCCTGGGTAAGCAGTGTTCCCAGAATGGAAATTCCACTCATGCCGGCTGCAAAACGCCAAACACCCAATAACAGATCTCCTCGAAATGAAGGTTTTTGGGAGGACTTCGGCAGGCTTCGCCAGAGAAAGCTCCACATCATCAGGACATGAAGAATACTCACTATGATCTGCCAGATGAAAAAGGCGTAAATTGTCGGTGCGACAAGCCATAGGACGAGAACCGCGCCGAACCAGCGAAACGTTGCGATGGTACTGTTTACAACATTCAGAAGAACCTGACGCTGAAGTCCCGTCAACCCGCCTGCGTAAAAGCTGACGGGCCATTGCACGGCAATCGCGAGTCCCATGATCAACATGGCCCGCTGCACAACCTCCGGTGACAACCGATCAGGCTTGACCCAGTAATGGGCTATGTAAGGCGACAGGATCATGACGACCAGGGCGATAATCACGGCAATAGACCAGTAAATGGCCTCCATGCTGCGGACGAGATCTCGCATCTCCTGCTCTTTGTCGGGAAGCGCGGACAAACGGGCCATTTCTCTGTTGACCGTTGCCCCCAGTCCCACATCAAGGAGGAGAAACAGCGCCTGAAGCGTGATAAAAACTCCGATAAGCCCATAAGCCTCCATCCCCAGAAATTTTATGTACAGGGGGATAAAGAGCAGCGCCATCAGGGCCTGCCAGAAACTGCCCAGGAAGTTGGCCGTTATGTTTTTTTTGAGGAGTGTCATACGTAAAAGGGCATGGAGCTAAGGTTGTGCAATCATAATCGTTTCAGATATCCCTCGGGAGCGACCGTGATAAGAAGCTTGTGTTCGATCGTGCGGTCGATTTCAAAATGAAGAGGGGCTCCGTCGGCGGCTGTGCGCTCTTCCTCTCCCAGGCGTCGCAGGTACTCCCGGACTGCTGTTTTTGGATTATTCCCCCGATCCCAGGGGCGATCCGGATAGGAACCTTCCGGCAGGTCTTCAATGATTGTGTCGAACACGACGCAGTAACTTTCCCTGCTTGTCAGGGGGGCGTACGCCTCTAACTCGGCCAGTACGTGGTCATGGGTATGATTTGAATCCATGCAAATAAATACCCGTTTGTAATCACGCGCGTAACGGTGGACTTGTTCGATCGTCTCCGGCGCGATGCTGTCTCCTTCGATCATGTCGATCCGGTGAACCATGGGATGGGCCTCGATCGCGGCACGGTTGTGAGGGCGTATATCGATATCGAGACCCAGGACGCGGCGTCGGGAGTTTTGAGGATCAAGCGTCGTCCCCGTTTCGACTGCTTCACAATAATCGAGCAGGGCAAGCAGGGAAGCACTCATGATAAGCGACCCGCCATGGGCGATGCCGGTTTCAATAATAAGATCGGGTTTTACCTGCCATACCAGTTCCTGCAGCGCGATCATGTCCTGGGGATATTGTATAATGGGACGGCCGAGCCAGGAAAAATTGTATGAATACCGGGCCTCTATTGACCGGACGGTAAATTCCGCCGACGCACCGAGTAGGAATGAGTCGTTTTCATTTTTTTCAATTCTTTCCTGGACTTCCTCTTCAAAACTCATCTTGGTCCACCTCACGTCAGTTTAAATCCTTGTCCTCACGGAGCTCCTTAAGTATCTTCTTGGCAATGAATACCAACACATCGTTGACACCCTTTATTTGCCAGCCACATCGCGGACACTCACTTGATAGGTTGATTTCTAAATACGCTCCAGAACTACCCAGCCATCTTCTCTCCTAAGTTCACGGTATGAAATCAACCGAGAAAGATACTTCTGTATTTGACGACTGCGTTCGGGTGCAGCCAATGCAATGTCAAAGCTCGGATCATCAGCAAGAATGTATTTGGGACCGTGCCTTTCAATCCAGTTCACAATACCGTCAACATCTTTCTCATATCTAGCCTCCATCGGGCTGTACAAAGGAACCCCATCATTGAAGCCTCGTAAGCGAACATACGTTGGCACCCCAGACAACACAAGGGTTTCGTCTGGAGAATAATTTTCAATCAAAACATTCATTTGTAACTCGAATTTCGATCCGGGAAACCATGGCAAACATTTTCCATCTACTGTCATGTTATCATCACACCTCACGAACTGCCAACTGAACGATTCGCCAGCTACAAGTCCAATTTGTAACGAGGAGGACACTATCTGACCACCCATCATACAGGCAATAATTGCCCCGATCGGTACCCCATATTTTAAAGGCTTTCGGAATAGATTCTGCCACACTTCCCGAGTAAGGTGTGGCGCAATCAATAACACAAGCAGCACCCATTGAAACCAAAGATTAGATTCAGCCATCCGATTCACATAGTACATCAGCCATATTAACATGATAGTGGCAACCGCAGCCCCGTAAGCATCGGTCATTACAATATCTCCGCGACGCGCCCGCCAGACACTGTCTAGAATAGTAGCGGTCGCCACAAAGAAAAGCAGGGTTGCCGACATACTAGGTTTCTCAACCAAGCCACCGTAACCACCTATGGCAAATAAAGACAAAAACTGGAATAATTCGCCCGGTGAATTTTTTAAGATCGGTCCGATGACGAGCACAGATCCTGCCATCCCGGTTACAAAAAACGCCATGCCGAATCTCATAAAAGTCGAGGCAATACTTGCGATTGGTAACTTTGGATCATACCTTTTTAATACAATGGCAACAATATAACCGGCCGTTGTCGCCAGGCCCGTTTCTGGGCTCAATATGACGAAAACAGCCGCGGCTGATGCAAGTAGCCATATCCGAAACTGTGTCCTCCGCATTTCCAACACCAGAACAATCAGGGAAGCAAGAATGGGAATATATCGAATCCCTGTCTGGTTCGGATGATTTACGGCTGGTCCAACGTTACTTAACATGAATGCAGTCAACCCGAGTGCCAACACAATAATATACAGGCTGTACTTTCTATTTGTGAGATAGCATAAAAAGCAGATCATCGTTACCGCAATGAGTTGATGCATTTTAACCGCTTGTACTAGAGCAGTATCTGATAGCCCGAAAAATGGAAACAGTTTGAGAGTAAGCGCCGTGAGCAGCGGCATCCCGAGTCCATAGTTTGCTCGCTCTATCGTCCCCACTTCGGAACAACAGATTAAATCGAAGCCGGATAGAATAGTTGTTGCGTAATGTCCTTCTACTCCCAGTAGCATAGTGTCACTTCGAATCAACAACGGAGTGGAAAGGGGGGCTATCAGGAAAATAACGATGTAGAAGAATATGATACCGATCGCCAGCCAAGAGAAAAAATGAGGAAACGGAAGTTTCTGTGTAAGGCGGGGTCTCATCCATATGTGGGCGATCTGGTCAAACCAAAACGTGCGTGAAAAGACCAACAGTATTGTAACAAACAAAAACCCGGGTAGCAGGAATAGATTTGACCCGGATCCAAGAAAGATTGCGGCTATAACGACGATTAGAACAAGAATATGATCTGCTCGTCCCATAACCGGAATAATTTTCGCACTTGGCCAAAAAAGTGAGGCAGCGCAGATCGCGGCAAACAATCCCAGCAGCGACAAGTAAAATCTGCTCTGAGCCCAAGTTGATTCAAGATTAAGTATACGAACGTGGGTATCAAGTATCTTAGCATCCACGGGAAACGTGAAGAAATGCAGAATAAATAATCCGAGAACGAAGATAATTGCAAAAACGGCTGCTGCTGCGACCAAGCTTCTTTTAGAATCATCAAAGATTTGCTTTCCACGGCGTTTTTCTCTAGTATTCATTAATATCTCCTGGACAACGACAGAGAATAACCTCAGATTGTGGAGGGGCGAAAAAACTATCATTGCTGTCTTTATCTCTTTCCATATTTCCAAAATCGTACGTGAAGAACTCATCACTCAAAAATTATTTGGCTGCCCCTTAAGCTGGAATGGGGATCCTTCATCGGCCCTTTTCGCAACCACCACCAACGATCCCCCAAATGGCATTGAAAGACCCCATTGAATTAAAACCCGCTCACAATCGCATACCTTTTCAAAGAGTGAATTGATGATACCAGGCAAACGAAGGCCCGCTTGGGGCTTATGGGTTTTTTTCTTTGGCATCCGGTACGTCGCAAATCTTGACGCCACCATTGCGGGAAGCAGGAAGGAGGTAAAGGAGCTTGAAAACAATACCTGAAAGCCCGCTTTTTCTATTTTTTCTTGCAATTCCTGCCTTGTGTAGCGTCTTTTATGGCCAGCCTTTTCATCAGTCCTGCTCCACAGCCACCGGTGCTGTGGGACGGCGATCATTAATATGCCTTGTGGTTTTAGAGCCCTGTTCATTTGCTCTAATGCATATTGGTCTTCATCGATATGTTCGATTACATCGAATGAACCAACAACGTCGAATTCGTTTAAAAAAGGAACGCGACAGGCGTCCATTTGAGCAAATTCAGCCTTAGGCAATCTTTGACGCGCGTAGTGCAATCCGGATATATATGCTTCACCACCGTAAAAGGTTATATCGGGACGCTTATTTGAAAGTTCCGACATGACAAAGCCAGTTCCGCAGCCAATTTCCAGAAATTTTCCTGCGTAAGGGTAAAAGCGATTCAGAAGATAAACAAGTAACCGGTTGCGGCTCAGAAACCAGAAATTGCCACTCTCTAAACGAGCCAGGTTGGCATGTGACTCCTCATTATAGGACACCCCACCGACAGCAAGGTCAGGGGCCAGCAGAGGGAAGCCGTCCTCGAATACAGGTTCCCAACCGCAGGACATACAGTGCCAGTTCTTCCCAATTATTGCTGCATTACACTTGGGGCAAATTTTCATGTTGTTTGTAATCCGTGAATTGTACTATGCCGCCTGTCAGGGCCACTACGATCCTGGTTAGATAGATCAATACACCCAAAAGTACAGCGTCAGAAGGTATAACGCCGACCATAATCAGAAAAAAGGCAAGTGCGCCTTCACGGACTCCCAGCCCGCCAAGCGATATGGGTAAAACAGTCACCAAATATACCATTGGCATGATTGCTAAAAAAAAGGAAAGCGGCAGATCAATATGTATAGCTTTCGCCAAGTAATAGCTACCGACAATGTCAAAAAAATGGGCCATAAAACTCAGCAAGAGAACAATAAAAATTGCAGCAACCGACAAAGTGCGAATCTTCCCCAATACGGCACATGTGCGAGATCTAAATCCTCGAACATCACGAACGGTAAACCATTTTCCAGGCAGGGATTTTAATACTGCAAAGAAAAGAACAAATAGCAAAATGCATAAAACGGCCACGTTGTAAATAACAGAAAAAACCGACTCATCCTGCTGCAAGAATGTCGGGGCTACAACAACAGTAACAGCAGAAATCATAAGCATAACCATCAGCCCGCATAATCGCTCAAAAAATACACTTGTTACCAGAATAGACTTGTGATTCCTGTGCTGTTTCATACTCAAACCGAGCCTTACAAGATCGCCCCCGATAACGCCGGGGAGCATTTTGCCGTAAAAAAATCCAATCATGTAGTGACGCCAGCTTATCAGAATATTCTGCCTGACATTAAATTGTCTAAGCAAGATGCTCCAGCGCACAGACATCGCCACGATGCTGAGCAATAACAAAACGAAAGCCTGCCATATAAATGCAAGGCGCAGTTGGGGTAAAATATTTTTTATTCGCTCCCAATCGAGAAATGTTAACAGGTAAATTATGATAGCGCATGATAATGCCACTCGCGCATAAAAGAGAATTCGCGATTTTGATGAATTATTTTTGTTCGTCACTAGGATGGCGGGGACTCCATTCATTTTATAAAAATCTGAATGGTTTGGAAGCCTTGTTGCGGTATGTCTGTCTCAGACTTCAAGATATTTGTTCCTCATTGTTGATGCTTTCTCTGATAGTAAAGGCAGGTCTATGTTCGGCGGTTGCTATAAGGCGCGCAACGTACTCACCCAATATTCCGAGGCAAAATAATATAATTCCGGTGGCCGCAACAAGCATGACCATAAGGGATGTCCAACCTGCCACCCGGGAGTCAAGCAAAAACCATCTTCCGATAATGTACAGGCCATACATAACGCTCAAAAGTGCCACCGAGAATCCAAAGATGCTCATTAATCTCAGCATCGCCGATGAATTGTTAAACAGCATATTGGAAAACAAAGAAAACGATTTTCGCAGCGTGTATTGGCTTTTGCCATACTTGCGCTCATTATGAGGAACTGTAACGTTGACGATATCATCTGTCACATACAGGATAAGACCGAGAATAAATGGGCGCGGCGTGTGAATACGCAACATCGCCTTTACAACATGTTTCTTGAAAAGTTTGTAGGGAGTGTTCATCAAATGCGACGGCTTGCCCAACAAAAATTCATAGCATTTACTGTTAATGTCGCTGACTAGCCGCTTGAAGAAACCAAATTTTTTCTGTGGATAACTGGCAACGACCACATCATGGTCGCGCTTTTGAATAAGAAGGGGTATATGTTCGGGATGTTGCTGAAGGTCATCATCCATGGTAATGATATAATCACCTTGCGCCATGGACAAGCCGCACAGCAGGGCGCCCGGTTTCCCCATATTCCTTGCCAACCTGAATGCTTTAATTCGTGAATTGCCGACAGCGAGTTCTGTTATCACCTCCCATGTCTCGGCTCTTGGAGAACAATCGTCTACCAATATTATTTCATAAGGTTCCTTGACAATGTCCTCAAAGACACGATGAGTTTCATTCACCAATTCTACAATTGAATGGGAACTGTTAAAGACAGGAACGACAATTGAGTAAGTTATTGATGTCACTGATCACCTCAGTATTGCGCACTATGGGTTGTCATAAAAGACCGCAAGTTCGCCAAATCCTCTATGCGTGTCGCATTCGCCTGGGTCAACGAATCCGCATGACGCAGGTTCGTCCCTGAACGCTCGGAAGAAACAAGAAAATCAAAACGCATGACGAACATCTCCTCGCACTATTTCTCGCTTTTCTCCATAAGCTTCACGTAATATTTCGAACACATCACTGAATATAAAAATTTTTCGTATGTCAGAATCATGGTTCTCCCCGACCAATAACTCTATCCGCTGCCTTTCGCGCAAA